>CAIKAW010000108.1 GCA_903825575.1 uncultured bacterium | reverse complement strand
TAGCCGGCAACTGTCTCGTAAGGCCCTTCCGGGAGTTCGATCCCGACGTCGTTGGCTAGATCCGTCAGATTCAGCAAGCCATCGACCTCGACGGGCCCGCCCGCGGAACGAGTCGGCTCTTCCTCAGCCTCGTCGTATTCGTCGCGGATCTCCCCCACTAATTCCTCGACCAGGTCTTCAAGGGTGACGATGCCCGCCGTACCGCCGTACTCATCAACAACGATCGCCAGGTGCGCGCCGATCCGCCGCATCTCAGAAAGCGCCGGAATCACGTGCTTGGAACTGGGAAGGAAGGCAATCTCGCGAACCAACTCCGCGACCCGGATCGAACGATCAGCCAGATCCGGATCCAGCAGATCTCGAATGTGTACGAAACCGATAACGTCATCCGCCGAATCGCGGACCACTGGGTACCGCGAGTGCCGACCCTCAACCACCGTTCGGACGGCCTTGAATACCGGCATGTCTGCGGGCAGAAAATCTACCTCGGTTCGCGGCACCATGATCTCGCGGAGATCGCGTTCACCAGCATCGAAGACGTCATCGATTAGGGTCCGCTCGTCCTCGGTCAGTTCGCCATGGGTGGCTACCATCCCACGCAGTTCGTCCTCGGAAATCCCGCCCTTGCCGGCCGCTGGATCCCCACCTAACAGCCGCACCACAACGTCGGTGGCTAACGACAGTAGCCAGATGAAGGGCCTAGAGATCCGCGCTAGCCCGTCGACGACGCCGGCGGTCGCCAGTGCAATAGCGGCAGAACGCTGCAGCGCTAGGCGCTTCGGAGCCAACTCGCCAAGGACCAGGACAATGAATGCGATGAGCAGCGTGGTGCACAAAAACGCGAGGGTAGAGGCCACACTCTTTGGCAGACCCCAGGACACTAGGTGCGGGGTCAGTTTCGGGGTGATCCGCTCGGCTCCAAACCCTGCCGACATGAAGCCGGCGATCGTCACGCCTACCTGTACTGCTGCCAGCCAGCGATTTGGGTCATGGTTTAACTCAGCAAGTCGCTTGCCGCGACGTCCATGAGTTTCTGCAAGCACGCGCACTTGGCTCTCGCGCAACGAAACCAACGAAGTCTCGGCAGCGGCGAAGAACCCCCCGAACACGGCAAGCAAAATGATCACTCCAAAGGTGATCAGGACGCCGCTCATCCCATCAGCGTACGGCGCAGCCAAACCAAATAGCCCCTCAGGCCATCGCCTGTTGCAGGTTCGCGTCGATTGCGTCGAGGAAAGCCTCGGTGGTCAGCCACGGTGCAGCATCGCTGATCAGCAAGGCCAGATCCTTGGTCATCGCCCCACCCTCGACTGTTTCGATACACACCCGTTCGAGGGTCTCGGCGAAGGCCGTCACCTCGGGGGTGCCGTCGAGCTTGCCACGGTGAGCCAACCCACGAGTCCAAGCGAAGATCGACGCAATTGGGTTGGTCGACGTCGGCTTGCCCTGCTGGTGCATGCGGTAGTGGCGCGTGACCGTGCCATGAGCCGCTTCTGCTTCGACGGTCTTGCCATCGGGAGTCATCAGAACGCTGGTCATCAGCCCGAGTGAGCCGAAGCCCTGCGCGATGGTGTCGCTTTGGACGTCGCCGTCGTAGATCTTGCAAGCCCAGACGTAGCCACCCTCCCACTTCATGGAAGCCGCCACCATGTCGTCGATGAGTCGGTGCTCATACGTGATGCCAGCGGCTTCAAAGTCAGCCTTGAATTCGGCCTCAAAAACTTCGGCGAACAAGTCCTTGAATCGACCGTCGTAGGCCTTGAGGATTGTGTTCTTGGTAGACAAGTAGACCGGGTAGTTGCGATCGAGGCCGTAGCGAAGCGAGGCGCGAGCAAAGTCGCGGATCGAGTCGTCGAGGTTGTACATCGCCATCGCCACGCCACTGCTGGGGAAGTCGAAAACCTCAAGTTCCATTGGCTCGGACCCATCGGCGGGGGTGAACGAAAGCGTCAACTTCCCGGCGCCAGGAATGCGAGTGTCGGTGGCTCGGTACTGATCTCCGTAGGCATGACGACCGACGACGATCGGCTTAGTCCAACCAGGCACCAGTCGCGGAACATTTCGCATGATGATCGGCTCGCGGAAGATGACGCCGCCGAGGATGTTACGCACGGTCCCGTTGGGCGACTTCCACATCTTCTTGAGACCGAATTCCTCAACCCGAGCCTCATCTGGAGTGATGGTCGCGCACTTAACGCCCACCCCGTACTGCTGGATCGCATGAGCAGAGTCGATCGTCACCTGGTCATTGGTCGCGTCGCGATTCTCGATCGATAGGTCGTAGTACTTAAGGTCGACGTCGAGGTAGGGCAAGATCAACTTGTCCTTGATGAACTGCCAGATGATTCTGGTCATCTCATCGCCATCTAGTTCGACGACCGGATTCACCACGTGGATCTTGCTCATCTCGAGACCTTCCTTAGAGGCTTTGAACGTCGGCCTGCTTGATGCGTACCGCCGCGGCAGCCTCGCGCAGACCCTGCAATTCGGTGTCGGTCAGGTTGGTCTCGACGACGCGACGAATGCCTTCGCGACCGAGTTCGGCCTCAACACCGAGATACACGCCATTGATTCCGTACTCGCCATCAACCCAGGCACACACGGGCATGACAGCGCCAGAGTCTTCGATTACTGCCTTGGCCATCCGAGCAGCGGCTGCAGATGGCGCGTAGTACGCAGAACCGGTCTTGAGCAGCGCTACAACCTCAGCCCCGCCGTTTCGGGTGCGCACAACGAGTTCTTCGATCTTCTCCGCCGGCATGAGGTCGATCAGCGGCCGGCCGTCGACGGTGCAGCGACTAGGCACCGGGACCATGGTGTCGCCGTGCGACCCAAGCGTCAGGGTTCGGACTGAACCCACTGCAACAGCAAGGGCATCAGCGACGAAGTAGCTAAACCGCGCGGTATCGAGCATTCCGGCTTGACCGATGACCCGGTTGTACGGGAACTGAGACGCCAACTGAGTCAGGGCAGTCATCTCATCAAGTGGGTTAGACACCACGATGATCACGGCGCCTGGCGAATGCTTAGCCACGTTCTCTGCTACCCCACGCACGATTCGAGCGTTGGTCTCGATCAGGTCCATGCGGCTCATGCCCGGCTTACGCGGCAGGCCAGCGGTGATGACGACCACGTCGGAACCAGCTGTGGCTTCGTAGCCGCCACCTTCGACGGTCGTGGTTGCGCCGACAACTTTGGTCTCAAAGTGTTCGATTGGGCGCGATTGATTCAGGTCGAGAGCCAAGCCCTCGGGCTTGCCTTCGACGATGTCGGTCAGCACAACCTCGTCGACCAAGTCGTACTCGGCGATGCGCTGGGCGGTGGTGGAACCGTAGAAGCCGGCTCCCACGACGGTGATCTTGCCAGCCATGACTGATGCCCCTCTGCTGCGACGGAAAGTATCTTTACATCAAGATATCGACCCGAGCGTAGCCCCTAAGTGGCTCCGATCGAAAGTCGGGTCAGGACGGTGGGGGGACGATCAGCGCCAGCGTGCTGACGCCGACTGCCAACGCCAACAGGACCACCAAATCGGTGCGCTTGGATCGCACCGTGAGCCACCCGGCTTCAGTATCGCCAAGCAGTAGTCGAAGAAAAAAGGCGAGCCAGACGAAGGCAGCCAAGGCCACCGAACCGCGCCGGAAATGGTTGGCCGCAATGATGGCCAACGAGGCGGCCACACCCACCAACACGGCGTTCAGCGGCCATTGCCAGCGCGGCGTGCGACGCAGGCGCAACTGCCGGACGTTGTCCGGCAGTGCACTTGGTTGCGGCAGCGGTTGGGCCACGCTCAGACCGAACGGCGTTCGGCCGATTCCACGACGTTGGCCATGAGCATTGCCCGCGTCATCGGGCCGACTCCACCAGGCATCGGAGCAATCCAAGCAGCAACCGATGCAACGTCGGGGTGGACGTCGCCAACCAGACCCGCCTCGGTCCGAGTGATGCCAACGTCAAGTACAGCAGCACCCGGCTTGACCATGTCTGGGGTGATTACGTGAGGAACCCCGGCGGCGGCCACGATGATGTCGGCCCGCCTGGTGTGCGCGGCTACATCCTTCGTGCCGGTGTGACAAAGGATTACGGTGGAGTTCTCAGACTTTCTCGTTAGTAGCAGACCCAAGGGCCGGCCCACAGTGACACCTCGGCCGATGACTGCAACCTCAGCACCTGCAAGAGGAACGCCGTAGCGGCGAAGAAGTTCCACGATTCCACGGGGAGTGCAAGGAAGCGGTGCCGCAACGCCCAGAACAAGCCGACCCAGATTCGTCGGATGCAATCCGTCGGCGTCCTTGTCGGGGTCCATGAGTTCAAGCACGCGGTTGGAGTCCAACCCCTTCGGCAGCGGTAACTGAACGATGTATCCGGTGCAGGCTGGGTCGTTGTTCAAGTCGCGGACAACGGCTTCGACATCGGCCTGACTCGCGGTGTCCGGAAGGTCGACGCGGATTGACGTCATGCCGACCTCATGGCAGTCGCGGTGCTTGCCGCCGACATATGACTGGCTGCCCGGATCACTACCGACAAGGACGGTGCCCAGTCCGGGCTGAATCCCCTTGGCTACCAGGGCCGCTACCCGCACGGCCAATTCGGACTTGATTGCGGCGGCCGTGGCCTTACCGTCGAGGATGCCTGCGCTCATGGTCGGCATCCTGCCACTCACACCGCCATACGCTCGAGCCGGGAGGCGCGAGCCGCTCAGTTGTTGCGCAAGGCGGCAATCGCGACGGCCACGCCTGTGAGGATCACGCCCGAGAACAACTGCCAAGTGACAACCGCCCCTGGCGTCGGGAAGAAGACATCGAGGATCAGAGCGCCGGCAAGTTGTCCGGCGATCGCTGTCAGCATAAAGAGCAGCACACCCACACTGCGTACCACGTAAGCAGCTGAAGTGATGAAGAACAGTCCTAACGGCCCGCCTAAGTAAAGCGCCGGATGAGCAAGTGGTGAAGGCCACGACACGTGTTGACTAAAGCCAAGAATCATCACGGACACTGTTATGGACAGCGCCAGGAACCCCGTAGCGAAATTTGCCAACGCAGCCACGCTCGGACTAGATGCCAAGGCAACCCGACCGTTGAAGGCTTGCTGAAAGGATGTGACAACGGCTGCCGCGAGCGTGATTCCCACGAATGCGACAACCGAGTGCGAAGTACCTATTCGGCCCGACACCGCTAGCGCCACAGCGACGATAGACATGGCCGCCGCAACGAGCCGCGCCTTGGATACGGGCCGGACACCACCGGGTCCGAGTCCGAGCCGATCGACAAGCAACCCACTACTGCTCTGGCCAGCCACAGTGGCAACAGTGAAAAGGGCCACGCCAATCGCTGGAACGGACACGCTCTGGGAGGCGATGAAGCTAGCTCCCCCGACCCCTCCTAGAAGATGCCACCAGCGAAGTTTCGCTCCTCGAAGTTGTGCGGGAATGGTAAGCATTGCGGCTCGCGGCTTGGGCAGCACGAATACTCCGACGCTGACAAGTACCAAACCAATGCCGAAGTTGGCCATTGCCGACGCAACGCCGTTATGGACGCGTAACTCCAGCGCACCATTGACTCGGGATTGCACAACCACTGCGACGCCCGCGAGCACGCCCATCACAACGGGCAATCGGGCGCGCCAACCAGTTTGGGTCACCGGCGCAGCCTACGGGCTACAAGTTTGCGGGCGCGCCAGCTGGGTTACTCAACTAATGACGGCAGGGAACGCCTCAACCGCAAAGAAGTCCTTGTGGTATTGGTTGAAATACAGCGAAGGTGTGTGAACGACGTACGGATTCAACCGAGCACCAATTGTCTTTGTACCCACGTGGCGGTAGGTGAAGGCCGCCGGCCAGTACCCGTTCATATCCAGGTCGATCGCAGTAGTGACTCCCGTCGCTGCGATGTAACTCGCCAAAGTCACTGGCTTGATCAAGTGTCCATAAGCAAATACCAAGGTGCCATCTGGCCGTTGCCCCAATGCCGAGCGATTAACCTTCCAGCGAAGATTAAATGTGAATCCCCACGTGTGCGGAACATCAGTGGGCTTGGTTTGAATAACTCCCTGATCGACAAGGGGTGGCAGATTCTGGCGCACCATAAGCATTTGCGGGGTCAACTTCTGACCCCGACCCCAAACGCCGACCTGGAGCGTGCCGTCGCGGTACGCGACAATCGTCGCGAGGCCTGGCAGCAATGGCGAGACCATTCGCCCGGCGTAGTAGTAGCCACCTACGTGATCGGCGAGCTTAAATCCCCCACTGAATGCCGCGACCATGTTTGGCACCCACGTCGACGGGGTGACGTCAGCCTTAGTTATCGGACTGGCCTCAGGGAACTGATTACCCGGCACGTACCTGAACTTCAAATGGCTCGGGTCCATCCAGAGCATCGATACCTGACCACCGTCGACAGTTGTGACTGCTAAGTAGGCAGACCCCGGCACCGGATTCCAGTCGAAGCCCGCCGGAGGCTGATGGGCGCCAGCCCAGATGTGGACTGGCTCGGCTGCCACCGGGTGTGAGGCTGGCTTGTGCGATGTCGCCGCGGGGGCGGCGCCCGGGCCCAGCGACCCACAGGCAGCTAGCACAACGCTGGCCCCCAAACCGGCCAGTAGGGCCGGGCGCAGGCCGGGCTGAATTCGAATCGGCACACGCCATAGTTACAAATTGCCGTGAGAGAACCCTGAGAAACCGCTAGCGGTCTGGCCTAGTGGAAGAAATGCCGGGCACCAGTGAAGTACAT
>CAIKAW010000107.1 GCA_903825575.1 uncultured bacterium | reverse complement strand
GATCGTCGGCACCGAGCTGCTGCGCCTACCACCGGACTGGCACATCCTCCACGGTCTAACCCGCGGCCCGACCGTCGACATCGACCACCTGGTCATCGGTCCCGGCGGTGTGTTCACCATCAACACGAAGAACCACACCGGCGCCAAGGTGGACGTGCGTGGCGACGCCGTCTTCGTCTACGGGGACCGGCAGACGTACGTACCAGCAGCCCGCTCAGAGGCCACCGATGCCCAAGCCACACTGTCCAGGGCGCTGCCCTGGCCGGTAGAGGTTCACCCGGTGGTGGCGGTCATCGCAGATCGTGTCAAGCAACGGGAAGCCACCATCGGTGTCACCGTGCTCGAACACCGCCAGTTGGTGCCCTGGCTACTGGCATGCCCACAGCGCCTTCAGACCGAACACATCGAATTCATCGCATCCACTGCCGCCCGACCCGGCACGTGGACCGATCTGCCACCAACACCGGCTGCGCCCTATTGGGTCGCCGACTACTCGCGCAAGATCACGGCCGCATACCAGGTCGGGCGCACCGAGGCCGTCAAGCCCAGAACCTCCCCTGCCCCCCGGAACGCGGGCAGATACCCGCCGCCCACATCGGCCAGGAGGCCCCGTGCTCGACAACGATCCGGCTCACTACGTGTCGGCATCAGCGTCCTGATAATCGCCTTCTTTGCCCTCTACTTGACTACCCGCAGCAACGGCCTGGTCTCACTGCTGAAGAACCCAGGCAGCACATCTAGCACGTTCGGATCCATTGGAGCTTGGTGCAACACAGTCGGTGCATCAGGGACGGACATGCTCACCGGCAAGCCGGACATTTGTGCGAGCAATCCGATGGGAGCGCCCACTTGGAGACTCGCCGCGCCCTACCTCCTTCTCCCGATCCAAATGCCTGGCTCAAGCTGCCCAACCCCGGGCCAACACGCCAGAGCCGGCGCAGGCTACGAAGTGCTCACCTGCATCAAGAGCTCCAAGACAAGTTCCCGCACCTGGACCATCGATACTCGATGGACACCCTGGGCAAGCCCGACAACCGGCTGAGAGCGCTTGGCCCTATTCGAGCCAAGCAATATCGGGCCATAGGTTCGCCGACTTGACGAGTCGCGCAAGCAAGGCGCTAATCTACTAGCCACCTAGTAGATTGGTACTTCGGTGATTGAGTTTCGCTTGCAGACCCATTCGGGGGTCGCGCCGTATCTGCAGTTAGTGCATCAGGTCCGCCAGGCCCTCAGGTTGGGCCTGCTGCATGAGGGTGACCAGCTGCCCACGGTGAAGGACGTCGCGTCCGCTGTCGCGGTGAACCCGAATACCGTGTTGAAGGCGTATCGGGAACTGGAGTCGCAGGGTCTCGTCTCGCCTCGCCCAGGTCGTGGGACGTTCGTTACCGGCACGCTGAGCGACGCCTCGCTCGTCGAGCACAACCGGCTACGCCGAGACCTGGAGCGTTGGTTAGCGAAGGCGCGTCTGGCGGGGTTGGATGAGGAGAGTATCGAGGCCCTGTTCGTGAACACGTTCCGCTCGGGGAGTCAGGCGGAGAGCGCATGACGGCGGCGATCGAGACCGCCGCTCTGGTGAAGCGATATGGGAAGAAGACGGCTTTGTCCGACTGCACGTTGAGCATCCCGACCGGTCACGTCGTCGGGTTGGTCGGACCGAACGGTGCGGGCAAGACCACGCTGCTGCAGTTGGCCGTGGGACTGTTGCAACCAACAGCCGGTCAGATCGACGTGCTGGGTCACAAGCCGGCAGAAGACCCGGCGCAGCTGGCGCGGGTGGGTTTCGTGGCCCAGGACACCCCGACGCTGTCGACGTTGTCGGTCGCCGACCACCTGCGGATGGGCGCCAAGCTGAATCCGGGTTGGGACGCCTATCTGGCAGGGCAGCGGATCGAGGAGCTCGAGCTCGACCCTGATCAGAGAGCCGGGCAGTTGTCAGGTGGTCAGCGCGCCCAGCTCGCGCTCACCCTGGCGATGGCTAAGCGACCCGAGTTGATCGTCCTTGACGAGCCCGTAGCCAGCCTCGATCCCCTCGCCCGCCGGAAGTTCCTGCAGTCGCTCATGGCTAGCGTGGCCGAGCAGCAGGTCAGCGTGGTGATGTCCTCGCACCTGGTGGCGGACCTGGAACGGGTCTGCGACTACCTGGTCGTCCTGGCGGACTCCCAGGTCCAGCTGTCTGGCACCGTGGATGACCTGCTCGCAACTCACCACCTGCTCACGGGGCCTAGACGGGAGCCGACGAGGTGGCCCAGCGACTGGCTGGTCATCGAAGAGCGTCACACCGAGCGGCAGACCACGTTGCTGATCCGGTCGAGCGCACCGATCCTGGACCCCGCCTGGGCGGTTGAAACCGTCAGCATGGAAGACCTCGTCCTCGCCTACATGGGGCTCGGCGCGTCACAGCATCGACGCGACGGAGATCTTCCCGGTCCCAGGAGAGCGTCGTGAGCTGGCTGACCTGGCGCCAGTTCCGCTCCCAGGTGTGGGTCGCCGTTACGGTCGTCGCGGTCCTCGCTGTCGTCTTCGCGATCACCGGGGTCCAGCTGCACCATCTGGCCGACGCGAGCGGCTACCCGGGTTGCATCAGCGCAGGGCTGTGCCACAACTTCATCAGTGCCGTCAAAACCAACGGTCTGTACCCGTTCCTCTACAACACGGGCCTGATGATGCTCTACGTCCTACCAGCGCTCATCGGCATCTTCTGGGGAGCGCCGCTGCTGGCCCGCGACCTGGAGGCCGGCAGCTACCGCATGCTGTGGACCCAGAGCATTACTCGCAGCCGATGGCTCACGGTGAAGCTGTTGCTGGTCGGCGCCGCCTCGATGATCACCGCGGGGCTGCTCAGCCTCATCGTCACCTGGTGGTCCGCTCCGATCGACGCCGCAGGCGGACTCCAGATGGGTGCCTTTCGGCTTGACACGCTCCAGTTCGGGTCCCGAGGGATCGCACCCGTCGGCTACGCAGCGCTCGCGTTCACCCTCGGCGCGGCGATCGGACTGCTCACCCGGCGCGCGCTGGCTGCAATGGCGATCACTTTCGCCCTCTTCCTCGCCATCCAGATCATCACACCGATATGGATCCGACCCCACTTTCAGGCACCGGTCACCGCCACCACGGCCATCGCCGGCCCGAACTTCAACATCGAGATCACCGGCGACCAGCAAATGCGGGCCTTGGCGCAGCAATCACCTGTTGGTGCCTGGATCCTGAGCGACGAAGATGTGGACTCCACAGGCAAGGTGATCTACCTGAGAGCCACCGACGCCTGCCTGCAGAGGTCACCCGAAGCCTGCCAGGACTACGTCCTCGGCCTCCACGTGAGCGAGAAGATTACCTACCAGCCAGCCGACAGGTTCTGGCCGTTCCAGACCTACGAGACCGGGATCTTCCTCCTCGTGAGTCTCGGACTCATCGGATTCAGCAGTTGGCGTGTCAGGCGAATCAACTGACCCGCCCCCAGTTGCGGGCCGCTGATCGAAGTCGTCACATGGATTGGACTCCCGAGCCGATGTGCCGCTAGGGCGTGCCTCAGCGTGGCCCGCCGAAGTGCCGATAGCGTGCCACGCCGTTGTGCCGATAGGACCCAAAAAGAGGGACGAGCGTCGGGGTCGGGTAGTCACGGCGTCGGCCAGAACGGCCAACCTCGCATGGAAGCGGACACACCTAGGAGGGCGGGCACCTGGCGGTGTACCGGCACTCCCGCCAATACGAGAGCCGTGGCTCGGTGGTGGCCGTCGAGCAGCGTGAACGGACCGACAACGTCTTCAGCGACGATAATGAGCGGCTCCCGGGACTTGAATGTCCCCTTCTTGATCTGCGCGGCAATGGCCTTGATCTTCTCGGTGCTCTCGCGCTTAGCGAGGATGGCTCCCGCCTTGATGATTCCGGCCCCATCCAGGACCAGGCGCGAGTCCCAGCCGTCCTGCCGGATGTACCGAAGGTCGGCGACCTCGGCAGCGTCGAGGTGTACGTCGAACCACTGCACATCCGATGGGAAACCGGCGAACAGATAGTGACCGCGACCCCAACCGCGGTAGCTCGCCAGCAGCCGAGCGCGGCGGACGTTTTCGCGGGGACTGGATGTGTCGGGCAGTCGTACCAGTTCGTCGGACCAGCCGAAGAGTTCCAACCAAGCGCGAATGTGCTGTGCCCAAGGGTCAGCGTCGATTTCTGCCCTGAGCATGCTGGCAACGATCTCGTCAGCGCTCACGACGTCCCCCACTTGCATGCCACGAAGCCTGCCACGTTTCGCGACTCGTCTACCCAACGGCTGCGAGCTGAACGGGCAGCGGGCACGAGCCGCAGAAGTGTCGCCGTCTAGGGTTCGAGAAGTGCCGATAGGGAGTGCCGCAACTTGGTACGCCGACGTGCAGTTGCGGCTCGCTGCGCGGGGCTGGTGCGGGGTGGGGGACCCCTCAGAGCCGTTCTTCCACCCCTCAATGGGGTCTGCGCTTGTTGTCTCCCGCTCGCCGATCAACTGCCGCGGCGCGGCGCGCGCCGGCGGTCGGCAGGCATCCATAGCCTGGGAATGTGAGCACACCCGCCCCCGTTGTCAACACTTACCTCGGCCGCACGCCAGAGGAGTGGACGGCCCTCGGCACAGTGGTGTCGGCGGTGGGCATAGTGCTAGCCGCCGCTATCGCAGGGTTGGCCCTCTGGTACGCGGCCCGCACGTTCCGTAACGACCGCGCCCGGCTCGAGCAAGACGCCGAGCGGCTCGCCAAGCTCGAGGAGCGCGAGCAACAGCGCGACATTGCCGACCAGAAGGCGCAGGCCGTTCGGGTATACGTCGTGGGTGGCCAGTGGTCCAACTCTGAGAACCCGGGCTTCTACGCCACCGTCCACAACGCCAGCGACCGGCCGATCTACAACGTTGTCGTAGGTATCCGCACCTACACCTGGCCGCGCGACCTCGGCGCCAGCCTCGACTCCGTCACAGGCGGCACCATCGCGAACGCCGTGCCCACCCAAATGACCATCGGCCCGGGCGACTCGCTCCAGGTGCATGCCAAGTACGAGGACCGTCTGCCCCAGCACTACGAGACATTTGCGGTGTTCACCGACACGGCGAACATCTCGTGGGGCGTGACGAACTTCGGTCACCTGTCGATGGTTAGAAACTGCTAACGGACCTTCCCCCCGCCGGTGTTCAGCTCGCCCTAGAGATCTGTGCCGGCGAAGAGACTGCCGAGTGACGACCCATGTGCCATTGTCGCTGGTGGGGGCTAGCGTCTCGAGAATCTCGAATAGGGACGCACCCTCCAAAGCGAGATCTCTCCCTTGGCACAAGTAGCTAGCGGACGGAGGCGGACTCATGCCACGTGCGCCGCTGGCGATTCAGGCGGACGAGGTCTGAGCGCCCCACCCGTCCAGGACAACGTGTCCGGTCTCATCGACCCACAAGACGGAGATGTGCGATGCCTCGATAGGTGTGCGAACCGAGTCGAGCAGTCGGCGATAGGTGGGGACGTCAGGCAGCGCAAGGGCGACCCCATCCCGTGGATGCGAGTTGCGCAGCTTCAGCACGTGCATCAGGCCGTCGGCGAACCACACTCGAGCCTGGGTAGCCGCGCCGGTCCTCTTCGCCTCACTCGCCCTGGCGGGATCGACATACTGATCAGAAGGCCAGCCTTTGACCTCAACGTGCATCCTCGAACCGGCAGGAATGCCTTCGACGTCGGTACCGTGCTCCCTGCTGCCTGTGTCAGCCACACGGGTGATCTCAACCCCGTTGGCGGCGAGGTGCGCCACCACACGCGCCTGCACTCGGCCTTCCCAACGCCAGTCCTCCTGTGCTTGCCGGACAACGACGTTGTCGTTGTGTCCAGCCGATGCTGGTGTTCTGGCTGTCGATCCGACTGCGCGCTGGTGGACTCGGTATGTGCCGTGCTCGACCCGGTCGAACAACGGTGGCTGGCTGCCCACCCAAGGTGCGTTTCGCTCCCGGTTGTGGGCGTTGGACGTCAGTGCCTGGATGTAGGCCCCGAGCGTGGATTCGGGGACCTCGGGGTAGTGCCGTCGGAACCAGGACAGCACCTCCTGGCGACTGAATGTTCCCGACATCGACGCCGCGCACTCCTCGAACATTTCGAGCACCGTCTTAGACCTGCTCACCGCCGACCTCCCCAATCAACCTTGGCAGAACAGCAAGAGGCAAGCTCAAGGAACGGCGAAGTTGATCGGACTAGTAAGGGCGTTCTGACAGGTGGATCTGCATCGGCCGACCAATTCCCACTTCTCGGAATTCCGCGCAACAACCGCAACTAGCGAGGGCCGCGACGAATGGCTGCGAGGTGCTATGGCTCATCGACGACCACCGCAAGGAGCAGGTTCTGAACGGCTAGCGCGCCGCTCTGTCGGCGGCGCGCTCCGAAGGGCGTTTCCTGCCCGGTTTCCAACTTCCTGAGCTACAGGCGGACAGCAACGCAGGACTTCACGCGCTCGGTACCAGACCACCGGACTCACAGGTTCATCAGCCGGATCCGGGCTTCGATCACGCGCAGCACGACGCCGGCAGCCTTAGGGCTGCCGGCCATAGCGGCTCTCCAATTGCGAGCCTGGAGCATGTCGAGCTCGGCCAGCCTGACCGCTCGATATCGGTCAGCAGCAACGATCTGATGCCTGGCCAGACAGCGCTGCGCGGCCTTCCAAGGGCCGCTCCGGTTGGCGTAGCCCAACTCTTCGGCAACCTGGTCCCAACTCATTCCGGACAAGGCCAGCTCGAGCGAGCGGACCTCTCGGTAGCTCGAGATCGTCTTGGTCATCTCATTCCCACATGCTCCAGGGGAACCGCTGCCGGCGCCCGGTGCGGAGTTCCTCACGAGCTGCCGATGCACCAGCCTGAACACCTTCGCGTATGCGTTCGCCGAACTCACGCGCCACAGGCTTGCCTATCGATGGCGAGTGTATGACGGCCCAGTTCAACCCGGACTCGATCCAGCGCATCGTCGACTCGAAGTCCAGGAAGGCCGCATAGCCGAGCCTCCAGGCGACTTCGGCGACAACCTCCAACAGGTCCTTTTCGCTGGCTTCCTGCACCCTGTCCACGTGCGACACCAGCAGCCGGGAGGTCACCCGACGACGCGGTCCCCAACGCCTCCGTTGCCCCGTGGCCGACTCAGCCCCGAAGGGCCCTTCGGGAGTCCTCGCGGGGACAGGCAGCCGGGACAACTCAGCCATTGAGTTGGCCTTCAGCAGTCCCGTCCCTATAGGACGGGTCGGGACTACTCTCTAGTGTTCCCCGGGACAACCCGGGACTACTCGGGACAACAGGGTAATGGAGCCAGGAGTTACGCGGCCCACGCTGTCGCCCGATGAGTCCGCGCTCCTCCGCGAGGCGAACAGCACCAGATACGTCCCCGCGCTGGAAGTGCTTGCCGCATGCCTTGAGCCGCTCTCCGAGAGCGGTGGTATTCAGGCCCGGAAGGTCAATGACCACTTCAACCACAACCGGCACTAGGTCCTCAAGGTGTCGGGCCGATCGGACTTGGCTTCGGCTGCCCATCCCAGCCAGCCGAAGGTGCCGGGTTAGTGAGTCGTATTCCAGTGCATCCTCCTCGACGAGTACATCGCGACCTTCGGCCTTGATGAAGCGCGTGCCCCCTCCCTGCTCACGCGTCATGGTGACGATGACGTCGGGCCAGTCCTCCAGCGCCGACGAGCCTCGGGCTCGATCGCCCTCGCCCCAGCCTGCGTGTGCAGTCAGGATTACTTCGGTGATGCCAGCTTCCTCGGCCAGCTGATCAAGGTTGCCGAGGAAGTTCGCAACCTCGGTGGCGTTGTTCTGGTCACGGCCGGTGAATGCTCGTCCGAACGGGTCCACCATCAAGACCGTGGCGCCTTCACCAGTCAGACGCTGCGCGAGCACGCGCCTGTCGCATTCGGAGGACAGTGGGTTGGACCGACCTCTAGCGTTGATGACGAGCATGCGGTCCCCCGGGACGCCGACTTCCGACATCCAGCCAGCGAAGGTCGGCGCGTCGACTTCGTAGTTCAAGACCGCGACCATGCCTTCAATGGGAGCCACCGGGAACTGACCGAGGAAGTCATCACCCGTCAACAGCGCCTTGGCTAGGTTGCCTATCAGAGTGGTCTTCCCGGCCTTCCGTTGAGCGGTGATCAGCATCCGGCCATTGGTGGGCAGAAGCCCTTGGATCCGGAATCGCGGCGATGCTGGACGCGCCAACAGCGCGTCCAGTGTGTCCACATCGGGGGTACGACGCCCATTCGATCGAGCCTTCTGATCCGTCAAGATCTCTTTGACGCGCTCGCGACGCACCTGTTGCTCAAGCGCCTCACTTAGCAACGGATCACGGTCCAACTCGGCAAGCGTTGCTGAGTCCAGCCCGTAGAGCCTGCCAACGGCTACAGAAGCTTGACGAGGGAAGGCGAAGTCGATCGACTTCGCAACCTCCTCTTGGGTACAGCCACCATGGCAATGCCAGACCAACCTCGCCTCGCCCTTGCTCGTGCTGATTCCGAAGGACAGCGCATCTTCCGAGTGCTCAGCACCGTCGAGGCCATGTGCCGGACAGGTTGCCCGCCACTCGGTGCCGTCCCGATACCCGATCGCCTGGTGCGGCGTCGGTTCCACGCCGCGGCCCCGAAGACAGTCGAGGAACCGTCGCAAGTCGGCGCTAACCCCAGCGCCGTAAGCGTCCGATAGCGATCTGCTGGCCGAAGTCTCAGTCGCCTCGGGACGACCGATCATGTTCTGCCACAACTCATCGATCTCGTCCAAGGACACCGGGCGGGCAAGTGGCTGAACGGAGCGGAGCGTTACCGGTACTGGCTCGGCCTTGTAGTTGACGGTGCCCGGCACGCGCAAGACCCGGCCGAGCTCATACACGCCAGGATCAACCCAATGCGCCTTGCTCCCAGCAAGGCGCACGCAGCCTTCCTGGCGATCGAAGGCGGCCCGACTAACTCCCATCGCCCGCTCGGCGCACACTTCCACAATGTCGCCGAACTTCTTGAACGTTGCCCCCGCCCGGCGGCGAGACAGGTCGTCGCCCAGCTCCCAGGTTGTCTCTGGACCTGTGACCGTCCAATAGGGCTGCAGTCCGTGCCCCGAATTCACAACGGCTGCCGGCTGGGCGCCGAGCACATCAGACACCTCGTCGACAACGGACAAGCAGTTCTCGACCGACTCCAACTTGCCCGAGTCGGCATCCAGGTCCGCGAAGACGCAGCTCATTCCGATCACATCGCCAGCTGACCCCCGGCCCGTCTTAGGCGGGAGGAGTGGCTGGACGAAGTAGTACAAGTCACCCGCGCGCTCCGGCATTTGCTTAGCCAGCCACTGGATGGCACCTCGACGCACTGCGCGGAACTTTCCCTGGACCGGCCGTTGGCAGAGGACGGAAAGGCTCAGCTCGTTCCTTCCAAACGCATTGGTTAGTCGAAGGAACTCTTGCGCCGTACTTGCTTGGGTGTTCATGGTGGACCTTGTCGCGGGATCCGGAGTCGTGAAGCGCCTGCCGAACGTCGTCCGAGTACTCCTGTCGGGATAACTTCTGGGGTGTCGTGTTCGACCCCGGTAAGGGCCGACGGGCGCGTGCTGGTGTCGGAGTGCGGCGGGCCGTTGCTAGCGCGGACGAGGTACGCCTCGATCGCCGACACCGGAACTAGACGGCGCCGGCCCACCCTCAACGACGCCAACTCCCCGCGCGATACGAGGGCAAATACCGTCGTTCTACCCAACCCGAGAACACGCGCTGCTTCCTGGACGCTGAGCGCCATCGCGGCGAGACGGGGTTCTGCGTCCACCAGGCAACCTCCTATACAAGTCCGCGAGCTTGAACCTATGACTCCTGGCGACACTTGGCAATATGTCCGCGAACTTGTACGGTCGCGACATGGATGAGGACGTGGGTGACTTCGACATGCCGCGGTGGTGGACAGTCGTCTCGGAGTCGGCAGCCGTGCAATGGGAAGGCCCAGATCCTGACGACGAGGCCCCAGGTAGCGGCAACGGTGTAACCGTTGCCAAGGCCCTCATCATCTACAACGACATCTCATCCGACGCGCTGCGAAGCCTGCAATGGGGCCGAATACACCCTTGGGGCTTGCCACGGTGGAAAGGCGATGACGTGGCTCCGACCGAAAGGCAAATCCGGGAACTCTGGGAGGAGGCGTCCACCGCCATTGACGAACATCCCGACCCAGAACCCGGCATGTGGCCGCGAGGTGATCTCGAACTCATCGACGCGTTCTACAGGCGCGTGGCCACGTTCTATAAGTGGGCCATCCGCAACACAGGGGCACCGACCCAGGCGCTCGCGGACGTCACAGATGTCCCTAAGAGCACGGCCGCCCGATGGGTGAGAGAGGCACGCGCACGGGGGCTGTTGCCCAAGACGACGCAAGGGAAGGCCCGAGCATGAGCGTATGGAAGCGCAAGGATGGCCGATACGGCGCCAAGCGGGTTGTCACTCAGGATGACGGCCGT
>CAIKAW010000106.1 GCA_903825575.1 uncultured bacterium | reverse complement strand
GCGCACGACGTCGGAAGTGATCCGAAGTTCCCCCTCGTACCAATGAATCTGTTCGATGGCGTCAAGGCTTTCGAAGCGGACACCGTTCTGGTTGACGCAGTCGGTCGCGATGTCGCGGAACTCTACTGCTCAGTACAGCGACAAGTTTGGTCGCGATATCAGTTCCAGGTCACCGATTGGGAGATCGCCGAGTACCGCGATGTGATGTAGACCGCACCCTTTAGGACTATCGGGACTCGTCGGTCTCGGTGGAAAATGGCGATACATGGAATCGAATCGTCTGTCTGAACTCCCCACTCGTTGGAATGCCATCGATCGCGCCTGGGAGACGAAACTGCGCGGACGGGCCATTCTTAGTGACCCGCGACTGAACAAGGGAACTGCATTCCCGCAGGCTGAGCGCGAGGATCTCGGACTCGTTGGCGTCTTACCACCTGGAGTTCTCACTCTTGATCAGCAGGGTGGCCGCGCGTATCGGCAGTACTGCTCAAAACCAAACGATCTTGCCAAGAACGTGTATCTCACTGGCCTACACGACCGTAACGAAGTGCTGTTCTACCGGTTGTTGGGCGATCATCTGGCTGAGATGTTGCCGATCGTTTACACGCCAACCGTTGGCGAAGCTATTCAGCGCTACAGCTATGAATACCGGCGGCCGCGCGGGGTGTACCTATCTATCGACGATCCGGATGGTATCGAGCAGGCGCTGCTCAGCAGCGGCCGAAATCCGGCGGACATTGACATCTTGCTCGCCACGGATGCTGAGGGGATCCTCGGCATTGGCGACTGGGGCGTCGGCGGTATCGATATCGCTGTTGGCAAGTTGACCGTGTACACCGCGGCCGCCGGCATCGATCCTGGCCGGACGATTGCCGTGATGCTCGACGTTGGCACCAACCGTCAAGAGTTGCTAGACGACCCCTACTACCTCGGGGTCAGTCATCCGCGCGTGGGGCGCGACGAGTATGACGCCTTCATCGACCGCTACGTCACGATCGCAACCAGACTCTTCCCGCACGCACTTCTGCACTGGGAGGATTTTGGCACCAGCAATGCGCGCCGGATCCTCGAGCGTTACCGCGCTAGTACGTTGACGTTTAACGACGATATGCAAGGCACTGGCGCAGTGAATCTCGCGGCCGTGCTCTCCGCGATTGCGATCAGCGGTGTGCCTTTGGCCGAACAACGAGTCGTGGTCTACGGGTCCGGGACTGCAGGCATCGGAATCGCTGACCAACTGCGTGATGCCATGGCCGCAGCCGGATTGTCACAACAGGAAGCGACAAGGCGTTTTTGGTGTGTGGGAAGACACGGCTTGCTCGCCGACGATCGCGCGGACCTGCGCGACTTCCAAGCCCCTTATGCCCGCCCGGCCGCCGAGCTAGCGGATTGGGGTCGCGACCCCGGCATCGAAGGCATCAGTCTGCACGAAGTAGTCGCACGCACGCACCCGACCATCCTCATCGGCACTTCGGGCGACGCGGGTGCGTTCGCTGAGGCCTTGGTCCGCGAAATGGCCGCGCATGTCGAACGTCCGATCATCATGCCGATGTCGAACCCCACAGCCCTTTCCGAAGCTGTCCCCGGAGACCTGCTGAATTGGACCGATGGCCGAGTTCTCGTTGCGACAGGTAGTCCGTTCCCGCCCGTTACTTACGCCGGCGAGGTGTTCGAAATAGCGCAAGCAAATAATGCGCTCGTGTTCCCTGGACTCGGGCTGGGTGTGATCGTGTCTCGGGCGAGCCGACTTACTGATGCAATGTTCCTTGCAGCTGCGCATGCGGTTGCCGATCAGGTAGATGCGAGCAAGCCGGGCGCTGCCCTCCTGCCGCGGGTGACCGAACTTCGCGCCACTTCTGCGGCGGTTGCGGTGGCCGTCGCACGGGCTGCGGCTGCCGACGGCGTTGCCGGCGTCACCGTCGACGCCGGGGTCGAAAGCGCAGTCAAAGCAGCAATGTGGGAACCGCGGTATTACCCGGTTCGCGCTGTCTGAATTCTCCTTGCGACCGTTCAGATTTCAGCTTGCCGCCAGCATCCGGTGAGCACGTAGAGCTAGCCACCACTGCGCCAGATCAGCAGTCGTGACGAATCCCTGCCCCGTTAGTGTTTCGATCTTGCGCAGCCGATACCCGAGCGTCTGCTTGTGAACGCCGAGCTGCTCGGCTGCCCGTTGCCAGGACCTGTCGCAGTCGAGGAACGCCTCGAGGGTGGCCACTAAGTCAGACCCGGTGCGCGCATCGTGCCTGAGTATTTCGCCCAATATCGATTCAGTAATGCGGCGTGCTTCCGACGGTGTTCGAGGCGACATGGACAAGTTGTCGCCGAACCGCGTCGAGACCCCACCTCCGGTCTCTTCAGCAACCAGTACCCAGACAGCTTCACCAACGGCTTCGGGAATCCGGCCAACCGTGACGATCGGTGCGCTTCTTCCGATTGGGGCAGAAGCGATCGCGTCGCTTAGTCCTACATCTGGCATGAGCAGGAGTAGGTGAGGCGGTCGCAGCAGCGTCAGATGTGGAGTGTGAATGGTCGAGGCAGCAAGCGGCTCACGATCACCGGCCGGCAATCGCAGTGCGACGATGATGGCTTCTGCGACGCTGAGCCCGAACCCGCCAAGTTCGCGCTCAGCTACGGCCTCAGGGAGTCCGCGGTCAAGTAGTTGCGCGAAGAGTTCTGCACCTTCGCGCCGCCGTCTTTCTCGCTTGGCGCTGTGCTGTGCGACTTCTAGAGCAGCGCCCGCAGCTGCGTGTTGCAACAGAACTGTGCTTGGCATCTCGCCCCGCGTCGGCACTACGACTAACGCAATTGGCCGTTCTGCCGGAACCGAAACCGCAACCGCGGCAGGGACACCTGCGGCCGCGTCGGCATAGCGTAGGACCAACATGCCGGGCAACGCTCGTCCATGCAGCGCAAACCCTGCGACCAGTTCTGTGGCGAACTCGGAAGGCTCGCTGATGTCTTGCAGCGAAAGCCCGGTCTCGGGATCTACCAGCGTCAGATTGACACCAAGTTCGCTGCCCAAGCGGTCGAGCATTCCTGCGCTGGCCCCGATGTTTTGTCTGAGCAATTCGTAAAGTCGGGCCACCATCGAAAGTTGGCGCGACTCGTCCTGTTCATTGGCGCTGGCTACCGCGCGTACTACTGCAGTGAAGGGGACATTGAAGGGGACGGTGAGGAACGGCAGATCGAGTTCGTCGCACCGTTGTATTAGCTCGGCGGTCACCGGAGGTCCGGTCATGCCCATGCCAAGTGCCAGTCCACTGGCTCCGGTGCCCGAGAGCCGGGTGACGAAAGCAGCCTGTCCGGCGGGCCCGGCAGGAAGACCGGTGCCATTTGAAAGCAGCAGTTCACCCGAGCCGTGCCACTCCCAGGAGTTCGGAAGGTCGGAGGTGTGCACCCAACTGACCGCACGGTCGGCCCCTCCAGCCCCCGCCACGAACGAAACCTGCAAATGCGGCAGTTGGCTCAACTCACGAATGCTGATGGGCAAGATGCTCCCCGGGTCGGTCTAGTCACGTATTGATACCACAGTATGAAGTTGGCTTAAAGGTCTATGCCCGGTTCTGGTGACGGGACCACCTTGGAATTGGAATCCTGTGGCAACTTCATCGAGGGGAAAGTTGCCATGCCGCACGACGAACTGCGGAGTCCAGCCGTGGCCCCCGCCGCGATCACTTGGCCCGAGGGCTATCAGGCCGCCGCCTGCCTGACGTTTGATCTTGACGCCGAGGCCGCCATCCTGACTGCGGACATCAATTCGATCCACCGAATGTCTCCGATGAGCCACCAGTCGTACGGACCCTTGGTCGGCGTGCCGCGAATCTTGTCGATCTTGGGCAACCACGGCGTTAAGGGCACCTTCTTCACCCCCGGATACACCGCTCACCGGTACCCCGAAGTTGTTCGCATGATCGTCGAGGCCGGGCACGAGGTAGCTCACCACAGCTACTTCCACGAAAGCACGATTGGCATGTCCGAGCAGACCGAGGCCGAGATGATCGACCTTGGGCTGGAAGCTCTTTGGGACGTGGCAGGCGTCAAGCCGGTGGGTTATCGCGCGCCAATGTGGGAAATGAACTGGCACACGCCCAAGCTGCTCGCCGACCGTGGATTCCTTTACGACTCCAGCCTGATGGACTCTGACCACCCTTACCGACTTGCAGTCCCCGGCGCGACCGCGCAGAACTCGCTCATCGAGATCCCGGTGTGGTGGGGCCTGGATGACTGGGAGCAGTACGCGTTCCTCCCGGACCTCATCGGATCGGGTGTAATCGAGAGTCCCGCCAAGGCGTTGGAAATGTGGACGCTCGAACTGGAAGCCATGCACAAGTTGGGGGCAGTCTTCAATCTGTGCTGCCACCCATTCATGTCTGGGCGACCGGCTCGCGCCGAAGTTCTTGACCGTTTGCTTGATCGCATGGAGTCACTCGGCGGCACGTGGATTACCACGGTCGGCGACGTGGCCGCGCACACCGCTAGTCTGAATCTGACTTCGCGCCACGTCGAACCACCAGTTCTGCCGACCGCGGCTCACTGGATAGCCAAGCCTGAACGTCCGCTCGCGTAAGACCGCTTACCAACTCCGCAACGACCCGACGATCGAGAGGCACGAAATGTCAGATGTTACTTCGCAATCAGGTGAGGCGACCGACCTGTCGCTAACCCCGGTCCGCGACTTCAACCTGCGTTCCGCGTTCGCCCTAGCGTTCTCCGACGTTTCACCAATCGTCGGCATCTACTCGGTGTTCGGCCTTGGCCTGGCAGTTGCCGGTCCGGCGTTCTGGTGGGCGTTCCCGATCGTCTTGTTCGGCCAGCTTCTCGTCAGCGGCGTTTTCGGGGACTTGGTCTCTAAGTGGCCTTTCCAGGGCAGCGTCTTCGCTTGGTCGCGCGAATTGGCCGGCAAGCGTTTCGGCTGGTTCACCAACTGGGCCTACATCTGGGGCTTCATCATCACGTTGGCTGTCGTTGCGTTGGCAGCTGCTGGCTTCCTCGGCCCAGCCCTCGGCTGGAACAACATGACCCAGACCCAAACAGATCTGCTTGCTACCGCGGTCCTCGCGTTCGGCACGATCGCGAACATGATCGGCAGCAAGTACCTCCGGGCACTGCTCTACATCTCGGTCACTTGCGAGTTGCTGTCATCCGCCGGCATCGGTGTTGCCATGTTCTTCCACCGTGAGCACTCGTTCAAGATTTTGTTCAACGGCATGGGTACTGGGCACGGCAGCGGATGGATCTTCACGGCATTCTTGGCCGTTGTTGGCTTCGTCGGTTTCTCGTTCGTCGGATTCGAATCGGCCGGCTCAATCGCCGAAGAGGTAAAGGAATCGCGGCGCGTCTTGCCAAAGGCGATTGTCCTTTCGCTGGCTGCTGCCGGCGTCTTGGTTATGTTCGCATCACTGGCATTGGTCCTTTCCATCCCCGACCTGTCTGCGGTTCTCGCCGGCACCGACACCAACCCGATCGCCAATACCCTGGTAGTTCACTTGGGAAGCGGCTGGGGACGGATCTTCCTTGCCTTCCTAGCCATCGGCTTCACAGCCAGCATGATCGCTGTTCAGGCGTCGGTTTCTCGCGCGATTTGGGCCAGTGCTCGAGCCCGCGAGATGCCGTTCTCGCACATCCTCGACCGGCTGTCCGGCAAGGAGCGACTGCCGCGAATCGTCATTGGAATCACCGCCACGATCGCGGTAGTCCTCATGTTCATCCTGCGGTCCCCGAAGGCCTACACACTGCTCCTGAACGCGTCGACCGCCGGCATCTTCGCTTCCTACCTGCTGCCTGTGGTGGCCGCTGCCATCTACCGTCGCCGTGGTCATTGGACCCCGGGCCCGGTGTCCATGGGCAAGTTCGGAACTACCGTCACATATGTGGCTGCGTTCTGGATCACGCTCGAAACAATCAACATCGCTTGGCCGCGTAACTCATATGCCGGTAACACGCTATTCAACTGGAGCATCGTCTTAGCGATCGTGGTCCTCGGCGCGCTGGGCTGGATCATTTCCAGCTTCGTGTTCCGAAGTGGCGCCGAAGCGATGACCGCCGAATTGGAACCCGATCTTTCCAAGACGGAGGACTAGTGGCCGAGGTTTTGGCTGACGCCCCGGTGGTGCTTGTCACCGGGGCCGCCAGCGGGATCGGTGCTGCCTGCGTCAAACTCTTCGCCGAGCGCGGTTGGCGAACGGCGGGCCTAGACCTGCGTGCTTCGGCAACCGATGTGTCGGTCCAAGTGGACGTCACTGATGCAACTGCTGTAGCTGCGGCCGTCGCGCGAGTCGCTTCCGAACTAGGTCGGATTGATCACGTTGTGACAGCGGCGGGCTACTACGAAGAGGGCATCGACGTCGTCGACATCACCCGAGACCAGTGGGATCGAATGATGTCCGTCATCGTTGGAGGCACGGTCAACGTCGTGCAAGCGGTGCTCCCTGGAATGCTGGCGCGAGATAGCGGTGGAATTGTCGCTATCTCATCAGAACTTGCATTAGCCGGAAGCGCTACTGACCTTCACTACGTTGCAGCCAAGGGTGCCGTGCTGGGCTTTATGAAGTCGCTTGGCGCCGAAGTGGGACGTACCGGGGTGCGCGTGAATGTGGTGGCACCCGGACCAACGGACACGCCACTGCTTGCGGCCACGTCGATCTGGCGCGAACCCGAGTATTTGGCGATGCTGCCACTTGGACGACTGGTGCAACCGGACGAGATCGCAGGTGCCGTGTACTACTTGGCCACTGAAGGTTCTCAGTACTGCGGCGAAGTTATCTCGCCAAACGCCGGGGCGGTGATCTGAAATGACCGGACAAGTCGCACTTGTTACCGGAGCAGCACAAGGTCTTGGACTCGCGACGGCCCGACGCCTGGCTCGCGAAGGGTACCGAGTGGCCGTGAACGACCGTATTGACGACGGTCGACTAAGCGTTCTTGCCACTGAACTCGGAGGCATCGCGGTACCAGGTGATATCAGCGACCCGGCTGCCACCAGCGCAATGGTCGCCCAGGTTGCGGCGCATTGGGGCCCAGTGGAAGTGCTGGTTGCTAACGCGGCCTACATGACGATGAGCCCATTCCTCGAGACCGATTCCGCCGAGTGGTGGCGCCATATCGATGTCAACCTTTCTGGCCATTTCCGACTCATTCAGGCGGTGGTGCCAGGGATGCGGGAACTAGGTCATGGGCGCATCGTGATCATCGCTTCAGGTTGGGGCGTGATTGGCCAAGCCAACGCAACTGCCTATTCGGCATCCAAAGCCGGATTGGTCGCGCTGACAAAGGGGCTCGGTCGCGAGCTTGGTCCGCAAGGCATCCTGACCAATGCAATCGCGCCAGGATTCATCGATACCGAACAGTTGCAAGTTGACGCCGATGACGCCGGGATCAGTCTTGCTGAAATGAGACGGGTCTATGCCGAACAGACGCCGATTGGCCAGATTGCAAGCCCCGATGACATCGCCGGGGCCGTCGCCTTCCTAGCCGGACCGCTCTCGGGCGGAATGGTTGGACAAATCCTTCAGCCCACCGGCGGCATAACCAGGACCCGAGCCTGAGGCATTTCGGGGCGCCAGCAAGAAGCAACGATGATTGGGAGCGACATGCCAGACAGGCAAATCGTCGGACCGGTTCCAGGCACGAAGGTGCCTCGGTTTGCCGGATCTTCGACCTTCGCTCGCGTACCTGAGATCGATCGGGTCAGCGATTACGACGTCGCAGTGCTGGGCGTCCCATTCGATACCGGCACGTCATATCGGCCAGGTGCGCGATTCGGTCCGATGGCAGTGCGCATGTCTTCGCGACACCTTCGTCCAGGACACCACGTCGAACTTGGCATCACGCCACTTCAGCACATCCAGGTCGTAGATGCCGGCGACGTCCCGGTGACGCCGTTCAACATCGACGAGGCAATGGACCAGATCGCTGGGCACGCCTCTGAACTCGTGAGCGACGCGCACAAGGTCGTTGCTATCGGGGGCGATCACACGATCGCGCTGCCCATGCTTCGTTCGGTGACTGCAGTACACGGTCCCGTTGCCTTGCTTCATTTTGACGCCCACCTCGACACTTGGAACACCTACTTCAACGCGCCGGTCACGCACGGAACCGTCTTCCGGCGGGCCTTTGAAGAGGGGCTCCTTATCGAAGACCATTCGATGCATGTCGGAATTCGCGGTCCGATCTATGGCGCAACGGATCTCGACGACGACAAGCGATTTGGTTTCCGCACGATACGCACGACCGACCTCGAAGATATGGGTGTCCCCGAGGTTATCGGGGCGATCAATCAGCGAATCGGGGATCTACCTGTCTACTTGTCAATTGACATCGATGTGCTTGACCCGGCTTTCGCGCCAGGAACCGGCACTCCAGAAGCTGGCGGACTCACAAGTCGCGAACTCTTGCGTACCTTGCGCGGGCTGACTGGGCTGAACATCGTCGGAGCTGATGTCGTTGAGGTTGCCCCCGCATACGACCACGCTGAACTCACCACTGTGGCTGCGGCGACAGTGGTCTTCGACCTGATCACTCTTATGGCGCGTCGGGCCACCGACGCCGGTTGATACGCAGGGAGACGAACGACTGGTGAGAACAACTTTCGAGTACCAACGCGCGGATTCGCCGACCAATGCCGTGGATCTGGTCGCGGCGCTTGGCGACGACGGACGTTACGTTGCAGGCGGCACCGACTTGTATCTGGACTGGAAGAACGGGCGCCGACTTGGAACAGTGGTGGACATCAGCCACTTGCGCGAACTTGACTACATCGAGCCAGGTGAGGGTGTTATCCGAATCGGTGCGCTTACTTCGCTGCGCACGTTGGAGCATCTGGCGACTACGGACAACGTTAGAGCATCGCTCGCAGCCTTGGCGCGGGTTATGTGCACTCCGCAGACTCGAACGCTTGGAACAGTCGGTGGGAACTTGGCAAACTCTTCGGCCGCGGCTGATCTACCGCCGCTGCTTGCGGCACTCGGGGCGACAGTCAAGACGGTGGGACCGGGCGGCGAACGGATGATCGCTGCCGAGGATGTCGCTGCTGGCGCCAAGCGCAGCACTCTTGCTGGCGCAGAACTGATCACCGAAGTCGCAATTCCGGTTGACTCGGCGGTTGCCACGTCTGTGCATCGTGCAACCCGAACCTCGCTGGACATTGCGCTGGTTATCTCTGCCGCTTCCTTAACGCTGGACGGTAATGGCCAGGTCACTGGGGCTCGGATCTTCCTGGGTTCGGTCGGTCCTCGGCCGATCCGAGCCACCGGCGCGGAAGCTCTGCTTGTGGGCAAATCGCTTGAGGAGCTTACGGCTGAATTGTTGCAACAGTCCGGCGCTCTTGCTGCGGCTGCTAGCACGCCAATCGACGATGTCCGTGGCAGTGCTGCGTATCGACAACACACAACCGCCGTCCTAACAGCGCGCGCATTAAGCGATGCAGTTGGCCAGCTTCGGGAAGGAAAGTGGGCAGCATGATTCGCCTAAACGTGAACGGTGCTGTCCATGAGGTTCAGGCGGAGACACACGAAAGTCTGGCGGACGTACTACACGATCGGCTGCACCTAATCGGGACCCGCGTCTCCTGCGAGGAGGGCGAGTGCGGTTGCTGCACAGTGTTGCTTGATGGCGAACCAGCGACTGCCTGCCTCATCATCGCTGCGCAAGCCGAGGGCCGCGAAGTGCGCACGGTCGAAGGCCTGGGCACTCCCGACAACCTGCACCCGGTGCAGCAGGCGTTCGTCGACGAGCATGGCTTCCAGTGTGGTTTCTGCACCTCGGGATTCATCATGTCGTCGGTCTCGCTGCTTGAACGTAACCCGAATCCAAGTCGCGAGGAAGTCGCCGAAGCGGTCAGCGGGAACATCTGTCGATGCGGTGCTTACCCGTACATCGTCGAATCGGTCATGACGGCCGCGGCACGAATGGATGAGAACCGATGACCCGCAGTGAGCATGTGATTGTCGGTCGCGATATCCCGGTTAAGGACGCCGCTGAGAAGGTAACGGGGCGACTGAAGTACGCCGTCGACTTTGGTGTGTCCGGGATGTTGCATGGCGCGATCGTGCGCAGCCCGCACCCTCACGCGCGCATCAAGAGCATTGACACCAGCAAGGCTGAGGCACTGCCAGGCGTGTATGCCGTCCTCACGCATCTCGATAGCCCCGGGCTGATGTGGGAGAATGCATGGTTCAACTACCGAGGTGAAGTGCTCGACGGAACTGCTCGCTTCGTTGGGGACGACATCGCTGCGGTTGCGGCGATCGACGAGTTCACCGCGCGACGTGCAGCTGAACTGGTCGAGATTGAGTGGGAGATCCTCAAGCCCGTGTTCGATGCCGAATTGGCACGCGAACCTGGTGCACCGCAGATTCGGGTCGAGGGGAACGAACGCGAGGCTTACGAGGTTCAGTGGGGTGACGTGGCCGCCGGCGAAGCCGAGGCTGACGTCGTGGTTGATTGCGACATACGTTTCGAAAGCCAACAGGCCGCACCCATGGGGCGTAACGCCTGCATCGTCGAGTGGAGCGGTGACCGAGTTACCGTCTGGACTTCAACCCAGACCCCTACCGAAGTTCGTGACGCAGTGCACGAAGCACTCGGAATCCCGATGAGCAAGATCAGGGTGCAGGCACTTCCGAGCGGATGTTCGTTTGGAAACTGGTGGGTCGCAAACTTCATGCTTATTACGGTCTTGCTATCCCGCAAATGCGGGCGACCCGTGAAGATTGAACTCGACAACGCCGAAAGCATGGTGACTGTCAAGCGTCGCCATCTTGAGCACACCCGCGGCCGGATGGGCGTCACCAAGGACGGGGACCTGACGTTTGCGCAGTTCGACCACATCATCGACAACGGGGGCTATGGCTTCAAGGATGATGTCGGATTCTTCTGCGTCGACCTGTGGGGCAAGGCCCACCATGGAGATTTCGCTGTCCACGGCGTGAACACGAACTTGGTGACGGCCGGTTGCATGCGTGCTGTTGGCGACATCACATTGGGCTCGGCCGTTGAGCGTCTTGCAGATAAATGCGCAATCGCGGTCGACATGGATCCTGTGCAATTCCGACTGCGCAATCAGATTCAGCAAGGCGACGAACTGCGCATGCAGCACAGCCGCAGGTCCATGCCAAACGAGTCGCTGGAGGCATATCTAGCTTCAGTTCCGCTGAGTGTCCGCGAGAAGTGGCCCGTGCCGTTCCGGCTGTCCAGTGGTTCCACGCAGCAAATCCTGAGCGAAGGGGCCGAACGTTTTGGTTGGTCAGAGCGTTGGAATGGCTGGGGTGCTCCTTCGTTCTCCGAGGGACCGATCCGGCGTGCCGTCGGCGTTGGAACCGGTGCGCACGTGTGTGGCGTCGAGTTCGAGGGGAACACCGGGGCGATGGTTCGCGTCAACCCCGATGGCAGCGCGAAGGTGTTTGCAACGGCTGGCCGGCAAGGTCAGGGCAGCGAAACCACTCTTACTCAGGTGGCAGCCGAGGAACTTGGCATTCCGTACGACCAAGTCGAGTATGAACTTGGCGATACGGACTCTGGTCCTTGGAGCCACGGTTCGCTCGCGAGTAACACCATGTTCCGGATCGGGTTTGCGGTGCGCGCTGCTGCCGCCGATGCCAAGAGTCAGATCCTGACCATTGCGGCTACTGAGTTCTTCAATGGAGCCGATCCGTCAACCCTGAGGTTGCGAGCTGGCGTGATCGAGTCGACGTCTGGGAGTGGCCCGCGAATCTCCGTTAGCGAGTTGCTCGGTGAGATTAGGTCAGACACTCTCGGCCAGACCTCGTCCATCACCGGGCGGTCTTCGGCTGTCCCTATGCCTCCTGCAACAACGTTTGCCCGCCACTTCGCTTGCGCGTTCGTTGAGATCGAGGTGGATGTCGAGACCGGAGTGATTCGTATCCTCGACTACCTTGCTGGGCAGGACAGCGGAACGATCGTGAATCCCAAGGTCATGAAAAACCAGGTCATCGGCGGCGCCATCTGCGGCGCCGGGTTCGCACTCTCCGAGCACCTTGTCTTCAACCAGATGACCGGCGCGATTCGCAACGGCAACTGGATGGACTACAAGTTACTGCGCACCTTGGACTTCCCGAACAAGGTCGAGGTCATTTTCGGCGACTCCTACGACCCGGTCGGACCTTTCGGCGCTCGATCTGGTGGTGAGGCGCCTGCGGCGGCACCCGGTCCTGCGCTTTCCCAGGCGGTTTACAACGCACTCGGCGGGATCTGGGTAGACATGCCGATGACTCCGGAACGAGTCCTGGCGGCGCTAGGTCGCTTCTGAGGCTGGCAAGGGGGCAGGGCATCGCCATGGCCGCACCGGGTAGCTGCGTGGCATGACTCTTTGTGGCTGCGCTTGTACTATCGGCAACACGGGCCAGTTGGCTGCCGATGATCAAGTCGAAAGTTGAGGATGCCATGTGGCGCCTGTCGCCTCGGGTTCTGCTCTCTGCATTTATTCTGTCGCTGGTTGGACTGTCTTTGGCGGCTCCCGGCGCAATAGCGGCCTCACCGTCGTCATCTCCCGGAGCCGCGAGCGTGCTTCGAGTCGGCATGACCTCCGGTATCGACAACCCGAACATCTGGGCCGTTACGAGCGTGGCTGAGTGGGAAGCCGTCGCGTTGCAGTACGACATGCTGCTTAAGTTCAGTGACAAAGACCTAACGGCTGCCCCTTCGCTTGCAACCTCGTGTGATCACAGCGCCGATTACCGCGTGTGGACCTGCAAGATTCGTACTGGGGTCAAATGGAGTGACGGCCAGCCTCTAACTTCGCGCGACATTGCGTTCTCATTCAAGTTTGCGCTCGACAAGAACGTTCCCGTGTTTGCCGGGTATTTCCCTGGCAATCCGAAGTTTGAAACCCCCGATGATCAAACGCTGATCTGGCGCACCAAGGATCCGACCAACGCGCCCATGGTGCCAGCTTGGTCATACGTCGTTCCGGAACACATCTGGTCCAAATACCTCAAGTCCAGTCTGGCCGAAATCAAGGCCGTAAACGTGGTTCCGAATGTGGCCTCTGGCCCCTACTACCTGACCAGCGCGAATCCCGGACAGAACTGGACGTTCACGCGGAACCCCTACTTCTGGGGTCAGAAGCCGGCGTACGACTCGGTTGAGTTTGTGCTGTACACGAACCAAGATGCGATGGTCCAGGCCCTTAAGAATGGCGAGATCGCTATTGCAGATGGTGTCGATAGCGCCTTGCTTCCGGCAGTCTCGAAGCTCGCAAACGTCGCCGTGCAGAAAGTGACCTCCGACTGGTGGGTGAACTTGGCTTTCAACTTCGGTGGACAAGGCACTTCCTCGCACCCGTTGGCGGCGCTCAAAGACCTCACGGTCCGCAAGGCGATCGTTATGGCGATAGACAAACAGGCAATCGTTGACAAGGTCTACTACGGGGCCGGATCGCCTGGCGACACCATAATTCGGCCGCTATCGGCCTTCTGGCACCTGACTGTTCCATCGGACAAGGTGATCAAGTACGACCCGGCCGGGGCAAATTCGCTATTGGACGCGGCTGGATATCGCCGTGGTGCGGACGGCATTCGAATTGACCCGAAGAATGGCAAGCCGTTGGTTATTCGGATGCCAGTTTCGGATGACACGGCCGGAAGTTTGCCGGCTGGCCAACTAATAGCTGGCTACCTAAAGGCCATCGGAATCACTGTGAATGTGCAACAGGTGACCGCGGGCAAGATGTCCGACATAGAAAGTAGCGGTAACTTCGATGCCTATATCTGGTACTGGAGCGGGGATCCGGATCCGAACTACCAACTTTCAGCGTTCACGAGTGCGCAATGCGGTGGATTGTCCGATGGCTGTTTCGCCGATCCTGCCTACGATGCGATGTTCGTCAAGCAGGGAACAATATTCGACCCGGTAGCACGTCAGGTGATCGTGAAGGAAATGCAGCAGTATCTTTACGATCACATTCCTGGTGTGGCGCTTGTCTACCCGAGTGCGATCGAGGCCTACCGGACTGATCAAGTGGCCGGACTAACCTCGGTTCCTGGTGCGAATGGCTACCTCGTTCCGGATTACTCGTACACCAGTTTCGTTACCGCACATCCCGCGACAGCCTCAAGTGGTGCACCCTCATCTTCTGGACTGCCACTGTGGATTTGGGCGGTTGGCGCTCTGGTAGTTGTGGCGGGCGGAGGTCTGGTCGTGCGCCGGTCCGCTAAGCGTCGCGATGAGCGAGAGTGAGCCATCGGGACATGCGATGTGGGTGAAAGCCGTAGGCCGCAAGTCTGGTTGGTCGCTGGTCACCTTGTGGTTTGTGCTGTCTTTCAACTTCTTTCTGTTTCGGATCATGCCTGGCGACCCGATTGCACTCCTAGCTCGTAGTCAACGTTTGTCTCCTGCGGCGCTGATCGAGCAACGTCGGATCCTTGGTCTGGATCAAGCCCTGCCCCTTCAGTACGTGACGTACTTACGACAGACACTGTCGGGAAATCTTGGTGTATCGATGATTTCCGGCACGCCGGTGACGTCGATCATCGGCAGCCGCATCTGGCCGACCGTTCTGCTAGTCGGAGTCGGCACGACACTCGCGATTATCTTGGGCGTCATCGGCGGAATCGCGGGGGGCTGGAACCGCGGCAGTTCGCTGGACCGGAGTTCCCTGTACGGCTCGATGGTGTTGTACTCCACGCCCGAAGGCTGGCTGGGCATGCTAGTTCTCATCGTCCTCGCAGGAACGCTGGGTTGGTTCCCTGCCGGTGGCTATTCGTCCGGCGCAGCTAGCGGGATGGCGCATGTCACCGATGTTGCAAAGCACCTTGTACTTCCCGTCATTACGTTGACGTTGAGCTATATGGGGCAGTTCTTGATAGTCATGCGGTCGTCGCTGGTGGATATCAAGGAAGAAGACTTCATTGGGATCGCTCGTGCGAAGGGCCTGACCGATGCGATGGTGCGCCGCCGCCACGCGGTGCCTAACGCCTTCCTGCCGAGTTTTACGTTGATTGTGCTGAGTTTCGGCTTCGTTCTTGGTGGCGCAATCGTGATCGAGACGGTCTTCTCTTGGCCAGGGCTCGGTTTGTTGACCTATCAGGCAATTCAGAATCAGGACTACCCGGTATTGCAGGCCATCTTCTTGCTCTCTAGTTCGACGGTGATAGTCGCGAATCTCCTTGCTGACCTTACGTATCGATTCCTTGACCCCCGGGTTGAGGTGGTCTGAGATGTCCACACCTACCTCGGCCAGCGGGACAGCGAGCCTTTCTCGGCAGCGTCGACTTGAAACGATGGAGCGGAATTGGCGCCTGTTCCGCAAGAATCGACAGGCGCTGGTGGGCCTGTCGATCCTGATTATCGCAAGCGCTGTCGGAATCCTGGCGCCTGCGCTCGTGTCTAATTCCTCGATCGACCCGGCCGCGGCGACGGGGATTCCCAACAGTGCGCCGTCGGGTCACGCATGGCTCGGCACGGACAGTTTCGGCCGATCCGTCTTTGCGTTGTTGCTCGTCGGCGCGCGAGTTTCGCTGCTGGTTGGGCTGACCGCGACCGCTGGTGCCGTCCTGATCGGTGCGACGATTGGGCTGGTCGGGGGCTATTACGCAGGACGCCGAATTGACAAAGTACTGAGTGCCTTAACGGATATGTTCCTAGTCATCCCGTGGCTGGTGCTCGCCATAGTGATGGCGGCAATCTTGGGCCCCACCTTGCTAAACGTGATCATCGTCATTGCGATCACGTCCTGGGCTATGACGGCGCGACTGGTTCGGGCCCAGACCTTGAGCGTTCGGGCACTGCCGTTTGTCGAGCGTGCCAGAGCGCTTGGCGCCAATGACTGGCGCATCATTACTCGTCATATTCTGCCCAACGTGTTTCCAGTGATATTCGCAAACGCCGTGCTGACGGTGGCCGTGGCAATTCTTTCTGAGACGACACTTTCGATTCTGGGGCTTGGAGATGCAACGGCAATCTCGTGGGGCCGCATTATTGAGGAAGCCTTTAGCGGTGGCGCTATGGCAAACGGATACTGGTGGTGGATCGTGCCACCTGGTTTGGCCATCATCTCGGTGACTCTCGCGTTCACCATGTGTGGTTACGCGCTCGATGAGATCTTGAATCCGAAACTGCGCAAGCGATGAGTGGAGAGCAAGTGTCAAACGCATTGCCAACGGGATCCGCGTCACTTTCCGGTGTTGGTCCCTTCGCAGTAGCGGGGGAGTGGTTGAAGTGTGCCCTGCACACGCACTCGACTGTCAGCGATGGGACCCTGCCGCCCGACCGCCTCGCCCTGACCTACTCCGAGGCTGGTTTCGACGTGCTCGCAATCACCGATCACTGGCGGATCGCGAGGGCGGATTCGACCGACCGACTGCTAACCATCCCGGCAGCAGAACTCGGCTTCGACTTGAAGTACCCCAACCGTGAGAGGCAGAGCGGGGAGTTCTTGGCTTATGGGATCAACGACCTTCCCGAAGATCCCGGTGGCAACCGAGACAATTGGATGTTCAACGCCGAGGAAAACTGGGAGGCTCGGACCTTTGTTGACCTCGCCGCTGGCGCCAAGTGGGCTAAAGATCAAGGCGCACTCATCTACGTCGCGCATCCGTACTGGAACGGCTTGTCAGTCGAGGAACTGCGCGAGAGTGAAGGCTACGTCGGTCTAGAGGTCTTCAATGGCTCGGCTGAAATCGAGACGGGGCGAGGGGATTCCTCGGTCTGGTGGGACGCCCTGCTAGCCGACGGCCGGACCGTATTCGGCATCGGAACGGATGACCAGCACTATCCGCTTTTCGAGCTGGGTGTCGCCTGGACGATGGTGCGCGCTGCGGACCGTTCCGTCGAAGCGGTACTTGAAGCCCTGCGTCAAGGACACAGCTACTTCTCGCACGGCCCAAGCATCCATCACATTCAAGCGAACCGGGACTACGTCGAAGTAACCTGCTCGCCGGCACGCAGCGTTGTGCTTCACATGGAGCAGGAGTACGGCGTCAGCGTCACGATTGGTCGCAACGGACGTCGTATGGGCAGGATTCTTGAGACTGATAGCGCTGGTTTGATCACTCGGGTTAGTTTGGATTGCGATCATGAAGCAGCTCAATATCGGCGAGTCAGCGTGATCGACGAGTTTGGCGCCAAAGCTTGGAGCAATCCCTTCTAGGAGCGTTGCCCGACAAGAATATTGAGTGCTACCCCTCGGCTGTGGTCCATCGCGTCAGCACACACGTACCTACCAGTTAGTGTGAGGAGAACGATTTTCAGTTCAAGGGTGCGGCACGGTGCTCGTGACCAGTGTCTTGGGGCCATGAACGCCTTCGGCTCGTTTTAGTTCAATGTCGCCATAGCGAATGGTCCACCGACGCAAATACTGACGTTGGGGAATAGCCCGGGTCGATTTGGTCATCGAGACATGTTGCAAAGAACTCGGTCCCCAGACTCCCGGATCGGTTGTTTGCCTGCGCGTCAACCCTGATTCTGGATTGCCCATCGGATGTCGGGTCGGTTTGACGTCAGGCGTTTGCGCTAGGACAGATCGCTCGAGGGTTGAGTTGGGGTGGTGACCTGACCCCCTCTGGTTGATCCAAGTGCTTTGTGAGTCCACGATTGCCCGTATGGGCATGGAGGACGATATGCAGCGCAGGCGTCACACCCCGGAGCAGATCGTGCGCAAACTGCGCGAGGCGGATCGGATGCTGGGT
>CAIKAW010000105.1 GCA_903825575.1 uncultured bacterium | reverse complement strand
CTCACGCAATGACGACCGCAACCATCCCAGGACCAACGTGAGCGCCAACGACGGCACCGACTTCAATAACTCGGATCCGAGCACCGGGCAATCGTGCCTGCAACCGACCCGCTAACTCCACTGCCCGAGCACTGGCATCCAGATGATGGACTGTGATTTCCCCGTCGACCGAGCCCGGCGAACCGACGACCAACTCCTCGAGCTGGGCCAGCGCTCGAGCAGAGGTTCGGACTTTGCTGTAGGGCGTGACCCGTCCGTCAACAACATGCAGGAGCGGCTTGACAGCCAGCGCCGACCCGAAGAACGCGGCGGCAGCGCCTATCCGACCCCCGCGGCGTAGATACTCCAACGTGTCGACATAGAAGTAGGCCACGGTCCGCGAAGCTTCGGCACGCACGGCTGCCTCAACCTCGTCGATCGTGCCACCTGCTGCTCTTTCGCCCGCAAGAACCGCGTACCCCAGCGCCATCCCGACGGTGCGGCTATCGACGACCCGCACTTCGATCGTGGCAGACCGCGCCGCCAACACCGCCGACTCGTAGGTACCAGAGAGTTCGGCAGATAGGTGAACGCTGACCACGCCCGTGGCACCGGCCGCTGCCGCAGCGGCATAAGCGGCTGCAAAGTCTTCTGGCGCCGGTCGGGAAGTCGTTACCGGCTTGAATGCGCGCAAAGCGGCCGCGACTTCCGCCGGGGTAACGTCGATCCCCTCCGCATAAGAGGTGCCAGCAATGATCACTTGTACTGGCACAACTCGGATACCACCGACACCGCCGGGTCCGGAACCACTCGGAGCAAGCAACTCGGGCGGCAAGTACGCGGTGGAGTCCGTGACCAACGCGATGCGCCCACTCATGTCAGGCAGGTTAGCCCTACTCCGACGCCGGGACGATGTTCACAAGACGCGGCGGACGAACGACGACCGACGCGATCGCGCGTCCGGCCAGCGAACGTTGGACCGGCTCGGCTGCCAATGCCATTTCCCGCAAACTGGCTTCGTCGATGTCGGGCGACACTTCAAGTCGGTGGCGCACCTTGCCTGCAACCTGCACGACGCAGGTGACTGACTCTTCGACCAGCAGGGCCGGATCGACGGTGGGCCAGCCGGCTAGGGCGACGGGAGCCACTCGACCCAGCCGCTCCCACATCTCTTCAGCGGTGAATGGAGCAACCAGCGAAAGCATGATGGCTACCGCCTCAGTCGCTTCGCGCACCGCCGGGTCCGCAGGTCCGCATCCGGTGTCGATTGCGCGGCGGGTTGCGTTGACTAACTCCATCAGCCGGGCAACGGCGACATTGAATCTAAATGCCGCAACAGCGGTCGAAGCGTCGTGCAATGCGCGGTGCGTTGCCCGCCGCAGTTCGAGATTACCCGCGGTCGGATCGATTCCTGGTTCGGTGGCAACTTCCCCAGCCAAACGCCAGGCCCGTGCCAAGAACTTCTTCGCGCCGGTGGGTGAGACATCAGCCCAATCAACGTCGTCTTCTGGCGGACCGGCGAACACCATAGTCAACCGAATAGCATCGACACCGCTCGTCGCCAACTCGTCCGACAGTCGCACAAGGTTGCCCCGGGACTTGCTCATAGCGGAGCCGTTCATAACGACCATGCCTTGGTTGAGCAGGCGTCGGAAAGGTTCGTCGAAGTCCACTAAACCAAGATCGTGCAACACCTTTGTGAAGAAGCGTGCGTAGAGCAGATGCAAGATCGCGTGGGTCACACCACCCACGTACTGATCGACCGGCAGCCACTCACGCACCGCTTCGACGTCGAACGCAACATCATCGCGTCGCGGAGAGACGAACCGCAGGAAGTACCACGACGAATCGACGAAGGTATCCATCGTGTCTGGGTCGCGACGAGCGTCGGCTCCGCACTTTGGGCAGGCCACTTCAACCCACTCAGTTGCAGCGCCGAGCGGAGAAGATCCCTTGGGCTTTAGGTCAAGTCCTGAGGCATCTGGCAGGAGGACCGGCAGCTGGTCTTCTGGAACCGGAACCTCACCGCAAGTTGGGCAATGGATGATCGGAATGGGCGTACCCCAATAGCGCTGACGCGAGATCAACCAGTCGCGCAAGCGATAGTTGACGGTGGCGTGACCGCGACCTTGCGCGGCGAGCAATTCGATCATCTTCTCGATCGCCTCGGTCTTGCCCAAACCATCGAGGGGGCCGGAATTAACGTGCGGTCCTTCGTCAGCCGTTGCGATTCCGGTTTCGATTGGGTCGGACTCACCCTGCACAACTACCCGAATCGGCAAGTCAAAGGTACGAGCGAAATCGAGGTCACGTTGGTCGTGAGCCGGAACGGCCATGATTGCGCCCGTGCCGTAATCGGCGAGCACATAGTCGCTGGCATAGATAGGAATACGCTCACCATTAACAGGATTGATGGCGAACCGCTGCAAGAAGACGCCCGTCTTTGCTCGCCCGGCGTCGAGTCGATCCATTTCGGTAACGCGCGAGACCGACTCGGCGTAGGCCATGAACTCGGCTTCGGCCGAAGTGCCAGCAGCCAACTCAGCGGCAAGATCAGAATCTGCCGCGACCACAAAGAACGTCGCTCCGAACAAGGTGTCCGGGCGCGTCGTGTAGACCGTTACTGGTTCGGCTCGGCCCTCGATCTCAAAAGCCACCTCGGCACCCGTGGAGCGACCAATCCAATTGCGCTGCATGGTCAGCACCTTGTCGGGCCAAGCCCCAACAAGTTGCTCCATATCGTCCAGGAGACGATCGGCGTAGTCCGTAATCCTCAGGTACCACTGGGTCAACTTCTTCTTCGTGACGATCGAATCGCAACGTTCGCATTTGCCATCAACAACCTGCTCGTTCGCAAGCACTGTCTGGTCGGTTGGACACCAATTGACGAAGCTGTCTTTGCGATACGCCAGGCCGCGTTCGAACATCTTCAGGAACAGCCATTGATTCCACTTGTAGTACTCAGGGTCACAGGTGTTTAAAGTGCGATCCCAATCGAAGGAACAGCCATAACGGCGCATTGAGGCCCGTTGCGTTGCGATGTTCTCGTAGGTCCAACTGCCCGGGTCGCTGTTTCGACGGATTGCCGCATTCTCGGCCGGCAGCCCAAACGCGTCCCAACCGATCGGGTGCATGACGTTGAAGCCCTGCTGCACCCAGTAGCGAGCAATCACATCGCCAAGGGCGTACGCCTCGGCATGTCCCATGTGCAGATCACCAGAAGGGTAGGGAAACATATCGAGCACGTACTTCTTCGGACGCGGGTCATCCGCGTTGCCCGACCTGAAGGGCGCAAGCTCGTCCCAGATTGGCAGCCACTTGTCCTGCACCGAGATGGGATCGTACTGCTCGCGACCTACAAACGCGTCTGACTCAATTTGATCCCGGGGCATTGGGAAAGGGTACCGGAAGCACCCGGTCTTATACGCAGCGCAATCATCCAAACGCATTCAGTGAAAAGACCAAAAGGCCTTGGGTGAACCTTTGCGAAACCGCTTGACGACTGATCTACGTCGGGACACCCTCGGAGAACTGCCCGGTCAAACCTGGAGGGGTTTTCATGCGGTCGCACTTGCGTCGTTCCTTACTTGGTCTTTCTGCACTGGCTTTGGGGCTCACGGCTCTTGTCGCCCCAAATGGTGCCCTTGCCTCGCCAGCGGCCCCAGTGCCTATTCCAGGTTCGGTTTCGCCGTACATCCCGTACTACATCGATCTGGGTCCCAGCGCAGGCAGCAAACAGGTCGATCTGAGTTTGATCCTCAACTTGACGGACCCGGCCGGCGCCGAGCGTCTCGTTCGCTCCGTCAGCGACCCGCAGAGTTCGAGTTACCATCACTACATCAGCGCCGCGCAGTACACGAGTCGTTTTGCCCCCTCGGCGTATGCGGTTGGAGACTTGGCCAATTGGCTGACGGGCCAAGGCTTCTCGATCACCAGCATCCCTTCGGACCGGCTATGGGTACGTTTCGCGGGCACCGTGGATCAAGTAAACGCAGCATTCGGCACGACCCTGCACGATTACAGCGGGGATGGCTCCTCGACCGCATTCCGCGCAGCAGCGACGCCCGCCTACGTGCCGGCTCAGTTCGGCGGACTCATCGCAGGGATCAACAACTTGTTCGCTCAATTGAACCTCAAGCAGCCAATGAACTCGCGGACGACAGATACACCTGGCGGCCGAGCCACCAAGAAAGCCGGCGCACCTGTGCGCAACTACGTCGCGGCGAAAGGCTCGGCAGTTACGGCCGCGCCCCCCGCTGCCGCGTTCATCAACGGACCGACCTGCTCCAAGTACTGGGGTCAGAAGTGGGCCACTAGCCTGCCCACGGCGTACGGATCGACCCAACCGTGGGTTCCTTGTGGCTACACGCCGACTCAGTTGCGCAGCGCATACGGCGTTTCCTCGCTGGTGAAGCACGGAACGAACGGCGCCGGCGTAACGGTCGCCATTGTCGACGCCTACAACTCACCAACGATCCTGGCGGACGCAAACACTTACTCCACAAACCGCGGTGAACCGACGTTTGCTTCCGGTCAGTTCAACGAGATCACGCCAGCCGCCTATACCGCTGGCTACAGCGACGCGGTCAACGGTGACGTCTGTGGGGAACAGGGCTGGTACGGCGAGGAATCACTTGACGTACAGGCGGTGCACGCAATCGCACCCGCAGCAAACGTCCTGTACGTCGGTGCTGCAAGTTGCTTCGACATGGATCTAGCAACTGCACTGAACACGATCATTGATGGGCACCTAGCCCAGATCATCAGCAACTCGTGGGGAGGATACGGGGAAAGTGACCCGGTGAACTTCCCTGACCTGTACTACCTGTACCACTCAACGTTCCTGCAAGCTGGTGCCGAAGGCATCGGAGTCTTCTTCTCATCTGGCGACAACGGCGATCAGGTGGACACGCTTGGTTACCGGACGGTCGACGCACCGGGCAACGATCCGTTGGTGACCGCAGTCGGTGGCACGAGCCTCGGCGTTGGGAAACAAGGCCAGTACCTGTTCGAAACTGGCTGGGGCACAGCCAAGAGCGTGTTTGACGGCAGCAGCGCATGGGCGCCGGCCCCTCCAGGAAACTGGATTTATGGCGCAGGTGGCGGAACTAGCGAGGTATTTGCCCAACCGTGGTACCAGCGTGGGGTCGTGCCGAAGTCGATCTCGCAGTACTTCGGCGGATCCGCAGCTCGTGCTGTTCCTGACATCTCAATGGTCGGAGATCCCAGCACCGGAATGTTGGTTGGGCAAACTCAAACCTTCACCAACCCCGACAGCACAACCTATGTCGCTTACGGTGAGTACCGCATCGGTGGGACGAGCCTGTCCAGCCCGTTGATGGCGGGTATAGAGGCGCTGGCTGATCAAGCTTCGGGATTCGCACACGGATTCGCCAACCCAGCGATCTACCAGCAGTCCGGCAGCAGCGCGATCCGCGATGTCGTGCCGTCACGACACCCGATCGCAGATGTTCGCCAGGAGTTCTTCGACCAAACTTCGTTCGATCCGACGCAGGGATTCGTCTACTCGCTAAGGACGTTTGACCAGACCCAGTCGATCTTCACTCGAAGGGGCTACGACGACGTCACCGGAGTCGGTACACCAAACGGTGGGAGTTTTGTCTTCGGACTTGGAGCCAGATCCGGCGCTCGCGACCACTAACAGGAGGTTGGCAATCCGGGCTCAGCATTATTTAGGATGAGCCCGGATTGCCAACCTAAGACCCCACCCGCCGTGCCATTCGGCCCTCGTTGTCGCCCCAACCTGCACCCAATCATGGGCGGATGGAGACTAAAGGCGGCGGGCAAGAATGACAACGCCCCCGATCTTGGCCGCCCTAACTCACCCGTTGGGCGGCGATGCTGCCATCGGCAGTGCCTTGATCGACCGGGTGTCCAATGACCTCAGCGGCCGAGTTTGGATCGTCGACGGCGTCGACCCGACCGACTTGATCGGTATCTGGGCCGGCTCACCGATAGTCGTGATTATCGAAGCCAAACGCGACGGGGCAAGCCCGGGAACGCTGCGCCGCTACGACCTTACAGATGCTTCCGTTGGCGTTGCCGCCAGTCGTTCAGTTGGGGTCGCCGAAGTCTTGGCTGTTGCCCGCGCACTTGACCAAGCTCCGCAGCAAACAATCCTGCTGTCGATAACCGTTGGGCCGGTCGGGACTGACGTCGCATCAGCGGCAGTCCTAGACGTTTTGGGTCCGGCGGCCAAATTGGTGCTTAGCGAATTCGAAGACTTCCTAGTCACACGCCCGAGCACGATCGCAGCGGCGAAGCAGCCCGGCCAAGCTGACCACCCGGTTCGCCCAATCGCATAAGCAGTAGACCTAACGCGCTGACCCAGTTGGCTGAGCTAACTGGGCTTCGTGGCCCGCACAAAAGCGCCGAACACGAGCCCATCAACCTGTGAGAGCAGTTCTGGAACGTCGAGCGTTGCAAGCAGCTCTGCCGAAACCATTCCGCCGGCAATGTCCACCAACTCGCGGGCGTCGTATTCGCGGGTCGGCTCCACCGAAATGTCAGTGAACCCGGCGGCGGCCAACAATCCAACGTAGTCAGATTCGACGAGCGCGCCGGAAATGCAGCCGGTCCAAAGCGCCACGACGGGTTCCAGCACGGGCGGCATCGGTCGGCGCCAGACAACATCAGAAACAGCGAAACGTCCGCCTGGACGCAGCACTCGGAATGCCTCTGCAAAGACGGCGGGCTTATCCGTTGACAGGTTCACGACACAGTTGGAAATGATCACATCCACTGCAGCATCCGGAAGTGGGACTTCCTCGATGTGGCCAAACAGGAACTCGGCATTGGTCACCCCGGCGGCAGCCTGGTTACGTCTGGCCTGATCGAGCATTTCGTGCGTCATGTCCAAGCCGTAGGCCTTGCCCGCAGGCCCGACCCGGCGCGCTGATAGCAGCACATCGATGCCCCCACCTGATCCCAGATCGAGCACCACCTCTCCCGGCTTCAGGTCGGCCAGTGCGGTCGGATTCCCGCAGCCGAGCGAAAGAGCGAGTGCATCAACCGGGATGCCGGCTACTTCGCTGGAGTCGTAGAGGTCCCGGCTAACGACGTCCGTCGGGCCACAGCAGCCACCAGAATTCTGATCTACCGCCAAGGCCAATTCCGCGTACTTCTCGCGGACTACTTCACGAAGTTCTGAGTCGCTGGTGATTGCCATGGCGGATCCCTTCGGGAGTCATCGGATAGATAGACGTCTATCGATATCAGCATCTTGTCGGATACATCGATGGCTGTCAATGAGTGACTAGTTGTTGTCAGCAATCTGGTAGTTGCCGCGGATCCGTTCGCCGCTCGGATCGAAGGGTGCCCGTTGGTGCACGGTCACCGAATGGAACCGGCCACCGATGTTGACCTGGTACTCCCCCGACGCGAGCCACTGCGGGTCCACAACCTGGCCATCCGGACGGCGCAGGTAGGCAAGGCCAACCGATGAACCAAGCGTCGGACCCCAAGCAGCGGAGGTAACCAGGCCAACGCCCACCCCATCACGACGCAGGAGTTCTCCACCCCACATCACTGCGTCCGCATCATCGACCGTAATCGACACCAACTTGCGCCCGACGCCAGCCGCCCGGGCCGCTTCTACTGCTTCGCGCCCGAGAAAAGGAATGTCCGACTTGAGCTTGCAGGCAAACAACAGCCCTGCTTCGGCCGGGTTGTAGTCGGGGGTCAGTTCGCGCCCGAAGGCGCGGTAACCCTTCTCTAGGCGCAACGCCTCTAGCAAGTAGTAACCCGCATTGCGAACCCCGAGTTCGGCTCCGGCTTGCATCAGATCCTCATACACGCCGACCGCGAATTCACTTGGCACATAGAGCTCATAACCAAGCTCACCGACGTAGGTGATGCGCGTGGCACGAACGGTTGCGTAACCGAGGTCGATCTCCTGACTTGTGCTGAACGCAAATGCCTCATCGGAGAAGTCAGCGCGCGAAAGCCGTTGCAGAAGTTCGCGAGACTTCGGCCCCATCACGCCGAACACGGCATACGCAGACGTCACATCCACCACGTTGGCGTTGAGTCCAACCGGCATGCGGCGGCGAAGGTGAGACTTATCGCGCTCAGTGCTTGCCGCACTGCTTACCAGCAAGAACTCATCCTTGGCGATCCGAGTGACCGTAATGTCGGCCTCGTAGGTGCCGTGCGAATTGAGCATGCCGGTGTACACCGCCCGACCGATGGGGACTGCGACGTCGGCAGTGCAAAGCCACTGCAGGGCTGCCTCAGCGTCGGGCCCAACCACAAGGTACTTCGAAAACGACGTCTCGTCGTAGACAGCTACCGCATCGCGGGTCGCGCGTGCTTCCTCGGTCAGCCAAGGCAGCCAGTTCTGTTTGCCCCACGAGTATTCGATCGCTGCCGGAGTCCCTGCCGGGGCAAAGAAATTCGGCCGCTCCCAACCCATGCGACTGCCGAAACATGCACCGCGATCAGCCAGAACTTGGTGCACCGGCGAACGGCGGAATGGCCGAGCGCTGTCGAATTCGCGGTTTGGCCAAGGCACGGAATAGTGCAGTCCGAGGATCTCGCCGACCCGAGCGCGCAGCCATTGGTTGTTTCCGTTGAACTTCGCGAAGCGACGAATGTCTACGCCGACCAGATCCATCGTAGGTTCACCCTCGACGATCCATTCGGCCAATGCCTTGCCCGCACCGCCGGCCGACGCAATACCAACGGAGTTGAAGCCAGCGCCGACAAAGAAGTTCTTGATCTCCGGAGATTCACCGAGGATGAACTGGTTGTCGGGCGTGAAACTTTCGGGGCCGTTGTAGAACTTGCGAATGCCGGTCTGTTCCAACACCGGGATCCGCAGGATCGCGTTTTCCATCAAAATCGAAAAGTGGTCCCAATCCTCGTCTAGCAATTGAAACTCGAAAGGGTAAGGAATCTGATCTGGAGCAACCCAAGGCTTGGCGACCGGCTCAAAACCACCGACAACCAATCCACCAACTTCTTCCTTGAAGTACGTGAAGCCATCGGGATCGCGCAGCACCGGATAGTCCCGATGTACGCCCTCAAAAGGGTCGGTCACGACATAGAAGTGCTCGGAGGAATGCAGCGGCACGGTCACGCCGCACATCGCGCCTATAGCCTTGGCCCACTGCCCAGCACAGTTCACAACGATGTCGGCCTGGACGTCGCCTTGATCGGTACGCACACCAGTAACGACGCCCGCATCGACTAGGACATCAAGCACCCGGACGTGTTCTGCGATCTTCGCGCCACGCAGGCGAGCGCCCTTGGCCAATGCCAGCGTCAAATCTGTCGGGTTGACCTTGCCGTCACCGGGCAGCCAAATCGCGCCGACCAAGTCGTCGACCTGCATCACCGGGTAGCGCTCCTGGGCTTCGGCCGGCGAGATCAGTTCGCACTCAAGCCCGAACGCCTCTGCGCTGGCGGCAGTTCGCTGCAACTGGATCATCCGATCGTGGGTACGGGCCACAGTTACCCCACCGCAGCGCTTGAAGCCGGTCGCAAGTCCGGTTTCGGCCTCAAGCCGCTCGTATAGGCCAGTTGAGTACTGAACCAAGCGGGTGCCGTTCTCAGATGCTCGCAACTGTCCGACCAACCCCGCCGCATGCCAGGTGGTGCCGCAGGACAGTTCGCCCTGCTCAATCAGGAGGACGTCGGTCCAGCCAAGTTCGGTCAGGTGGTAGGCGACGCTCGTTCCGATCACGCCTCCGCCAATGATTACGACCTGAGCGCGCTGGGGCAGTTCCTGGGCCATCGGTCCTCCAGCCTGATTTGGACCCGACCTCCGAGGCCCGCGAGCGAGCCTAGAGGCAATCCAGTCAATGGTCTAGTCCTTTGACGCGAACGCTCTCAAGTTGACCTCTCCTCGACCGAGTGGTTCTATCGCTTCGGTATAGACCATTGAAGGGGAAGCGAAACCCGATGAGCCAGGACCCCTGCGCAGATCCGCGAGCTCGGGAGGTCCTGGTCGACTGGGCCGACCACTTTCCGCGGGCCATCCTGTTCGACTTCAATGGCACCCTTTCGGACGATGAGCCAATCCTGCTAGCCATCTTCACTCTTTTGTGCGATCGGCACTTCGGGGTCGCGTTGGACCCGGTCGACTACTACGCGCGGCTAGCCGGGCGCAGTGATCGGGAGATAGTCGAGGTCATAGTTGGCGAACACGCGACCTCACATCCAGCACCAGTCGACGGATCGCTGGTCAACAAGATGCTTGTCGAAGAATTGTTGATCGAACGCCGCGAGGAGTACCTCCGTCTAGTCGCAGACCACTGCCCAATTTCTTCAGACACACAGGCACTGGTCCGCGCCCTGGCCGGTTCCAATGTTCCCCTTGGCATCGTTACTGGGGCCCAACGTCCGGATGTCGCTGCGGTTTTGGCCAGCGCCGGACTTGCATCGCACTTCGCAACGATGATCACGGAGGAAGATGTCGCGGTCGGCAAGCCCGACCCGGAGGGGTACTTGAGTGCGGCCAGACAGTTGCAGATTCCACCAGAGAACATTTTGGTCTTTGAAGATTCGTTGGCCGGGATTGCGGCCGCGCAGTCTGCCGGGATGCGCTGCCTAGGCATACCGGGCACTAGGAGCGCCGAAACACTGGCGGCACTCGCGGATGGCGTTGCATTTCGGCTGACTCCGGACTTGTTCAATGCGTGAGGTCGAAATCCAGCAAGACACAAATCAATACGCGAGATAGTTTGGTCCCATGCCGACCTCCGATAGCGATGCCTTTGCTGACGTACTGGCGGGCAACGCAGACTTCGCTTTCAACTTTGCCTACCAAGGACTGACTGGGCGAGCAGCCCGAGGTTTGGCGATCGTGACCTGCATGGACTCACGCATCGCGCCGTTACAGATCGTTGGTATGGAGCCGGGCGATGTAAAGATCCTAAGAAATGCGGGCGCGCGAGTAACCGACGACGTCGTGCGAACTCTCGTGTTGGCTACCTATCTTCTCGGCGTTGACCGAGTGCTAGTAATGCCCCACACCAACTGTCGAATGGCCTCTGCAACCGAGCCCGAGATTCACGCGCAGATCAAAGCCGAGTTCGACGTTGACACACGCAGCCTGGAGTTTCGGACCGTGACAGACCAGTTCGATGCGTTGGCATACGATGTAAACCGACTTCGGGCGCACCCCCTGCTTCCTCGCAACCTTCAGGTCGCCGGCGGGATCTACGACGTCGTGACAGGTCGATTGGACCTGCAGGACGTGTGACCCTGCTGCGCGTCTGGCACCGCTGCCACGCTTAGTCTCGTGACTATGAACAACGTCGTGGAATTATCGGGGGTCACAAAGCGATTCGGCCGGGTAACCGCCCTAGCGGGACTTGACCTAATGATTTCCGCGGGCGAAGTGCATGCCTTTCTGGGCCCGAACGGGAGCGGCAAGACCACCACACTTCGCCTGATCTTGGGATTACTCCGTGCTGATTCCGGACGTCTTAGCGTGCTCGATCTCGACCCGTGGACGGACTCGACCGAACTGCACCGAAGGTTGGCCTACGTGCCCGGCGATGTTGCACTCTGGCCGAACCTTTCCGGTGGCGAAGCAATCGACCTGCTTGCACGACTACGGGGCGGCCTCGACAACAAACGCCGAGACGAATTGATCACTCGATTCGAACTCGATCCGACAAAGAAGGGGCGCAGTTACTCGAAAGGAAACCGACAGAAGGTTGCACTGATCTCGGCGCTTGCCAGCGACGTCGAGTTATATCTACTCGACGAACCAACCTCCGGCTTGGACCCGTTGATGGAAGCTGCGTTCCGCGAATGCGTTAACGAGTTACGCGCCCGCGGACGCACTGTGCTGCTCTCGTCGCACATCCTGAGTGAAGCAGAAGCACTCTGCGATCGGGTGAGCATCATTCGCTCCGGCGTCGTCGTCGAATCCGGAACGATGGTCGAGCTCAGGCACCTGACGCGCACCACAGTCAACGCGCGGCTCGCGCGAACTCCGGCCGAACTCGACACGCTCCCTGGCATCCACAGCCTGCAGGTGACGCTCCAAGGTGTCAGCGCTCAAGTCGACGACACGGCAATGGACGCCTTCATCTCGAAGATTGCCGAATTCGGAGTACTCGCTCTTGAGAGCCACCCTCCAACGCTGGAAGACCTGTTCCTGCGTCACTACTCAACTGACACAGCATGACCGGAACCTTTGCGCTGCTTCGGTTAGCACTCAGACGCGACCGAATCCTGCTGCCTGCTTGGATTCTGGGGCTGGCCGCGATGGTCTCGATCTCAGTGTCAGCCACGAAAGACTTGTACCCAACCGAAGCCTTACGAATTGGCGCGTCCAGCGCGATAAATGCCACAGCAGCGCTAGTTGGACTCTACGGTCGCATCTACGACCCGACGTCAATCGGCGCGCTTTCACTCATCAAGATGACCGCATTCGGCGCTGCACTTGTTGCGATCGTTTTTGTATTTGTAGTGGTGCGCCATACCCGCACTGAAGAAGAGTCTGGCCGGCTCGAACTCCTTTCGGCCGGAGTGGTCGGTCGGAGCGCGCCATTGGCTGCCGGATTGCTCGCAGGGATCGGGGGAAGTGCTGCGCTTGGGTTGTTAACTGCATTGGGACTAGTCGGCGTTGGCCTGCCAATTTCGGGAAGCATCGCTTTCGGCTTGAGTTGGATGCTCAGTGGCGCCGTGTTCAGCGCCATCGCCGCCGTGGCCGCGCAGGTGACCACATCACACCGCTCCGCAGTCGGCATCAGCGTCGCCGTGATCGGCCTGAGCTATGTACTTCGTGCCGTTGGTGATCTGGCTGCGAATGGACCAAGTTTCCTTTCGTGGTTGTCGCCAATCGGGTGGAGTCAGCAACTTCGTCCCTTCGCCGGAAACCGGTGGGTAGTAGTGGCCCTGCCGCTTTTGCTCACAGGACTGCTGATCCCCCTGGCCTTTGCGCTGCGGGCCCGCAGGGACCTGGGCGCCGGACTGATTCCAGATCGCCCCGGACCTGACCGCGGAGTTCTTGGAAGCACAAGGGCTTTGGCTTGGCGTGTGCAGCGCAGCACGGTGATCGCTTGGCTGGTCGGTTGCATGGCCCTTGGAGGCATCCTTGGTTCAGCAGCACACAACGTGACCGGGCTTCTGGTCTCACCACAAATGCAGAAGTACATCCAGCTGCTGGGCGGCACCCAAGGGTTGATCAAAGCTTTCCTAGCAGCCGAGATCGCAATCATGGCGTCCGTGATCGCCGCCTTCGCAATTTCGGCTACCCTGCGACTACGCAGTGATGAAGTGTCCGGCTACTCCGAACTCCTGCTTGCTACCTCCACGTCCCGCATTCGGTTGGCAATGAACGGGTTCGCTATTGCGGTATTCGGTTCGGCCGCGGTACTCCTCGGCACCGGGATTGCTATCGGGCTGGCCAACGGTCTGGCTAGCGGCGATCCAATTGGCCAAATTGGAGCGTTGCTGGCCGCCGCCGCCGTCCAAGTACCTGCAATCTGGGTGATGGCGAGCATTACGTTGGCGCTCTTCGGGTGGGTTCCTCGCGCAACTAACGCGGCTTGGGCAACCTTGGTTGCGTTTGTGGTAGTCGGAGAATTTGGCCCACTGTGGAAGTTGCCGCAATGGGTCCTGGATTTATCACCCTTTGCCCACAGTCCCAGACTGCCCGGGGGGTCGGTTTCGGCTGTGCCGTTGATTTGGCTTACGGCTGTCGCGGTGGCCTTGGCCGCTGTCGGTCTGCTCGGCTGGACCCGACGCGACCTGCAGCCCTGACACGTCGACGAACCAACATTCGGTGACGGGGAAGCGATCCTTCGCCTCTACTCGTGTGTGCTGGAGAGACAAATGGCCCCTACCTAACGGTGGAACCACTTTGCAACTCATCAGCAATCATCCGGCCACCGGCCCCGCCACATTTCGTAAACAGAGACCAGCCGGGAAACCGGGTGGAGCTCAGTCTGCACCTGAACTGATTGGCCGATGATCCACGACCACACGTCCACGACCCGGGAAATGTGGGCGGACGTGCATCTCTTGCATGTGAGAATGTCGCTCATGAAGTTCGAGGACTCGCCGCTCGGAGCATCGTAGGTGCCGGTCGACCACGGTGCGCATAAGGAACCCGTGAAGGTCAATGCGAGCCCCGGGAACACCCGTCGCTCGTCCCTCAGCGTTCGCCTAGCCATGCTGTTGGCCTCGCTGCTGGTGCTGAGCGCCATAGCCACCGCCATCTATGCGGCGTCGTCGGTCCGCGCGACCCAGAGCGACAACTCCAGCCAGTCCATGGCCAACGTCCATGCGGCGACCCGGTCTCTGATCGACCAGACAAATGCCGGCGTGCAGCACTATCGAACGGACACCTTGGCTACCAGGGAGTCGGGGCTGAAGGAGCAGACCCAGATTCTGGTGGCATCGCTGGACAACCTGCGGGCCGCGGCCGCCCAGGGAAAGATGACGGTGAGCGAGGCGCAGTCGTTGGGCAAACAGCTGATCCTCGACGCCACGTATGGGCCGCACAAGAGCTACTTCTTTGCCTTCACCCCGGACATGTTGTCGATCGCCGAGCCGAACCCGAAATTCGTCGGCAACATGATCGACTACCGGGACCCCGCCGGCAAGTATTTCTTCCATGACTTCAGAGACGTGGCAAAAGGTCCGGGCGCAGGATACGTGAACTACGTCGGGACCCGCCTTGGGTCCAGCGTTCCGGCGGCCAAGGTGAGCTACATCCAGATGTACAAGCCGTGGCAGTGGGTAGTCGGCACCGGGGTGTACATCGATGACATCAATACGGAAGCGGAAGTCCGACTGGAGGCAGCCAGGAAGTCACTGGGTGTGTCGCTCTCGGGAGTGACCTTCAGTTCGGCCGGGTTCGTCTTCGTGCTCGACCGCACCGGCAAGGTGGTCGCCGCTCCCGCCGGTCATCCGCTCGGCCAACTGTCCAGCACGGCGGCCGGTAGGGCCCTGGTGGCCCGAGCTATCGCCTTAGCACCTACGACCCCGGGTCCGATCGCCCACTTCGTCACCGACGCCAGCTTTCGAAACGGCCACAGCGAACCGTGGCAGTTCGATGTGTCCATTGAGATGGCCGACCACTGGATCCTGGTGTCGACCATTCCGACCGAAGAGCTGACCCGGGCCGGGAACCTGCTGGCACTACGTCAAGGTCTCCTTGAACTGGTGGTGTTGATGATCGGTCTGGTCGTCGGGCTCCTGGCTAGCCGGCGCATCGCCCGCCCGGTGGAGCAGCTCACCCGGGCCGCCACCGCGCTCGAGCAGAATCGCTTCGATCCGACAATGCTGGACGACGCCGCCACCCGCAAGGACGAACTGGGCTCGCTGGCCCGGGCCTTCCGGCACATGGGATCCCAGATCGTCGAACGCGAACGCAGCCTGCGCGAGCAGGTGAAGCGGCTGACAATAGGCGTCGACCGGGACAAGGTGGCCCAGTCGGTCAATGAGATCGGTGATGACGACTACTTCCGCGACCTGCAGGAGCGGGGCAAGCAGCTGCGCGAGGGGAAGTGATCAGCGGCTGCTCGGCACCGACACTGGACACAGGCCCGTGGCAGTAGTGAACCAGTCGCCGAATTCTTGGCAAGGCCGATCCCAACGGCATCATCCAAAAGAACGGTCACCCAAACCATCCGCAAACCCAACTCGAAGGCGCCGCGGCGGAAAACTGCATCACATCGGACTAGGAACCGAACCCGCCGGCGCCCCAGTCAAGCTCCTAATCCACGACCTAAACATTCTCGTCATAGACACCACAACCGGAGAAATCATCCGCGAACTAACCCCGGACCCCGAACGCAACTACCAAGGGCTAGGTCGCAAACCCGGACCACCCAAAGGCAGCCCACACCGCGGCGGACGAGGAAAGGAAAACCCCCAACAGTAAACAAAGTCCCGGGACAGGGGTTAACGATGTCCCGAGACTTCACACGGTGGACCTTGCGGGACGCTATTCGAACCCTCCGGCTGCGCTGACGACCTTGCTTGACCGCTAGCGCCTCTGAACGCGTTCCAGCCTGTGGAGATGGTCGTCAATCCTGGTCCGAATCGACGCTTTCTGACTCCTTCGGCGGCTCTAGTTCACGAGGTGCAACTTGGCTGGCCCTCTCCTCAGCAAACTTGGTTTCCATGGTGGGGTTGTGCCGCGTCAATTTCTTGATCGTCACGTCTTGCGCCTTGTCGTTGGCCAAGCGCAGATTGCGATCGGTCCCAAGAAGCGCCTCTTTGGTCTTCTGTAGGTGATCGATGCTCTTGTCGATCTCTTCAATCGCCGCCTTGAACTTCCGATTGGCCAGGTCGTAGTTGCGGGCAAAGCCTGACTTGAAGTCCTCGAGCTCGCGTTCAAAGTTCGTCACGTCGACGTTTTGGGCGCGCACCAGAGCCAACTCAGCCTTGTACTGCAGCGCGTTCTGAGCGGCATTTCGCAACAGCGTGATCATGGGAATGAAGAACTGCGGGCGGATGACGTACATCTTCGGGTAGCGGTGCGAGGCATCAACGATTCCCGTGTTGTACAACTCGCTGTCAGGCACGAGAAGCGAGACCAGGACGGCGTATTCGCAGCCCTTCTCGTTGCGGTCTTTGTCGAGCTCCTTGAAGAAGTCTTCGTTCCGCTTCTTGGTCGCGGTGGCATCAGCCTCGTTCTTCATCTCGAACATGATCGAGACCGATTCCGTGTTTGACTCGTCGTAGTCACGGAAGATGTAGTCGCCCTTGCTGCCCGACTTTGCGTCGTTGTCCTTCTCGAAGTACGCACGCGGAAATGCCGTTGCACGAATCTTGTTGAACTCAACCTCGCAGTGCTGCTCCAGCGTTTCGCCGAGCATCTTCGTTGACAGTCTGGCCTTCATGTCCTTGAGGCGCTCAATCGCGTCGTCACGATCTTTGATCTGAGTCTCGTACTTCTCCTTGAGCGATGCTTCAAGAAGTTGCTTT
>CAIKAW010000104.1 GCA_903825575.1 uncultured bacterium | reverse complement strand
TGCGCTTTCCTTAGGAAACTCCAGTTGGCGATTCGCGAAGTCGGAACACTGGTACCGCAGCCAGCCAACCCCCGCGACCAGCCAACCCCCGCGACCAGCCAACCCCCGCGGGCCCTCCTGGGCGGCCCGGCAACCGTCCCCGTCGGTTCGTGGGACAATCGTCGTTCGGGCACCTGCCCGCATGTGGGCGGAGGCACCTTGGCCGGAAACGCTGAACAGCGTTACCGCAACGCGGCAGTTCTTACTGTCATCGGCGTCGACGCCCCTGAGGTCGTCACCTCTGCCTCCTTCGACGAGCGCCTCGCGTCCACCTACGATCGCGTCGGCCTGCGTCCCGGGATGCTCGAAGGCCTGGCCGGCATCAGCGAACGACGTTGGTGGCCCACCGATGTCAGCTTCACCGACGCCGCCGCGATGGCCGGCGCCAAAGCAATCGCCGAGTCCGGCATCGACCCGTCGCGCATCGGTCTGCTCATCGACTCCAGCGTCTGCCGCACCAACCTCGAACCGTCCGCGGCCGTGGCCGTACATCACGAACTCGGACTGCCATCGTCCTGCCTGAACTTCGACCTGGCCAACGCGTGCCTCGGCTTCGTCAACGGAATGCAACTAGCCGCGACGATGATCGACGCCGGACAGATCGAGTACGCACTCGTCGTCGACGGTGAAGGTTCCCGTCAAACGCAAGAAGCCACCCTCGATCGACTCTCGCGCGAAACTGCGACATCCGAAGACGTGATGGCACAGTTCGCGACGTTGACGCTCGGCTCCGGCAGCGCGGCCGCCGTGCTTGGCCCGGCCGACGTGCACCCGGAAGGCCACCGCTTCGTCCGCAGCATCTCGCGCGCCGCCACTCAACACTTCGACCTGTGCGTCGGCGACCTGCTTGAGATGCGCACCGACACTCGCGCACTCCTCGCCGGCGGACTGCAATGCGCCAACGACCTGTGGAACGGCAGCGAACACGACTGGCAAGAAATGTCGATGTACATCGCGCACCAAATCTCAAACGTCCACACCAACCTGATGTGCGAACAGTTAGGGATCGACGCGTCGCGCATGCCGTTGACGTTCCCGACGCGCGGCAACATCGGGCCCGCGTCCGTGCCGTTCACGCTGGCCACGCACCAGTCGACGTTGACCGCGGGCGACCGCGTCCTATTAATGGGTATCGGCTCAGGCATCAACACCATGGCCACCGAGATCGTCTGGTGAACCACCGGGCGGCTCCGGCGAGCCTGCCGCCGGCGGGATTAGTTGGACTGCGACCCGAGTGGTCGCGACTCATACCGATCATCGACGCCGATGACGTTTCGCGAACCTTCCACGTGCTGGACACGGGCGTTGGTTCGGGCGGCGGGACGTTGCTGTGCGTGCATGGCAATCCGACTTGGTCCTACTTGTGGCGGCGCCTGCTGGCCGAAGCGCCGGAAGGTTGGCGCGTCATTGCAGTTGATCATCTCGACATGGGCTTCAGCGAGCGCACCGGAACTGTGCGACCGTTGGCGCGACGGATCGACGATCTTGGCCGACTGACCGACGCACTCGACCTGACCGGACCGGTCGTCACCGTCGCACATGACTGGGGCGGTCCGATCTCGCTGGGCTGGGCCGAGGCTCACGTCGCACAGTTAGTCGGCGTCGTGCTGACGAACACCGCGGTGCACCAACCGGCGCATTCGGCGGCGCCCAGCATCATCCGGCTCGCGCGCACTCCGGCGTTGCGGCAGCTCACGTGCGCAACGACAACCACGTTCCTCGAAGGCACGCTACGGCTCAACGGTCGCCCGGATTCGCTGGTGCGACAAGGGTTTCTGGCGCCCTACCGGTCGGCGGCGCGACGTCAGGCGATCTCGGACTTCGTCGCCGACATTCCGCTCGAGGCCACGCATCCCACGATGGCGACACTCGACGCGGTGGCCAACGGGCTCGCTGCGTTGCACGACGTGCCCGCGCTGTTCGTTTGGGGCCCGCGCGATCCGGTGTTCGGCGACCGGTATCTCGCCGACCTGCTCAAGCGAATGCCACACGCCGACGTGCACCGGTTCGAAGGTGCCGGACACCTGGTGATCGAAGATGCACCCGACCTCGTGCCCGCGTTGGCGGCGTGGGTTGGGGACTTGGGCGCCGCGGCGGGCGATGGCGGAGGTGCTGGTTCGGCGCCGACCGATCGTGTTTGGGCCGCGATCGAAACTCTCGCCGCGGATGTAGAGCGTCGCGATGCCGTTGCGGTGGTCTCGTGGGCAGACGGCGCGCGGCGTTCGCTGACGTGGGCCCAGTTGGGTGTCGGCGTGAACGAGACCGCTGCCGGCCTGGCCGCGGTTGGCGTGCACGCGGGTGATCGCGTCGGACTCTTGGTGCCGCCCGGACCCGAACTCACGACGTTGCTCTACGCGGCCTGGCGGATCGGAGCCATCGTTGTCATCGCCGATGCTGGGCTCGGGCTGCGCGGACTGCGGCGTGCGTTCCGCGGTGCGACCCCGGACCACCTCGTCGGAATCGGCAAGGGACTCGCGGCATTGCGCGACCTCAGCGTGCCGGGGCAACGGATCCTGGTTGGTCCGCCACTGCGCGCTGCTGCTGCAACAGGCCACAGCCTGACGTTGGACGAGATGCGCGGACGCGGAGTTGCGGCGGCTGCCGCGGGGGACCTGCCAGCCGAGCCAGGCGTCGACGCCGTCGCCGCGGTGGTGTTCACGTCCGGTGCGACCGGACCGGCCAAGGGTGTTGTCTACCGACATCGCCAACTCCAGGCGCAGGCCCGCGCGTTGCGCGCCACCTACAACATTGGTGACGACGACCGACTCGTTGCCGCATTCGCGCCGTTCGCGTTGTATGGGCCGGCGCTAGGGATCCCGTCGGCGGTGCCCGACATGGACGTGACCGCACCCGCGACGCTCACGGCGTCCGCACTTGCCGCCGCGATCGACGCCATCGACGCGACACTGGTGTTCGCATCCCCTGCTGCTCTGCGAAACGTCGTCGCTACTGGTGCGGGTGTGCAGCGTCAGGGAGTACGACTGTTGCTGTCGGCCGGAGCGCCGGTGCCCGCCGAGTTGTTGCGGCGGATGGGCGACGTGCTACCCAATGCGGAAGCGCACACGCCGTACGGAATGACCGAATGCCTGCCGGTCGCCGACATCGACCTGATGGGGATCGATGGCGCAGGGCTCGGCAACGGGGTGTGCGTTGGGACGGCAGCGCCGGGCGTGCGGATTTCGATTGCGCCCCTCGATGGTGTTGCCGGCGACATCACTGGCGAGATCCTTGTCGATGCGCCGCACCGCAAGGACCACTACGACCGGCTGTGGTGGACCGAGCGGCGCAGCTCGACGTCCGACGGTTGGCATCGCACCGGCGACGTCGGACACTTCGACGCGGCCGGGCGGCTATGGATCGAGGGGCGACTTGTGCACCTGATCACCACGGCTGACGGGATCGTGACGCCAGTGGGGATCGAGCAGGCATGTGAGCGGGTGGACTCGGTTGAGTTGGCCGCGGCGGTTGGAGTCGGACCAAGCGGGACGCAGCAACTCGTGGTCGTCGTTCAGGTGTCGGGCGTTACGCCCGGGTTAGCTGCTGCGCAGTTGGCAGCGGCGGTTCGTGCGGCTGTTGGCAGCGGCCGATCAGTGGCGGCCGTGCTCGTTACTGCAAAACTCCCCGTCGACATTCGGCACAACTCGAAGATCGATCGCGCGGCCGTCGCGGCGTGGGCCAGCGAAGTGTTGGCTGGCGGGTCGGCTGATGCGATCGCGCCAGGGACCTGGGCGACCCGGCTGATCGCGAAGGTCGGGCGCTGATGCGCGTCGTCGTCACCGGCGCGACGAGTCGGCTCGGGCGCGGCGTCGCGGAAGCTTTTGCTGCGCGCGGGGATTCCGTTGTTGTGATGCAGCGCGGGGAGTCGGGACTTGTTGGCGCCGAGTTCGACGTCACAGAAGTTCGGGCCGACGTCGGCGATCCGTCAGATCGCGAAGCGGTGCGGCTTGCGGTGTCTGGTGCGGGCGCGGTGGTGCACCTCGCGGCGAAGGTCGGAATCGTTGGCAGCGCCGCGGAGTTTGCGCGCGTCAACATCGGTGGTACGCAGACAGTGTTGACGGCGGCGCGGGATGCAGGGGTCGCGCGGTTCGTGCAAGTGTCATCGCCTTCGGTCGCGCATTCAGGACACTCCTTAGTCGGTGTCGGCGCGGAACCGGCGGATCCTTCGGCCGCCCGCGGGCACTACTCACGAACCAAGGCAAGCGCCGAAATCGCAGCGCTGGCCTCAAATTGTGATGCTATGTCGGTCGTGGCAATTCGCCCGCACCTCGTGTGGGGGCCGGGCGACACACAACTAGTGGGACGCATCATCGAACGTGCGCGCAGTGGACGGCTCGCGTTGGTCGGCAACGGCTCGGCGTTGATCGACACAACATACGTCGACAATGCCGTCGACGCGTTGGTGGCCGCGGTCGATCGTGCGCCGCTGCTCGGGGGCCAGGCGTTGGTGGTGTCGAACGGTGAGCCGCGATCGGTCGCGGAGTTAGTGGCGCGAATCTGCGCCGCCGCTGGAGTACCGGGGCCGAAGCGCAATGTGCCGACGTCGATGGCGAAGTTCGCGGGGGGCATAGTGGAAACGGCATGGGCGTTGACGAGGCGTACGAGTGAGCCGCCGCTGACCCGATTCTTGGCCGAGCAGTTGTCGACGGCGCATTGGTTCGATCAGCGTCACACGCGTGAGGCGTTGGCCTGGAGTCCGCGCATCAGCCTCGACGAAGGTTTCGATTTGCTGGCGGCGTCGTACCGTTAGGAATTTCGGGTCAGGGGCCCAAAAGAGCGAAGCCCACCGAAGAGGGCAGGGTAATCGAACGCGCATGCGTTAGATATCCACAGGTTTTGCTCGTGGCAACGGTGAGTGACCCGTCATTCCTAGCATCACGAAGTGGCAACCGGCGTCTACGTGGATGGTTTCAACTTGTACTACGGCGCCCTGCGCGGCACAGCGTGTCGATGGCTCGATCTCGCAGCACTCTCTCGTCGACTGTTACGGACGAACGGAACAAACCGTTCATTCAAGGGTGCGCTGAACGTGCCACCTATGCGCACGCACGGCACTTTCATCCAGAAAGGGTGCGGACTACTTTGGTTAGGGCGGCTACCCCAGCATGGCAATCGCTGGTTTCGGCGAACTCTTGCGGCGAGTGCGAGATACCCGTCGGGTTGCGCACGAAGATCATGGCTGCCGGAATGCCAGCGTTCTCGAGTACACCAGCGTCGTGTCCGGCGCCGGTTGCCAAGATCGGCACTTCACTACCGTCGCGGCCAAGGATTTTGATCAACTTGTCCGAAAGCGCGGCGTCGAAGTTCACTGGTCCGGTTACAGACTCGGCCAGAAACTCATAAGCCACCTCAAGTTCAGCGGCATCCAAAGCAACCCGCAGCCGCAACTCATTGAGCACCTGCTCCAGCGTCGCATCCGTCGCAGCGCGCAAATCCACCCAAACAGCTATCTCGGACGGGATCCCGTTCGTCGAGTTCGGGGTGATCTGCACCCGTCCCAAAGTTGCACGCGCACCGAGTCGCCGGGCAAGTTCGTTCGCCGATAGCGCAGTGCGCGCAAGCAACAGCATCGGATCATGTCGATCAACCATGCGGGTTGTACCCGCGTGATTGGCCTCGCCTGTGAACGTGAACCGGAACCGCCCGTGCGGCCAAATCCCAGAACCGACACCAACTGCAGCGCCCATATCGATCAAACCGCGACCCTGCTCAACGTGCAGTTCGACGTAATGCCCGATGCGAGCAAGGCGCTCCGGGTCAGGGCCGAACGTGCGCGGATCGTGAAGTGTGCCGGCAATGGCTTGCGCCATCGTCATGCCCTCGTCATCGCGCAAGGCAAGGGCCCGTTCCGGCGTGAGTTCGCCGGTCATCATTCGCGACCCCGAACACGCAATACCGAAACGCGCGCCTTCTTCGTCGGAGAAAGAAGCAACTGCAATAGGGCAGTGCGGCGTGAAGCCACTTGCCTGCAAAGCCTCGATCACGGAGAACGCACTCACCACACCAAGCGGACCGTCGAATGCACCGCCATCGCGAACCGAATCCAGGTGCGATCCAATGACCAAAGCCTTGCCGGGCAACTCCGGATGCCACCAGGCCCAAAGGTTGCCGTTGCCATCAGCTTCAAAATCCAAGTGAAGTCCAGCAGCGGTTTCCTGAAACCAGCGCCGCAGTTGCAGATCCGGGCCGCTGTAGACCAGCCGGAAGTAGCCGCCGGACTTCGGGTCGCGCCCGATGTCGGCGATCTCGCTCCACCAACTGTCGAAACTCATGCCTGCCCCCTTGCCGGTCGCCCTAGCGCCCGAGCCACCGCGTCATCAAGTGCGCCGCCGGGATGTTCCGAGGAGAAATGGGCCCCTGCGGACACTATGGACCTTCCTCCGACGATTACATCAGTGATATCGGACCCAGTTGCTGCAAATACGACCTGGGCAAGAACATCACCCGAACGAGAACCGGCCGTCCGGACCGAATCCAGCCGGACGCTCGTGAAATCGGCCAGCCGTCCTGCCTCGATCACGCCGGCGTCCCACCCGATCGACTTCGCGCCAGTGGAAGTTACGGCCGTCAGAAGTTGCTCAACGCTCAGGTGCCCGCGCTTGCCGGTGACTAGTCGCTCGTCCAGTTCGATCGCGCGGGTCTCCTCCAACAAGTCGATCATCATGTGGCCGTCGCTACCGACGCACAGTGGTGCACCCGCTGCCAGCAAACGCACCGCCGGGCCGACACCATCGGCCAGGTCGCGTTCGGTTGTTGCGCACATGCTGATCGAGGTGTGCGTCGCGCCGAGTAGTTCGATGTCCGCGTCAGTCAAATGGGTGGCGTGAACTGCGGTTGCGTCCGCACGAAGAGCACCGGCGGCGTGCAGCAACTGAGTCGGCGTGACGCCATGCGCGTCAAGACAAGCCGCGTTCTCGGCCGGTTGCTCGGAAAGATGAAAGTGCAGCGGCATCCCGCGCTCAGCTGCGTAACTTGCGACGGACGCCAACGCATCGCGCGGCACGGCACGCACACTGTGAATCGCAGCCCCGATGCGCACGTGATCGGCGTCGATAAGTTGCGCGACTCGATCCCGCCACGACTCCCAGGACCCGTCGTCAAACCGACGCTGCACGCCCGTAAGTGGCGAGCCAGCAACATCGGCTGTCAGGTAGCACGCGTCGAGCAAGGTGATGCGCAAGCCAGCGTCGACTGCAGCTTGGGCGACGGTTCGACCGAGCAGGTTCGGGTCGGCGTATCGAGAGCCCGACGGGTCGTGATGCAAGTAGTGGAACTCACCGACCGACGTGATGCCAGCCAAGGCCATCTCGACGTACGTCGCGTGCGCGAGGGCGTACAGCGAATCAGGATCAAGCCGACCGGCAACGTCATACATGCGTTCACGCCAGGCCCAGAAGTCACCGGCGCCACTCTGGGTGTGGCCGCGGATGGCACGGTGGAAGACGTGGGAATGAGTGTTGGCCAGCCCCGGCAACGTCAGGCCGGGCAAGTGCTTGGCGAACGCGGGGGCCTCGACGTTGGGCATCACCTTGCTGATGCGCTCGCCGTCGCACTGGATCAGGACGTTCGGGGTCGGAGTCGGACCGCCGAGCCACGCCAGTTCAGCGTGGTAGGTCGTGATCGTCACAGCCGACTCCCGTCCGAAGCGTTAGGTGAGGTCAGGAACCTAAACCGGCGAGCAATTCGTCCTCACCAAGGTCGGCCGCTGACCCACCGGACCCAGAGGCGAAGCCCGACATCGCGAACTCGCGACCACCCGTCACGTCATCGGATTCATTGATCAGTTCGTTAGACATGCGCTCAAGATACCCCCTGCCGCACATTCAGCCTTGGTCGACAAAGCCCTCGGCGGCGGCAAGGAGTTCGGCTAGGTGGCGGCTGCGGCGACCGGCCAGTTCCCCGATCTGGGTCCGGCACGAGAACCCGTCGGCTAGAACGACACCGTCCAGGTCCGCGTCCCGCAGCGCTGGCAGCAGCGCGTTTTCGGCGACCGCGACCGACACGTCGTAATGCCCGCGCTCGGCACCGAAGTTGCCGGCCAGCCCGCAGCAGCCGCCAACTTGATCGACGTGCGCACCCGCGTCACGAAGCAGTGCCGCGTCCGCCTCCCAGCCCATCACCGCGTGATGGTGGCAATGCGGTTGGGCAACGACATCGACGTTCGTTAGGTCGGGTGGCTGGTAGCCGGGAGTCGCGGCAAGAAGTTCGGCGAGGGTATGGGTAGCGGCCGCGACTGTGCGGGACTCGTTCGTCCCCAGCAGGTCGACGGCATCCGAACGCAACACCGCAGTGCAAGAAGGTTCGAGTCCGACTATCGGGGTGCCGCCGGCGACCAATGACGCCAATGTTGACGTTGTGCGCGTCAACGTGCGACGGGCGACGTCGAGTTGCCCGGTGGAGATTGCGGTCAATCCACAGCAGGTGCCGGTCGGAGTGATCTGGACTTGGTAGCCGGCTGCCGTCAGGACCTGCACGGCAGCCCGACCGACCTCGGGCGTGAAGTGATTAGTAAACGAGTCGACGAACAAGAGCAACGGCGTGGCTCCATCGCGGTCCGGCGGGCGATGAGTGGCGAACCAGTCGCGGAAAGTTTGCGTCGCGAAGCTAGGCAAAGCGCGACGTTCATCGACACCGGCGATGCGACGTGCCAGGCCCGCAAACTGCCGCTGCTTCATGAGTGCGTTAACCAGTCGGGGCGTGTGCGATGCCAGTTGGGCCCACTGCGGCAATCGACCCAACGTGTAGTGCGATCGCGGCCGGATCCGACCGCGATACCGCTGGTACAACGCCTCCGACTTGTACATCGCCATGTCGACCCCGGTCGGACAATCCGTCGAACATGCCCTGCAGGACAAGCACAAATCCAGTGCAGCTTCGACCTCCGGCGAGCGCCAGCCGCCCGTGATGAGCGTCCCCCGCGTCATCTCCTGCAATACCCGAGCGCGCCCGCGCGTGGAGTCCTTCTCGTCCCGCGTCGCCTGGTAGGACGGACACATCACACCACCGGTCGTCGTCAAATCAGCCCGGCACTTTCCGACACCGGTGCAGCGATGCACGGCAGTGCTGAAGTCGTGATCATCTTCCGGATACGCGAATGCGAGTACGTCACGTAGCGGCTGCACGGCGACCGCCCGCAAATTTTCCGTCGCCGAGCGCGGATCGACGAGGACACCAGGATTTAGAACGTCCTCTGGATCGAACGCGTGCTTAATTCGGCCAAAGAGTTCGAGAGCGGCACCTGAATACATGGCAGGAAGCAATTCACTACGCGCACGGCCATCACCGTGCTCGCCAGACAGTGACCCGCCGTAGCTGGCAACGAGTTGTGCGGCCTCGGTTAGGAAGTTGCGGAACACGGTCGTGCCTTCGGGCGCGGCAAAGGGAAAGTCGATCCGCACGTGGACGCACCCGTCGCCGAAGTGTCCGTACGGCACCCCCGTGAGTTGGTGGGCTGCAAGGAGTGATTCGAATTCGCGCAGATAGGCGCCCAGTACCGCTGGTGGAACGGCCGCATCCTCCCAGCCTGCGTGCGACTGTTTGCCGTCGCTAGAACGCGCGACCAGGCCCGAACCGTCCTCGCGAATCCGCCACAAGGCAGCAGCTGCAACCGGGTTGGTAATCACTAGTGCATCAAGCGCGCCCGCATCGACAATTACGGCACGCGCAACTGCGTTGACATCTCCCGCTTCATCGCCCGCCACTTCGACAAACAACCAACCACCGCCACGCGGCAATTCAGGCACGGCAGTAGCACCGCGTCGCTGGCGAACAACGTCGACGATGCGACTGTCGATCCCCTCGCACGCGGTCAGTCCGTGCGGCAGTAGCAAGGGCACCGCGTCGGCAGCAGCCGCCATGTCCGGGTAGCCGAGGACGACCAGGCGCGTGTGCTTCGGTGCGGATACCAATTGCACGGTCGCGCCCAACGTGACAGCCAAGGTTCCTTCGCTGCCCGCAAGTAACCGCGCGACGTTCAAACCATTCTCTGGCAGCAGATTCTCGAGTGCATAGCCCGAAATCTGGCGACCGAAGCGGCCGAACTCAGTGCGGATGACCGCGAGGTTCGATGCGGCAATTGCGCGCAACTCGCCATGCAACGGGGTCTCGGATCCGCCGGCCCGTAGAGCGAGTCGCTCACCGGTCCCCGTAACAACGTCAAGGCTTATTACGTTGTCAGACGTTCGCCCGTATCCCAGAGCGCGCGCACCACAAGCGTTGTTCCCGATCATGCCGCCAAGCGTCGCGCGATTGTGCGTTGAAGGGTCCGGGCCGAAGCGCAGTCCAAAAGGTACGGCCGCGCGTTGCAGATCAGCTTGTACCACTCCAGGCTCCACCGTCGCAGTCTTCGCATCGGGGTCGATGTCGATGACGCGGTTGAGGTGGCGGCTGACGTCGAGAACGACTCCCGGTCCAACGGCGTTGCCGGCCAAAGAAGTGCCGGCACCGCGCATCGTCAACGGGATACCTAGGGTGCGGCAGACGTCGAGCGTCGCCAGGATTTCGTCAACGTGCTGCGGACGAACGACGGCGAGCGGCGGAACCCGATAGAGCGAGGCATCGCTGGCGTACATCGCTCGGGCGAGCGCGCTGTCATCGACGTCGACCACACCGGCGCGGCGCAAGGCCTGCGTCAGAGCTGTGGCTCGCTCCCGAGTGTTGATACGTCCTCCTGCTGCAACGTTGGGCCCGACGTTACCGGGAGCAGATCCAATACCAGCAGACAACCGAGCACGATCACTACCGCGCCAACTAATTGCACCCAGGACAAGTGCTCGTGCAGGGCCAGTGCTCCGACCACCACAGCAATCGCCGTGACGAAGAACTCCGACGTGATGGTCTTGGTAGCCCCCCACCGCGCCACCAACCTGAAGTACAGGACGTAGGCCAACCCGCTCATCATTGAGCCTAGGAACAGCAGATACGCATAGTCGATCGGGCCGGGCATCGTGGGAACCGGCACCACTAGGACGAATGGCAGGATCATGAGCCCCCCGAACAAGAAGGCGGCCGCCGTGATCTCGTATGAACCAACGTCACCGAGCCGGACGTGCGCGTAGTTAGTGCCGATCGCAGCCGCAAGGACCGCGCTCATCGAGCCAACACAGCCAGCGATGAAGCCCGTCGTCACCGGGACGGCGGGGAAGCCGACGAGGAGAAGGATGCCAACGAATCCAAGAACCAAACCGACTTTGCCCCAGGGCGTGATCCGTTCGATGCCCCAGACCTGCCCAATGACCATCGAGAACAACGGAATACAACCAACGAAGATGGCCGCCATTGCGGTGCCAATTCGCGGGATCGCGTACATCAGCCCGAGTTGTCCGCCGGCCACGGTCGTTGCACCGATCACCACAAACGGGACTAGGCCAACACTGAAATCCAGGCGTCGCTTCGTTAGTGCAGCTAGGCCGAAAAGCACCCCAGCCGCCACTAGCGCACGGAAACTGGCCGCACCGATCCAACCGAATGCGTGAACGACTCGGGCGACGACTGCGAACGATAGGCCCCAGAGAGTGGACATGATCGCGTAGTCACCAAGATCACGTCCCTTCACCTGAACAGGCTATTACCCGGGCATGCCAGCGCTCCGGTGCCGTGCCGCGGTCACCTGCGCCGGCGATATCGCCTTCTGGCAATCGTGCGGACAGCCAGGAAGGCAATGAAGACCATCAACAAGAACGGCAATGCCTTGAGCAGCAAGACCACACTCGTGATTGCCAGACTGATGACCGCCACCAGAATCAGCGTGCCGAGCACCGGCGCGACAAAGACGGCGCGATTGTGTTGCCGCTGCGTTCCAGCCTCGGATGGCAGGTCCGCGAATAGCACCAGCAGGTCAGCTTGAGTACGCGCACCAAGTGCGAAGTCAACGCGTTCGTCGTGCTCGGTGGTTGTCAAGCGTCCGGCCGCGTAATGCTGGTTGAGTTGTTCGATGGCCGCCGTGCGTTCGGCGTCGCCGATGCGAACCCCGGCGCCGAACATGGCACCAGTCATGCGATTTGTGTGGTGCATCAGCTATTCCTCCCCCTCGGTTTCTGCCAAAAGTTGATACAAAGCCCTACGCGTTTCGCTCAAGATCTCAGTGGCGCGCACGATGTCGGCGTCATTACCGGTTGCGGCAACCTGCGCGACCGCCGCAGCAACCTGCCAAGCTCGTTCACCCAATGCCTTCGCACCGACTCGGGCTCCGTCGGCCATTGCCTCCCAGGGCGCGCGCCGGGCGTGCGGAGTGCGTTCGAATTCGGCGCGGCCATCGGGCGTCAGTTGGTAAACCCGACGTCCACTTTGATCTTCGGCCCGCACCAGTCCTTCGTCTTCGAGCTGCTGCAGCGTCGGATATACCGAGCCCGGGCTCGGACGCCACATGCCATCGCTGCGCTCGGTCAACTCGGTGACGATCTGGTAGCCGTGCATTGGCTGCTCGGCCAGCAGGGAAATGATCGCCAGGCGAACATCACCGCGGCGAGAGCGAGGACGTCGACCGCCCGGTCCACCGAACCCGGGGCCACCGCCTGGTCCCCCACCGAAACGAGCTTCGCCCCAGCCGCCTTGGGCCCACGGCGGACCTCCCGGGCCCCAAGGTCCACGGGCGCCCATGAACAGCGCCCCAAACATCTCTCGCGGTGACCGGCAGGCCGGCCCCATCGCGTATGCCCCCGACATTGCGTACCCCCTTGATAGGTTCCGTAAACTAACGATATGTCGGTAACTATCTAATGGCAAGAGATATTCCGCAGCCAAAGAAGTCATTCGACGGGCGCAGGCCAGGCTGACTAACTAATGTTCGGCGGGTGAACCGGGGGCGGCTCGAAGCATTCAGTGACGGCGTATTCGCCATCCTCATCACCATCACCATGCTCGAACTGCGGGTGCCCGCTGGCTTCACCTGGCACGCACTGCAGCCCGAGGTTCCCGTCTTCTTCACGTACGCCGTGAGCTTCGCGTATATCGGCATCTACTGGAACAACCACCACCATCTACTTAAGGCCTGCCACCGAGTCAACGCCCGGATCATGTGGGCGAATCAGGTGCTGCTCTTCTCCCTGTCGCTCTTCCCATTCGCGACTGGGTGGGCGGGGCGTAATCCACTGCGCGAGGCGCCGACCGTCCTATACGGGTGCGTCCTGCTCGCGGCGGCCATTTCCTTCTTCACGCTTCAGACATTCATCGTCACGGGCGAAGGCGGAGCGACATCAGACTTGGCCAAGGCGCTGGGCAAAGACCGACAGGGTCGGATGTCGCTCGCGATCTACGCAGTAGCTGTCGGCCTGGCATTCGTTGCGCCGTGGGTAGCGGCGCTGTTGTACGTCGTCGTCGCATTGATCTGGCTGGTGCCTGATCGCCGCCTCGAGCGGCTGATCGACGAAACCGGCGAGTGAGCCCCTAGGCGGCGGCACATTCGGTTCATTGCGAATGTGCGATGTGTGCCGCCTATGCGAACGCACGGCACTTTCCTCCCGGGGGGTTTGTGGGGTTAGAGGTTGTCGAGTAGGCCGGACCGGGTGCGTTTGCGGCCGCCAAAAGATGGGTGATAGTTCACCGACGTGCGCAGAATGCCGCTGGTGACCAACTCGTCCAGAATCGGTTGCAGCGAACCCGGCTCGACACCCAGGTGACGTTCAAGGGCATCCACATCTTGAGGTCGACGGGTTAGGGCTGCGACGATCCGCACCCGTTCGGGGTCCTCAGATAGCAGTCCGTCCATCGCGTGTCCCTGGGCCTTACCGGTGACAGCGCTGACGAACTCATCGCGACCCAGGCGAACCACGCGCGAAGGTTGCAACGCGGTGGCGGTGGCGGTGCGCAAGGTCGAACCGTGGATAGCGACCTGGCCGAACACCTCACCGGCCCCGATCGTGATCGCGGTGGCCTCGCCGGTGGCCGTTACCGAAAGCTCACCTTCGTCAACAACGTAGAACGCCTCAGCGTGCTCGCCCTCACGGAAAACAACCGCACCTGCTGGAACGTTCTGCCACTGGGCTTCCCGCGATAGCCGCTCTAAGGCCGCAGGTGCCATCCCGGCCAAGAAAGGCACCCGCCTTAGGACCAGCAACACCTCCGGGATGAACACCGCGACAGCATCAAGTCGACGAAGCTGCGGCCAAACAATCACGGCCACGCCGACCACAATCAAAGCCAGCGGAGCGTAGGCAGCCGCGGCACCGAATTGGGAAATAAACACAGGGGCGACCACCGCCCCGAGCGCGTACCCAAACATCTCGACCGACTCCTGTACGGCGAACACGCGTGTGAGGATCCGGCCGTCGGTGACACGTGCCACCAGTGTGCGCCTGGCTACGAGAGTGAGCGCTATCCCCGCACCACACAGCCCAAGCAAGAGAACAGCCAAGGGCAGCCTGCCAATTACCGTCATGACCAGCAGCGGCAGACCACCCGCCGCAAAGCCCAGCGCCGCGGGCGATGCGAGCCGGGCGCGCATAAGAAACAGGCTGGAACCTGCTGCCCCGACCGCAGCCCCGATTCCCGCGGCGCCAACGACGATTCCGGCCGTGGATGCACCGCCGTGCAGAACCGCCTCGGCGAAACTCACTCCCAGGATGTCGAGCGACGTCATGCAGAACGTGCACGCTCCGCCGAGCAGCGTCACGGCGAGAAGCCCGTGGTCGCGTGCGACCGTGACGATGCCGGCAAGCATCTCGTCGAGGCGTGACTCATCACCGCGATCGACTTCGACCACGGGTAGGTCGAGGCGGGTCGTGAGCACTGCGGCCCAAAGCATCGCGACCGCGCAGGATCCGGCGACTGCCCAGAAACCGACCCGCTCGATGATGAGCCCGGCTGCCACCGGACCAACGAAAAGAGTGACCCCGCTAATGAAGTCCGACGCGGAGTAGGAGCGTGCGAGGCTGGCCGGTGTGTCCGTGAGTTGGGACAGTGCCGCAAAGTGGATCGGACGTGCAACTGACCCGACCGTGACGAAGGCCGATGCAATCACTACAACGATGGCAATCGGCGCGTGCGCGGCGATCGCAACCGCCAACGCGACCAACAGCACACAGTCGACCGCGTAGGTGATGCTCAACGCTGTTCCCCGCGGGAACCGATCGCCGATCGGACCCAAAAGCGCACCGAGGAAACCACCCGGGACAAGTTGCGCCAGCATGACGAGCCCCGCTAGGCGCGCGCCGCCCTCGGCGTAGCCGTAGAACATGACGCACGACCAGACAGCCCACTCCGAGAAGTAATAGAGGGCAAAGGCCGCCATCGTCCTCGTGAGTCGACGAGATGTTGGGCGATCGCTCATGACATCTCCGGGGGATGAAGCGGATCCGCGCGGGGGAGCGAGGGTAGGTAGCACAGTAAGGGGCGGGGAGCCCGATTACTACGGTGCTCGCACCTCTAACGCGTAATGGAGCGGAGGGCGTGGGATTCGAACCCACGAGGAGCTTGCACTCCTAGCGGTTTTCAAGACCGCCGCCATCGGCCACTAGGCGAGCCCTCCAGTGCTGGCCGAACGCGGCAAAGCCTAGCCGTCCTAGTTAGGTCACCGTCCGTCCGGCGGAGGTGGAGACAGTCGAACCAGTCAGGTTCTTGCCTGTGACCCGGCAAGACAACTTCTTGCCCACGTCCGCCGCCACTGGCTTGTAAGTCGCCGCCACAGGGCCAGCGATCAATCCCCCGTTGCGCAACCAGCGATACGCCACCGACGCCGCGTCAGTCCAAGCAGACGAACAGGTCACGTTGACGCCCTTGTGCGGTGCCGCAGCAACCTTGGCAGCACTGCGAACGAATGGTTTTGGCAAAGCGGATGACTGCACCGACACCTTGGCCGTGCTATCGAGATAGGCGACGGTTGCCCGCCCGGCCGGATCAATTAGCGATACGGCGTGATGGGGACCGGACAACGTTGAAACGATCGGGCCGACGACGTATCCAGCGCTCCAGGTGCTGCGCAATTGCAACCCAATACCGGCCATCGTTCCGCTAGCCCCGTTCGACACGGGGACCACGTGCGCGGTCAGGTACTGACCATCGGCCGCGAGGGCAGGAGTCAGCTGTGGGTACTCGAAGTAGCCAATTGAATTAACGGCGACCGCATCGATCGTGATTGGGCTGCTCCATGCTCCGGCAGTTGAAGTTCGTTGCGTTACTCGAGTGGTGACTAGCGTCGGTTGGCCAGGCCCAAATAGTCCGTCCGAATAGTCCGCATACCGCAGCACCGCGCCACCGGCGCTGTTCATCGCTACCTGAGGTACCGCGGCATAACGTCCCGGACCCGCGAAAGCTGTCGACACCGTCGTCCATGGAGCACTGCTTGCGGCGCGCTGCAGAATCCGAATCGCCGTTGCCTCAGCTACGCCGCTATATAGCGAAGAACCTCCGGTGGAATCCACCGTGGCCAGGACCGTCGAAGCCCCGCCGCTTGCCAATGACGCCGGTGACGTAAGGCCGTCATAAGCCGACGATGGCCAGGTCCCGGCGATAATCGTGTAGCTCCACGTCGAGCCAACCAGAGAGCGCACAAGGGTTTCAAATTCACTTCCAGTCGTGCTCACCCAGGCGACGGTGATCGAGTTGGACGAATCCATCGCAACCTGCGCCAGTAGCGGAACGGACGACGACCCGACTGTGACAGGAGCACTCCAAGCGCCGGCCACACCGACTCGGTGACTCATCCGAATCTTGATTCCCGAACTGCCAGATATGTACCAGACGGCCGCCGCACTACCGTCGGGTGAGGTCGCAAAACGCGCCGGTGAAATTGCTACGTCCGACCCGGAGACCGGGTATTGGAGCGGCAAGCTCGCCGCGTTTGAACCGATTGTGGCAACGACGACATGACAAGTGCCTTCACACGTCGTCCAGCCAAGCAGGAAGTTTGCCGGGCCGTCCGCCACGACGGTGATTGGCGGCGCGTCACCGGGGCTTGTGGTCAACAACGTTCCGGGTCCCGACAAGAAGTGCGTGAGGGTCGATCCGAAGGTGCTTGAACCGGACTTGCGGAGTCGCACATTGACCGCCGCCAGACCCGCATCCGACCATGCAACTGCCGTAGAACCATCGACGAGGGTGGCCGCAGTCGGGAACCAGTAAGGGATACCAGACCCGGACAGTGCAACAGCAGACCCGAAGGCTCCGGGCGTTACCGACTCAGCCGGAGTCGTAAGACCAACTGCAACAAGGACACTGGCGGCAACAGCAGTGCGGCGACTCCAGCGACGAATTCGCGTGTTCATGACACCACCAGGCCTGTTGAAGTTGTTGTCGTTGAGCCGGCTGGATTAGTTGCCTTACTTCGACACGAGAGTTTCTTCCCAATATCGGCGGAGCCAGGTTTGTATGTGACCGCAGTAGCACCGCCGATGGCTGCACCATTTCGCAACCAGGCATAAGTCGCAGTTCCGGCAGCATCGGTCCAAGACACCCGGCAAGTCAGCGAAACTCCGTGCTTAGGTGCGGCAGACAACTTGGCAGCAGAACGCAAGAACGGCTTGCGCAAGGCAGTCGATCGCACCGTCACTATCACCGAAGGGATCCCGATCGCAACGATGGTCGCGCGACTGGAGGCCGATATCGCGTCGGCGGCGAATGCCGCGAAGTCTGACCAATTGGTCGGGGTCCCAAATGCACTCGCCCAAGTACCGCGTAAGGAAGCTGCGAGCACACCGTTCGTGGTCCCGTTTTGCACCATCGTCGGCACTATCGCCGCGCCATCGGGTCCGAGCGCAATCGGTCCCGCGAAGAGTGTGTACTCGACGCCAGTCACATTCGCGGCTGCAGCGCTGATAACGACAGGCCCGATCCAGCTCCCTGTCTTAATCCGCTGTGCCAAGAAACGCGACGTCAAGTAGTTAGGAGCCAAGTCCGACGCTGCAGCGCCGATGCTGCCATCGATCTGCAGATAGTCGATCACCGCGCTGCCATCAGTTGCGCCCGTGGCATGAGGGACCAACAACGCCTGTCCGACCTGCCCATATGTCGCCTGAATACTCCAGGTGGCACTTGCACTGGCCTTGCTGTAGACGCGAACTTTGGTCGGTGGTCCCGGGCTCGAAATCGGAACGTTGACGGTTCCGGTTGACGGGATCGAAGCCGCTACGACAAACCCGTTTCCAGCCGCCGTTAGCGAAGCCAAGGTAGTTGGGCTGCCAAGGGCGTATTGGGTGAGGCCCATTGTGACCGGCCCCGCGAAAGTTGTCGTTGCCCGGCATCGACTTGTCAATGTCGCAGGGAATGCGCCGGTCGACTTAGCCCAAACCACGCACATCGAACCGTTTTCGGCAACAGCACCAATCGGGTTGAATCCACCAGTGTTGGTTGCGGGCACAAGTGTTGCGGTACCCAATGACGCCGGCGTACTCCAAGCGCTGGTTGACGTAAGCCGCACCGAGTATCTGATACTGCCCGGGGATGCCCCGCTCGAAGTTCGCCAAGTCGCAATGGCTCTGCCCGCCGAATTCACCGAGATCCCGGGGCTCATGACTGTGGTGTCCGCACCGGAGACTTTCACCGGCGTCGGGATCAATGCAGCACCCGCTGCCAGTCGGCTGACCTCGAGTCGAGAATTAATCCCGTCAGACTCTTGCCACCCGAGCAGGAATTCGCTGGGACCAGATGCAAAAAGGAATAGCCCCGGATCTAGCGGATCGCCCTCGGCAGTCCAACCAACCGGCACTGTGTAGGTCCGAAGCGGACCCCAAGTGTTCGCCCCCGGCGCCCGGCGTCGAACAAACACTTTCGCGCCGGTCCCGCTTGTCCAGGCCACCACAGTCGTTCCGTCGGGAAGGTTCGCCACTTGATTCCCGCGAGTTCCACCGGTGGTCGACAAGGTGCTTAGGGTCATTTCTGCCCCCAACGCCCCAGCCGGGGCTGCCTGACCTGGTGTCGCTCCGAGCACTGCGGCGGCAAGCACAAAGACCAGACCGGGGACGGTCCGCGCGACGCAACGACGCCTGGTTGGATTCAGCACGATGGGATCCCTTCGACCGGGGTGATCAACAAGTAATGGTCGGCCCCCGGCTTAGGTCCTGCATAGCGTCTTTGGCACCTTGACAACGCACTCGGCAGCGGGCTCACATTCCCCTGCTACCGGTAATCTCGACACACATGAGCCCAGAAGCTGATCTCGCCTTCGCCCAACACCTAGCCGACGTCGCGCGCGAGGTGACGATGGCTGCCTTCGGTCAGCGTCTTGCTGTCAGCCGAAAATACGACAACACCATCGTTACCGAAATCGACGCAGCGGCCGAGAACGCAATCCGAGCGGTCATTGCCGAACATCGTCCGGACGACGGGGTACTCGGTGAAGAGGGCGGTCTCGCCGCCGGGGCCAGTGGGCGCGTCTGGGTGATCGATCCGATCGATGGCACCCTAATGTTTGCCGAGGGCATCCCGATGTGGACCACGTTGGTTGCACTGAAAGATGAGACCGGCACGTTAGTTGGGGTCGCCGACGCACCCGCAATCACAGAACGTTGCTGGGCCACGCGGGGTGGTGGCGCATGGTTGCAAGCAGGCAGTGCCGACCCGCGACAGATCCACGTATCCGACGTAGCGTCGTTCGCCGACTCTTTTGTATTGCATGCATCCGTCGAAGAGTTCACGTCAACCGGGCACCTGGATGCGCTGCTCCGGCTCACGACATCGACGCGTGGAAGCCGGGGACTTGCCGATGCCTGGGCCCATACCGTCGTTGCTCGCGGCTCGGCCGAAGCGATTATCGAAGCGATGGAATGTCATGAGTGGGATTGGGCTGCTACCGCTCTGATCTTGACCGAGGCTGGCGGAGAAATGACTCACTGGGACGGCGGAGACCCGACGCCGGGGTGTCGGCTTATTGCGACTAACGGGCTGATCACGAACGACGTGTTCGCCGCGATCAGACCCCGCTGATCACATCGAGGCGGCCGGCTGCGGCAGCCGCCTTCGCGGTCGCGAAGTCGCGCTCGCCTTGGTCGGCATAGTCGCGCGCGAATTCGCACATTGCCCGCTCGAACTTGTCCTTGCCACCCAAGTAAGAAGCAAGCGCAATCCGATCACCTGAGCGAGCATGCGCACGCGCTAAGGTCCAACCGCACAACCCGGCAAAGATCGACATGCCCTGCGGCTGCATCTGATCTAGCCGCGCCGACGCCTTCCAGTCGTGCAGTTGTCGGACGTAGTAGTCGCGTTCGGTTCCGGCGGCCTCGCTGACCCGTTGCCAGCCAAGGAAGATATCGCTCGAGGCTTGCATCAAGTGTTGGCCTGCAACCACCCGTTCGCCGTTGTCGGCATATGGGCTGGCCCCAGCAAAGTCCTCAAGCACAGACGCTTGTGCCTCTTTCACCTGTAGTACCAAGGGATCTCGGGCATCGCGACCAAGAAGCAACATCACCCACGCCCGCGTACCTACGCTGCCGACACCAACAACCTTGCGCGCCAAATGCACCGGGCGATATTCCTCTAGCAAGATTCGACGGTCTGACTGCAACGTTGTTCGATAGGACCGCAGCAAATCGTGGAGCATCAAGTAGAAGGCGTCGACCGCATCGGAATCAAGAAGTTCTTCCACTGGCACGATCAGCGGCGGATCGCTTATGAAACGGGGCTCACCGTTGACCATGTGCGTCAACTTGTTCAACGCACGCAGACTGTCACGGGTACGCGCCGTGGCGAGCCCATCGGGCGTCAACCTGTATCGATCTGGTTTGAGCACCTGTTTGAGATCAGCGAGAACGTCGTCTACTTCAAGGCGCGCATACCAGACCTGCAAGTTCGACTGCTTTGCGAATCTGCGCAGCGCCAATCGGTACGACGCGGCCGCGGCTGTAACGACATGTCGACGTTCCTTGTCGCTGAAGTCGTTTTCACGCGCGGCCAGTTCACAACTAGCCACCAGTCGCTGAACATCCCACTCAAAAGGCCCCGCCGAAGTTTCGTCGAAATCGCTGAGGTCAAAAACAAGTCGGCGTTCCGGTGAAGTAAAAACTCCGAAGTTGCTCAGGTGAGCATCGCCGCACAGTTGCACCCGCAAGCCCGGCGAAGGAAGCGTCGCAAGGTCGGAGGCCATCACTCGTGCGGCACCGCGATAGAACGCCAGCGGCGAGACCAGCATCCGGCCGTGGCGAATCGGGACGAGCTCCGGGATCCGCGTGGCTTCCTGTCGGGCAAGTAAGTCCAGCGGGTCAGCGCGGTCGTGCGCAGGGGCATACTCGCCGATCGCTTCAATCGGAACCTCGTGACGAGCCGTCTTGCCGCGGGCGACGCGCTCGGCGACGCTCAGATGCGGAACCGGCACCGACTTGTTCGACACCCGGGCCTCCATCCTGCGAACCGAGCACGTTGGCAGACACCGTAACTTGGTCCTGTGCCCACGCCGTCAGTCGACGCCAACGCGGCCGACTTTGCCATTGCGATTCTGGCCGGTGGAACCTCCCGACGGATCGGACACGACAAGTTGGAGCTGGTCAAAGCTGGGCGGACCTTGCTTGAGCACGTCCTTGCCGGAGTGCCGCGGCCCTGGCCCCTTGACGTATTGATAGTTGGGCCGAAGCGAGACTTGAATGCACCAGGCGCCATTCGCTTTGTCCGCGAAGACCCACCCGGTGGTGGCCCACTCGCCGGCATCGAAGCGGCGGCCCGTTCGACAACGGCGTCGGTGTTGGTTGTGCTCGCTGGTGATACTCCCGATGCCGGAGCAGTCGTACCCCACCTGCTGGCAGCGCTCGGCAGAAGTGATGCAGCCGTGCTCGTTGACCCAAACGGGCGCACCAACCCGCTGTCCGCGGCCTATCGCCTCCTGCCGCTGCTCGCTGGGCTAGCCAGAATGCAACCCACCCTTGGTCGTCGGGCCAAGGATTTGCTCGAGCAGCTTGAGTGGACGCCAGTTGCCCAGGTGGATCGCACCATCGACGTAGACACCCTCGACGATGCAGAGCGCCTCGGCTTTTCGCGGCACAATGGACCCATGGACGACGACCTAGACCAGTTGCGCAGTTGGACAGCGGAGTTGGCGACTTCGCTGGGTGTCGATATTGAAGTTGACGTCGACGGACTCCTGCTCATTGCACGCGACGCAGCCCGAGCGGTAGACCGCAAGGCAGCGCCTGTAACGACGTTCCTCGTCGGGTACGCAGCCGCATTAAATGGTGGAAGCGTCGAGGCCGTCCAAGCGGCCCGTGAGGTTGCGGCGGCGCAAGCAAAGCGCTGGGACCAACCGTCCTCATGACCTCCGCAGCACCCAGTAGTTGGGCCGAAGCCCGACGGATCGCCGCCGCAATCGCCACGCCACTAGATGTCGTCCGCGTCGAGTTTTCTGACGCGGTTGGCTCAATCTTGGCTGAGCGCCTCTTCGCCTTGACCGATCTACCACCGGCCGACACCGCCGCCATGGATGGCTGGGCGGTCAGCGGCCCGGGGCCTTGGTCGGTTGTAGGCGAGGTAACGGCCGGACGAGTTGCCCCGCCCTTGGCCGACGGGACAGCCATCCGAATTAGCACCGGTGCAATCGTGCCGAGCGGTACGTCGGCGGTCCTGCGGCGCGAACACGGCCTGATCGACCAACTCAAGTCCGGTGAACGTTTGCTGGTCGGAGATGTGCGCACCGGCACCCCATCTGCTCATCCCGGCTACATCGACTCCGGCGTGGACATCCGCCCAACCGGGGAGGAATGCAACGCCGGCGACATCCTGCTTGATCCCGGACGCACCGTCACCCCGGCCGTCATCGGGTTGGCTGCTGCTGCCGGATACGACGCGCTCGCGGTGATTCGACCGCCGGGCATCACGCCTTTGATAGTCGGCGACGAACTCATCGACCATGGTCTCCCTAACAGTGGACTGATCCGCGATTCGCTCGGGCCCTTGCTTCCTAGTTGGCTCCGGCACCTAGGCGGTTGGCCATTAGAACCACAGCGGATCCCGGACACACTCGACGACCTGCGCACCGCCATCAAGTTCGCCACCGGCGATGTCATCATCACGACTGGCTCAACAGCTAAAGGACCGCGCGACCACCTGCACACAGCGCTAACTGAGTTGCAGGCCCAATTCCACGTCGACGGGGTTGCCGTTCGGCCGGGGCACCCCATGGTGTTGGCAACGCTTCCGGACGGGCGCTACGTCGTCGGCCTGCCCGGCAACCCGTTCGCCGCAATATCAGCGCTGTTCACATTGGTAGCGCCTCTGATCGCGATGCTGCGCGGTGACGAAAGTGCCTTCCGGGTCCGGCACGAAGCAATGATCAGCGTCGACGTCCCAGGCAGAAAGCACGCAACGACGCTGCTGCCCGTCACACGCGACGTCGGCGAACTGGTAACCCGAGCGGTGCCAGTGCCCTATAGCGGTGCGGCAATGCTGCGCGGTGTTGCAGTTGCCGAGGCCTTAGCGGTCATTCCGCCCGGCGGTGCACCGCGCGGGCAGAGCGTAGAACTACTGCTCCTGCCGACCTAGTCTTCGATCCGACCTAGTTTTCGATCGGCAGCGCGGCGATCCGTCGAGCCAAGTACGGCGAGAACCAACCGGCGTACTTCTGCTGCAACTCCGGACGCAGCCAGTCGATGCCGGTGATGATCTCGCGGCAGGACGGGAGCTCACAGGCGCAGCGGAACTCGTCATAGTCGCTGGTGTCGCAGGTCGCGTAGTCGAATGAAAGTTCTTCGCCAACCTCGATGTCGCGCATCGCCACCAATATCGTTGCCCCCACTAGGCCGCAGGTGGGTTCGCAAGCATGGTTGAGCATGTCGCCAGCTTCAGGAACTTCCGGCGAAAGTAGGTAGAGGTTCTCGTCGACCTGGATTGAACGGCCTTGCCGCTCTTCGGGCAACGTCACCAGCGTTTCGTGGGTGACTACATAGCCTCCGAAAGCGGCGACGGTTTCCCCAGCCGGAATGGGCTCGACGGCGAAACTGCCCCAACCTTTAGTGCCAGCCGGTCGTGCCTCAGCCTTGGGCGTGAGCCAGTTCATGTCCATCTGCGGTCCCCCTCGAACGAGCCCGCACGGACAATCCGCCGGACTTCCACCCCTCTCGGGCTGCTCTACGACCGGGTCGGATACCCGGTTCGCCGCCATATCCCACCACCTCAATCGGAGGGAAACAAATCCGGGTGCGCCTGACATGCGAAGCGGTGCGAAGATGACCACATGAGCGAGCAGCCAGCGAACGATCAACAGATCCTGATCATCGGCCCAGACGGCAATCCGATCGGATCCCAAACGGTCGATGAGCAAGCCCACCAAATCACCGATCTGGTGCAGCAGCCAGCAAAGGTGATGCGCATCGGAAGCATGATCAAGCAGTTGCTTGATGAGGTTAAATCCGCCCCGCTAGACGACGCGTCGCGCGCCCGACTACGCGACATCCACACTCGTTCGATCAAAGAACTTGAAGACGGGCTGGCCCCGGAGTTGGTCGAGGAACTCGAACGGCTCGCACTGCCGTTCTCAAACGATGTGACGCCATCTGACGCCGAGATCCGGATTGCCCAGGCCCAACTTGTTGGCTGGCTCGAGGGCCTATTCCACGGCATCCAGACCGCGCTGTTCGCTCAGCAAATGGCGGCCCGCGCCCAATTCGAGGAAATGCGAAGGCAGGCCATCACGGGCGGCCCGGAGACCGATCAGAACGGTGGCGGCGAGGATGATCCGCGTCGCGCCTCCGGCCCATACCTCTAGTCCAAGTAATGCCAGCGCTGGCTTGGCGCTCGAATCGCTAGGCTGCATCCGTGATTGAACTCAAGGTTGTACGCGCCGATCCCGACCGGGTACGCGAGTCCCAGCGCCGCCGTGGCGAGGACCCCACTCTCGTCGACGCATTGCTGCAGGCCGATGAAGTCAACCGAGGCGCTGGCGCGGCGTTTGACCGCCTGCGCAATGAGCAGAAGGAACTCGGACGCCAGATCGGTCCCCTGCAAGGCAAGGCCAAAGGCGCAGATGCCGCGGCAGTAGCCGAACTCGAAGGACTGATGGCTCGGGCTAAGGACCTGTCCGATGCAGTCAAGGTAGCCGAGGACGAGCGCGACACTGCCGACGCCGAGACCCAACGGCTGATGCTCGCGTTGTCTAACATCATCGAACTCGATGCACCCGTCGGCGGCGAAGAAGACTTCGTCGTGTTGCAGGAAGTCGGCACACCACGCGATTTTGCAGCCGAGGGTTTCGAACCGCGCGACCACCTCGAACTTGGCACCCTGCTCGGCGCGATCGATGTCGAAAGGGCCGCGAAGGTGTCCGGTGCCCGGTTCTACTACCTGATCGGAAACGGCGCCCTGCTTGAGTTCGCGCTAATCAATCTTGCGATCAGCCAGGCTGTGGCGCATGGGCTCACACCGGTGATTCCGCCAGTGCTAGTCAACCCTCCAGCCATGGAGGGCACAGGGTTCCTTGGCCAAGCTGCCGAGAATGTGTACCGGGTTGAACTAGATGACATGTACCTCGTCGGTACGTCCGAGGTGGCCCTAGCGGCGTACCACTCCGACGAGATTCTGGATGCGGCCAAATTGCCGCTGCGCTACTCAGGTTTCTCCACTTGCTTCCGGCGCGAAGCTGGCACGTACGGCAAGGACACTCGCGGAATCATCCGCGTGCACCAGTTCGACAAGGTCGAGATGTTTTCGTTCTGCCACCCCGACGATGCGGTTGCCGAACACCAGCGACTACTGGCGTGGGAGCGCGAGTTCCTGGACTCAATCGAAGTTCCCTACCGCGTGATCGACGTCGCAAGTGGTGACCTCGGATCCTCGGCTGCCCGTAAGTTCGACTGCGAAGCTTGGGTGCCGACGCAGGGCAAGTACCGCGAAGTCACGTCGACCTCGAACTGCACCGAGTTTCAGGCCCGCCGGCTCTCGATTCGAATGCGCGAGGACGGAGTCGTTCGTCCGGTCGCCACCTTGAATGGAACGCTTTGCGCAATCCCACGCATCATCGTCGCGATCCTCGAGAACCACCAGCAGGCCGACGGATCGGTCAACATTCCCTTTGCGCTGCGTCCCTACCTGGGTGGCCGCGAAAAGTTCGAACCAATCTCCTGACGTCGGTCGCTAGACGGTCGGGATCCCGGCCAACCCGGCGGCTAGGCGAGCCTCGTCGAATTCGAGGTCGA
>CAIKAW010000103.1 GCA_903825575.1 uncultured bacterium | reverse complement strand
GCTTCGGCCCAAGTGCGAGCCTGGCCAGCGGCCTCGATCGACTCGCTTAGGCGGGCCAAGGCAAGTTCGCAGGCGCCCAACACTGCTGCTGCCACTACGAGTTCACGAGCCCGGCGCTCGCGCCTTTGAATTGCGCGGATGCGGGCAGTTCGCTCGGCGGCAGCCGCCCGCTCGAGTTGATCTGCACGCCCAGCCAAGGCCCGTTGACGTTCTTCGCCAGAACGCACCGCAAGGCGGGCCTCGACCTCGGCAGCCCGGGCCGTCTCGACGGTGACGACGTATTCGTCGCGCGCATCGGTGTCGGGGTCTCCAGATTCCGGTGTGGCCTCTGCAGCGGCCAGTCGCGCGGCCAATTCGTCGTGCCCACGAGCATCGTCATCGCGGGCAGTTGAAGCTGCGTTCATTGCAGCCTGGAGTCGATCTGCTTCTGCCGCCGCGGCTCTCGCCGCTTGGCCAAGATGTCCCAACGCCTCAGCCACAGCAGCTAAGCCAGCGTCGGATTCGTGTAACCGCGACAACGTCGACGCTACGACTGCTGCGGCCCGAGATTGGGCGGTCGTTGCTGCCGCCAACTCGAACCGAATCCGCTCACTGCGATGTTCGGCATCGCTAAGCAACGAGCGCGCTGCGTCGAGATTGGCTTGCACCTCGATTGAGGTTGGAGCCCCACTCATCCCGCCACGGGCGATGCCACCGCCTAGTAGATCGCCGTCTCGCGTTACTGCAGTGAGTTCCGGATGAGCTTCGATCAACGAACGTGCCGAATCCAAGTCATCAACCACGACGACGGCACGCAGCACGGCGGCAAGACCGGACTTCAACGGTTCGGCCGCCGTCACGGTTTCGATCGCATACGTGGCGCCAGGCGGCAACACCGGGCCGCGGAAGTCGGACGGACGATTCGAACCCACCAACAGGGTCGCTCGCCCGCCTTCACTGACGCGCAGATGCTTAAGCGCCGACACGGCATCCTTGATGCCGACAACAGCAAGCGCATCAGCCGCTGAGCCAAGCGCGGTCGCGACTGCTATCTCGTACCCGGCCCGAATCGCAACGAGTCCGGCAACTGGCCCCAGCAGTTGCGCCACTTGCTCACCAGCATCGAGCAGCGCGGCGGTTCCATCCTTGGGGGCCAAACCTGAAGCAAGGGCATCGACCCGAGCGGCATGTCCCGAGCGCAATCGCTCGGTTTCTTGCTCTTGTAGACGTAGGTCAGCGACAAGATCATCAGCCGCGGCTAATGCGTTTGCCGCTACTTCATGCTCCTCGTCAAGGCCTTCTTCCCCTTGGTCCAAACCAGCGACTTGGGTTTCAAGGGCCCGAAATTCGACTGTGGCCGCTTCGGATCGCGCTCTTGCCTCGGAAGTCTGGGCACCCAGTCGATCAACTTCGGCACCTCTTGCCTCGAGCCGGGATCGGGCTGCGGAAACCTGACCAACCAGTCGGGCCAGACCCTCCCGGCGATCGGCCGCGGCCCGCAACTCGGCCGCAATGCGCCGCTCTTCACTAGTCAGCAGGTTCTCGGCATCCGAGCGAGCCCGAACGGTTTCGGCGAGGACAGCCCTGTCGCCTTCGACCGTGCGACCAAGTTCAAAGTCTTCGGCACGGGCGGCGCGGGCCTGGGCTTCCAACTCTTCTGGATCGGTGCCGGGTGCGGCCGGCTCATCCTCAGGTCCAAGGAGTCTAAGTCGTTCTCGAGCCAGCGACGCTGTGCTCAGGAAGCGTTCGCGAATGCTCGAGAGCCGGTACCAAGTCTCATTGGCGCGGGTAGCCAACGGGGCAGCATCGGCAAGTTCCAGTTCGAGCTCTGCCTCACGGGCTTGGCGTCCGGCGAGGTCGGCTTCGACTTCAGAACGCCGTTCCCGCAGAGCCGTTTCGTCAGCCACTTCTTGATCAAGGGCCGAACTCAATGCCAAAAGATCGTCGGCAAGTAGTCGAAGTCGGGCATCGCGGACATCTGCCTGAATCACCACAGCCCGTCGGGCAACTTCAGCTTGACGACCCAGTGGCTTAAGTTGGCGGCGCAACTCACCCGTCAGGTCCTGCAGCCGCACCAGATTTGCAGCCATTGCTTCAAGCTTGCGCAGCGCCTTTTCCTTGCGCTTACGGTGCTTTAGGACTCCGGCTGCTTCCTCGATGAACCCGCGTCGCTCTTCCGGAGTCGCGGACAACACCGAGTCAAGTTGGCCCTGTCCGACAATGACGTGCATCTCGCGTCCGATGCCGGAGTCGCTAAGCAACTCCTGCACATCCAATAGCCGACAGGTGGAGCCGTTAATTGCGTACTCCGAACCGCCGTTGCGGAACATCGTCCGGGTAACGGTGACTTCCGTGTATTCGATTGGCAAACTGCCATCGGAGTTGTCGATCGTCAGAGATACCTCGGCTCGCCCCAGCGGGGCCCGACCGGCTGTTCCGGCGAAGATGACGTCTTCCATTTTGCCGCCACGCAGCGACTTCGCGCCCTGCTCGCCCATCACCCAAGCCAAGGCGTCGACCACATTGGACTTGCCTGACCCGTTAGGGCCGACCACCGCCGTGATACCCGGCTCGAAGTTCAGCGTCGTCGCAGACGCGAACGACTTGAACCCCTTGAGGGTCAGGCTCTTCAGGTACACGCGCGGTTCTCCCGGTGCGTCGATCGTCCCGGCGTGGGTCGAAGGTTGCACTTTAGCGGCCGGAACCCCGCCGCCGCGATCAGCCCGGGCGGTTGGTTGTCCGGGGCGGGCGCTGACATTGCGGACAGCGGAACGAGGACCGGTTAGCCCAGGCTTCACGGCGAAGCAGGCGCCCGCACCGCCGACATGGCTCCGACTCACGCCCGTAGGCGTTCAAGGATTGCTCGAACCACCCTTGGTGGCCCTCAACGTCGACGTAGAGCCGGTCAAACGAGGTTCCGCCCCGAGCCAGGGCCTCGGTCATCACCGCGGCCGCCGCCTCGATTAGCGAGCGAGCCCGGGCCGCAGACAGGGACGCGGCCGGAGTCGCGTAGTGCAGCCGAACTCGCCATAGCGCCTCGTCGGCGTAGATGTTTCCGATGCCCGAAACCAAGGTTTGGTCCAGTAGCGCCCGTTTAACCTCACTGCGCCGGCGCCGCAGATCGGCACAGACGCTAGCCAAATCAAAGTTCGGATCTAGCGGGTCCCTGGCTATGTGGGCTGCCGAGGTGGGCACCCCTGCGACTACCTCATCCAGCGCGACCCAGCCGAAGGTGCGCTGGTCGACGAACCGAAGTTGCGAGCCCGCGTCGGCGAAATCCAGTCGAACGCGCAAATGCGGCCCGACATCGGCATTCGGCGGGGTCAAGAGAAGTTGCCCGCTCATTCCCAGATGTGCCACAAGCGCCTGTTCTCCGTCATCGAGGGTGAGCCAGAGGTACTTCCCACGACGATGCGCGCCCGTGATCGTCCGGCCCTTGAGCCGACGGGTCAGGTCAGCTGGTCCCGGGACATGTCGACGAACTGCGCGTGGATGCAGGACTTCGGCGGCGGACACGGTGCGGCCAAGGACTCCCCGCTCCAGCCCGCGCCGGACAACTTCAACCTCTGGCAGTTCCGGCATCGGCGGTCAGTCTGCTTCTAATTCCGCGTAGGCACTGGCAGCGGCCTCCTGCTCAGCTTCCTTCTTGTTGCGGCCATTGCCTCGGCCGTAATGGCGTTCTCCTAGTCGAACTTGGGCCTGGAAGTTCTTATCGTGGTCGGGACCAGTTTCAGTGATTACGTACTCTGGGGAGCCAAGACCATTAGCGGCTGCCAATTCTTGCAAACTTGTCTTCCAGTCCAGGCCCGCGCCAAGGGCAGCGGCCGAATGAAGTAACGGATCAAAAAGCCGATGGACGAATTCATCCGCTGCGACGATTCCGTGGTCTAGGTACACCGCTCCGATGATGGCCTCCATACAGTCGGCCAAGATCGAAGACTTATCGCGACCACCGGTGGACTCTTCGCCCCTGCCAAGGCGCAAAAACTCGCCCACGCCCAAGGCACGCGCGACCTCAGCCAAAGCCCGCGAGTTGACCACAGCTGCCCGCATCTTGGCCAAGTTGCCCTCGGGCAGTTCGGGATTTCGACGATAGAGCGCGTCGGTAATGACGATGCCGAGCACCGAATCCCCGAGAAACTCCAAACGTTCATTGGTCGGTAGACCACCGTGTTCGTAGGCGAAGGAGCGGTGGGTGAGCGCTAGTTCAAGTTGCGGGACGGCCAGCCCCAGCCGTTCCTGAAGTTCGCTCAGATCTGTCATAGCGCGACGGTAGCCCACCACCGGCAATCCGACGCCGGGCGACCTCGCTCGCGGCCAGATCCCGGACCTGCTGCGCCCAATCGATATCGATCAGTCGGGAAGCCAGTTCGACCGCGGCCGTGGTTACTGGTCCGCCGCAAACCACGACGGGGATACCAACGCCGACCACCACGCCGATTCGTTCGGGCGCAGGGGTTCGCAGTTCGTACCAAGTCCTTCCAACCGGCCCGGCCGCAAACAGCAGGTCTGGTGCCGGGTCCGCAACTGCGTCTGGAGTGAGTCGGTCTATCCCCGCGTCCAAACTCGCCCACTGGGGATCGGAAAGGATTCCGGGGTCGAGTAGCGCCGCCGACACTGCTCGCCCGGTCAGCGCCCGAACGAGCGCCACAGCAAACGGAAATGCTGGAGCCACCAAGGGAGCACCCGAAACATCACAAATCCAAGAGCCAGTGGCCAACTGCGCGAGTACCACAGGGTCCGGCGTGCCTGGCACTCGTTGGTGCCCAAACCTGATGGCCGCGGCCACCGAAGCTGCTGGCGAGGTTGTTACTAGTGCGATGTCTGGTCCGGCCCGTTCGACCGCAATCCTCAACGCCGCGCGCGGCTGGGCCCGCAGGAAACGGCTTGCGTCTTCACCAAAGGGAAGCTCGACTACGTCGCTGAGGTCGCCAGCGCTACCGACGCGGAGTAGCTCCAAGCCGGCTGGGATCGTCAAATCCGCCGCCGCCCCGTGAACTCCGGTTTGGCAGACAATCAGGCGCAAGGCCTTAGACGTCGAGGACCTGACGCTTGGCGTAGGTGCCGCAAGTCGGGCAAGCGGTGTGTGCAAGTTTCGGCGCGCGACAACGGTCGCAGGTGACCAGGGCAGGCGCGGTGGCCTTCCACTGGGACCGACGGTGACGCGTGTTGGAGCGCGAGGTCTTCCGCTTCGGGACGGCCACTTCAGTCCTCTTTCGATCTATCGGGGCCGAGGTCTCGGCCGGGTTCGAGCAGATCCACAAGTGCCGCCCATCTTGGGTCTGACACTTCGTGGTGGTGATCCAGGTCGGCCGCCAGATTGATCCCACACTCGGGACACAATCCGGGACAATCTTCCCGGCACACCGGTGCTAGCGGCAGATCGAGCACTACCGCATCGCGCAAAGTCAGTTCGAGGTCGAGCAAGTCGCCCTCAATCCAACGCAAATCTTCGTCGGCCTCCGGATCGGGGTTCGCATCGGGGTAGCAGAACAGCTCCTGCAAGTCCGCTTCGAACTCGTACCCGACTGGGTCAAGACAGCGCGAACAGTTTCCCTCGATCGACACCCGCGCCGTCCCCGACACGAGCACTCCCTCCATAACCGACTCGAGTCGCAAATCCAACTCGATCTCAGATCCGGTGGGAACACCGATCACTGCAGTCCCGAGGTCTGCCGGGGCCGGCACCTTCAGGTTCAAGCGCAGCAGCGATCCTGCACGCCTGCCTAGGTCCCTGGTGTCAAGGACTAGCGGAGCGCGCGGATCGAGGCCAGACAAGAGAACCTTCCAATGCGGGCACGACGGATCCGGGTCTACTAGAGACCGGCTGGGTAAGGGTAGCCGAGCCAGGCGCTGAGCCCAAACCCAAGGCGGTCTCAGCGGTCCAGATAGCCGGTCTGGATCGGACCGGTGTACTGGTCATCATCTTCACCGTCAGGTTCTACCGGGGTCCGGGCTCGGATCTTCTCCCGCCCCTTCGAGACGGCATTCATCGTCTTCTGGAGCGCGATTTCGAAATTCGCCAACTTTGCGTCGACGTAGTCGTCGATCTCGGCCCGCATCTTGGCGGCCTCGTCGAAAGCCTCATCCCGCGTGGCCTCGGCGGCTGCCACCGCAGCCAGGTACACCTCGTGCTCCGAGACCAGCCGAGTCGATTCGTCTTGGGCTCGAGTCACGAGGCGGTCGGCTTCGTTCAGCCCATCGGAAACAACCCGCTCGCGATCGGCTAGCAACTGGTCGGCGTAGCGCAGCTCATCGGGCAGCAGGGAACGGATCTCGTCGACGATCCCCAGCACCTGGCCCCGGTTAACCACGCAGGAAGCCGACATGGGCATCGCCCGAGCAGTCTCCAAGACTGCCGCTAGCTCATCGAGTTTGTCGTGGACGTCCAAAGCGCTCCTCCTACTTGGCGAGCGCGGCGTTGAGCCGAGCTAGCAAGATGTCCGGCACCAGACCACTGACATCGCCACCGTACTTGGCAATTTCTTTGATTAGGGAACTCGAAAGATACGAGTACAGCGGATTTGCCGACACGAAGAATGTCTCGACCCCAGCAAGCCTGAAGTTCATCTGAGCCATCTGCAACTCGTAATCGAAGTCGCTGACGGCACGAAGCCCCTTAACGATTGACTTGATGCTTCGAGCGGCGCAGAAATCAACTAGCAAGCCGTGGAAGGCCTCGACCTTGATGTTCGGGTACGGCGCAACCACTTCTTGCAGCATCTGGATTCGCTCTTCGACCGTGAACAGTCCAGCTTTGCTTTTGTTCTCGAGTACGGCAACCACAACTTCGTCGAACACATCCGCAGCGCGAGCGAAAACGTCGAGATGGCCGTTAGTCACCGGGTCGAACGAGCCTGGGCACACTGCACTAGGCATTTGAACTCCTCCCGGGTCAATCTAGAGAGCCGCGAAGGTGACCGTACCAAAGGGCCGTTCCACCGTAGTCGCGCCGTCGGTCCCCAACATAAGCAGACGGCCATGGGAACTGCGCCTTCGAAGCGGTGCGCTCGATCACAACTTGGGCCGAAGGCGCCAACCAGGCGTACGCGGCGAGTCCCTCAAGCACTTGAGCAACGACGGCGTCGGCCACTTCATATGGCGGATCAAGGAAGACCAAGTCGAAAGTTAGACCCGCTGCATAAGGCGCGCCTGACAGCCGAACGACGTCGGCGGCAACCACGGTCACAGCTGCCGGTGCCACTGTAAGGGCGTTCTGCTGACAAATGGTGACCGCCCCACGATCACTGTCGACAAGGGTGGCCGTCGTAGCACCGCGAGAGACCGCTTCGAGCCCCAGAGCTCCGGACCCGGCATACAGGTCGAGCACGTTGGTCCCACGAATTGCGTCCATCGAATCCAACGTAGAAAACAACGCTTCCCGGATGCGGTCGCTAGTAGGTCTGGTGCCCACCGACGGCACCCGTAATCGTCGCCCGCGAGAGGTTCCCGCGATTATTCGAGTCATGAACGCTCCAAGAAGGCCGCCGCCTGATCGCCGCCGAGCTCGGCTACGGCCCGGGCCAATTCCGGATGCGCGGCCAACTCCGGATCGGTAGCAAGCAGCGCGGTCGCAGCCTCGCGAGCCGCGATGATCACCGACTCGTCCCGCAGCACTGACAGCAGTCTCAGGCTGGTGCGACGCCCCGATTGTGCAGCACCCAAAACATCGCCTTCCTTACGAGCAGCCAGATCGATTCGAGCTAGTTCGAATCCGTCGGTTGTGGCGGCAACCGCAGCAAGGCGTTCTCTAGCCGGCGAATCAGCCCGTGCTTCGGTCACCAGCAAACACAAACCCGGCAGCCCGCTTCGGCCTACCCGACCGCGCAACTGGTGAAGTTGCGAAACCCCAAAGCGGTCAGCATCCAGTACTGCCATTACGACTGCCTGTCCGACGTCAACGCCAACTTCCACGACCGTCGTACAGACCAACACGTCGATGTAATCGCCCTCTCCTGGTGCGGCCGCAAATCGACGCAGGAGGTCATCTTTCTCGTCGGCAGCCAGTCGTCCATGTAGCGCAGCCACCCGCAGGCCGGCCAGCGGTCCGGCCACCAAAGATTCGTACACGTCGAGTACGGCCAAGGGCGCCCGTTTGGCTTCCTCGTCCGTTTCGGCATCGCCCGGCTCTGCTTCATCTTCGACTCCGGTGCCGCCAATCCGTGGGCACACGATGTACGAACGCCCGCCCTTTGCTGCTTCCTCGCGAATGCGCGTCCAAACTCGATCAAGATGCGCCGGGGCTTCCAATGGGGCGACCACGTGCGTAGTGATCTCGGCTCTTCCGGCCGGTAACTCCCTCAAAGTAGAGATTTCGAGATCGCCAAACACAGTCATTGCCACCGTGCGGGGAATCGGAGTGGCAGTCATTACCAGCACGTGCGGCCGTGAACCATCGCCAGACTTGGCGGCAAGGGCAGCTCGCTGCTCCACCCCGAATCGGTGTTGTTCATCGACCACAACGAGTCCGAGATCGTTGAACTGCACTCGATCCTCGAGCAAAGCATGTGTTCCAACAACAATGCCGGCAGCACCCGAAATAACATCGAGCAGCGCGGCCCTGCGTGTCGCAGCCGTGGCCGAACCAGTCAGCAGCGCAACCCGGGTGCCATCCGATGAGCCACCGAGCAGTCCACCTTCGGCCAGTGGCCCGAGCAGCTTGCGGATGGTACGAACGTGCTGCTGCGCCAGAACTTCGGTGGGGGCAAGGAGCGCTGCTTGGCCACCTGCATCGACAACGGCAAGCATCGCCCGCAGTGCGACAACCGTCTTGCCTGAACCGACCTCACCTTGCAGTAAGCGATGCATGGGATGTGCCCGAGCAAGATCGGCAAACACCGCCGCACTGACTTCGTGCTGGCCCGCGGTCAAGTCGAATGGCAACGCCGCATCGAAGCGCGAGAGCAACCCACCCGATACCTCGATGCGCTTGACCGCCGGCAAGTGGGCGGTGCGATTTCGACGTTGCGCCAAAACAGCCTGCAGCACAAATGCCTCGTCAAACTTCAGTCGCTCGCGTGCAGTTTGGTAGTCCTCATCGGTGTCCGGGTGATGAATTCGCCGCAGCGCCTCACCGAGTTCGAGCAAACCGTGCTCCGCTCGGACGAGATCCGGTAGCAAATCGTCTTCAATGACCAAGCCCTCAAACACGACATCGATGCTCTTAGCAATTCGCCACGACGGTAACGTCGACGTCGCGGGATATACGGGAATCAGATTTCGCGCAAAGGCAGCAGTGGCCTCCGGATCAGGTTCGTCACCTGGAGCGGCAACCAAGACGTACTCCGGGTGCGTCAATTGAAACTGACCGCGGAAACTGCCAACGCGGCCCGCAAACAGTCCTTGCGCACCGGGCCGCAGCCGGCGTCGGTGATAACTGATCTTGTTGAAGAATGTGATCGAAAGTTTCGCGGATCCGTCGGTGACTACGACTTCAAGTCGCGAACCACCTCGAGTTCGATTAGGCACCTCGCGAACTGATGCAACTTCAGCAAAGACGGTGGCGTGCTCTTCCATCAATTGGTCGAGCGCCGTTAGTTCGCCACGCCTGGCATATCGGCGCGGGTAGTGGTGGAGCAAGTCGCCGACAGTCTTCAAATCAAATGCGGATTCGAGCGCGCTTGCGGTTCGTCCGCCAATCACGCCGGCAAGTGGCGTCGCTACTGTGAGGCTCATTCCACTCCGATGATCAGCGGCCACAACGGTTGCCCGCCGTAATACTGGCTCACCTCGACTCCTGGATGCCTGGCCCGCACTGCGGCTGCGACGGTGCGCATGAGTTCGTCATTCCCATCGACACCAGCCAAGAGGGTAACTAATTCGCCCGCGCCCGCCAACAAACGTTCAATGACAGCCACGGCCACATCGGCAACAACTGACCCAATCTCCACGACGTCGCCTTCAACCAAACCCATGACATCGCCAGGTCGACAGACGCCGGCTGAAGTCAGCACTTCACGATCGGCAATCGTGATTGCTGCGTACCGAGTTGCACTTGCGGCGTTTGTCATGGCGACAACGTCTTCGTCGAAGGTTGCACCAGAAACATGGACAGCTGCAGCAGCCAAGGACTGGACGATCGAACGGATCGGAAGCACCGCGGTGCGAATTCCAAATTCTCGAGCTTGGGCCGCCGCAGCTTCAGCCGCCGCGCGGGCTCCGGCATCGCTAGGGAGTACGACAACCTCAGCGGATTCGGCGCCCTGAATTGCGACAAGAAGTTCGGCCGAACTTGGCCTGCCTTGTGGCTGGGCTGGGACGACGAGGGCACCTGCTGCCTCGAACAACTCGGCCGTGCCCGGGCCATGGGTCACCACAACCAATCTGCGGGTCGGCTTAAGCGCGACAACTCGACGATCATCGCTGGCGACCACAGTCAATGCAGTTACACGGATTCGAAACGGCCGCCCGGATTCGATGCCTGCTTCGATTGCCGCTCCAGCGTCATCGGCGTGCACGTGGACATTCCAGAGTTGGTCAGCGCCGACAACGACAACCGACTCGCCTAGGTGCGCAAGTCGTTCTCGAAGTTCGGCCGCAGGCTCGGGATCAGCTTCAAGCAGGTACATAACCTCGAAGGCCGGACCGTGGTATTCGAATTCGGCGGCCGGAATTCTCGGAATGGTGACTGATCGGGCGCCGGCAAGCGCCGAGCGCTGTGCGCCAAGGGATTGGCCGACGTGTCGAACACCCCCGAGCACATCGGCGAGGGTTTCAAGTAGGACGACTAGGCCACGTCCGCCCGCGTCGACGACTCCGGATCGCTCAAGGACGGCCAGTTGGCTGGGCGTGCGGGCAAGGGCTTCAGCCGCACCATCAGCCGCGGCTCTGGCCACAGCACCTAAGGCGCTGGGATCAGCGGCTGCTGCAATCCGCGCGGCGGCGGCTGCAGCGTTACCAACGCTGAGCATCGTTCCTTCGACGGGACGAGCGACAGCCGCGTAGGCCAAGGCGGCGGCTCGCTCCAAGGCCGAAGCCAACACCCGGCCGGGAGGAACCGTCCGCAGGGAAACCCCTTCGGCGAAGACGTCAACTGCCCCCCGCAGGTATTGGCTCAGGATCACACCAGAGTTCCCGCGTGCGCCCAGCAGCGTGCCTCGCGAAAGGGCTGCGGCCGCGATGGCCAAACTATCTAGGCCATCCTTGCCTTCGGCCGATTCAGAAAGGGCGCGGGCAACGGATTCGGTTCCCGCTTCGAGCGTCAAGTACAAGTTGGTGCCGGTGTCTGCGTCGGCCACGGGGTAGACGTTGATGGCGTCGATCTCGGCCCGAACCAGCCCGAGCGCGGCCAAGGCGCTCTCAGCCCAAAGCCGGACGCCTTCGGCATCCAAGGCCTCATGCACCCGCATTCACCCTCCTCCCGATTCCGTTCTAAAATCCCATTGCCCTAGACCGTACTTCGACCTCAACCACCGGTTTCGGATCTGCCAAACATTGCTGCAGCCTCGACTCTAGAGGGCCTAAGGCGGACCCGATTTGAGTAGCCGGCCGATCCTCGGCTAGATTTATGCAGTTGCCCAACGGGCAGCAGACCTGATCGCCGACCGGCGACCCCTGAGAGTATGGAGTTTCCGTGGCTGCCAACTGCGACGTCTGCGGCAAGGGTCCGGGCTTCGGGCACACGATCTCGCACTCCCACGTTCGCACCAAGCGACGTTTTGACCCCAACATCCAGAAGGTTCGGGCCAGCGTGAACGGCACCCCAAAGCGACTGAACGTCTGCACCTCGTGCATCAAGGCCGGCAAGGTAACTCGCGCCGTCTGATCTGGCTTCCACCGCGGCCTCAGTCGCGGAAGTGGTCATGACCACCCTGATTGGCGTAGGGCTCGCCGTCGACGAGCACCTGTCCAGCGCCTTCGACTACCACGCCAATGGCAATGAATCCGGCCGGAAGTTTGCGTCGCTTGGTAAACGTCGCCACGAAACCGTGGTCGTCGCCGCCGGTTAGCACCCAGTTCAGCGGGTCGACGTTAAACGCCGCGGCAGCTTCCAAGAGTTCCTTGGCCACTGGCAGTTGGCTCTTCACTAACTCGATTGATACCCCGGATGCCGCGGCCAAATGCCCTGCATCAGCTACCAGGCCGTCACTGATGTCAGCCATAGCGGTCACCGGCCCCCGCGCTGCGGCCAATGCCGCCGCATACGGCGGATCCGGTCGACGATGTGCGTCGGCCAGCACCCGCGGAGAACGAAAGCCCCGGCGCAAAACGGTCAGTCCAGCGGCCGCCCAGCCCAGCCGGCCGGCTACGGCCACCGTGTCACCCGGATGAGCGCCGCTGCGCAAGATTGGTTTGCGACCGCCGAGATCTCCTAACGCAGTACCAGAAATGACGATTAGGTCGCCGCGGACGATGTCGCCACCAACCACTGTGGCTCCGAGTTCGGCACACTCATCTCGGAGCCCGTCAGTTAGCCCTGTCACCCAGGCAACTTCGGTGTCCGATGGCAGGGCCAGACCGACCACAAGGGCCACTGGGTCCGCACCCATCGCTACCACATCAGCCAGATTCGCGGCCGCCGCCCGGCGTCCTATGTCGTAGGCGGAGGACCAATCGCGACGGAAGTGACGGCCGTCGACGAGCATGTCTGTGGTAACTACCACGCGTCCATCGGGCACGGTAACTACAGCGGCGTCGTCACCCGGCCCGACGACGACTCGGCCATCGTCGGGCTGATCGGTTTCGTTTAGTCGAGCTGCGATGCGAGCCAGTAGCCCGAACTCACCGAGGTCGCCCACGTTCTGACCCATCATCTTCTCCTCGACGCCGACGCGCTATCGTCCCCGTTAGTTAACTGACGAGGAGGACGACCATGGTGGTACAGGCCTACATCCTTATCCAGACCGAGGTCGGGAAGTCCGCAAACGTGGCCGAAGCGATCGGGGCTATCCCAGGAGTGACGCAGGCCGAGGACGTAACCGGACCCTACGACGTGATCGTGCGTGCCGAAGCTCGCACGGTCGACGACCTCGGAAAACTCGTGGTTGCCCGAATCCAAGCAGTCGACGGAATCACGCGCACCCTGACTTGCCCGGTCGTGCACCTTTAGGCGACGGGACAATCGTGACTGAGGCGATAGTTCAGGAGCAGCTTCCGGCCCTGTACCTCGGCCACGGCGCTCCCCCGCTCGTCGACGACGAGCTTTGGACTAGTCAACTACGAGCTTGGGCCCGGCGATTGCCACGCCCCAATGCCATCCTCATGGTCAGCGCCCACTGGGAGTCCTCCCCGCTGCTGATTGGCGCCACCCAACAGGTCCCTTTGATCTATGACTTTGGCGGTTTCGACGCCAAGTACTACACGGCTCAGTACCAGGCGCCGGGAGCCCCCGAGTTGGCGGATCAGGTGGCTGCCCTAATGCCCGATACCCAACCTGTCGCCCGCGCCGAATCCCGCGGCCTTGATCACGGCGCTTACGTACCGTTAAGTGTCATGTACCCGAAGGCCGACATGCCAGTGCTGCAAATCTCGCTGCCGACGCTGGACCCGAGCCAGTTGCTCGACTTGGGCCGACGACTTCGCCCATTACGCGACGAAGGCGTGCTGATCATCGGCTCCGGCTTCGCCACCCACGGACTTCCATTCCTGCGCGATTGGCGGGTCGATGCCACTCCCCCAGGTTGGTCCGCCGAGTTCGATGCCTGGGCAGCAGCCGCACTAGGTCGCGGTGACATCGAGGAGCTAATGGACTTCGAACACCGGGCCCCAGGGATGCCCTACGCTCACCCGACTACTGAACACTTCGCACCGATGTTTGTCACGCTGGGCGCGGCAAGTGATCCCCAACTCCCCCCGGAACAAGTTATTGATGGATTCTGGCTCGGACTCGCAAAGCGTTCATTCCAGGTAACCTGATAACGGTCGGGTAGTTGCTGGCTGCTAGCGCAGGCCAACACCGCGCCGCAAGGCATCGTCGAGTAGGCGCGCGACGAGTTCGGGATAGGCGATTCCGCTAGCCGCCCACATTCGCGGATACATCGAAATGGGCGTGAATCCGGGCATGGTGTTGACCTCATTGACGATCACTTCACCATCAGCGCGCACAAAAACGTCGACCCTGGCCAAACCTTCACAACCGAGGGCTTCAAAAGCCGCGACCGCGACTTCTTGCACCCGAGCAGCCGTGGCTTCCGACAACTCGGCAGGGACGATCAATTCGGCAGCATCGTCGAGGTACTTGGCCGCGAAGTCGTAGAACTCATGGCCGGCACCCACTCGAATCTCCGCGCAGCAACTGGCTTCCGCGCTTCCATCCGGAGCTACTAGGACTCCGCACTCGATTTCGCGAGCGTCAACGACGGCCGCTTCAACAATGACGCGTGGATCATGCTTGCGGGCGGTCTCAATGGCTGCTTCCAATTCCGACGCCGAACTGACTCGGCTGATTCCAAGGCTCGAGCCAGCCCGAGCTGGCTTCACGAATACCGGCAACCCCAAGCGCCCCAAGTCCGAAAGAGTTTGGCTTCGCCCGTTCGTCCACTCGCGGTCGGTCACCACTTGGTAGGGCGCGACCGTTAGCCCGGCGGCCTGGAACAACCGCTTCATCCAGCCCTTGTCCATCGCTGCCGCAGAGGCGAAGACACCGGAGCCCACGTACGGAACCCCAGCTAGTTCGAGCAGTCCTTGGATGGTTCCGTCCTCGCCCCACGGGCCATGCAGGACCGGGAATACAACGTCGACCGACCCCAGCACTTCCGGCACCTGACCCGGCGCCGAGACCATCAAGTCGGGCCCAGCCGGATCAAGCCACAGCGTCAGAGCGGTACCAGCAACGTCCACGGCCGGCAGTCGACCGTCGGCTATCACCATTCGGTCCGGCTCGTCGGCCTGCAACACCCAACTGCCCGCGGGGGTGATGCCGATCGGAATCACATCGAAGCGATCCCGATCGATCGAGCGCAGAATGCTCCCCGCCGAAATACACGAGATCGCGTGTTCCGTGCTGCGGCCACCGAAAACGACCGCCACGCGTTGGCGAGCGTGGGTGGAGTCCATGCCCAGACCCTAGCCGTCACCTATGGTCTGGGGATGACACCTGCCGCCGACTCCGGTCACAACCTCTCCGGTCTGCACCCCGCATCGATCGCCATCGCCGCTGGGCGCCCCACAGCCGTACCCGGGGCACCGCTTAACACGCCAATCACAGCGGCCTCAAGCTTTCGGGCCGGAGGCGAGCACGCATATGCCCGCGAAGGGCAACCGACCTGGGAGGCGTTCGAGGCGGTCATAGGGGCCCTAGAGGGTGGAACGGCAGTGTCGTTTGCCTCCGGCATGGGCGCCATTGCGGCGTGCTTCGATCTGTTGCCCAGTGGGGCGGCAGTGGTGGCGCCGTCTCACGGCTACTCGGGAACTTTGCTGCGCCTCAAACAATTGCAGTCCCGCGGCGCCTTAACTGTGCGCAGCGTCCCGATGAACGATGCATCCGCAATTGCGGCCGCGGCGACTGGAGCATCGGCAGTCTGGCTCGAGTCCCCGACTAACCCGCTTCTGGAGATTTGCGATTTGCGCGCGGCAGTTGCGGCCGCCCATTCGGCGGGAGCGCTCGTGTTCTGCGACAACACCTTCGCAACTCCCTTCGGCCAATTGCCGCTGCAACTTGGCGTCGACGTTGTGGTGCACAGCGCCACGAAATCGATTGGCGGTCACAGCGATCTGCTGCTCGGGGTTGCTGTAGCCACCGACCCCGACCTTGCCGAACGGATTCGCCAGACGCGGGCGCTAATGGGTGCCACGCCTGGTGTGTTGGAAGCCTTCCTAGCCCTGCGCGGCGTCAGAACCCTTGCCTTGCGAATGGCGAAAGCCCAAGCGAATGCTCAAGAATTGGCACTTCGCCTCGCAGGTCATGGTGACATAGAACGAGTTCGCTATCCGGGATTAATCACCGATCCAGGGCATTCGACCGCAGCGTCTCAGATGGTCGGTTTCGGGGCGATCATTGCAGTTGACGCATTCGGTGACGGCGAGCGCGCCGAACGGTGGTGTTCAGGAACCTCATTGTGGACACACGCCACCAGTTTGGGCGGGGTCGAGTCGACTCTTGAGCGTCGGTCTCGCTGGGCGGCCGAACAGCCCGATGTGCCGGCAAGTCTGATTAGGCTCTCGGTCGGCTGCGAGGATGTTGAGGATCTCTGGTCTGACTTATTGCAGTCCCTAACCGCATCTCGTTGACAGGTTGCAACTGCCCGATCCGACCGTCAACTAGTCCTCGGCGCCAAGTTCGGGTTTAGGGGCGCGAGCCATGAAATGAGCCAACATCTCGCGCGGTGCCATCCCGTTATGCACGACCTGTACCACCTGCTCGGTGATGGGGACATCAACGTCATTACGTCGGGCCAATTCCAGAATTGACGCACAAGATTTGACAGCTTCACACGTTTCTCTGGTCACTGCTTCGGCTTCAGCAACGCTCAGACCGCGGCCCAGATTCTCGCCGAACGTACGATTGCGCGATAGCGGCGAAGTACACGTGGCGACCAGATCCCCGACTCCTGCTAACCCTTGGAAGGTCAACGGATCAGCACCCAATGCGATGCCGAGTCTGGTCATCTCTGCCAATCCGCGGGTGATCAATGCCGCTTGGGCGTTTTCGCCAAAACCTAGGCCTACGGCCATTCCGTTTGCGAGTGCGATCACGTTCTTCACCGCACCGCCGATTTCAGTTCCGATTACATCGGTCGTCCAGTAAGGCCGGAAGTAGGGAGCTGAGATTTCCTCTTGCAGCAACTGCGCGACGTCGGGTGATTCGCAGGCGATCGTGGTGGCAGCGGGTTGGCGCTGCACAATTTCGCGGGCCAGATTTGGGCCGCTGAGCACTGCGATCTGATCAGGATCCGCTCCGGTCGCTTGCCCTATGACCTCACTCATCCGAAGCGCCGAGCCAGTTTCTATTCCCTTTATCAAGCTCACGTAGTAGGCATCGGCTGGAAGGGACTCGCGCACGGCGGCCAAGTTGACGCGCAGCATTTGGGCAGGCAGCGCGAGAACCACCACTTCTGCCCCGCTGAGGACGCGGATGGGATCGGTTGTGGCCCATACCTGCTCGGGCAGCCTGACGCCTGGGTGGTATCTGTCGTTTCGATGTTGATTGGTGATGCTCTCAGCCACATCGGATTCTCTGGTCCAGAGGCCAACTTCGGCACCGGCGTCCGCAAGCACCATGGCAAAAGCCGTCCCCCACGAACCGCCACCGAGCACCGCATGACGCATCAGGGATTGTCTCCGTCCGGCTCGAAAGTCGGGTCATAGACCCGTCGTCGGTCGAAACGTACCGCGGGTGCAGTTTCGCCGCGGATTTGCTCCAGCAATTCGGTGATCGCTGACATCAGCCGATCGGTTGCCAAACGTAGAGTGGCCGAATCCAGCGGCTTGTCACGCAGGTCGTCCAGCTGCACCGGCGACCCAGCCCAAACGTGCATGGTTTTGCGCGGGAGAATCTTGAACTGCTTTCGGTATGGCCACATGACCTCCTGAGGACCCCAAACCGCTAACGGAATCAAGGGACACCCAGTCACAAGCGCAATCCGGGCAGCCCCAGTCTTGGCAGTCATCGGCCACAGATCTGGGTCGCGGGTGATCGTTGCCTCTGGGTACACCCCTACGCATTCCCCCGCTTCGACTGCAGCGATGGCTGCCTGCAGGGCCTGGACCGCTTCGCGGGTTTCGCGGTAGACCGGAATCTGTCCGGCCCCCCGCAGGATGCGCCCGATAACTGGGACCTCAAATACGGCCACCTTCCCAAGGAATCTAGGGACGCGGCCAGCATCGTAAAGAAAATGCGCAGAGGCCAGCGGATCGAACCAAGACAAGTGATTCACGGCCACGACCAGGCCAGTCCCAGACTTGCCCAAGTTCTCTCGGCCACGCCAATCGCGCTTGGTCAGCAGCATCAGCAATGGTCGAAGCAAGACGATGCACAGCAGGTACCAAGGACCGATGTGCAGCCCGTGCTTCACGCGTCGACCAGGTCCGACCGGTATCGGCTGGGCCATTGGTCTCCGTCCCCTGAATCCCCGCCTGTCAGGTTAGCGGCTCTGGATCCCCGTGCTGCAGCAACCGCAGAGGTGTTGCTGGCAAGATGGCGCGGTGGCCGACGCTTCCGACTGGACAGTGGTCATCCCAGTGAAGGAACTGGCTGCAGCCAAAACACGGCTCGCCGATATCCCGGGGCTAGGGCCCAGCTCTCGGATAGCCATTGCGCTCGCCTTTGCCTGCGATACGGTCGCCGCTGCCCGGGCCTGTCCGATCGTCCAATCCGTTCTTGTGGTTACCGCGGACGACACGGTGGCAGCTGCCGTCCGTGCCCTGGGCGCCGAAGTCATCGTTGAGGTCGGTGTGGGCCTGAATGCGGCCGTGAATCTCGGGGCCGAGACTGCTGGACGCGCCGGAGCTGTCCGCATCGCCGCACTTGTTGGCGACCTGCCTGCATTGCGTCCCCAAGATCTAACTGCGGCCCTACAGGCGGGCCCGGCCGCTGGCCGGTTCCATGTCAGCGATGACGCGAACGTGGGCACGACACTGCTGGCCGCCGTAGGCGAACCGTTAAACGCACACTTTGGTCAGGACTCAAATCAACGCCATATCCAGTCCGGGAGCTTGCAGTTGTCTGACGTCGGGGCCAGCCTGCGGCTCGATGTCGACACCAGAGGCGACTTTCGCCGCGCGTGCGAACTTGGGACCGGCAAATACACAAGCCGCTTGGTTGCCGTAGCACTAGCCGGCGCTGCAGCACCGCCCAGCGATGCCATCTCGATCACTATCCGCACGACGCCTGACCCAGCCGACCTAGGGTTTATGACCGGCTTCCTGGATGACGGAACCGTCGTGACACTTGGCCCAGTTACTGGCCAACCTTGGCGTGCCGGCCAGCGACTAACGGCCGTCCCTAACCCCGGTGGCGACCCGGACTTTTTGATTCAGTGGCCCAATAACGCACAGTGGCCCGACTCCACTTGGGAGCCGGGCCACTAATTCTTGCGACTAGCGGCGCGTGGCCTTCTTGGCCGGAGCCTTCTTCGCTGCAACCTTCTTGGCCGGGGCCTTCCTGGCAACAGCCTTCTTGGCCGGAGCCTTCCTGGCAACAACCTTCTTGGCCGGAGCCTTCTTGGCAACAACCTTCTTGGCCGGAGCCTTCTTGGCAACAACCTTCTTGGCCGGAGCCTTCTTCGCTGCGGCCTTCTTGGCCGGGGCGGCCTTACGCTTGCCAGCTACAACTGCCTTAAATTCCGAGCCAGCACGGAACTTCGGGACTGAGGTGGCCTTGACCTTCACGGTCTCGCCGGTGCGCGGGTTGCGTGCGGTGCGGGCTGCCCGCTCTGCACGCTCGAACACGCCGAAGCCAGTGATTGCTACCTTCTCGCCAGCCGCAACCGCGTGCTGGATCGCATCAAAGACAGCTTCCACTGCCTCCGATGCCTGCTTCTTGCTGCCGTCAAGCTTGGCGGCGAGCGCGTCAATCAGCTCAGCCTTGTTCACAGTTCCTCCGCAGAATCCAGATGTCGGACCGGTGTCCGAGTCGGCGTAACGCTAGTCCGTTGACCGCCTACGTACAACCGCGACGCGCCGAAAAACCCTTGCTCTGCAAGGATTACAGGCCAAACGTGTCGCTTATCACAACGCAAATGTGCTGTCCAGTCAAACGAGCACCCGCGGCAAGTGTTTGTTACTGCTGGATGGGAACGACTTGCGGTAAGAATCGAGGCCGGCCAACCTCGAAATCTGCGATTGCGGCATCTTGCTGCAGCGTGATCCCGATGTCATCCAAACCTTCGAGCAGCCGCCACCGCACGTAATCGTCGACCTCAAATGGCGCTCGGAAATCGCCCGCGCTGATGTCGCGCGCAACAAGATCGACCTTCAGCACCAACGTCGGGTCCGCAAGAATCATGGACCACAAAACCTCAATTACGTCTTGGGTCACTTGAGCAGTCAGTAGGCCTCCCTTGCCCGAGTTGCCGCGGAAGATATCGGCGAATCGCGACGAGAGGATGACCTTGAAGCCGTAGTTCTGCAATGCCCAGACCGCGTGCTCGCGGGAGGAACCAGTGCCGAATTCTTGCCCGGCCACAAGAATCGAGGCCCCGGCGAACTCCGGACGATTTAGGACAAAGTCTGGATCCTGGCGCCACGCTTGGAATAGCCCGTCCTCGTAACCGTTTCTGGTGATCCGCTTTAGATACACGGCAGGGATGATCTGGTCCGTGTCGACGTTGCTGCGTTGCAGCGGGACACAACGACCTTCGTGAACAGTGAATTTCTCCATTACCCCTCCTCAGCCCAAGTCCGCGGGCGATGCAAGCCGACCGACCACTGCCGACGCTGCGGCTACTTGCGGCGAAACCAGATGGGTCCGCCCACCAGCACCTTGGCGTCCCTCGAAATTTCGGTTCGACGTTGATGCGCTTCGTTCACCAGCGACAAGTTGATCTGGGTTCATGCCCAAGCACATCGAGCAACCCGCCTGTCGCCATTCGGCGCCGGCTTCGACGAAAACCTTGTCCAAGCCTTCAGCTTCGGCCGCAATTCGCACCCGTACTGATCCGGGCACCACCAGCATCCGCACCCCATCGGCAACCTTGTGTCCTTGGATTACCGCAGCCGCGGCCCGCAGATCTTCAATCCGCCCATTGGTGCAGGAACCGAGGAACACCGTCTGAATTTCAACCTCTCGCAACGGGGTCCCGGCGATCAGACCCATATAGACCAAGGCTCGCTCGGCCGCTAGCCGGTCATTGGCATCAGCAAAGTCCTTCGGGTCCGGGACGTTTGCCGATAACGGGGCACCTTGACCGGGATTGGTGCCCCACGTCACGAATGGGGCTAGTTCACTGGCTTCGATGACCACTTCGTGGTCGAACTTGGCGTCGGCATCTGTGCGAAGAGTCGACCAGTACGCAAGCGCGGCATCCCAGTCGGCGCCCTTGGGCGCATGTGCGCGCCCTTCGAGGTAGTCGTAAGTGGTTTGGTCAGGCGCGATCATGCCTGCTCTGGCGCCAGCCTCGATCGACATGTTGCAAATCGTCATCCGGGCCTCCATCGACAACGCTTCAATAGCTGGGCCGCGGTATTCGATCACATAACCCTGCCCGCCGCCGGTGCCAATGCGCGCGATGATCGCCAGAATCAGGTCCTTAGCCGTGGTGTCGGCCGGCAAGGTCCCGTTGATGGTGACCGCCATTGTTCGGAACGGCTTCAGCGGCAAAGTCTGCGTTGCCAGAACGTGTTCTACCTCGCTTGTGCCCATCCCGAAAGCCAAGGCACCGAATGCGCCATGCGTCGAGGTGTGGCTATCACCGCACACGACAATCATGCCTGGCTGTGTCAGTCCCAGCTGCGGACCGACGACGTGCACGATCCCTTGTTCGACGTCTCCAAGGGAGAAGATCGGGACCCCGAACTCGGCGCAGTTGCGGCGCAATGCGTCGACCTGCAGCGCCGACACCGGATCGGCGATTGGCTTGTCGATATCGGTTGTCGGAACGTTGTGATCTTCGGTAGCCAAGGTCAGGTCTGGACGACGCACACTGCGACCGGCCAAGCGCAATCCGTCAAATGCCTGCGCACTCGTCACCTCGTGCACAAGATGCAGGTCAACGTAGAGCAGATCAGGTTCACCAGGTGCCTGTCGCACAACGTGTGCTGCCCAGACCTTTTCGGCAAGTGTGCTAGCCATACGTCCTCCCACCAGAGACTTGCTTCTCGCATACTGAGACGGCAATATCAGCCTATGGACAATCGTAGCGGAGTCGGAGTCTTAGACAAAGGGGCGGGGATCCTTGCTGCCCTCGAGGCCGGACCTCTTACGCTCGCGGGCCTGGTCGCTGCCACTGGGCTCCCAAGACCTACCGCCCATCGCCTGGCCGTAGCGTTGGAATGCCACCGCCTTGTGGCCCGCGATGTGACCGGGCGCTTTGTGCTAGGCCCGAGATTAGTTGAGCTTGCGGCAGCTGCCGGAGAAGACCGACTCATCGCGGCGGCTGGACCCGTTCTAACAACTTTGCGCGACGCGACCGGTGAAAGTGCCCAGCTTTATCGGCGCCAAGGCGATCAGCGGATTTGCGTTGCCGTCGCCGAACGTGCCAGCGGACTTCGTGACACCGTCCCGGTCGGCACGGTCCTAACGATGCACGCCGGTTCAGCCGCACAAGTGTTGCTGGCTTGGGAGGAACCTGAACGCTTGCACCGTGGGCTGATTGAGTCGCGGTTCACCGCCACGACCTTGGCGGCCGTTCGGCGCCGCGGGTGGGCGCAGAGCATCGGCGAACGGGAACCAGGTGTGGTGTCGGTATCAGCGCCAGTGCGCGGACCCGGCGGGCGAATCGTGGCAGCCGTTTCAGTCTCAGGCCCGATCGAAAGACTTGGACGCGCCCCTGGAAGGTCCCATGCCAACGCAGTACTGGCCGCCGCAGCTCGACTTACCGAGGCTGTTCGCCGTTCCACGCCGGGCATTCGCGAAGTGCCGACAACCTCGGCGACCCCGCTTGTGGCCCGGGAAAGCAATCGGCCCCCGCGGTAACCACGGGGGCCGATCAAGGTAGCCCCGACGGGATTCGAACCCGCGCTACCGCCTTGAGAGGGCAGCGTGCTAGGCCGCTACACAACGGGGCCGTACCTTCCAACCCATCAGGGTTGGCCGCGAAAGACAACGCTTTCACGAGCTGGGGTACCAGGACTCGAACCTAGACTAACTGGACCAGAACCAGTTGGGCTGCCAATTACCCCATACCCCATGGCACACGCGAACCCTGAAGGATCCGCGCCGCAGTAGCATACCGGCCGATCACGCCGGGTCTGACCTAGGTCAGTGCCGCTGCCAACCGGGACAAGGTTCGGTCGCGACCCAGTAACTCCAGAGATTCAAACAACGGCGGCGAGATTCGAGCGCCGGTTGTGGCCACCCGGACCGGACCAAATGCCAACTTAGGCTTGAGGCCCAAGCCTTCGATTAACGCCAGTCGTAGCGCCGCTTCGATCGTCTCGGCTGTCCATTCCAGAACTGGTAAGAGGGCAGATCGCGTGGCCGCCAGCGTCACCAGGGCCTCGCCGGTCAAGGAACGCTGTGCCTCGTCCGGGTCGACAACGAATTCGGCCTCGGTAACCAGCAGAAAGCGAAGCAGATCTACAGCCTCGGTAAGCACCTGCATCCGTTCCTGAATCAGCGGAACCGCAGCCGCAACCACCGCTCTGGCATCCTCGTCGCCAACTTCGACGAGTCCGGCAGCCACCAAATAGGGCTCCAGTCGCTCTGCAAGATCGCTTGGCTTGATTGCCCGAACCCAGTCGGCATTGATCGCCGTGCACTTCTTAATGTCGAAACGTGCCGGGTTTGGATTTACGCGAGCCACATCGAAAACCTCAGCCATCTCGACGAGCGAGAAGAACTCACGGTCCTCTCCTGGGGACCACCCCAGCAATGCCAGATAGTTCAGCAGCCCCTCGGGCAGGAAGCCTTTTTCCCGATACATACCAAGACTGGATTCAGGATCGCGCTTGGACAACTTCCGATTGCCTTCACCCATTACGTAAGGCAGGTGCCCGAACGCCGGGGTTATGCCGCTGCCCAGCCCAATTTGTGCGAACGCTTGATACAACGCAATTTGTCGCGGCGTGCTGGAAAGCAGGTCTTCCCCGCGCAACACATGCGTAATACCCATTAACGCGTCATCGACCGGGTTGGTCAGCGTGTAAAGCGGGTCGCCATTGGCCCGCACCAGCACATAGTCCGGCACATGTTCGCGGGTAAACGTGACATCGCCGCGGACCAAGTCATTCCAAGTCCAGTCAGCGTCAGCCATTCGAAAACGCAGCGCCGAGGTGCGGCCTTCGGCTTCTAATGTGCTCCGCTGAGCCTGGGTTAGGTCGCGACAAGTGCGCTCATAGCCAGGAGTTCGACCAGCAGCGCGCGCCTGTTCTCGTCGGTACTCCAACTCCTCTGGAGTGCAGTAGCACGGATACGCAAGACCGGCCGCCTGCAGGCGGGAAGCCACGTCGGCGTACAACTCGAGCCGCTGCGATTGGCGATAAGGCCCGACGGGTCCGCCAACTTCGGGGCCCTCGTCCCAGTCCAGCCCAAGCCAGCGCAAGGCGTCAAGCAGATCTTGGTACGACGTCTCGGTATCGCGGGCGGAATCGGTGTCTTCGATCCGAAATACGAAAGTGCCACCGGTGCGCCGGGCGTAGGCCCAGTTAAAGAGTGCGGTCCGCACCATCCCGACGTGCGGGTTGCCAGTTGGCGAAGGGCAGAAGCGGACCCGCACGTTTGGGTTGCTTGCTCGCGCCGGAATATCAGCCACGAGTCACCACCGGATTCCGCAAAGTGCCGATGCCTTCAATCTGAACTTCGACAACATTGCCCACCACGATGGGTCCGACACCAGCAGGGGTCCCGGTGAGGATCACATCACCGGGAAGCAAGGTCATCACGTGACTAATCCAACTAACCAATTTCGGCACGTTGTTGACCAGTTGCGAAGTGCGGCCGGCTTGGCGCACCTGACCGTCCACTCGAGATCCGATTGCTAGATCGCTGGGATCCAATTCTGTGACGATCCACGGACCTAGGGGGCAGAAGGTGTCGAATCCCTTGGCCCTGGTCCATTGCCCGTCAGTACGCTGCAGATCACGTGCCGTCACATCGTTCGCGCAAGTGAAACCAAGGATGACTCCGGCGGCCCGATCGATCGGCACGTCGCGGCATAACCGGCCGATCACAATGGCCAGTTCGGCTTCATAGCTGACTTCGTTGGAGACGCTCGGATAAACGATTGGCTCATCCGGTCCGATAATTGACGTCGACGGCTTGAGGAAGATCAAGGGTTCGGGTGGAACCTCGCCTCCCATTTCGGCTGCATGGTCGGCATAGTTCCTTCCAACCGCCACCACCTTGCTGGGCAGGATCGGTGCGAGAAGCCGTACGTCGGCCAGTCGATGAACGACTCCGGTGGTCTGAACCACCCCGATCGGATGCCCATCGATGGCGGCGATGGTCGAATCGGGTCCAGGGTCTCCGGTATCTGTCAGCCCATCGACCAATCCATAGCCGACTTCCCCGTTCAGCGAATACCTGGCGATTCTCACGATTAGCAAGGCTAGCCGACGCCGAAGTCGAGCCCGACCTCGCCAACCTTGCGGATGCCTGAACTCCGAGATAGTGATAGGACAGGACTAGACCACGCTGGTCGAACGACTACGGCAAGGAGCACCCAGTGAGCGAATCCGGCGGCGAGAACCTGTACGACGAGGTCATCTCAGCACCCGAGCCCCAGCAAATCGACGAGGAACTCTCGACGAAACTTGGGCTACTGGCCGAAGATGCCATCCTGCGTGGGCGCCCGTACCAGTCCGAGGACTGCCACACCTGCGTGTACTACCTCGACACTGACAAGGACGTTTCCTACTGCTGGCACCCGAAGTTGCGGATCTTGGTTGGCGCCGAGTGGTGGTGCCAGTGGTGGGAAGAGATCCCGGCCGAGTAGCAGATCAGATCGGCGACCGTCCAGAACGCATCAAGGCGTAGGAAATCGCATCCTCCAACGCTGACCACGACGCAGCTATGACGTTCTCGTGTACCCCGATCGTGTCCCACTCAGTGGTCCCATCGGTGGTCTCGATCAAGACCCGAGTGACCGACGCCGTACCGCCGCCGCCGTCAAGGATCCGAACCTTGTAGTCGACCAGTTCCAGCGCAGCAAGTTCCGGGTACACAGTCGTGATCGCACTGCGCAGGGCGTTGTCGAGTGCATTAACCGGACCGTTGCCCTCCCCCGTCGAAACGAAGCGTTGGCCCGCGACGTGGATCTTGACTGTTGCCTCGCTGACTACCGAACCGTCCGGTCGCTGTTCGACGATTGTTCGCCAGGACTCGACGGTGAAGTACCGCTCGCGATGTCCAAGAACCTCATCACGTAACAGCAGCTCAAAGGATGCGTCAGCAGCCTCGAACGTGTATCCGCCGGACTCAAGCGACTTCACTCGGTCGATCACCCTCGTGATGGCGTCGCGATCTTCGGACAAGTCGTAGCCGAGTTCGCGGCCCTTCATCTCAATCGAGGCCCGGCCGGCCATGTCGGAGACCAGCATTCGCATGTCGTTACCGACTGTTGCCGGATCAATGTGCTGATACAGGTTTGGATCAACCTTAACTGCGCTGGCGTGAAGCCCCGCCTTGTGAGCGAAAGCCGAAAGACCAACGTACGGCTGATGTTGATCGGGCGCGACGTTAGTCGTTTCACTGATCGCATGAGCGATGCGCGTCATGTCGCGCAGTGACTCGGCCGGCACCACGTTACGACCTTGTTTGAGTTGCAGATTGGCTACCACACTGAACAGATTTGCGTTGCCGCTGCGCTCGCCGTACCCATTGGCGGTGCCCTGAACGTGCGTAACCCCAGCGTCCACAGCCGCAAGAGTGTTGGCTACCGCACAAGCAGTGTCGTCGTGACAGTGAATCCCAAGTCGGGCGCCGGTCGCACCGAACACAGCACCGACGACGTCCGCTAACTCGTTCGGGAGCATCCCCCCGTTGGTGTCGCAAAGGGCGACCACATCAGCACCGGCTTCGGCCGCCACGCGAATAACTTCCAAGGCATACGCCGGATTGGCGCGGTAGCCGTCAAAGAAATGCTCAGCATCAAGGAACACTCGCTGCCCGCCGTCGCGCAAGAACCTGATGGTGTCTCGGACCATGGCGAGGTTTTCGGCAAGGTCGGTTCGCAGCGCCAACTCCACATGACGGTCATGCGCTTTGGCAACCAGCGTCACCACCGATGCACCGCTGTCGCGCAAGGCGATGATCAGCGGATCATCGGCTGCAGCAACACCAGGGCGGCGAGTAGCCCCGAAAGCAGCCAACGTTGCGCTCTTCAACACCAGCTCGGTCTGGGCGCGACGGAAGAACTCAGTGTCCTTCGGGTTGGCGCCGGGCCAACCACCTTCGATGAAGCCCACGCCGAGGGCATCCAAGTGGCGCGCAATTGTTAACTTGTCGGCGACCGAGAGGTTCAGGCCCTCTTGCTGTGCGCCGTCGCGCAAGGTGGTGTCGTAGACGTGGAACGCATCCTGCGGTCGCATCTGCTTCTCCGGTCGGGAAATGAAAACGCCCCTCGCGGATGCGTAGGGGCGGCGCGTCGACTAATGGTCGACGCGCTAGAAAATGATCTGCCGAACTGTCATGGCCCGATTGTGCCATACGCAGGTCACACGAGGCGATGCAGCCAGCCATGGACGTCCTCGGACCGGCCAGTCTGCACCTCAAGCAACGCGTGTCGAAGAGCTGCCGTAACCGGTCCGGTCTCACCAGCCCCCACCGACCAGCCGCCCGAGCGCGACTTAACGCTGCCGACCGGGGTAATAACCGCGGCAGTGCCGCAAGCGAAGACTTCGGTGATTGAACCGTCAGCACAGCCCGCTTCCCAGGCCTGGACATCAATCCGGCCCTCTTCTGTCACCAGACCGATATCGCCGCCGAGAGTAAGTAAGGAATCGCGCGTGATTCCGGGCAACAGCGTGCCCGTCAGCGAAGGAGTAAGCAGGCGGGCGCTCTTGCCACTTCCGAGCACGAAGTACAGGTTCATGCCCCCCATTTCCTCGACCCAACGTCGCTCGATGGCGTCAAGCCAAACCACCTGATCGCAACCATTCGCGGTCGCCTCGGCCTGAGCGATCAGCGAGGCTGCGTAGTTGCCAGCGCATTTGGCCTCCCCAGTACCACCGGGGGCAGCTCGCACATATTCCTCAGACAACCAGACCGACACCGGCTTCACTCCGCGCGGGAAGTAAGCCCCAGAAGGAGAAGCGATCAACAAGAACTGATAGGCGTTTCCGGGCCGCACACCCAAGCCCACCTCGGTGGAAAACATGAACGGCCGCAAGTAGAGCGACTTCTCGGGATCATCCGGCACCCACACAGCGTCCTGTTGCACCAACGCTTCGACAGCGGCAATGAACAACTCAATTGGCAACTCCGGCATCGCTAAGCGAGCCGCCGAACGTTGGAACCGGGCCGCATTGGCTTTCGGTCGGAACGTGTAGATGCCGCCGTCCGGATGCCGGTAAGCCTTGAGCCCTTCAAAGATCGACTGGCCGTAGTGAATGAAGTTCGTGGCAGGGTCCAGCGTCAAAGGTCCATACGGAATCAGTTCGGCATCGTGCCATCCCCCGTCGACCGACCAGCGAATCGAGACCATGTGGTCCGTAAACACTCGACCGAATCCAGGGTCGCGCAAGATTTCCTCGCGCTTTTCAGCGGGCAGACCGGGACCCGGACGCAAGCTGATGAGTTCTAGATCGACGTTGGCCATGGCGTGACGCTACTACGACCCGACGGCAAGCGCCGCGATCGCGTCGCCGACCGCGGAAGTACTCCGGGAACCAGTGCGGCTAAGCAGATCTGCCGCCACTGCGGACTCCACCTGGGCCGCAGCCGCGGTGTGCCCAACATGGTCGAGCAACATTGCAACGGACAAGATCGCAGCGGTGGGGTCAGCTATCCCCTGGCCCGCGATGTCCGGCGCAGACCCGTGGACTGGCTCAAACATGCTTGGGTTGACTCGACTCACATCAAGGTTCCCGGAAGCAGCCAGCCCAATTCCGCCGGCGATTGCCGCCCCGATGTCGGTGATGATGTCGCCGAACAAGTTGTCGGTCACGACGACATCGAAACGCTCAGGTGCCGTAAGGAAGAACATCGCCGCTGCATCAACGTGGCAGTAGTCTGTAGCGACCTCCGGGAACTCGGCGGCCACGCGTGTGAAGGTGCGCTGCCACAGATCGCCGGCATGGACCAGCACGTTGGTCTTGTGCACGAGTGTCAGGTGCTTGCGACGACGCATCGCACGACCAAATGCGTCGCGAACAATCCGTTCGACTCCGTAAGCCGTGTTGAGGCTGTCTTCAATTGCAACCTCGTGCGGTGTCCCCTTGCGTAGGAATCCTCCGGAACCGGCGTAAGGGCCCTCCGTACCTTCGCGACAGACGACCATGTCGATCTGGGCCGGTCCCTTGCCCGACAGCGGGCTGGCAACCCCTGGGTACAACTTCACCGGACGCAGATTGACGTGATGATCCAGTTCGAAACGCAAGCGCAACAACAGCCCTCGCTCTAGGACACCGGGGGGCACACTGGGATCTCCTACTGCGCCCAGAAGGATCGCGTCATGCCCGCGAAGCTCGGCCAAAACCGAGTCCGGCAGGGTCTCGCCACTGGCCAACCAGCGTCGCGCCCCGAGGTCGTACTCGCTTGGCACCACCGCAACGCCGTGCTGGGAAGCGACCGCATCGAGAACCTTGACGGCCTCCGTGGTGACCTCAGTACCAATCCCGTCACCGGGGATAACAGCGAGCCGCAGGGTGCTAGACATGGGGGAAGGCTACCGACTCAGGTCGCTACCGATTCACCCTGCTACCCTTTTGCACATGCACGCGGCTCTGCTCCTTAGTGGCCGCGACGGGGCCTCCTAGACCGGCCACCCGTCGCGGGGATGTCGCACGCCGGTCGTTGCCCACCCGCAACCTATGGAGCCGAAATGACCAGCCGCAACTCGCAACAACCATCTCAGATGGCTTTCAACAGGTACCGACCGTTTACGCCTATTGCCCTGCCCGATCGAACCTGGCCCGATCGCGCCATGACCAAGGCGCCCCGGTGGTGCGCCGTCGACCTTCGCGACGGAAACCAAGCCCTCATCGATCCCATGACGCCCGCGCGTAAGCGCCGCATGTTCGACCTGCTCGTTCGCATGGGCTACAAAGAGATTGAGGTCGGCTTCCCTTCGGCGTCCCAGATCGACTTCGACTTCGTCCGGCAACTGATCGAAGACGATGTGATCCCTGACGACGTCGTCATCCAAGTGCTGACCCAAGCCCGCGAACACTTGATCGAACGAACGTACGAGGCGATCGAAGGGGCCGATCAGGCGATCGTCCACCTCTACAACTCCACTTCGACCCTGCAACGTCGCGTCGTCTTCGGGCTCGACCGTGAGGGAATCAAGGACATCGCAGTGCACGGCGCTCAACTGTGCGCGAAGTTTGCCGAACAACTAAGCGACACCGAGATCTACTTCGAGTACTCCCCGGAGTCCTACACAGGTACCGAGTTGGAGTTCGCGCTTGAGGTCTGCGAGGCCGTCAACGATGTCTGGGGCCCGACGCCCGATCGACCGGTCATCTTGAACTTGCCAGCCACAGTCGAGATGGCGACGCCGAACGTGTATGCCGACTCGATCGAGTGGATGTCGCGCAATCTGACGCGCCGCGACGGGATCGTGTTGTCGCTGCACCCGCACAACGATCGCGGCACAGGAGTGGCAGCTGCCGAACTTGGCTACCAGGCTGGCGCAGATCGCATTGAAGGCTGCCTATTCGGCAACGGCGAACGCACTGGCAACGTCTGCTTGGTGACGCTCGGCATGAACCTGTTCAGTCAGGGCGTCGACCCGGAGATCGACTTCCGCGACATTGATGAGATTCGTCGCACGGTGGAGTACTGCAATCAGTTGCCAGTGCCAGAACGCCATCCATACGGCGGCGACCTTGTGTTCACGGCGTTCTCAGGCTCGCATCAGGATGCAATCAAGAAGGGCCTAGAGCACATGGACGCTGACGCCGCAGCCGCAGGCGTCAGCGTCGATAAGTTCCGCTGGGAAGTTCCATACCTGCCGATCGACCCCAAGGACATTGGCCGCTCCTACGAAGCGGTCATCCGCGTCAATTCGCAGTCCGGCAAAGGTGGCGTCGCGTACATCATGAAGTCCGAGCATGGGCTCGACCTGCCACGTCGGCTTCAGATCGAATTCAGCCAGGTGATCCAGCGGGTCACCGACTCCGAGGGTGGCGAGGTGTCGCCCGAGCAGATGTGGAGTTACTTCGCCGACGAGTACCTGCCCACTGACGAGCGCTGGGGTCGATTCCGGCTGCGGTCGGTTGTTGCGGCCGGCGTCGTAGACGGTGCCAGCGACATCACCGTCGTCCTAGATGACGCGGGCGAGACCGTGACGCTAACCGGATCGGGCAACGGGCCGATCTCGGCCTTCTGCAACGCCCTGAGCGAGTACGGCGTCGATATTCGGGTGCTTGACTACCACGAACACGCGCTCAGCGCCGGCGGAGACGCTCGAGCGGCGGCCTTCGTCGAGTGCGCGGTCGGCGGCTCGTCGCCCGGTGAGCATGAAGGCGCCGGGCCGCGCGGGCACACCAGCACGGCATCGGGCGGGCACAGCAGCGCCGCATCGGGTGGGCACAGCAGCGCCGTGTTGTGGGGCGTCGGCATTGACCCGAACATCGTCACTGCGTCTCTGAAGGCCATAGTCAGCGCAACGAATCGCGCCCTCCGAACCCCGTAGGCTTGAGGAAAGTGCCGTGCGTACGCATAGGTGACACAAAAGGCACCACCATCAATGTGCGTTATGTGTCAGGTCCTAAGTGGCCTACGGCGGGAAGGACTTCAAACAAGCCTGCGCAACAAAAGGTCTCGGCCGTTAGAGGGCATATTGCGAAACGCTGCGCACAATCGCAATGCACCGTTTGTGCTGCCTATGCGCACCCACGGCACTTTCTTCGGTCAGAGGTCGAGGGTTACTGCTTGACCTTGGGTGGCGCCGATTTGGGCGCTGATAGCGGTCATGACTGCTGCCGGGATTTCAGAGTCGACGGTCAGTGCGATCAATGCCGATCCCCCTTCGGCCCGACGGCTGACCTGCATGCCGCCAATATTGACGCCAGCCTCGCCAAGTAATCGGCCGACGATACCGACGACCCCAACGCGATCGTGGTAAGTAAAGAATGCCAAGTGCCGGCTGAACGGCACGTCAATGTCAAAACCATCGATCGCAACAAGTTTTTCAATCCCGCGCGGGCCAGTAACCGTGCCCGCCACTGACACTCGGCTGCCGTCAGTGCAAGCGAGCACAACGCCGACCAAACTGCGGAAGTCGGGGCTGTCGCGATTGGTCGTCAGGTGCGATGTAACGCCGCGATCGGCTGCAAGCACCGGTGCGTTCACATAAGAAACTGGTTCGTGGACGAGAGCACCGAACACACCCTTGAGGGTGGCAAGTTCGACAAGTTTGACGTCATGCAACGCCAACTCGCCGCGCACATCTACTTCTACCGAAGCCAGCGGCGCCTGGGCAAGGACCGCACCTAGGTGCCCAAGTCGCTCGGCCAGCCCGATTGCCGGGCGCACCTCATCGGAAAGTTCTCCGCCTTGGACGTTGACGGCATCTGGCACCGGCTCCCCCGCAAGTGCTAGTCGTACCGAACGAGCCACGGCAACGCCGGCCTTTTCCTGAGCCTCGTCCGTGGACGCACCCAAATGCGGAGTTGCCACGACGTTCCCTAACCCAAACAGCGGCGAATCCGTGCACGGCTCTGTCGCGTAGACGTCGAGCCCAGCACCGGCCACCCGGCCAGACACGAGCGCGTCGTACAAGGCGGCCTCGTCGACGATGCCGCCCCGCGCTGCGTTGATGATCCGCACGGTTGGCTTAACAAGCTTCAGCGCATCCGCCCCGATCAGGCCCACCGTTTCGGGCGTCTTCGGCAAATGCACTGTGATGAAGTCGCTCTCGCGCAGCAGGTCATCCAGCTCCACCATTCGCACACCGATCTGCGCGGCGCGTGACGGCTGGATGTAAGGGTCGTAAGCGATTAGGTCGACGCCAAACCCCGCCAGCCTTTGTGCGACCAAGAGGCCGATTCTGCCAAGGCCGACAATGCCTACTACTTTGTCGGTGATTTCGGCGCCGGTGAACTTTGAGCGCTCCCACTTTCCGTTACGCAGCGCCAAGTTCGCAGGAACTATGTTTCTGGCACTCGCGAGCAGCAATCCAACGGCCAACTCAGCGGCGCTGACGATGTTCGAGGTCGGCGCATTGACGACCATCACGCCAGCTTGGGTAGCCGCCTTGACATCGACGTTGTCCAGTCCGACCCCGGCCCGGGCGACGACGCGCATTCCGCGGGCGGCCGCAAAGACCTCAGCGTCCACCTGCGTTGCCGACCGGACTAGCAGCGCATCGATGCCGACGACCGCGGCGAGCAATTCGGCGCGGTTCGTCCCGTCGCAAGTGCGCACCTCTACGTCAGGACCAAGCGCATCCACGGTGGCAGGGGAAAGCTCCTCGGAGATGAGGACGACGGGAGTCACGGCAGACACCTTTGCTAGGACTGTTGCGGAATCAGCAACTCTAGCGGGCGACCGACGCGCAACGGCGCGCCACCGGCCTGGCCTTCACCACAGCACCACACCGCCGCGCCGCTAACCGCCGAACCCGCCGCGCCAAAATCAGCGACTCGAAGTGCCCTCGGTGTAGTCGTCGTCGCCTGAATCGACCCAAGCCATCAACTTGCGCAGATCGCGACCGGTTGCCTCGATTGGGTGGACCTCAGCAGCTTCCCGGAATGCCTTGAACTCAGGACCACCGGCATCTTGGTCAGCGATGAAACGAGCCGCGAATGCGCCACTAACCACATCGGCCAGAACGGCCTTCATGTTCTCCTTCACGCGGTCGTCGATGACGCGCGGTCCAGAGACGTAGTCGCCGTACTCCGCGGTATCGGAAACGGACCAACGCTGCTTAGCAATGCCACCCTCGTACATCAGGTCGACGATGAGTTTGAGCTCATGCAGGCATTCGAAGTAAGCCACCTCGGGCTGGTAGCCAGCCTCTGTGAGTACTTCGAAACCCTTCATGACCAACTGAGAGGCTCCACCACACAGGACTGCTTGCTCGCCGAATAGGTCGGTCTCGGTCTCCTCGGTGAACGTCGTGTGAATTCCGCCAGCGCGCAGTCCTCCGATACCTTTCGCGTACGACAAAGTCAGGGCGAGCGCACCGCCTGTCGCATCCTGTTCAACCGCGATCAAGACCGGGACACCGCGTCCGGCGACGTATTCGCGTCGCACCAAGTGTCCTGGGCCCTTGGGAGCCACCATGCAGACGTCAACGCCGGACGGCGGCGTGATGTAACCGAACCGAATGTTGAATCCGTGACCGAAGAAGATCGCATCGCCGTCGTTCAGGTTCGGCGCGATCGCATCGGCATACAGGTGGCGCTGCACCGGGTCGGGGGCCAAGATCATGATCACGTTGGCTTCAGCGGCCGCCTCGGCTGGCGTCAGGACACGCAAGCCCTCCGCCTCTGCCTTGGCCCGACTCTTTGAACCTTCGGGCAGACCAACCCGAACATCGACGCCAGAATCGCGCAGCGACAAAGCATGCGCGTGCCCCTGACTTCCGTAGCCCAGGACGGCCACCTTGCGGTTCTGGATGATCGACAGGTCGGCGTCAGTGTCGTAGTAGAGCGTGGCCACGGTGTGGTCTCCTTCGGTAGGGATAGCGCCTGAAGAGTAACTGGAAGGCTGTGCGGTCGGATCAAGCAGGTCGAGTAGGTCGAGTAGGTCAGGCTGGGCGGTCAGCGGCCCGCAAAGACCGGTCGCTGATCGACTTGGCTCCCCTTGCTAGGGCCACGACGCCGGACTGCACCAATTCTTTGATGCCGATGGGCCCGAGGACGTCAAGTAGCGCAGCCAGTTTCCCGCTGCTTCCCGTGGCCTCAATGGTGACGGTGTCCGCGGCAACGTCGATGACACGCGCCCGGAACATCTCGACGATCTCTAGGACCTGGGTACGCGTTTCGCCATCGGCCCGCACCTTGATAAGCATCAACTCGCGCTGCACCGAAGCATCTACTTCAAGTTCCACGATCTTCAGCACGTTGATCAGCTTGTTCAGCTGCTTGGTCACCTGCTCAAGCGGGGATCCTTCGACCGATACGACGATCGTGATTCGCGAAACATCGGGCAACTCGGTCGGGCCAACGGCGAGGGATTCGATGTTGAATCCGCGCCTTGAAAACAGGGCTGCGATTCGCGCGAGGACGCCGGGCTGGTCCTCGACCAACACCGACAGCGTGTGCTTGCTCATGACTGACTCCTAACCAATGGAAGTTGCATCCGGCCGCTGGGTGTGAACATCAGTACTCACTCTCCCAATCAGGGGCCATTTCGCGCGCCACCAAAATGTCGTCGTTGCTTGTGCCTGCGGCGACCATCGGCCAAACCATCGCATCCCGATGGACGACGAAGTCCACCACCACCGGTCGGTCATTGATTGACATTGCCTTCTCGATTGTTGCGTCAACGTCTTCAGGAGATTCGCATCGCAGTCCGGCACAGCCATAGGCCTCGGCCAGCATCACGAAATCCGGAATCCGATGCGAATGCAGATCAGTGTTCGAGTAGCGCTCGTTGTAGAACAGCGTCTGCCACTGGCGCACCATGCCAAGGGATGAGTTGTTGATCAGCGCCACCTTGATGGGAATGTCGTTGATGGCACAGGTGACGAGTTCTTGATTGGTCATCTGGAAACAGCCATCGCCATCGATCGCCCAGACTGTGGCATCCGGACGCCCAACCTTTGCGCCCATGGCCGCTGGGATTGCGAAACCCATAGTTCCTAGTCCGCCGGAATTGAGCCAGGTGCCCGGATTCTGGTAATCAATGAACTGGGCAGCCCACATTTGGTGCTGCCCAACGCCGGCGACGTAGATCGCGTCTGGGCCAGCAATCTTGCCGAGGCGCTGAATCACTGATTGCGGCGCGAGCATGCCGTCGGCGTTGCCTTCCCAGCCCAACGGGTAGGTCGTGCGCCAACCAGTAACCGTCTGACGCCAACCTTCGTAGTCGCCAACTCGACCGGCCGCGTAGTCGGCTTTGATTGCGACAATCAGGTCGGAAATCACCTCGCCCGCATCGCCGACGATCGGTAGGTCGGCCACGCGGTTCTTGGAGATCTCGGCTGGGTCAATGTCTGCGTGGATCACCTTTGCGTCGGGCGCGAACGAAGACAACTTGCCAGTCACACGGTCGTCGAAGCGGGCCCCCAGCGTGATCAGTAGATCGGCTTTCTGGAGCGCGCCAACCGCCGCGACGGTGCCATGCATGCCTGGCATCCCGAGGTGAAGCGGGTGCCCATCGGGGAACGCCCCGCGCGCCATCAACGTGGTTACCACTGGGATGCCGGTCAGTTCGGCCAGTTCTCGCAACTGCTTCGAAGCGCGTGCGCGAATCACGCCACCGCCGACGTAGAGCACTGGACGGCGGGACTCAACGATCAGGCGTGCGGCTTCGCGTATCTGCTTGGCGTGTGGTCGGGTAACCGGACGGTAACCGGGAAGATCAATGTGATCGGGCCACTCAAAAGTCGTCATCCCCTGGAGTGCATCCTTAGAAACGTCCACAAGCACGGGACCGGGGCGACCGGTCGATGCGATATGGAAGGCCTCTGCAATTGCCCGCGGGATTTGGTCAGGATCGGTCACCAAGTAGTTGTGCTTGGTGATTGGCATTGTGATGCCACGGATATCGGCTTCTTGGAAGGCGTCGGTCCCGATGGAAGCGCTGGGGACCTGTCCAGTGACAGCCACGATAGGTACCGAGTCCATGTGAGCGTCAGCGATTGGTGTCACGAGGTTGGTTGCACCCGGACCGCTTGTCGCCATACAAACGCCGACCCGTCCACTGGCCAAGGCATATCCCTCGGCGGCGTGCCCAGCGCCCTGCTCGTGGCGCACCAGGATGTGCCGCAGCTTCGTGGAGTCCATTAGCGGGTCGTAGAGGGGAAGGATCGCTCCACCGGGAATCCCGAACACCGTGTCGACGCCGGCCATCTCGAGTGACCGAACCAGGCTCTGTGCTCCGGTGATCTTTTCGCTCATCACATGTCCTTGCTTTGGCCGGGTTGCCCCGGCGGTGCGGGCCTTGCAGTGTCCTTGCCTTACCTACGAGTAGTTCTACCTAGCAATAAAAAACCCCCCGGCCACTTGCAGGCAGGGGGGCGCATCACCGGTGGACGTCAGGCGACGGGCCCCATCGGTACTACTACGAGTGTCGAAAGCATGACCAGACCCTAGCCCCTCCAGCCACACCCGTCACCACCGGTGGACACTTATCTCACAATCCGAGACGAACGATTTGTGGCGTCTGCACCCGGGGATCAGTCGCAGACCGCACCATAGGAGGCCGAGCCGACCAGTTTCGAGTACTTGGCCAATACTCCGCGGGTGTACTTATGCGGGACCGGCACCCAAGCCGCCCGGCGGGCTTCGAGTTCAGTCGCATCTACCAGCAGATCTAGCGTTCGCGTGACTGAGTCGATCCGAATCCGGTCGCCATCGCGCACCAACGCAATTGGACCGCCATCGACGGCTTCGGGAGACACGTGGCCAATGCAAAGCCCAGTGGTTCCGCCCGAGAATCGCCCATCGGTGATCAGCATGACGTCCTTACCCAGGCCCGCGCCCTTGATTGCCCCGGTGATCATCAGCATTTCGCGCATGCCCGGCCCTCCCTTGGGGCCCTCGTACCGAATAACCACCGCGTCGCCAGCCTGAATGGTTCCGTCCTCAAGGGCAGCCATGGCGGCTTGTTCGCGTTCGAAAACTCGTGCGGTGCCCTCAAAGTACGGCACCGAAACTCCGGCTACTTTGGTGACAGCGCCCTCGGGTGCCAGCGTGCCGCCCAAAATCATGATCCCGCCAGATGTGCCCAGTGGAGTCTTGATTGCGTGCAAGATCTCACCATCGGGATCCGGTGCCGCAATTTCAGCCAGGTTCTCCGCCATCGTCCGCCCAGTCACGGTCAGGACGTCGCCGTGCATCAGACCAGCGTCAAGCAACGCACGCATGACCACCGGCACGCCCCCGACCTGGTCCATGTCACTCATAACGAAACGCCCAAACGGCTTGACGTCCGCTAACAAAGGAACCCGTGACCCGATGCGGTGGAAGTCCTCGAGTTCGAGGTCGACGTCGGCTTCGTGCGCGATCGCCAGCAGGTGCAGAACGGCGTTCGTCGAGCCGCCTAACGCCATCACCACTGCAATGGCGTTCTCGAATGCTGGCTTGGTCAGAATGTCGCGAGTCGTAATTCCCTGACGAATCAGTTCGACGACAGCCTGGCCCGAACGTCGCGCATAACCGTCACGACGGCGATCCACGGCAGGTGGCGCGGCTGAACCGGGCAACGACATGCCAAGTGCTTCGGCGGCACTCGCCATCGTGTTCGCGGTGTACATCCCACCGCACGCGCCCTCACCGGGACAGATCGCTCGTTCGATGCGGTCGACTTGGTCACGGCTGATCAAGCCACGCGCGCATGCTCCAACAGCCTCGAAGGCGTCGATGATCGTCACGTTATGGCCATCTACATTGCCCGGTAGCGTGGAACCGGCGTAGACGAATACCGATGCCACATCAGTTCGCGCCGCCGCCATCAGCATGCCGGGCAAACTCTTGTCGCAACCAGCGAACGTAACCATGCCGTCCAGTCGTTCGGCATTCATCACCGTCTCCACGGAGTCAGCGATCACTTCGCGCGAAACCAGTGAGAAGTGCATGCCTTCGTGACCCATCGAGATTCCGTCGGAGACCGAGATCGTGCCGAACTGCAGCGGATAACCACCGGCCGCATGCACCCCCTCCTTCGCCGCAACCGCTAAGCGGTCAAGCGACAGGTTGCAAGGGGTGATCTCGTTCCAAGACGACGCAATGCCGATTTGCGGCTTCTCCCAGTCGCCATCTCCCATACCGACCGCGCGCAGCATGCCGCGAGCCGCTGCACGTTCGAGCCCGTCGGTGACGATCCGGCTGCGGGGCTTCAGGTCTTGGGAAGAATTGTCTTGGGCCATGGCGACACCCTAAGGCCGACGCCTAATGACCCACACGTCAGGCGACGCTACGAGTAGCGCGTCAGGAGATCAGGTTGGCCAGCAGCTGGCCGGCGGCATATCGCTCGAGCTGCTCAAGCACTAGCCGCTTCCCGCGAGGTGGAAACGCGGTGGTAGCACCACCGAGATGTGCGGTGATCAGAACCCCTGGTGCAGTCCAGAGCGGGTGATCAGGCGGCAATGGCTCGGGATCGGTCACGTCCAAGGCCGCCTGAATCCGCTCACTTCGTAGACCAGCGACCAGCGCATCAGTGTCGACCACGCGCCCGCGAGCTACGTTGACGAGTAGGGCGCCAGCCTTCATCAGGGCAAGGAACTGAGCATCCACGAACCTTTCCGTTCCCTGCGTAAGTGGAAGGGCCAGTACGACGACGTCCGCATTTGGCAGTAGCGCTGGGATGTCTTCCACCCCATGCACTCCCGGCCGGGCATGCAAGGCAACGGGAACCAGCTCAACCTCGAACGGAGCAAGTCGCGCACCGATCGCCTGCCCGACGTGCCCGAATCCGATGATCATCACAGTTGAGTCGGCAAGTGACTGATGGTTGCCGTGGTCCCAAGTCGCCGTGGCCAGATCTCGGGCCGCCGAATCGATACCGCGCAGTTTGGCCAAGATCAGACCAACCGCCAATTCAGCGGTGCTTGCGTCATGAACGCCTGCCGCATTACACAACACGACCCCAGGCGGGACGTGGCCAAGCACGTTGTCCACGCCGGCCGTCAACGTCTGCACCACACGCAAGCGAGGCATCTGTTTCATAAGTGCAACGTGATCGCTAGGGCCCATATACGGCAGGACATAGAACTCGACAGCGGCCAAGACCGCAGCGGCCGGCTGCTCAAACCCGGCGAAGTACTCGGCCACGACACCTAGCGGGAGCGGACCGGGGAGTTCGTCGGCCCGCCACGGCAACAGGGCCGTGAGTGTGCTCAACCGGCTTCGACCCCGAGGCGTTCGAGCAAGAGGGCTCGAGCCCGACCGGCATCTGCCTTGCCGCCGGTCAATTTCATGATCGCCCCGATCAGCGCGCCCACAGCCTGCAGTTTGCCTTCGCGAATCTTCTCGGCGATATCAGGTTGAGCGGCAATCGCGGCATCGATCGCGACGAGCAGTGCGCCATCGTCGTTTACGATCACTAAGCCGCGGGAAGTAACAACTGCGTCCGGATCACCTTCACCGGCAAGGACACCGTCGATAACGTCCCGCGCGAGTTTGTCGTTGAGCGACCCATCGACGACGAGTGCCTCGATCCGTGCGACGTCGCCGGGCGTAATCGGAAGTTCAACCAGTTCGACGCCCCGTTCGTTGGCGATTCTGGCCAATTCGCCAAGCCACCACTTGCGCGCCGACGCCGACGAAGTTCCTGCGGCCACGGTGGCTTCCACGACGTCGAGTGCATCGGAGTTAACCAACGCAGCTAGGTCGAAGTCACTCAAAGCCCAGTCCGCCTGCAGCCGCGCTCGGTGCGCGGCAGGCAACTCCGGAAGAGCTGCACCTAGGGCAGCAATCCAGTCGCGATCAGGTGCGATCGGGACCAGATCTGGCTCTGGGAAGTAGCGGTAATCCTCGGCCTGTTCCTTGGATCGTCCCGGAGTCGTTACCCCGG
>CAIKAW010000102.1 GCA_903825575.1 uncultured bacterium | reverse complement strand
GGCGAAGGTGCAGGTATGCGGCTGCTGCCCGTGCTCGTTGCAGCGAACACCACGCGGTGCCTTGGGTGTTGGTGGTTCCTTGCACGTAACCAACAACCTTCACCGAAGTGACTTTGGCTTTCGCCGGAAGTTTGGCCAGCAACGCCCGCAACGTGGCGATGTCTGCCGCATTAAGCGCGTAGACGTTCTGCGCGAAATACACCCGAGCACTGATGACGTGGCTGCCGGTTGCAAGTTTGCCCAGCAAGCACGAGCCCTGGATGTGCGTAGCCGAGTTCGTGCGATCAGGGCAAATGGTGTTGTGCCAAATCGCACCGGTCAAGTTTGCCCCGGTCAAATTTGCACCCGAGAGATTCACGCCGGTCAGATCGACGCCGGCCAAGTCCATACCCGACAAGTCCATACCCGTGAAGTTGGCGCCGGGAGCGATTACAACCCCGCCGATTGCAAGCCAACTCGGGGCTGCTTGAACCGTGAAGTTAGTGCCGTCATAGACAACCCAGATAGCAAGAGCGTGCGCACCATTGGCCGAGAGAGCTACTGCCTCTCCGTTGTAAATACCGATGGCCGTTGTCGCCAAAGGTGTAGGTGCGGTCCATATAGCCACATTGCCGCGAACGGTGCCGGTGGAAACCTGAACGCCCTCATTCGGTGAGTCAATTTGCCACACGGCCGTAACCTTGGTGCCATCAGCAGACAGGGCCATCGGAGTGCCGTTTGCCCCTGAGAAGCTCCAGTCTGCGACGGTAGCCACATCTGTCGTGGCACCCCAAGACTGAACCCGTGCGCTGATCGTGGCGGAGGCTGACTGCCCAATGACGCCGAAGCTGGCGTTGATGCGCATCCAGGTCGCCGTTGCCTTTGAGCCATCCGCGGACAATCCAATTTGAGGTCCGGATGCGTTTCCGTCCGTGGTCGCGCGCGGTGCCGAGAGGTCCTTGACTGCTCCCCACGTCGCTACGCCAGCGGCGACGCTCGCCGAAGCCGATTGCACAACGGTCCAAATCGCGTTGAACCGGACCCACACTGCACTTACTTTCGAGCCGTCGGCGGATATGCCGACCTGAGGTGCAGACGCGTCACCATCTAGCGTCGCAACACGAGCGGGCGATAGGTCTTGGGCGGCACTCCATGTCGCGACGGCGCCGCTGATCGTGGCAGTAGCTGACTGCACTACCCCGTAAAGTCCGTTGGAGCGGACCCAGACTGCTACTGCCTTCGATCCGTCTGCCGACAAAGCTACCTGCCTGTTGTACGTATCGCCGTCAGAGGTGCTGGTGCGAAGCATCGATAAGTCGGACACTGCCCCCCACGTTGCCACGCCAGCACTGATAGTCGCCGAACGAGACTGTGTTACTCGGTGCAAACCGTTGGAACGACACCAGATCGTCGTCGCCTTAGATCCGTCGGCCGACAGGGCCACTTGTGCGATTGCGACAGCGCCATCCGTCGTAGCGCGCGGTGCCGAGATATCTAGCGCCGCGCCCCACGTTGCAACTGAGCCAGCGATTCTCGCCGAAACCGACTGGACCACCGTGTACGTGCCGTTATTGCGCACCCAGATTGCAGTTGCCTTAGAGCCGTCCGCCGAGAGCGCCACTTGCGGCATCGCCGTGTCGCCATCTGCGGATGCCGACCGGGCAGCCGAGAGGTCCTGCACCGCGCCCCAACTCGCTACCCCGGCACTAATCGTCGCCGAGGCTGACTGCACCACGTAGTAGGTGCCGTTCTTGCGTTCCCAAACAGCGGTTGCCTTGGACCCATCGGCGGAAAGCGCCGTCTGCACACTTGTCGCATCTGTGCTGGGAACCGACAAGGTCGTGGAAACGATCGGCATGGTCCACAAACCAGCCGCTGCCGGGGTGGCCGAAGCGGAGCCAGTGACTCCAAGACCTGCAAGGACCAGGCCGACGCCGGTAGCCAGCGAAACCAAACGCGAAGATTTAGACAACGAGGACACGACTACTCCATGGGATAGACCGCATGAAGGCTGCTGCGCATCGCGGGTAGAAGCACGGTATAGAGGGCTCGGCTCAATCGGAAGTGAGAGGACTCGAAAACAAGGGCAAAATGGCCTCACCAAGGCTTTTCTCAGTTATTGCAACCACTTAGCAACCCAGCCGTGAGAGATCAGAGCGGGATGTTGCCGTGGTCTCCGCGTGCAGGGGTCGCCGCGTGCAGCGCATTTGCAATCGACGATCTCGTTTGGCTCGGCGTAATGATCTCGTCGACCACACCAATTTCAACGGCCACAGCTACTCCGCCGGTCAGGGCGGTGTGTTCCTCGGCTAGTTCATTCTCGACCTGGGTGCGGACATCGTCAGCCAAGTCAGAGAGGCGACGACGATGCAAGATCCGAACCGCGGCGACAGCTCCCATGACCGCGATTTCAGCGTCAGGCCAAGCAAAGACTTTTGTTGCCCCCAAGGCCCTGGAGTTCATGGCGATATAGGCGCCGCCGTAAGCCTTGCGCGTTACCACGGTCACGCGGGGAACAACGCATTCGGCGAACGCATGAAGCAGTTTCGCACCGCGACGCACGACGCCGTCCCATTCCTGCCCAACGCCGGGAAGGTAGCCGGGGACGTCAACGATGACGATCAGCGGGACGCCAAAGGCGTCACACATGCGCACAAATCGTGCGGCCTTCTCGGCGCTGGTTGCATCAAGGCAGCCACCTAGGCGCAGCGGATTATTAGCCACGACTCCCACTGTGCGACCGCCGAAGCGTGCGAGTCCGGTGACCAAGTTAGGAGACCAGCGGGTGTGCAACTCAACAAATGAGTCAGCATCGACGATGCCTTCTAGCAGTGGATGCACGTCGTAGGCGCGCTTGATCGAAGTTGGCAGCAAGGTGCCAAGGTCGACATCTTCGACGATCGCGGGGTCGAGCGTTCGCTGATCGCCAAGTAATCCAGCCAAGGTTCGGATGCTCTCGATTGCATCGTCATCGGTATCGGAAACGATGTGTACGACGCCAGAGCGTCGTCCGTGTGGCTCCGGGCCGCCGAGTCGAAGCATGTCGACGTCTTCACCAGTAACCGAACGCACCACATCAGGTCCGGTCACAAACACGCGGCCATCCGGACCTAGGACAACGATGTCGGTCAGGGCCGGTCCGTAGGCCGCGCCGCCGGCTGCTGGACCAAGGACAACTGACAGTTGCGGGATCCGGCCAGATGCATGCGTCATCGCCGCGAACACTTCGCCGACAGCGTGGAGACTGCCAACGCCCTCGCGTAGGCGAGCACCGCCCGAATGCCAGATGCCGACGATGGGAACGCGATCGGCCATCGCGCGGCGGTAGGCCACCATGATCGCGACGCAGCCGTCGATTCCCATCGCGCCGCCTTGATGCGCAACATCGGTGGCGAACGCCACCACCTTGGTGCCGTGGATCAAGCCCTCGGCCGAAAGGACTCCACTGGCATCTTCGGTCGTGAGCAATTCAAAATTGCCGTCAAAGAGTCGGGCTAGGCGGACTCGCGGATTGCGTGAGTCGAGGCCTTCCAACAAGGTGCTGTCGCGGACGTCTACGACGGTTCCGCTTTCCAGCAGCGTCATCCCACGCTCCGGAAGGCGAGTGCAACGTTGTGACCGCCGAAGCCGAACGAGTTATTTAGTGCGGCAATGGGCCCGACTGGCAACGGTCGTGGTGCCCCGGAGGCGACGTCGAGGTTGATGGCTGGATCCTGGCGTTCAAGGTTGATTGTCGGTGGAACCAGTCGATTAGTGATGGCCAAGATTGCAGCGATCGATTCCACCGCACCGGCCCCGCCGAGTAGGTGTCCGGTCATCGACTTCGTTGCCGTCACGATGGCCCGGTCTGCAGCGCTGCCCAGTGCCTGGCGAATTGCTCCCGCTTCCGCGATGTCGCCCTGAGGGGTCGAGGTGGCGTGAGCGTTCACGTGAACGATGTCGCTGGCCGACAATCCGGCATCGACAAGTGCCTGCTGCATCGCCGATGTTGCACCGCGACCCTCAGGATCAGGCTGGGCAATGTGATGTGCGTCGGCGGTGATGCCGCTGCCGGCATATTCAACATAGATACGAGCACCCCGAGCTGCAGCGTGACTTGCGCTCTCCATTACCAACAGTCCGGCGCCTTCACCCATCACGAATCCGTCGCGGTCTAGGTCGTAAGGACGCGAAGCGCGCGTCGGGTCATCATTGCGAGTGGACAGCGCACGCATCGCTGCGAAGGCCGCCAGCGTCAATGGGTGGATGCAACCCTCGGTGCCGCCGGCAACGACCACGTCGCACTTGCCTTCGCGGATTAGTCGGGCGCCAAATGCGATCGCCTCGGCCCCAGATGCGCAGGCTGACACCGGAGTGTGGACGCCTGCGCGCGCGCCAAGTTCAAGGCCAACGACAGCGGCTGGGCCGTTAGGCATCAGCATGGGGACGGTGTGAGGTGAGACGCGTGATGCACCACGTTCACGCAGGATGTCGTACTGCTCCAGCAGCGACGTAACGCCACCGACACCGGTTGCTACTACGACGGCCAAGCGAGTCGGGTCGACTTCGGTGAGTCCTGAATCTGCCCACGCCTCGCGGCTGGCGATGAGCGCCAGTTGTTGCGAGCGGTCGAGTTTGCGCATCTCGACCCGGTCCATTACTTCGCTGGGTTCTACTGCGATGCGTCCGGCAATTCGTGCGGGCAGTTCGGTAGCCCACTCCTCGGTCAACGAGACAACCCCAGACTTACCCGCTAACCAGGCGGCCCAAGTCGAGGGGACGTCTCCGCCCACTGGTGTTGTGGCACCAAGTCCTGTGATCACGATCGAGGGGGTCGTCATCGAAAACTCCTTCGCTGCTTTGCGACTAACGGGACGACGACGCCGGTGTCACCACCGGCGTCGTCGATCGAACTAAGCCGATGCCTTGGCGATGTACGCCACTGCGTCGCCGACGGTCTTAAGGTTCTTGACCTCGGCGTCGGGGATCGAAACTCCGAACTTGTCCTCTGCCGCCATGACTACCTCGACCATCGACAACGAGTCGATGTCCAGGTCGTCGACGAACGACTTCTCGGAAGTGACGCTGGACGCGGGGACTCCCGCGACCTCGTTGACGATCGCGGCGAGGCCGCTCAGGATGTCCTGCTCGCTCATTGCCTTCTCCTTGACTGGTCCGGGAGGACGTTCCCCCCAGTGCTGTTGAATGTTGCTGGTGTTCATTCTCGCTGATCTTCGGGTCCGAAATGAATCTGCTAGGGGAGTGTCACCACTTGAGCGGCGTAAACCAGGCCGGCTCCGAAGCCAACCAGTAGTGCCGTCTGTCCGCTGTGCACTTCGTTGTTTTCATAGAGGCGTGCCATCGCAAGTGGAATTGAGGCAGCCGACGTGTTGCCCTGTAGCGCGATGTCTCGAGCCACGACGACATGCTCCGGCAGGTGCAAGGAGCGGATCATCGCGTCCGTGATGCGCATGTTGGCCTGGTGCGGAATGAAGACGTCGAGGTCTTCTGGGGACACTCCAGCAGCATCGAGTGCTTGACGGCACACATTTGCCATCTCGCCTACGGCCCACCGAAAAACCCGTTGTCCTTGCATCTTCACAACTGGCCAGTCGCCGCCTTCGCGTCGCAAGGTCACCCAGTCTGGCTCGGCAATGATGACGTCGCGCTGTGAGCCGTCCGAGCCCCAGATCGTTGGACCGATGGCGGGTTCGGCCGACGGACCCATCACCACGGCTCCGGCCCCGTCAGCAAAGATGAAACCAGTGCCACGATCGGTTTTGTCGATGAAATCGGTTAGTTTCTCCACGCCAATGTTGAGGACGTACTCGGAAGTTCCATTGCGGATCAGTCCGTCAGCGATCGCGATGCCGTAGCAGAAACCGGCACATGCGGCGCTGGTATCGAAGGCCCCAGCGTTGGTCGCGCCGAGCAGGTAGGCCACTTCGGCCGCTGCTGAGGGAGTTTGGAACGGGTGAGTGATCGTGCCTAAGACGATCGCGCCGATTTGCTCTGCGGCGATCCCGGCATGGGCCAGTGCCTTGCGGCTAGCTTCCACTGCCATTGAGACCACGGTCTCGTCGTCCCCGGCCCAGCGGCGCTCGGTAATTCCAGAGCGTTCGCGAATCCACTCATCAGTTGAGTCCAGCCACGTGCAAAGTTCTTCGTTCGTAACGATTCGCTTGGGTCGGTAGCCACCGACTCCGAGCAACTTCGAATACGCCGCCCCGGTTGAGGGTCGGATCACAGCCGTCACGCGGGCACCGCCACCGGGTGCAGGCGGACCAGCGGCTGGCCCGGAGAGACTGGGTCGCCGTCGACAACAAGCCACTCAACAACAGTGCCGCCATGAGGCGCCAAGATCGCAACCTCGTCGCGCAGGCTCACTACGTGGCCAATTGGTTTGCCGGCGGAAAGTTCGATGCCGTCCTCGATGGCTACCGCTGCCCGGAATTGACCCTTGGTCGGAGCAACGAGCAGGCGCCAGGTAGGTGAGTCAGCTAGCGGGCTCGGAGTTCCGTGGCGGGCTAACAGATCCAGGGCTTCTGGAAGATCGGCTGGTGTGCGCAGCGAAACGATCTCGACACCAGGCAGGGCGCGCTTTGCAAGTCCGGCCAAAGTCCCAGCCGGCGGGATTTCTATGAACGCGGTTACGCCAAGGTCAACCATTGTGGTCATACAGCGATCCCAGCGCACCGGGTTGCTGACTTGCTCCACAAGTCGACGCAGAACCTCGCGACCGTTGTGAACGATTTCCCCGTCGCGATTGGAAATGACTTTGGTCCGCGGATCGTGGGTGGTGATTGCCCGTGAAAGGTGCGCCAGAACGTCGACTGCCTCGCGCATGTGTTCGGTGTGGAAGGCCCCCGCAACTTGCAGTTCGCGGAGCCTGGCGCCAGTTGGCGGGTCAGCGGCGAAGGCCGCAAGTTGCTCAAGCGTGCCGGCGGCAACGATTTGTCCGGCACCATTTTGGTTCGCAGCAGTCAGTCCATGTTTGGCGATGCTTGCCATGACTTCGTCGTAGTCGCCACCGAGTACGGCAGTCATCCCGGTGGCAGTTCGCGCTGCCGCTGCCGCCATCGCCTTGCCACGCTCGCGGACGAACACCATCGCCTGCTCGGCACTCATAACCCCAGTGGCCGAGGCGGCTGTGATCTCGCCAACACTGTGCCCGGCACCAGCCGCCACTCGCCCGAAGGCCTCGGCCGGGTGCGGGAACAGCGAAAGCAGCGTTACGAGGCCAGCTCCGACCAGCAGTGGTTGGGCGATGGCAGTGTCGCGAATTGTTTCGGCGTCCGACTCGGTGCCGTGTTTGATCAGATCCACCCCAGAAACCACCGAAAGCCAACGCAAACGCTCGGTTACACCTGGGACTTCTAGCCACGGGGTGAGGAAGCCTGGGGACTGAGAACCCTGCCCGGGCGCGACGACTACTAGCACCTGTTCACTCAACCCCGAATCTGGTCCGAAACGCGTAGTGGACGCGACCAACGTCCCCCTGGTCGCTTTGTAGGAATCCTACAAGCCGAGGCGGCCCAACTCGAGTCCGACGCGCAGCGTCCAGGCGCCCCTAGGGTCGGTCGCGGAGTACCCGGTCAGGTCGTTGATTCGGCGCAATCGATACCGAATGGTGTTCGGGTGCACGAAGAGCAACCGGGCAGCCGCCTCTAGGGAAACCGACCGTTCGAGGAAGGCAGAAAGGGTTTCGACCAGGATCGGATCGGCCCGATTAAGGCAATCGGCAACTTCGGCTACCAGCCGGGAGCGGGCCGCGGCCTCGCCCAGCAGGGCACGTTCGGGGAGCAACAGGTCGGCGGGCACCGGTCGCGGCGCATCTGGCCAGCCAGCGGCAGCCCGCAGTCCGGCCAACGCCTCCCGAGTTGAAGTTGCCGCCCCAGCCAGCCCGGTGGCGGTGGGCCCAACGACCACAGGGCCCGGCCCAAACCTCGGCGCGAGGCTGCGGACCTGAGCCTCGGTCGCTCCACCCACAACGGCAACCAATACTCCGGATTGGACTCCGGAAAGCAGATTGAATCCGGCATGTCGGGCCGAGCGACGTAGCGCTTCGGCTGCGGCCTCGGCGTCGCCATCGGGAGGGGTGCCGACCATCACGGCCAACGTTGTCGTGGGCGGCCAGCCCAGTGCTGCTGCCCTGGCAGTGATGTCCTCGTCATGTTCGGCCCGAACCAGCGTGTCGATGACCAGTGCCTCGAGTCGGGCGTCCCAGGCACCGCGTTCCTCAGCCGCCCGCGCGTATACCTCGGCTGCTGAGAACGCGATCTCACGTGAGTACCGCAGGATCGACTCGCGCAGCGTCGACTCCTCGCCGGGCTCGGCCAGGTTTGCGACGTTCTCTTCGACGACTTCAACCGTAGTTCGCACTAGGTCGACTGTCTGGGCCAATGAGATTGCTCGAACCAGTTCGCGTGGAGCTGTACCGAAGACATCGGCCGTAATGCGTTGCTGCGTTGAAGGGGCGCGATACCACGCCACAAACGCAGCGACGCCAGCCTGGGCCACCAATCCCACCCATGAGCGTTCTTCAGCGCTGAGTTGGGCAAACCACTCGAGTGACTTGTCCATCCGAGCCACAGCAGCCGAAGCTAGATCGCCAGTGGCTAGCTCGAGTCGGCGTGGTCCTAGGTTCTGGGGGTCTCGCTTTGCGCGGGGGACAGGGGCCACAGGCACATAGTGGCTGAATCGGGCTAGCCGCGCAGCAAACTCGCGGCGTGATCTGGCACTTGGTGATACATCTCGCGCGGAGGCCGGACGTAGTCGACTGCCGGTGGCCGCGGCGGCAGCTTGAGTACCTTGTGGTCGATCTCGACGTAAGCAAGCGTCGACAACAGGTGGGCGATCATGTTTATGCGGGCCCGGCGCTTGTCATCGGCCTCGACTACATACCAAGGTGATTCGGGGATGTCGGTGTGGACAAACATTGCATCCTTGGCACGCGAGAAATCTACCCATTTGGCGCGAGTCTCAAGGTCGTTGGGCGAGAGTTTCCAGCGGCGCATCGGGTCCTTGAGTCGATCCTCGAAGCGCCGTTCCTGCTCGTCATCGCTGACACTGAACCAGTACTTGCGAAGCAGGATCCCTTCCTCGCCAAGCATGCGCTCGAAGATCGGGCATTGGCGCAGAAAGCGTTGGTAATCCTCGGGTGTGCAGTAGCCCATTACTTGTTCGATGCCAGCCCGGTTGTACCAGGAACGGTCGAACAAGACGATCTCCCCGCTCGCAGGTAGGTGCTCAATGAAGCGCTGGAAGTACCACTGGGTGCGTTGGCGTTCGGTCGGTTGAGGTAGCGCGACGATCCGCGCGATCCGCGGGTTCAGGTATTCGGTAACGCGCTTGATGGCGCTGCCCTTGCCGGCCGCGTCGCGGCCTTCGAAGACGACGACGACCCGCTGCCCGGTTACCCGCACCCACTCCTGCAGTTTGACCAATTCGGCCTGCAGTCGAAACAACTCGGCGTCGTAGATTTCTCGAGGGATGCGGTCCCGATCATGCCCATTTTTGTCGCCCATCATCCAGCGCCTTCGGTATTGCCCGCTTCCGCGGCTTGCGGGTCACCGAGTTGGTAGCGGGACACGGCATCTCGAACTTGTTCAAACCCGATCTCGCCACGGCGAGCCAGCGCGAGCAGTGCTGCGGTGGTGATCGACTCGGCGTCAACAAGGAAGTGCCTTCGCAGCGCGCCGCGTGTGTCGGACATGCCCCAGCCGTCGGTACCCAGCGATGCGTAGTCACTCGGAACCCAGTCGCGGATCTGATCGGGCACCGCTCGTTGGTAGTCAGAAACTGCGACGACTGGTCCCGCGCTGTCGCGGAGTCGTCGGGTGACATACGGAATTGCTTCCGTGGTTCCGCCCCCCAAGAGTGCGGCCCTGTCACACGCGAGTCCGTCGCGACGCAATTCGTTCCACGACGTCACCGACCAAACGTCAGCCGCCACTCCCCATTCGGTCGCTAGCAGTTGTTGGGCTGCCAGTGCCCAAGGGACTGCAACGCCGGACGCGAGCAACTGGACGCGGGGGCCTGAACTTTGTGTTGCTGGCGCGTATAGGTGCATGCCGCGCAAGATGCCGTCCACGTCGACGTCGTCTGGTTGGGCCGGTTGCTGGTATGGCTCGTTGTAGATAGTTAGGTAGTAGAAGATATTTTCCGGCTCCGAGCCGTACATCCGACGCAAGCCATCCTTGACGATGTGGCCGACCTCAAATCCGAAGGCCGGGTCGTAGGCCACCGCCGCCGGGTTAGTGGCAGCGAGCAGCGGGGAGTGGCCGTCTTCGTGCTGCAGGCCTTCGCCGTTCAGCGTGGTGCGTCCAGCGGTTGCACCGACAACGAAACCGCGCGCCATCTGATCCATTGCTGCCCAGAATCCATCGCCCGTGCGCTGGAATCCGAACATTGAATAGAAGATGTAAACGGGAATCATTGGTTCGCCATGAGTTGAGTACGACGACCCAGCGGCAGTGAACGATGCCGTCGAACCCGCCTCGTTGATGCCTTCGTGCAGGATCTGTCCGGACTTGGATTCTTGATATGAAAGCAGGAGTTCGCGGTCGACCGAGGTGTACTGCTGGCCATGTGGCGAGTAGATCTTCGCCGTTGGGAACAGCGAATCCATCCCGAAGGTGCGAGCTTCATCGGGGATGATCGGAACGAACCGATGGCCCATGTTCTCGTCCTTCATCAGGTCTTTCAGCAGCCGGACGAAGGCCATGGTGGTCGCCACCTGCTGATTGCCTGAACCTCGAGCTAACACGTCATATACCCCGTCGCCCGGGAGGACTAGTGGCGTCGACTTTGTGCGACGAGTTGGGATGAAACCACCGAGTTCGCGTCGCCGGTCGAGCATGTATTTGGTGTGCTCGTGGTCGGGGCCCGGGTGGTAGTACGGCGGCAGTGTCTTGTCGAGATCCTCATCGCTGATCGGAATATTCAAGCGGTCGCGGAAGACGCGCAAATCTTCCAGCGTTAGCTTCTTCATCTGATGCGTTGAGTTGCGCGCCTCGAAGTGTGATCCCAGCGTCCAGCCCTTGATTGTCTTGGCCAGGATGACGGTCGGCTGGCCCTTGTGTGCCACAGCGGATTGGTAGGCGGCGTAAAGCTTGCGATAGTCGTGCCCGCCTCGTTGCAACGACCAGATTTGCTCGTCGCTCCACTGCGACACCAACCTACGAGTCCGTGGGTCGCGACCAAAGAAGTTCTCGCGGATGTAGGCGCCGTCTTCGCTCTTGTATGTCTGGTAGTCGCCGTCCGTCGTGTTGTTCATCAGGTTGACCAGCGCGCCGTCGGCATCGCGGGCTAGCAGGTTGTCCCAGTCGCGGCCCCAAACGACCTTGATCACGTTCCAGCCAGCGCCGCGGAAGGTGGACTCAAGTTCCTGAATGATCTTGCCGTTTCCGCGAACCGGACCGTCAAGGCGCTGCAGATTGCAGTTGACAACAAACGTGAGGTTATCCAGTTCTTCACGCGCCGCTAGTCCGATCGCGCCCAACGACTCGACCTCGTCAGTTTCGCCATCACCCAAGAACGCCCACACTCGCTGATCCGATGTGTCCTTGATTCCGCGTGCATGTAGGTAACGGTTGAAGCGAGCCTGGTAGATCGCGTTGAGTGGCCCAAGCCCCATCGACACGGTTGGGAACTGCCAAAAATCAGGCATCAGACGCGGGTGCGGGTAGGACGGCAGGCCACCGCCCGGGTGCGAAAGTTCTTGACGGAAACCGTCGAGTTGGTTTTCGCCAAGCCGGCCTTCAAGAAATGCCCGGGCGTACATGCCGGGGGAGGCGTGCCCTTGGAAGTAGATCTGGTCGCCGCCGCCGGAGTGATCAGGCCCGCGGAAGAAATGGTTGAAGCCCACCTCGTACAGGGAGGCGCTGGAGGCGTAGGTCGAGATGTGGCCTCCCACGCCGACGCCTGGGCGCTGGGCGCGGTGGACCATCATCGCCGCATTCCAGCGAACGTAGGCCCGAATCCGGCGCTCGACTCCCTCATCGCCGGGGAACCACGGCTCACGCTCCGGCGGGATGGTGTTGATGTAGTCAGTGCTTCGCAGGCTAGGGATCCCGACATTGCGCTCGGCCGCGTGCCGCAGGAGCGAAAGCATCAGGTATCGGGCTCGGTAAGCCCCCGAGTTGTCCACGACCGCGTCTAGGGAGGCGCGCCACTCGTCCGTCTCAGCTGGGTCGACGTCGACATATTGGGTGGGCAGTCCGCCGGTCAGGAGCGAGGGTTGGTCGCGGTCGGTCAATTTGGCCCTTTCGTCAAGACGCCGCCGGAATGTCGGTGCGCCGTATGCCGTCGCCTAATCATCCCTGCCCGGTCCAACGGCCGCCGCGCCGGGACGAAAATGGGGCTGGGTACTTGCGTATCTGGCCTCGTTTGGGTGGACTACGTGCTGGCACCACGGTTGGTGGCGCACCTGCAGCGAACTCGGAGGACCTTAGTGACGGCGACCGCGGGCAACGCGGATCCGGATCTTGCCCTAGCAGCCAAGCTGGCCGTTCGGGCCGGGCTGACTGTTCAGCAGATCGGATTCGATGACGACTGTGCGCCGGAGGTGGGAGCCGCGGTTGTGGCGGTTAGCGGCTCCGAACTGGTCGATGAGGACTTCGACGATGTCGTTGACATGGTTCTTCTGTGGTGGCGTGACGACGACGGTGATCTGGTTGACGCCCTCGTCGATGCGATTGGACCGCTCACCGATCAGGGGGTGGTCTGGCTGCTGACACCCAAGCCCGGTCGCGCGGGACACGTCGAGCCGCAGGAAATCGCCGAAGCTGCACCGACGGCTGGCTTGGCGCAGACAAGTACCGTCAGCGCGGCCCGCGACTGGCAGGGCACCCGACTGGTTGCCCCGAAGGCTGGCAAACGCTAGCCACTTGCTGTGGTTTCGAACCTGCGGGGAATGTGTCGGCAGGTCTAGTGGTTAGGCATCTGACTAACTACTTAACCGCGAGGAGAACCAATCGTGTCGATCGCCGTGGGCCAGGAAGCACCTGACTTCGAAGTTAAGGATCAGGCAGGCAACCTTGTTCGCCTGTCCAGTTTCCGAGGCAACAAGAACGTGGTGCTCGTCTTCTACCCGTTTGCCTTCACCCCGACGTGCACTGGCGAACTGTGTGCCATCCGCGATCGCAGCGTCGACTTTGTGAACGACGATGTCCAGATGCTCGGAATCTCGTGCGACCCGCACTATTCGTTGAAGGTCTTCGCAACGCAGGAAGGCATCGAGTACCCGTTGCTGTCTGACTTCTACCCGCACGGAGCAGTTTCGAAGGATTACGGCGTGTTCCTGGAAGACAAGGGTTTCTCAACTCGCGGCACATTCATCATCGACAAGGCAGGCATTCTGCGTTGGTCAGTGGTGAACAGCCCCAGCGACGCTCGAAGCACTGACGACTACCAGGCGGCGCTCGCCGCTCTGTAGACCGCTGGTTCGATTGGGCCCGGTGTCCCGCTGAGGTAATCTCGGCGGACGCCGGGCCGTTTCTTCGGGCCGCGCGGGCGTATAGCTCAGTTGGTAGAGCGCCTGCCTTACAAGCAGGTGGCCGGGGGTTCAAGTCCCTCTGCGCCCACATTTTCCGCCGAGCGGGATCTCACGTTGTGCATCTCACTGAAAACTCCTAGAGTGCGACCAAGATCGGAAGTGGGCGAACGACTCGGTGCGCAGCTCTCTTCCTCGGCGTCGCCTTCCTCGTCGCGACCGCTGGTCCCGCGCTGGCTGCGGCATCGTTGACTGGCACGCTGGCCGTTGTCGCCCCCGCCCTAGGGTCAACGAACATCAAGGGTTCGGCCACGTTGACTGTCAAGAACTCAGGTAATACAGCATCCCTAGCGACTTCGGTCACCACCTATGTGCAGCTGTATCGCTGCCTAACGAGCGTGTGCCCAGGCAATGTGAGTACTTCGGCCGCCGGAACCGCAGATCAAGTGCTCGGTATGAGGTTGGGTCCTTCGTGCAGTGTGTCGTCATTGGCTGCCGGCAAGACTTTCACGTGTGCGCTTGTGTCGTCGGCCTACAGCTGTAAGACGGTCAGTGCCACCGCAACGTCGTATTCGTATTACACACGCTCGACCTACGTCATCGGAAGCACCGTGTTTTACCAGAACTCATCGCTGGCCAAATACGCCAAGGGCTGCCTGACCTGACTTAGCCCTCAGTCGTGGTCTCCAACCTCCACGCAACCGAAACGCAACCGTCGCTGCAACTCTCGCGAACATGAGGGACGCTAAGGCTCAAAGTTACTCCGAATGAGCACGCGTTTACTTTGCGCGACGGTCAGTCTGCGCCTATTGTTGGGCCATGTTCAGCAGTTGGCGATCCCCCAGTAGAGCGGCAGCCGTGTTCGGCGTCGCCTTGGTCGTGGCCACAGCTGGCCCCGCGCTGGCAGCCGCGTCTCTGACTGGCACGTTGGCAGTCGTGGCGCCGTCCCTCACGGCTACGAACATCAAGGGATCGGCGACCTTGACCGTTAAGGACTCGGGTTCTTCGGCGTCGCTGGCGACATCTGTTACGACCACGGTTCAGCTCTACAGGTGCACCGCGAGCACTTGCCCAGGCAATGTCAGCACGACCAGTGCCGGTACTGCGGATCAGGCCCTAGGTACCAAGCTGAGTCCGGCTTGTTCAGTGCCCGCCTTGGCTGCTGGAGCCTCCTACAGTTGCGCGCTGGTGTCGTCTGCCTACGCCTGCAAGACGGTGAGCACTGCGACGACAACATATTCGTACTACACCCGTGCCGCGTACGTAATTGGAACCACGGTCCTATACCAGAACTCATCCCTCTCTAAATACGCCAAGGGCTGCCTGACCTGATCGGGCGAGGTGTGGCCACATGGCCGTTGTAGGAAGATCTCAACCGGAGGATTCTTTGGAGTCCACTGAACCCGCGTTGCCATGGGCGCGAAGGGTGCCGTGGTTAGCGGCGCTAATGATCCTGCTTGCCACAGCATTGGGTTCAGGTTTCGCTTTGCCAAATGCCACCTTGCTGATTTGTGGATTCCCAGTCGCCGTGCTGGTAACCAGACGATCGCACTGGGCCCTGGTGCTAGCCGCCTGCGCGGGCGCTGCGGCTGGAAGTCTTGTTTTAGGGCATGGACAATTACGCCATCTTGTTCAGTTGCCCGCGATCTGGTTAGCAGCCGTAGCGCTGGGACTTCTTTGGCGAAGTCGCACCGGATCTGGCGTGGCGAGTCAGTTAGTGCGTGGACGCCTCATCCTCGCGTGGCTTCTGCTAGTGGCTGCAATCGGCAGTCTCGTGCAAGCTTTCCTCTTTGTAGCGGCTACGGGGGCCCCTGCGTCAATCTGGTCGAAGGTTCTGCTCGTCTGGGAGCCGATGTTCGAGAATACGGCACTTAGTTTTGCGGTCGCGGGAGTATTCGCCTTCTGGCCCGCCGCGAACGCCACAGTCCGCAGCCGAGAGATACCGCGAGCAATGTCGGTACTGGCGCTTACCGCGGCGCTAGTGGTGGCGACCGATCAAACTTGGTACGTCATGGCGGCCAACACGTTGACAAACGCGACCAATTCGATTTCCGCAGCTTTCATCCAGGCTGTCAATTCCGACCAAGATACGTTGACGGGTCGGGCAAGTTCGCCGCCGACGACAAAGTGGTCGACTACCGCGGCATTTCAGCGGTCAATGAGGCCCATCATTTACGGCAAGTCATCGATCATCGCGATGGCCCTGTTGGACTATCACGCAGGCCGTGCGCGGCTGCTTTACGGGGTAGACCGGCTCGGTATCAATCAGGACATCGGCCTTCAGATGGGTGCCGCCGCAGCGGACGCCAAGATCATTGGGCTGGCTCTGGATTCAGGCACGGTCCAATACTTAGGCGTACGACCGATTCCCGGCCCAGAGATCGTTACCGTTCCAAGCTTGGTTTTAGTTGCGGCGATGTCCGGGGCGCCCAAAGGCCACTCCTTCGGCCTTGCGATGGCCATTTCAATCCCCGCCGCATTCGATGCGAGGACCACTGGCGGGCTCTCGGACACGCACATAGCGGTTGAGTTGACGCAGGCGTCCGATGCCACGAATGCGGTCCTCGCGGCATTTCCCGCCATTACGACTCAGGCTCCAACCGAGTCGCAGTTGCGGGTCGCAGGTCTCACACGGACTTCAGCGTTTCAACTCGGCGCTATCGAGTTCACTCTAAGAGCAGCCCCCGCCGCCGGGTTCGGCGTCCCATTCGCCACCACCGCATTTGTCATAGGTGGCGAATTACTCGGTGGACTTGCAATCTTCATTCTGATTCTTCAGATGGCGACGTCCAGCCAACGGCGCCAACGGGCAGATCGTGCGCGTGACCAGTTGCTGGAGGCCGCCGTGGCGGCCGCTCCTGGGCTTGTTGTTGTAGTCGATTCAGGCCTACGTGTGTTGCTAACAAACCAACGCCTAGATCGGGAAACGCTCGGGAACCAGGACCTAGTGGGCCTGTTGCCGTTCACATTGACCGCTGCTCAGGCTGTCGAATTCACGCAGGTTGTCGTTGCCGCTACCGCGGGGCAACCGGGGCGTGTGGAGCAAATCGACAATTCCAGCAGCGAGACATTGCGTTTCTTCGATATCCAAGCCCGCCCAATCACCGCTGAATCAGAGGTTACGGCGGCGGCCTGGGTGCAGGTTATGGAGACCACGCAGGCCCGACTTCGGGAAGCTCGAAATGAGCAGTCCGAGCGGTTGGAATCGCTGGGTTCGATGGCACGAGGATTGGCACACGACTTCAATAACTTGCTCTTCATTGTCGGTGGTTACTTGCAGTTAGCGATGGATTCAGATCCGGTGCGTCGTGATGCTCAAGTCACCCGCTACTTGGAACAGGCACTCGACGCCTCAACTCGAGGCACCGACATTGCCAGTTCACTTATGTCGGTCGCCGGTGGACGGACTTTGCAGTTGAGCAGAGTAGACGTCCGATCTTTCGTGGCGCGCTTTGAACCAGTAGCTCGCCGGACTCTGGGGGACTTTCACGACCTCGAAGTGTCTGCCTTGATTCCAAATGTTGAATTGCTGGTGGATTCTGGGCAACTGTCGAGCGCGATACTGAACCTAGTTATCAATGCGCGAGATGCGCTCGGCGATGCGGGCGCAGTTCGGCTATCTGGCGAATTGATTTCGTTGGGCGTCAACGATGAGGATTTGACGCCGGGCGAGTACCTCAGCCTCTCAGTCGCGGACAATGGCAGCGGCATGTCCCCTGAAGTCCTAGCTCGCGTGTTCGAGCCGTATTTCACGACGAAACCGCCTGAGGAAGGGACCGGCCTTGGGCTGGCTACCGCCTACGCGTTCGTGCGACAAAGCGGTGGAAATATAAGGATCACGTCCGAGCCGGGAGTGGGGAGTACCGCTTCCCTAGTGCTGCCGTTAGCTCCAGCGGTACTGCCCGCGCAGCCATCGGATTCGCCCATAGAAACTGTGTCCAAGGTTCTGATCGTTGACAATGAGCCGGCACTTTGCTTGTTAGTGGCCGGGTGGCTTAGCTCGTTTGGTCTTGAAACCATGGCAGTCAACGATCCGGCGGAGGCTCTCGTAGCCTTCGATGAGTTTGTGCCTGACGTGGTGCTCAGTGACATGAATTTTGGCGTCGGGATGGATGGGCTCGAACTCGCAGGTCGGCTAGCGTTCCGGGATCCAGACGTCCGCATTGTCTTCATGACCGGCTTCTCGTTGCAGATGCGTGAACTTAGCGAACGTGGTCTGCCCGTATTGGCGAAGCCGTTTGGTCGTGATGCACTTCGGGCTGCGATCCTGCCGGGCCTTGACTCAGCGGCGCCCGTCCAGGCAGTGCGCGGTCTTAGTGACTGAAATCCAGATGTGGCCTCGACTGCTGGTGGTCGATGATGAGCCGGCAATCTGTGACCTAATCAGCGACGTAGCCCGCGGACTCGGGTTCCTCTGCGATCAGGCTTCCACAGCGCAAGAGGTCGACATGATGCTGGGCGCAGGTCATGACGTCACCGTCATCGATCTAACTCTGGTCGGCATCGACGGAGTGACTGTGATGCGGACGTTATCGAGTCGTAGTCCAGGTGCACAGATCCTGTTGGCTAGCGGCGCTTCCGAACGAATTGTTGCCTCTGCTCGCAGAGTGGCAGAACTCTATGGCCTGCAAGTCTTGGGTGTTTGTTTAAAACCCTTACGCCTAGATCAATTGCGCTCCGTGCTGGCTGACGGAATGCGGATGGCGCGTATCCTCCCGACAACAATTCCGACCAACGAATTGAGCGAGCTAGTTCGAGACCTCCAGTTCACCGATTTGCGCGTGGTGTATCAGCCGATTATGGATCTGCGGGATTCGTCGTTGGTCGGTGCCGAAGCCCTAGTGCGTTGGACGCATCCCCTGCGAGGCCCTGTGCCGCCGGCTGAATTCGTGCCGGAGCTTGAACGCCTTGGGCTTTCTCGGTACCTATTGCTTCAGGTCGCCCGCACTGCGGCCGGTGACCGCGCCGAATTCTCAACGCTTGGCAACCTGACCGAATTATCTTTGAACGTTGCGGCGACCGATCTTTTGGTTACCGGCGTTCCGGACGATCTGCAGCAGATCTTGACCTGCGATTCGCTGGCATCCGCGTGGGTTCTCGAGATCACCGAGACCTTCGCCGACGGGGTTACGGTCAATGCGCTCGAAGCTATGACTCGACTCGGGTTGATGGAGTTCAACTTAGCAATCGACGACTACGGGACCGGGTCATCAAGCTTGGAGCGGCTGCGGTCCTATCCATTCACCAGCCTGAAGATTGACCGCTCCTTCATCAGCGAGCATGGGCTCCCAAAGACCAGTGATTGGTACATCATCGAATCGGCAATCAAACTCGGCCATGACTTTGGGCTGACAGTAGTTGCCGAAGGAGTAGAAGACCTGGCGGTATTCCACCGACTTCGCGATCTAGGTTGCGATCGGGTTCAGGGGTACTTGATCAGCAAACCGCTTCCGGCGGCTGAGTTCCAAGCCAAGTATTCTGATCCGGCCATGATCAAGGCTGCAGCTCGAATACTCGGCATGTCCTGAACGGGATAGCCATTCCCAGTCTTCTCCCAGCCGGCTAACAGGATTCCATCACGCTTAGCCGGTAGACATACCCCATGAAACGTGCGCTCATCGTCGTAGTGGTCCTCGCCCTAGTCGCCAGCGGCTACTGGTACTTCGGAAGGGGTAAGTCGGCAGCAACCGCTACCGAGTACCTGACTACGGCGGTTACGCGCGGAAATGTGTCGGCAACCATTGCCGCCACGGGCGCGGTGCAGTCGGCCACTACCTACGCCCTCAGTTTTGGCCAGACGACCGTATCGGCCGCTAGCGGAACGACGTCGACATCTGGCAGCGGCTCCGGAAGTAGTTCGAATTCGAACTCCAACTCTGTCGCGAGTACCAACCTCGTCACTTCAGTGTCGGCCGTGGTTGGCAAGCACGTTGTCAAGGGAGCTGTGTTGGCGGCTCAGGACGGGACGGGCTCGGCTGCGGCGGTGGCCGCGGCCCAGGCCAGCGTCTTGGTTTCCCAAGCTCAGGTGGCCAACGCCAATAGCCAACTTCAGGGTACCCAGCAGAAGATTGCGGGCCAGGCGTCCACCGCCTCACAGGTCGCTCTCGCGAAGGCCCAACTGGCGGTTGATCAAGCACAGTTAGCGGCGGACGTTACTAAGTTGGCTGGCGACACGTTGGGATCGCTGCAGTACGCCAAAGACAACCTGGCGGTCGTACGCGACCGTGCCGCGATCTTCACCGACCAACAAAACCTCACAGCGGCCGGCAATACTGCATTCACCCAAGCTGCAAACGCGGCTGCTCTGGCACAGGCCCAAGCTGCAGTAACGCAAGCCAACAACGGGGTCCTAACGGCGAACGCGAACCTCAAGACGGCAGAAACCGCAGCAGCGGCTACGACGATCAAAGCACCGGTTTCTGGTGTCATCACGGCGGTGAACCTCACGGTCGGCAATCCGCCACCGTCGGGGACCGCGGTTTCCATGCGTTCGGACAATCTCGCGGTGGTCGCAAGCATTGCGGAACAGGACGAGCCGAACCTGACTGCCGGTTTGAGTGCGCAGGTGAACATTGCCTCCCTGAACCAATCGGTAACGGCGAGCCTGCTCTCGCTCCCAACGAGTGCCACCTCTGGTTCGAGCGGTTCTGGCGCAGTAACTTTTCCAGCCACCTTCCTGCTGCAATCAAATCCGGCCGGCCTGCTGCCCGGAATGACGGCGAGCATTTCGATCACGACGGCCACGGCCACCAACGTCATTGAGGTGCCGAGCTCGGCGATCCAAGGCACCAGCCCGAACTACTCTGTGCAGGTAATGGCCAATGGCAAGCCGGTATCGACGCCGGTGAATGTCGGGCTGACCACTAATTCGCTTACTGAGATCATCTCGGGTCTAAGCGTCGGCCAGATCGTCGTGACCGGGACAGTGAGTCAACTTGCCACGACGACTGGTGGCACCGGCGGCTCAGGTGGTCGTACTCTCGGTGGCACCGGCGGCGGCGGATTCCGACCTGGTGGACTCGGTGGCTGAACAAAGCGCACCACAGCCACCACTCTTGGAGGGCCGTGGGCTGACTCGGGTCTTTCAGATGGGTGATGCTGAAGTAGCAGCGCTTCGGGGCATCAGCTTCAAGATCGAACTTGGAGAGAACGTTGCCATTATCGGTCCGTCGGGTTCGGGTAAGTCCACGCTGCTGCACATTCTGGGTCTGCTCGATCGACCGACCGACGGACAGTACTTGTTTGCGGGGGTGGATACCGATGACCTCGACGACGATCGATTGGCATCCCTTCGGAATCGAGCTATCGGATTCATCTTCCAGAGCTTCAACCTGGTCTCTGGCGAATCGGCTCTGGACAACGTGGCTGCCCCGCTGGTCTACGCGGGTGTTAAGCGCAAGGAACGTAGTGACCGGGCGAGAGACGCGTTAGTGCGAGTGGGCCTTGCTGACCGTTTGCACCACGACCCATCTCAACTATCCGGCGGTCAGCGTCAGCGGGTTGCCATTGCGCGTGCCCTGGTCACTAGGCCGGCACTGATTTTGGCCGACGAGCCAACGGGCAATCTCGATTCCCACTCCAGCGGTGAAGTGTTCTCGCTCCTCGAGGAACTTCAGGCCGAAGGTCTCACGCTCGTTACGATCACCCACGACCAGCGCATCGCCAACCGTGCGACTCGCATCCTTCGCGTTGAGGATGGCCTACTGACTGAAGGCGACCGCGAAGCACCGGCTTATCTAGACCACGCAGAGCGGACGCGGCCATGAGTTACGCCGAAGCCCTAAGGCTTGCGCTCCGCCGCTTGCGCACCAACCCATTGCGCACTTTCCTAACCACCCTTGGCGTCATCATCGGTGTGGGTTCTCTGGTGGCGCTGATTGGTGTTGGACAAGGGACCCAGACTGCATTGACTAGTCGGATCGCTGGCCTCGGAACTAATCTGCTATCCATCACCGCTGGTGGTTCGGTCAGCGGTGGGATCCGCGGCGCTGCCGGAACAGCAAGCACGCTGACCATCGCCGACGCTAACGCGATTGCCAAGCTCCCAGGCATCTCGGCCGTGGCGCCGGAGATGTCGGTGTCGAGCGCGGTCATCGTCGATGGCCGGCAAAACACCACAACCTCTATGACCGGGACCACGGCAGCAGAGGCACTAGTGCGCAACTACCAGATCCAGACCGGTACTTTCCTGACTGATTTGGCCGTCTCCAAGGGCTTGCGGGTAGCGATCCTTGGCCCGACCACAGTAGCCAACCTGAATCTTTCGCCGGCCGAAGTCGTTGGCACCAACGTAACCATCAATGGAATCCCATTTACCGTCATCGGTGTAACGCAACCCAAGGGCGGAAGCGGCTTCAGCAATCCGGACGATTTTGTCTTCACTCCGATAAGTGCAGTCCAGTCAAGATTTACAGGCGCAGCTTCGCTTCGCACGATCGGTGTCTCAGTAACGGATCCCAACAAGATCGACGTCGTATCCAGCGAAATCACATCGCTATTGCGGTTACGTCACCAACTCGCCTCAAGTACCAGTAGCGACTTCAGCATGGCGAGCCAGAACCAACTGTTGTCAGTAGCGTCGAGCACGTCGGCAACATTGAAGAACTTCCTGATTGGGATCGCGGCCATCGCATTGTTGGTTGGCGGGATCGGGATCGCCAACACGATGTTGGTATCAGTGCGCGAGCGCGTCCGCGAGATTGGAACGCGCAAGGCGATCGGTGCTCGACGCAGGGACATCGGCCGGCAGTTCTTGGTTGAGGCCATCATCGTGACACTTGGCGGTGCTGTGATCGGCGTGCTGATCGGAATGGCCGTCACGGGCCCGGTAGGCAACGCAGTAAGTGTTCCGGCAAAGCCAAGTCTGGCCGGCATCGGTTTGGCCTTTGGTTCGGCACTTGTCGTTGGCGTGGTAGCTGGTTATTGGCCAGCACGGCAGGCTGCCCGACTCGACCCAGTAGAAGCCCTTCGTTATGAGTAAGCCCAATCAACCCAGGAGAACAAAGTGAGTGACATCAACAAACCCGAGCAGCCAGCGCCGTTCGTCGCGCCGACATCGGCTGTGCCGTCCTCGCCGTCGATGCCAGATATCGCTGATTTGGTCAGAGGGTCCAAGGGCCGTAAAGAGCCGCGTGCGCCAATCTCCTCGGGCGGCGGGCTAAGCCGGAACCTCGTCGTCGGAGCCGTTGTAGGTGGTGTCGTGCTGGCCGGGGGCGGCTTCTTCGCCGGTCAAGCCACGGCCTCTGGACCTAAGTCGCTCTATGCGGCCGTTCAAGAAGCCTCGGCCGGCAAACTGCCATGTGGAACGTCGGACGCGACCACTGGCGCCAGCGCTCTGATAGCTCGACTTTGCGGTTCTACTGGCGGTTCCATAGGCGGTCCCACTGGCGGCGGGACGGCTGGCGGCGGGTTCGGTGGCGGCGGCGGTGGCTTTGGCCGCGGCGTGAGTGGCACGGTCACGTCCATCAGCAGCGGGAGCATCACAGTTAACACGCGTGCAGGCGCAGTAACAGTGGTTGTACCTGGCACGGTAGGAATTGAGAAGACAATCGCCGGCGCATTGACTGATGTGACGGTCGGGGCGACGGTGACCATCACCTCGACGACCGATAGCAGTGGGAATCGCACCGCGAGCCGGATCACGATTGTCCCGGCAGGCTCTTTGCCGACCGGCGGAGGATTCGGTGGCGGCGGCGGGATCCCTGGCGGCTGAGCCCCTGAAGTAGCCCGATGGGCTCTTGGCGTACGGTGATTGCAGCCGACGCTGGGAGCCCTTCGCGCATGTCAGGAACTACCGAACAAAGTTCCGGGGTCGGCTTCCGATCTGAGCGCGGACCAGTCCTAATCGCGATGATGGTGACGATGTCGCTGATTGCGCTGGATAGCACAATCATTGCGACGGCGGTTCCCTCGATCGTCCACCAGCTTGGTGGATTCGCCCAGTTCCCTTGGCTCTTCTCGATCTATCTGCTGACTCAGGCCGTCACGGTGCCGCTTTATGGCAAGTTCTCCGACGTCATCGGACGCCGCCCCATCCTCTTGCTTGGCATAGGGCTCTTCTTGGGCGGCTCGCTACTTGGCGGATTCGCATGGAGTATGCCAACGCTCATTTTGGCTCGCGGGATCCAAGGGCTCGGGGCAGGTGCTATTCAGCCGACCACCGTGACAGTGATAGGGGACATGTACACGATCGAAGAACGCGCCAAAGTCCAGGGATATCTGGCGAGCGTGTGGGGTATCTCGTCGGTCGTTGGTCCAACTATTGGTGGCCTATTCGCTCAGTACCTTTCCTGGCGTTGGATCTTTCTTATCAACCTGCCTTTGGGAGCCCTGGCGTTCGGGTTGCTGCGTTCTCGCTTCACAGAGAATGTTGAACGGCGCCAACACAAGGTCGACTACCTAGGTGCTGGATTACTGGCAACCGGATGTTCGCTCTTTATCCTTGGGCTGCTTGAGGGAGGGGTTGCGTGGCCGTGGCTCTCGCCCATGGGCTTGGGTGTTGGGACTTCCGGGGTCGCCCTGATCGCGCTATTCGTTTGGGTGGAACGACGTGCTATCGAGCCAACCGTTCCGCTGTGGGTCTTCAGCCGACGCATCTTGATTGCAACCGATCTTGGTACGGCTGGCGCTGGGGCGATCATGGTAGGACTCGCCTCATACATCCCCACGTATTCACAAGGAGTCATCGGTGTTGGCCCCGTGATCGCTGGACTAGCTGTGGCAGCATTGATGCTTGGCTGGCCTGTGGCGTCGAGCAATTCAGGGCGCCTGTATTTGCACATCGGGTTCCGTAACACCAGCACCATCGGCATGATCATTGTCGTGATCGGTACCGGGCTAGCCGCTTCTCTCGGATCCAAGTCGTCGATCTGGCAGGTCGGACTTGCGTGCTTCATTATTGGGGCAGGTCTTGGATTGACTGTGTCGCCGATGGTGGTTGCTATTCAGTCGGTTGTGGGTTGGGATCGTCGGGGTGTAGTAACGGCTACCCACATGTTCTCGCGGTCGATGGGGAGCGCCATTGGTGTTGCGGTATTTGGCGCCATTGCGAATACCACGATCGCGCACCGCTTCGCTAACCCCCCAGCAGGGCTGAGCGGTACGGTGCCGAAGAATGTTGACGGCGCCGCTCAGGCGCTCGGCAATTCGCATTCAAGTTCGGCAGTCATAAGTTTTATTCGGGTTGCGCTCTTCCAGGCCACTCATCACGTGCTGATCGCCGTGTCCTGCGTGTCGATCTTGACGCTCATGGCGGTGACCTTGATGCCCAAACGCATCGATCAACTAGTTTTTGCCGACTGACCGCACGGTTCAGGGGAGGGTTGGATCCGCTTCGGCCCAGATTGGTAAGCGCACCTCAAATGTCGCGCCCCCACCGTCGGTGTCGAGTGCATCCACCGCTCCATGGTGCGCCGCCACGACGCCAGCGACGATCGCAAGGCCTAATCCTGTACCACCTTGGTCACGGGAGCGAGCTTCGTCCACGCGATGGAATCGATCGAAAATCTCAGCCCGACTGGCCGGATCAATTCCCGGTCCGTGGTCGATGACTTGGAAGATTCCGTAACCTGCGCTGTCCCGAGCCACCAG
>CAIKAW010000101.1 GCA_903825575.1 uncultured bacterium | reverse complement strand
GCCGCCGTTGAGGCCGGTCTAGACCCGATTGCAGCCGCCCTTCTCGTTGAGGATGCGGTCGCCCACGGCGAATCTGCTGCCGATGCTGCCAGCCACGCGGTCTCCGACATGGAGCACTCGGCCGAAGCTCGTGCCGATGCTGCTGAGCATGCGGCGGAGACGCCCGAAGCTGCTGTTACTGCGACACCCGAGGCCTGAACATCTCTGGGGCTGAAGGGCCCTGGCTCGTTGTAGGGCTGGGCAACCCCGGACCGGAATACGCATCAACGCGGCACAACGTGGGTGCAATGGTCGCCGACGTCCTAGCGCAGCGCCTTGCGTCGAAATTCACGGCGAATCGCCGCTGCCGCTCTGACGTGGTTGAGTCACGTTTGAGTGCGCAACGGATGATCTTGGCTAAGCCAAACTCGTTCATGAATGAGTCCGGTGGGCCGGTGGCCGCGCTGGTTGATTACTTCGGCGTCGAGCATGAGCGCCTGATCGTGCTCCACGACGAGCTCGATCTGCCGTTCGGTGCCACCCGGGTCAAGCTCGGCGGTGGCGACAATGGCCACAACGGACTGAAGTCGATCCGTAAGTCGTTGGGGAGTGGCGATTGGCATCGGGTGCGGATTGGGATCGGGCGCCCGCCGGGTCGCCAGGATCCGGCCGACTTCGTGCTTCGAGCATTTGGTACGAGCGAACGCGTCGACCTGCCATTGCTGCTTGAGCGTTCGGCCGACGCAGTTGAATCCCTTCTTGAGGTGGGCTTGGAGCGCACTCAAGAGCGCTTCAATACCAGCGCCGATTGATGCCCCGTATCGTGACGTTATGAGCTCTGACGTCGCGTTGGCGGCTCGGCTGGCCACCGCCGCAGGTGAGCTCGTGCTTCGAATTCGTCGGGACGCCGATCTTGGACGGCTGTCGCCGGACCCTGGTGCTCCCGAGCGAGCTGCCCGCCGGCAACTGCGAGATCTAGCAGATCGGGCGGCCCACGACTTCTTGTTGGCTGCCCTAACCGACGAACGTCCGAGCGACGCAGTTTTGTCCGAGGAGGGCGTCGACGATTCGGCTCGGCTAACCGCCGATCGACTCTGGATCATCGACCCGGTAGATGGCACCTGGGAGTTTGGGCAGGGTCGCGACGACTTCGCCGTTCATGTGGCCCTATGGGAACGCGCCTCGCAACAGTTGATCGCAGGCGCCCTCGCTCTCCCGGCTACGGGAATTACATACGACTCCGACAACCCGGTTGCAGTCGCGGGCGGGTTGCCAACCGAGCGATCCATCCGACTGGTTGTAAGTCGCTCACGCCCACCCCAGCAACTGGATCGGCTGGTGGTCGGACTAGCTGATCTGCTTCCCGGACAGAGCGTGGAGGTCTACAGCGTCGGAAGCGCTGGTGCCAAGACTGCCGAGGTAATTGCTGGTCGAGCCGACGCTTACATTCACGACGCAGGACTTTCCGAATGGGATGTAGCGGCGCCGGCGGCTGTTGCCGTGGCGGCTGGATTGCACGTCTCGCATTTGGATGGTTCTGCAATTCGCTATAACCAACCTGCGCCACTCGTCGGAGATCTGCTTGTTGCTACGCCGGCCCTCGCCGCGATGGTTCTGGCCCTGCTGTAGCTACGTGTTTCTGACCTATCACGGGCGCCTTCGATCCTTAAACCTGCGACAATCGGGGCGTTGCGGAATCGACCTGGGGGAGAGTAATGGCCGCGGTTGAGGGCGTTGAGTTGGCAGAAGAGATTCGTGCTCCCAAACCACATCGGCCCCTAGGTCAGGCGATCGGCGCGGTGACGGTAATTGCGATCGTCCAGTTGCTGCTCGTCTTGATGTTTGGCTGGTCAGCTTCCCGAGCAACACCGCATGATCTTCCCATCGCAGTAGCAGGACCGGCTCAAGCCACCGCGGCCGTAGTCGCCGGTCTTGACCAGGCAAAACCAGGCGCCTTTTCGTGGCTGGCCACATCCGATGACGCAGCGGCCCGGGCCGCTGTGATGGGGCGCAAGGCCTACGCCGCATTGTCGTTCACAAGCGCTGGCGCGGTCCTCTACACGGCAGCAGCCGCCAGCCCGGCCGTGGCAGCCATGCTTTCGCAGTTGCTTCCTGCCGCCATCGGAAAAGCGACGCCGGGGACGACGGTGAAAGTGGTATCTCTCATAGGAAATCCGGCGAATGATCCCAACGGCTCGGGGATCCCGATTTCATTGATTCCCATCACGATCACGTCGATTGCGGCCGGAGCAATTCTTGGATTGCTATTCAAGTTGCGGCGTCGACGGATCCTTGGCTTGCTTGGCTACTCGATTGTGGCCGGAGCCCTAACTACTTATGCACTGCACCAAGGGCTGGGAATCATCACCGGCACCTGGTGGAAAGATGCCGCGGTCATATCGCTGGCGTGTTTAGCGATTTCGGCTTCGGTAGCAGGACTGTCCTCGATTCTGGGTCCGCCCGGCGTCGGGCTTGGGGTGCTGGTCGTGTTCTTTTTTGGGTTCCCGTTCTCTGGAGCCGCATCCGCTTGGGAATTCGTCCCCACACCTTGGGGTCACATAGCTCAATACCTGCCAGTGGCGGCGCTCGATACCACCTTGCGCTCGGAGTCGTTCTTCGCTGCGGCCGGTGCGAACGCCGGGTTAACCGTCCTTGGTTGTTGGGCCGGTGCCGGACTCTTGCTCGCCGTCATCCGCGGCTCGCGTACGGGCGGCCGGTCTCGGGCGCCGCGACATTCTGCGGCGGCATAGGCTGGAACTGCTCCCGTGTCGACGACATCGGTGGCACACCCGGGGTCGACTCGACTTCGGGTGCTCGTGCTGCGACAACTGCGGCTGAATCCGGGAGGCCAACTTGTCTTTGCGCCCGCTCCCGGCGATGTTCGAGACCGATCCGGCGGTGTCAGAGCTGATCGAACTAGCCCGGGAATCGCGAGGCGGGACCGAAGTTGTCGTTGCTCCGGGTCCGGTCGTGCCGGTTCTGCTTGCTGCAATCTCAAGTCGGTCCGGACGTCCTCTTTTGGTTACGACTGCGACAGGTCGGGAAGCTGAAGATCTAACGCTGGCTTTGAGCGACCTACTCTCACCGGACGTCGTTGCCGAATTTCCTGCCTGGGAGACGCTGCCGCATGAACGTCTTTCGCCTTCCAGCGACACGGTCGGCCGCCGCCTAGCCGTACTGCGTCGTTTGGCTCACCCCGAGCTCGATGCGACGCCATTGCGCGTCGTCGTGGCCCCCATCCGCTCGCTACTCCAGCCACTTGTCGCTGGGTTGGGCGAGATCCCTCCTTTGGTAATCAATTCGGGCAACGAAATACCGATGGACACAATCGTTAAGCAACTCGTGGAGGCTGCGTACACGCGCACGGATTTAGTTGAGAAGCGCGGCCAATTCGCAGTCCGGGGTGGAATCCTCGACGTCTTTGCACCTACGGACGAACATCCGGTCCGAATCGAATTCTGGGGCGATACGGTCGAAGAGGTCAGATGGTTTTCGGTAGCCGATCAGCGTTCCCTTGAAATTGCAGATGGCTTGTGGGCACCGGCTTGCCGAGAACTTTTGCTTACCGAATCGGTGCGTGAGCGGGCCCGGCTGATCGCGGCCGCGCATCCTGATTTGGCCGAAATCTGTGGGCGCTTAGCCGAAGGAATCCCTGCCGAAGGGATGGAAGCGCTGGCGCCAGTCCTGGCTTCCGGTATGCAACTGTTCGTTGACACGCTCCCGGCGAATGCAATCGTGATGGTTTGTGACCCGGAGCGGATCAGACGCCGAGCGCACGATCTTGTGGCGACTAGTCAGGAGTTCCTTGCAGCCTCTTGGCACAACGCCGCCGTGGGAAACGTCACGCCCATCGATCTTGGCGCTGCGGCGTACCGAGACTTAGTCGATGTGCAGGATGCGGCGCTGGGTCGCGGCATCGCTTGGTGGACCACTAGTCCGTTCACGGTGGACGAGGAACACAATTCGGCGATCGCACTAGATGCCAGTGCTTTTGATGGGTACCGAGGGGACATTGCTGCCGCAGTGGCTGACATCGGGGGCTGGCTTCGCGATGGCTGGAAAGTCGTGGTCGTCACTGAAGGGGCAGGGCCAGCCGAGCGAATTGTCGAAACCCTGCGCAACGAAGGCGTTGCCGCGACTCGCGACGGTGAGCCGGAAGCGTCGGTTGTCAGCGTAATCACCGGACGCATCGAGCACGGATTCTTGGCGCCTGCGGCGAAACTAGCGGTACTCACGGAATCGGACTTGGTTGGCGCACGCAGCGCGACGCGGGACATGCGCAAACTTCCTTCTCGCCGGCGCAAGGGTGTTGACCCCCTGACTCTCAAGCCCGGCGATCACGTGGTGCATGAACAGCACGGGGTTGGCACCTACGTCGAAATGGTCGCGCGGACGGTTGCTGGTGCGACCCGTGAATACGTGGTGCTCGAATACGCGGCAGCTAGGCGTGGTCAGCCGGCCGACCGGCTCTATGTGCCTACCGATCAAATCGATCAAGTCACCCGCTATGTCGGTGGCGAGTCACCGTCGATCAACCGACTCGGTGGCGGAGACTGGCAGAAGACCAAGGGCCGGGCGCGCAAGGCAGTACGCGAGATCGCCGGCGAACTGATTCGGTTGTATGCCGCTCGTCGCGCTGCACCGGGTCGTGCCTTTGGACCTGATACGCCGTGGCAGCGAGAACTCGAGGACGCTTTCCCGTACCACGAGACGCCCGATCAGTTGATCAGCATTCAGGAAGTTAAGGCCGACATGGAAGCGGCAATTCCGATGGACCGAGTCATCTGCGGTGACGTTGGTTACGGCAAGACCGAGATCGCCGTGCGGGCGGCCTTCAAGGCGGTGCAAGATGGCGCGCAAGTCGCAATTCTTGTGCCAACGACTCTGCTAGTGCAGCAGCACCTAGAGACTTTCAGCGAGCGATACGCACCATTCCCAGTGAAGGTCGCCGCGTTGTCGCGATTCCAGTCGGACAAACAAACTAAGGCTGTTCTGGAAGGAATGACCGACGGAACGATCGATGTTGTGATTGGGACGCATCGGCTGCTCACTCCCGACATCAAGTTCAAGGATTTGGGTCTGGTGATCGTGGACGAAGAGCAGCGGTTCGGGGTCGAACATAAGGAGCATCTGAAGGCGTTACGACTAAATGTCGACGTGTTGACGATGTCGGCGACACCGATCCCACGAACGTTAGAGATGGCAGTAACCGGAATCCGCGAAATGTCGACTATTCAGACACCGCCTGAAGAGCGGCACCCGGTGTTGACATTCGTCGGCCCCTATGACGAGCGACAGATTGCTGCGGCCATTCGCCGTGAACTGCTGCGCGAGGGTCAGGTCTTCTTCGTTCATAACCGCGTCGAGTCGATTGAACGGGTGGCGGCTCGACTCTCGGACCTCGTGCCCGAGGCGCGAATACGTACCGCGCATGGGCAACTCAACGAACACACCCTCGAGCAAGTCATCGTCGACTTCTGGGACAAGGCTTTCGACGTTCTTGTCTGTACCACGATCGTGGAATCTGGCCTTGACATTTCTAACGCAAATACGTTGATTCTCGATCGCGCCGACGTGTTCGGGCTCTCGCAGTTGCATCAACTTCGTGGACGAGTGGGGCGCGGTAGGGAACGCGGCTACGCCTACTTCATGTATCCGCCAGAGAAGCCACTTACCGAAACCGCTCACGATCGTCTGGCCACAATCGCAGCCCACACCGATCTGGGCGCCGGAATGGCAGTGGCGCTAAAGGATCTTGAGATCCGTGGCGCTGGCAATCTGCTCGGCGGCGAGCAGAGCGGACACATTGCTGAAGTGGGGTTCGACCTATACCTGCGCCTGGTTGGGGAAGCTTTGTCGGAGTACAAGGGCGAGCCGATCGAAGTCGGCGACGTGAAGGTCGAACTTCCGCTGGACGCCTACGTGCCGCACGACTTCGTGCCGGAGGAGCGGCTTCGGCTTGAGGCTTACACCCGCCTAGCCGCCGCGCGCAGTGAT
>CAIKAW010000100.1 GCA_903825575.1 uncultured bacterium | reverse complement strand
TTCTTGACCGGTGCCGCCTTCTTGACCGGTGCCGCCTTCTTCACGGGCGCAGCCTTCTTCACGGGTGCCGCCTTCTTCACGGGTGCCGCCTTCTTAACCTGTGCCGCCTTCTTAACCGGTGCCGCCTTGCCCGCTGGTCGGGCCACACCGCGTCGCTGCGCCATTTCTAGGCTCCATCCCGGCTACCGCTGCACTGCATTGGCACCCTCGCCCGCCCGGGCGTCCGGGCGAGCGTAAGGGCTGGATCAAGATCAATCAACGCGGCGCGCCGTCGAGCAGGGAAAGGAGTCGTTCGGCCAGTACCGTGGGGTCGCCTTCGATCGACACTACCTTTGACCTCGACGCCTGGCCTACCACGACAGTCACAGCGGAGCGACGAACTCCAAATGCCTCAGCGATGACTGTGATCACCGCCAGATTTGCCGCCCCATCTACCGCCCGGGCACTTACTGCCACTACGAGGGATTCGTCGACGCCGTAGCTTCCCCCAACTTTGGTCCGACTGGCGCCAGGGCGCACTCGCACTCCAACGCGTAGTCCTTCGGCCTCTGCCACCCGAGGACGCTATCCTCAGGAGGCCAGCAGGTGATGACGGGGCAAGTAACCCCGGACACAGTCGGCGATCGTCCCTTCACCGGCTCAAGCTCGGAGTGCGCATGTATCGCCCGGTTTCACCAAAGATCGACCTCCCGGCCGTTGATCGCGAGGTCCTCGACTTCTGGCGCCTGAACGATGTGTTCCATAAATCTCTGGAGCGCACAGCCGACGGGCCGCTTTGGGTCTTCTACGAAGGCCCCCCAACCGCCAACGGAATGCCGGGAACCCACCACGTCGAGGCCCGGGTGTTCAAGGACGTATTCCCGCGATATCGCACGATGAAGGGCTACCACGTCCCCAGGAAAGCCGGCTGGGATTGCCACGGGCTGCCGGTTGAATTGGCCGTCGAAAAGGAACTGGGCTTCTCGCGCAAGCAAGACATCGAGGAATACGGGGTTGCCGAGTTCAATGCCCGCTGTCGCGAATCGGTATTGCGCCACGTCGACGAGTTCTCCGCCATGACTGAGCGCATGGGGTACTGGGTCGATCTTGATCAGGCTTACTGGACCATGGATCCGCAGTACGTAGAAAGCGTGTGGTGGTCCCTCAAGCAGATCTTCGACAAGGGGCTACTAGTTCAGGACCACCGCGTCGCGCCGTACTGTCCGCGCTGCGGCACAGGCCTTTCAGACCACGAACTCGCGCAGGGTTACGAAACCGTCGTCGACCCGTCGGTATACGTGCGGTTCCCACTAACCGATGGGCTTGTTGAGCGCTTCCCGGGCGTAGCGCTGCTCGTCTGGACGACGACTCCGTGGACGTTAGTGTCTAACACTGCGGTTGCAGTTCACCCCAATGCCAGCTACGTAGTAGCCCGCATCGGCACTGAGACGTTAATAATCGCCGAACCGTTAGCGCGCGCAGTTCTCGGCGACGAAATCACGGTTCTAGCAACGCTTTCTGGCACCGAACTCGAAGGCATGCACTACCAACGACCTTTCGACTTGGTCGCTATTGAAGACGCCCACTACATCGTTCCGGCCGACTACGTGACGATGGAAGATGGCACCGGCCTTGTGCATCAGGCCCCCGCCTTCGGCGCCGACGACTTAGCAATCGGTAGGCGCTTCGGGCTACCGGTGGTTAATCCCGTGCGACCTGATGGAACTTTCGAAGCTGACATCGAACTCGTCGGAGGCATGTTTTTCAAGAAGGCCGACGACGTTCTGGTCGCCGACCTCGAAAAGCGGGGCCTGCTGTTTCGCCATGCCCCATACGAGCACTCGTACCCGCATTGCTGGAGATGCCACACGCCGTTGCTCTACTACGCACAGCCGTCCTGGTACATCCGCACCACGGCAATCAAGGACGCGTTGCTGCGCGAAAACGAAGCGACTAACTGGTTCCCGCCGACAATCAAGTGGGGTCGCTACGGCGATTGGCTGAACAACAACGTCGATTGGGCGTTGTCCCGCAACAGATTCTGGGGAACTCCCCTACCGATCTGGCGCTGCCCCGAAGGGCATCTGAGCGCTATCGGATCGCTGGCCGAACTGGGCGCCCGCGCTGGAATGGAGTTGTCAAACCTGGATCCACATCGACCTTACGTCGACGATGTTGTCCTGCCTTGCGGCGAATGCGGGCAACCAAGCAATCGAGTACCTGAGGTGATCGACGGTTGGTACGACAGCGGGGCCATGCCGTTTGCTCAGTGGGGTTACCCGCACCGCAACGTCGAGACCTTTGACGCGCGCTATCCGGCGGACTTCATCTGCGAAGCAATCGATCAGACTCGCGGCTGGTTCTACACGCTGATGGCGATCGGGACGCTGGTCTTCGATCAATCCTCTTACCGAAACGTGCTTTGCCTTGGCCATATCCTCGATGAGGAGGGCCGAAAAATGAGCAAGCACCTAGGAAATGTGCTTGAACCAATTCCGTTGATGGACGAGCATGGCGCCGATGCAGTGCGCTGGTTCATGCTTGCCGGTGGTTCTCCGTGGCAGGCGCGACGTGTGGGCCATTCCTCAATCCAGGAAGTGGTGCGCAAAACGCTGCTCACTTACTGGAACACCGTTTCGTTCCAGTCCCTGTATGCACGCGAGGCCGGCTATGAGCCCGGTCAGCAGGCCTCCGCTAGACCCGCATCTGTTCTCGATCGGTGGGCACTGTCCGAGGCTCACCGGCTTTCGCGTGACGTCGACGCCGCGCTGGCCGAATTCGATACCCAGCGCGCCGGTCGACTGCTCGCCGCCTACGTCGACGACCTTTCCAACTGGTACGTGCGTCGTTCGCGTCGGCGCTTCTGGGCGGGCGAGCCGGAGGCCCTGGAAACCTTGCACGAGTGCCTGCGGATCGTGACGTTGCTCTTGGCGCCGTTCACGCCTTTCATAACTGAACGGGTCTGGCAGGACTTGTTCTGCTCCGAATACTCCCCAATTTCGGTCCACATGTCCGCGTGGCCTGAGCTGGACGAAGCACTCATCGACGACACTTTGTCTACTCAGATGGCCTTAATCCGTCGACTCGTCGAACTTGGACGCGGCGCAAGAGCGGGCTCGGGTGTCAAGACCCGCCAACCATTGGGCCGGGCACTGATCGCGGCGCCCGGATGGGATCAGGTGCCTTCGGAGTTGCGGGCTCAGCTCGCTGAAGAGTTGAACGTCGAGGAATTGCTAACGCTGGCAACAAGCGGAGGCGAACTCGTGGACGTGAGCATCAAGGCCAATTTCCGCGCCCTTGGAGCGCGCTACGCCTCGCGTACGCCGATGTTGGCCGCGGCGATTGCTTCGGCTGATGCGGTTCAGTTCGTGGCTGACCTGCGCATCTCTGGAACGGCATTCATCGAGCTCGAAGGCGAACGAATCGACATAAATATCGGGGACGTCGTCATTACCGAAACTCCGCGCGAAGGGTGGGCGGTGGCCGCAGCCGAAGGTGAAACGCTCGCGTTAGACCTGACCTTGACCGATGACTTGCGAGCTAGAGGATTGGCGCGCGAAGTCGTGCGTTTGCTGCAAGAGGGACGCAAGAGTGCTGGCTTTGCCGTTAGCGACCGGATCCGGGTGCAATGGCAGGCAAGCGACGATGGCTTGCGGGCAGCGATCGCCACCCACGCAAGTGATATCGCCACAGAAGTACTCGCCGTGGAATTCACTGCGTCCAGCACCCCAACCGCCGAGGCCCACCTGGTCACGGACGACGAGGTGGGCCTACGGGCCTGGCTGGTTCTGGCCTGACTCAGCCTTCGCGCGGCGGAGCAGTGGGGATCGTGCCGCCGAATGGAGCATCGGCTGGGCGCGCAGGAACCGGAGGAACGGGCGGCGGAGCCGAAGGACGGGCATTCCCGGCACCACTGCCAAACCCTGGAGCGCTCGGAGCTGCCGGAGCCGACGGAGCTGCCGGAGCTGCCGGAGCTGCCGGAGCTGCCGGGCTGGAATTGTCAGCCGGTGCCTTCGGCGCGTTCGCACCCTCGCCACTTCGGGTGTCTAGTTCCTGAAGTTGGCCTTCGATGTAGGTCCGCAGACGAGTCCGATATTCGCGTTCGAACGCTCGCAACTCCTCGATCCGCTTCTCTAAGGTGCCGCGGGTGGCTTCACGCTCGGTGGCGGCGGCATCGGCCTGCGTCCTGGCTGCGCTCACTAGCCGCTCGGCTTCGGCCTTTGCATTGGCAACGTGCTCGTCCGCAGTCTTCTGCGCCAAAGCCAACATCGCTACCGCTGCTTCGCTCGCGGGGACGACCGGAGCAGCCGGAGGCGCGGCGGGGGCCGACGGCGCGATCGGTGCCGTGACCGGCGGCGAGGCGTTTCTGGCCAACTGCGCCCGAAGCTCGTCTGACTCGGCAGCAAGGCGAAGCAGTTCGGCTTCTACGTCGTCGAGGAACTTGTCCACCTCGTCGAGGTCGTAGCCCTCCTTGAATCGGACCGTCGCGAACTGCTTGTTCCGAACGTCCTCGGGAGTAAGGGTCATTTGGTCACCTCGTTGTACGGGCCCAACAGCTCGGCCGGATCAGGGAAGAAGCAAGCGGGACAGATTCATTAACAGGATAACGACAAGGATCACCAAAGTCGCGGACAAATCAAAAGCGACAGCACCGAGCCGGATTGGCGGGATCACCCGACGCGCCAATAAGACGGGCGGATCCGTTACCAGATAAAGGAATTCGATAACCATCAGACCAAAACCAGCTGGCACCCAGTCACGTGAGAATGACGCAATCGTCGATACGACCATTCGGGCGATCAGGATGATCAAATAGAGAAATAACAGCGACGAAACCGCGACGCCAATTGCAGCCACGGGTTCCTCGTTTCCTTCCTGCTACTAGCTCTGGTTGAAGAAGCCGCCCTGCTCGATCTGAGCGCGCGTCTCCTCGCCGATAACGACGTTCATCGGGGAAAGCAGGAACACCTTGGTGGTTACTCGCTCGAGTGAACCGCGAAGTCCAAAGGTCAGGCCGGCGGCGAAGTCAACGATCCGCTTGGCATCGCTGTCAATCATCTCGGACAGGTTCATGATCACCGGCGTGCCCTCGCGGAACTCTTCGGCAATGCGGCGAGCGTCGTTGTAGCTACGCGGGTGCAGCGTGGTGATGCGGTACAGCTCGCCTGCGGCGGGGGCGGCGGGCCGGACCGGCACATGAGGAGAGGTGTCATCGCGGAAGGTACGTACGCTGCCACGTGGCTCCGGTGTCGCTGCGGGTGCGGGCCGGTCGCGGTAACCGCGCTGGTTGTCTACGGCGGTCTGGTAGGCGTCGTCAGTTTCGTAGGCTTCCAGATCCTGATCGTCTTCAACGAGGCCTAGGTAGACCCCGATCTTGCGTATCGATCCGGCCATCTTGAAGCTCCTCGGTCACCGCCCCCCGAACCCGCCGTTCGGTTGCGTAAGGGCGACGCTACCGGAGGTCGGGCCGGTGACCGAGTACCGCGGTTCCAACCCTGACGTGTGTCGCGCCATTGCGGATCGCCGCCTCGAGGTCTTCACTCATCCCGGCGGAGAGCATCCGAACACTTGGGTACCGGATTTGAAAGTCTGCCCAGATCTCGCCCAGCCGAGCAAAAGCGGCTTGGGGGTCGGTCTGCAGCGGCGCCACGGCCATTAGGCCGATCAAATCCAGTGCTGGTTCGTCTAGCACTGCCTCGGCGAGTCGCGGCAACTCGTTGGGCGCCGCGCCCTCCCGGCCGGCGGCCCCGTCAAGGCTTACTTGAAGACACAGATCGAGGTGACGTTCGGCGTTCTCCGCTGCGCGAGCCAAAGCTGGAACGAGTTCCAAGCGATCGACTGAGTGGACGACATCCGCGTAGCGCGCCACCGAACGGCACTTGTTGCGTTGCAGCCCGCCTACGAAGTGCCACCTCAATGCAAGGTCGACGCAGTCAGCATGTTTGCTGGCCGCCTCCTGGTCACGGTTTTCGCCGACGTCATGAACACCCAATGCGCTCAGCAGGTGAACATCTGATGCGGGCCAGTTCTTGGTAACAACAATCAAAGACACTTCGCTCGCGAGCCGATCGCACGATTCGGCGGCGGCGGAAATCCGGGCCCGCACCTGCTCGAGGTTGGACGATAACTGCCGTAAGCGCTCGTTGTGGCTCATGCTCGGTCCAGTACTACGAAGGCTCCTTGCCGCCCGGTGATCCCGTCACGCCGGTGCGAGAAGTAGCGAGAGTCTTCAGCCGTGCAGCCGCCCACGTACCTGGCACTTACGCCTCTGCGAGCCAGTCGGTATGAGATGCCCACTCGCAAATCGATGCTCGGTTGGCCGTCCTTGCATGTCCCAACCGCAGGTGGGGCTACTCCCTCAATTTCCTGCGCCCGCTCCGCCGGCACTGGATAGCAAGGGCCGCAAATTGCCGGCCCCAGCAACGCCTCGATACGTTGCCCTTGGGCCCCGAGGCCGAGCATCGCTGACAACGCTGCGCCCACCACGTCATCACGCAAGCCCCTCCAACCGGTGTGTACCGCGCCAACCACCCCGGCCGCCAAATCAAATAGGACAACCGGAACACAATCTGCACCCAAGGCCAGCAGAGCCAAACCTGGTTCAGTGGTCACCAAAGCATCGACGTCTTCGGACTCCCCCGCTGCTGTGACGACGGCAACCCCAGTTCCATGCGTCGGGCGCATACTGGCCAGAGCACCGGCCCCAGAAAGCAGTGTCAGTCCTGCGGCCCGATTCTCCGACACGACTCCCGAGGCATCGCCAACATGGGTCGCCAAGTTCAGACTCGAGTAAGGATCAACACTGACGCCGCCAGCGCGGTCGGTGAATAGCCACCGAACAGCGCCAGCGCGACCCGACTCGGAACCGGTTAGCATCCCGGGTCCGCCGCGATCACTTCAGGAAGTCGGGGACGTCGAGTTCGTCGTCGGCACCGTCGAAGGCGATTGGACGCAATTCCGGCGTAGGACGTCGCGGCTCCGGACGATCAACCGGGACTGGGATCTCCGGAGACGAGCCATCCTCGGCCTTCGCGCGAGCCGTGTCGAATGCGACCGGCGTCTCACGCTCAACGCGCGTGGTCAACGGCTGCCCTCGACGCGTCGGGGGGTTCCCGCCGTCAAAGCCGGCTGCAATGACTGTGACCCGGACCTCATCGCCCAAGGTGTCGTCGATGACGGCGCCGAAAATGATGTTGGCATCGGGGTGGGCCGCGTCTGCCACTAGGCGAGCTGCCTCGTTGATCTCGAATAACCCTAGATCGCTGCCACCTGAAATCGAAAGCAGGACTCCGTGAGCCCCTTCGATGCTGGCCTCGAGAAGTGGGCTTGAGATGGCCAATTCGGCCGCGGCGAGCGCGCGCTGATCCCCGCGTGCCGAGCCGATACCCATGAGTGCAGACCCAGCGCCCTGCATGACGCTCTTGACATCAGCGAAGTCAAGGTTGATCAGCCCGGGCGTGGTGATTAAATCCGTGATTCCGCTGACACCCTGAAGCAAGACCTGGTCGGCTTGCCGGAACGCATCGATAACGCTGATCGAACGATCTGAAAGCGACAGCAGTCGGTCATTGGGGATCACGATCAACGTGTCGACTTCGGCTCGCAAATCTTCGATGCCGTTATCCGCCTGACCCGAGCGGCGACGTCCTTCAAACCCGAACGGCCGGGTGACTACACCGATCGTCAAGGCGCCGATCGAGCGTGCGATCTTGGCAACGATTGGAGCACCACCTGTACCGGTACCGCCACCTTCGCCCGCGGTAACAAAGACCATGTCGGCGCCTTTAAGCACCTCTTCGATCTCGACCGCGTGATCGTCAGCAGCCTGGCGGCCGACCTCAGGGTCCGCACCCGCACCGAGTCCTCGGGTGAGGTCACGACCGATGTCAAGCTTTACGTCAGCGTCACTCATCAACAGCGCCTGGGCGTCAGTGTTGATCGCGATGAACTCGACGCCCTTGAGACCAACGTCGATCATCCGGTTAACGGCGTTTACACCGCCGCCGCCGATGCCAACAACTTTGATCACGGCCAAGTAATTCTGGGGAGCAGCCACGAGAGGTCCTCTCGCCCTCGGGACAACTCTTACCCTCAAGTTGAGACTAAGAGTTATGTCAACCTATGGTTTCGGGTCACTGTAGAACGTCTCAGGTCAAACGCGCAAGCGAATGAGAAAACCTCACGATGTGGTGGGCAGCATTGGGGCGCTCACGTCGTACCTATGCGCCCGGACTCGAAGGAGTAGGGCCTGCAACACCCTCGCCTTGGCTGCGGCATCATCCGTCGAGCCCCACACCACCACCTGACCGGTCCGGAAAGTAAACGAAACGTTGTCACCAGTCGTGGCCGATGCGGTATCTACTCGGGCGTAAATCGCTAGTGGCAATTCGGCTAGCGCGGTGGCCGCAGCGGCTCGCGCAGGGCCGTCGGCTGTCACCAAGACTTGGCGAGCCGACCGCGGCCCAATTGCTCCAAAGGCCACGCCATTGACATCAATCTGCTGGAACCGGGTACCAGCCTGGACGACCCCGATGGCAGCGCGTTCCGTCACGACGATGACTAATGTGTTTGGCCAATCACGGCGTACTGTCACGGTGGCAATTCGAGGTACGTGCCCAACTCGACTTCGAACACCGGCGACATCGACGTGTACCAGGGTGCTGCCTGGTGGAACTGCCGCTGCCGCGACGATCGCAGCAGCATCCCCCGCTGGGGCACCCAAGACTCGCACCGCTCGCACTGTCAGCAAGGGAGAAAACCACACGGCCCATCCGATCAGTGCAACCGCGAGCACAACGGCTCCGACTGCCCACCACCGACTGCGTGCAATGGACGTTCTCATGACACCGATTCGCTGGCCCGTCGCCTCAGCAACTCCAGCACTTCAGGGGCCAGTAGGCCGATATCTCCGGCACCCAAGGTCATCACTAGGTCGCCAGGGCGGGCTCGAGCCACCAACTCCCCCGCCACCGCCGACCAAGACGGTTCGAAAACCACATCTTCGGCAGGCAGTGGGACGGCTGCGGCCATAGATTGGCCTGAAGCTCCGGGAATCAGTTCTTCTCCGGGTGCGAAGACCTCGAGGACAACGGCCGCATCGGCCAGCCCCAATGCGGCCCCGAACTCGTTCACGAACATTGCGGTTCGGTAGTAGTGGTGTGCCTGGAAAGCAACGATGATGCGCCCTTGCCCAACTACTTCTCGGGCAGCTCGCAAAGTGGCCTCGATCTCAGTGGGGTGATGCGCATAGTCGTCATAAACACGAACCCCATCAGCTACTCCACGAAAATCGAACCGGCGCCGAGTCCCCGTGAATGTCGCCAGACCGTCACGCAATTCCGTGGCGCCAAAACCAAGACCCAACCCGGCAGTGAACGCGGCAGTTGCGTTCCGGACGTTATGCAAGCCGGGAACCTGAAGCTCGAAGCCGGAAACGCGAACTCCCCTTCGGACGAGGTCAAAGCCGGGCTCCCGCAATTCGATTCGGACATCGGCCGACTCGTCGAGTCCATAAGTCTGCACATCAACCCCGGCTGCCGCTGCCGCAACTGCTAGTCGGGCGCCACCCGGATCGTCGATGCAGACCACAATGAATCCGCCGCGGTCACGTATCCCTACTGCGAATTCCAAGAAGGCAGTTTCGATTCGATCGAACGTGCCCCAGTAGTTCAGGTGATCCGGCTCGACATTTGTGACGATACCTACGGTTGCGGGGAGCAGCAGGAACGAGCCATCGCTTTCGTCAGCCTCAACGACGAACTCGTTACCGGTTCCCAAGTGGGCATTGGATCCGGACTCGTTGAGCTCGCTGCCAATGGCAAAGGACGGGTCGACACCGATTTGCTGAAGCGCAACGGTAAGCATGGAGGTCGTCGTGGTCTTGCCGTGTGTCCCAGCAACGGCCACGGTCTGGTAGCCGCTCGTGAGCACGGCCAGTGCCGTTCCTCGGCTTAGCACGGGCAGACCCAGCTCGATCGCTTCCAATACCTCGGGAGCATCGGTCGGAATTGCGGTGGAAACGATCACAGTGTCAACGCCGGCCGCAAGATGAGTTGGCGAGTGTCCAATCTCAACGGTTGCACCGACGGCACGAAGCGCCGTGGTCCGTCGCGACTCACGGGCGTCACACCCGCTCACGCTGACACCTTGCGACATGAGAATGCGGGCAATGCCCGACATTCCCGCTCCACCTATACCAAGAATGTGAACCCGGCCCAGCCAGGCAACATCGGGGGTCACCGTCCACCTCGTCCCGCTCGCATTACACCTAGCACCAAATCAGCCAAGCGCTCATCTGCATCGCGAACGCCGTGTTCACTTGCACGGACTCCCATCGCGGCCAGTTCCTCCGGATCTGCGATTAGGCCCGACACCAACTCAACCAGTAGGTCAGACGTTAGGTCGACATCGTCGACTAGAAGTCCGCCTCCAGCAGCCACTACCGGGCCGGCATTGAGCCGCTGCTCACCATTGCCGATCGGCAGGGGCACATAGATGGCAGGCAATCCCACAGCCGCAAGCTCAGCGCAAGTCATTGCCCCTGCCCTGCACACCGCCAGATCTGCGACTGCATAGGCAAGGTCCATTCGAGCAAGAAAGCCCAGTGGGTGGTAGCCGGCTGGCGGACGTTGAGATACCACATTGCGGCCTCCGACCAAGTGCAAGACCTGGACGCCCGTCGCCAGTAACTCCTCCAGCGATCCGGCGACAACCGCATTTAGATGCACGGCCCCTTGAGACCCGCCGAACACTAGGACCGTAGGCCGATCTGGAGTCAGCCCTAATTCTGCTCGGGCAGCAAAGCGAGTCGCCTCGCGATCTAGCTGGGCAATCGAACGGCGCAACGGCAGCCCAACTAACTGAGCTCCCGGCAGCGACCCAACAACGGTCTCGGCCACTACTGCCGCCGAACGAGCGCCGATTCGATTCGCCAATCCTGGCTTCGCGTTTGCTTCATGGACCACAACTGGAATCCGCCGGCGTCTGGCCGCCAAGTAAGCCGGAAGTGCCACATAGCCGCCGAATCCCACAACTACATCGGCCTGCAGCCGATCCAAGAGTCCAGCCACTTCTGCCACCGCAGCGCGCAGGCGGCCCGGCAACGTAACCAATTCGCTGGAAGGACGACGAGGCAACGGCACAGCAGGAATTAGTTCCAAGTCGTACCCGCGAGCAGGAACAAGATCTACTTCAAGCCCGCGGGCAGTACCGAGCGCTGTTATCACCAGTTGCGGATCACGCCTTCGCAGGGCGTCAGCGAGATTCAGCGCTGGTTCGATATGCCCGGCTGTTCCGCCCCCGGCCAGCACCACATGTCGAATCGGTGGAGTGCCCAACGTAGTCACCGCTTGGGACCGCGCTTAGGCGCGGCCGCGGCGGCGCGGGCCGCAGGCTCCTGGCGGGCAAATGACATGAGCATGCCCAGGGCCAGCATGGTCGGGATTAGCGAAGAACCACCGTAGGAAACAAGTGGCAGCGGTACACCAGTGCTAGGCAACAGCCTGAGTACAGCGCCAATGTTAATGAAGGCTTGGAACAACAACCACGCGGTCACTCCAGCGGCAGCTAGGCGAACAAAAACGTCCTGTGTGCGCAGTGCCAAGCGAATCGCGGCGTACGCGATCGTTGCAAAGAGAGCAAGAACGAGGAAGGTTCCCACAAGCCCGAGTTCCTCGCCGACAACCGCGAAGATGAAATCGGTGTGTGCCTCGGGCAGTCCTCCCCACTTCTGGCGACTGGCACCGAGACCGACGCCAAACCACCCGCCATTTGCAAGCGAGTACCACCCGTGTAAGACCTGGTAGCCAGCACCACCTGGATCCTGCGACGGGTGAAGAAACGAGACCAGTCGGCGCATTCGATACGGCTTCTCATATGCCATCAACGCAACCATCGCTACCACACCGACTCCGGCAAATCCAAAGACCCGACCGGGAGCCCCCGCAACGAACATCATCACGAGCACAAGTGGGATCACAATCAGCGTGGTCCCAAGGTCGCCTTCGAGCAGGATCAGCAAGACGACCAACAGAGCAACTGGAACAAGCGGAACCAGCAAGTGCTTCCACTGATTGGTAATGGACTGTTTGCGCGCCAGCAACTCAGCAATCCAGATCACAAGTGCGAGCTTGGCGAACTCACTTGGCTGGAGACGGAACGGGCCAAAGATTGGAATCCAGTTCTGGTGACCGCGCGCGTTGACTCCGATTCCTGGAATCAAGACGGCGACTAGACCAACCAGCGCAAGACCAAGCAAAGGCCAGGCTAGGCGCCTAAAGAACGTGACCGGCAATCGAGATACCAAAAACATCAAGGGCAGCCCACAGGCTGCGAAGAGGGCCTGTCGTTCGGCGAGCGTGTATGGCGATCCCGTTGTTCGTAACGAAAGCACGCTGCTTGCTGAAAGCACCATGACCAGTCCGAGGAGCAGCAGCAGCAGAGTTGCGCCGAGCAAGAGCAGGTAGCCACTTAATGGATGCTCAACAAGCCTCGGGCGGCGAGCTGACTCCGCTGTGGTCCGGTTTGGGTGCACGGTAGTCAAGATTTCGCCCCTGCCAGGACCGCAGCGGCAAACTGCTCACCTCGATCTTCATAGTCGCGGAACATGTCCCACGACGCGCATCCTGGGGCAAGCAGGACCACGTCCCCCGCTTGCGCCAACGCCCTCGCAGCGGCGACCACCTCGACCATCGCTCCAGTCTCGCGCCGGTCCACCTCGACAATGGGCACATCCGGCGCGTGTCGGCCCAGCGCCTCGGCGATCAATGCCCGATCTGCCCCAAGCAGGACTACAGCTCGCAGGTGATCTCGAGTGCGCCGTACGAGTTCATCGAAAGATTGGCCCTTCGCCAGGCCTCCGGCCACCCAAACAACCTTCTCGTAGGCGAGCAGCGAAGTCTGAGCAGCGTGACAGTTAGTGGCCTTGGAATCGTCGACATAACGCACCCCGGCTATCGTCGCGACATCGGCGATCCGGTGCCCGGCTGGGACGAAATTGCGAAGTCCTAGTGCGACCGACTCAGGTCGAACGCCATGTGACCGAACCACCGCAGCAGCTGCCAAGGCATTGGCCACCTGATGCGAAGCGAATGGCCGCACGTCTGACAACTCAGCAAGGACCACTGACTCGTGCTGTCTGTTGGGAATGAACGCCCGATCAACTATCAGATCCTCGACGACACCCACCATTGATGGACTAGGCGCTCCCAGCGTAAATCCAATGGCGCGACAACCTTCGACCACATCAGCATCCATAACCAACTGTTCGGTTGCCCGGTCGGCGACGTTGTAGATAGCCGCGAGCTTGGTGTTGTTATAGGCCCTAGCTTTCGCCGCAACATACTGTTCATATGACCCGAAATGGTCAACGTGATCTTCGGCAAGGTTCAGGCAGACGACGGCCTGGGGACTCATCGAGCTAACGAATGGCAGTTGCGGAGCGCCAACTTCAAGTGCGATCGCGTCAAGCTGTTCATGCATGACCACGTACACAAGTGGGTTGCCGATGTTTCCGGCGGCGACCGCGGCGCGCCCATCTGCTTTTAGCATTGCTTCGACCATGAGCGTCGTAGTCGTCTTTCCGTTGGTGCCAGTCACGACGAGCCACTCGGCGGCCGTGGTTACATCACGTAGTCGCCAGGCCAATTCCAGTTCGCCCCACACGGGCACACCGGATCGTTGAGCAGCAGTGATCAGCGGATGGCTAGGGCGATAGCCAGGAGAAACAACAAGAAGGTCAATACCTGAGGGCAAAGTGTCGCCCAGTGCGCCCAGGACCACTTCGACCCCGAGGACATCAAGCACGTCGGCTCGCTCACGTTGCGCTGCACCTTCTCCAGCGTCTAGTACCACCACGCGGGCGCCAAGATCGGCTAGGACATCCGCGCAGGCAAACCCTGCAGTACCGATCCCAGCGACGACTACCCGAAGGTTCTGCCAGGCCGATGTGCGGGAGAAGCCGCTGACATCGACGGTCATCCGTTGCGCACCCACTCAGCGTAGAAAGCGGCCAGTGCCGCAACACAAAACAGTCCTTGGATGACCCAAAAGCGGACCACTATCAGCACTTCTGGCCAGCCCAGCATCTCGAAATGGTGGTGTAGCGGAGCCATCCGGAAGATCCGGCGGCCAGTGAGTTTGAACGACAGGACCTGCCCGATCACGGAAAGCGTTGTGATCACGAAAAGCCCACCCAACAGCGGCAGCAGCAGCTCGGTGCGAGTCATAACTGCCAAGGCCGCTATCCCGCCCCCGAGAGCTAGTGATCCGGTGTCTCCCATGAAGATTCGAGCCGGCGATGTGTTCCACCACAAGAATCCGAAACACGCCCCTGCGCATCCGGCGGCCAACACCGCCAGATCCAGCGGATCGCGAACCCAGTAGCACTGGACCAGATGCCGGTAGGCGCAGTCGTGCCCAAACTGCCAGGTTGCGATTCCCGTATAGGCGGCAAATGTCATAGCCGCTGCGCCGACAGCCAATCCATCGAGGCCGTCGGTCAGGTTCACTGCGTTGGTTGATGAAGTAACTAGGAACCAGATCCAAACCATGAAACCGAGCACTGGCAAAACGATCGCCGTATCGCGAATTGTTGAAACACCACGCGATGCCGGCGTGTGCAGGGTCGCATTGGGGAAGTGGACGGCCAGCCAAGCAAATGACATCGCCAAGACCGTTTGGCCGATCAACTTGGTGCGCGCACGTACCCCGGTGCTGCGTTGCTTGAATACTTTCAAATAGTCGTCGGCAAGCCCGACTAAGCCGAGTCCAACGATGAGCCCAAGCCCAAGAAGCCCAGAGACAGTTGGGTCACGCAAGGTCGCCACATGTGCGACCAAGTACCCAACGAGGATCCCAACCAGGATCGCAAGTCCACCCATAGAGGGAGTACCGCGTTTGCCTTCATGAGCCGGATAGTGTTCGTCGCCAGTTGATACCCGAATCGCTTGCGAATACCCATGGCGGTTGAGAAAGCGAATAAGTAATGGCGTTCCGAATAGGGTCACCAGCAAGGAGACTCCGCCGGAGATAATCACGAGCCTCACGGCCGACTCCTCCGTTCCAGGGTTTCGGCGACCGCTTCCAGCCCCACCGCTCGGGACGCTTTGACCAGCACCACGTCCCCGGACCGTACCGCTTCTAAGACCAGTTCTTCGGCTGCCGCGACGGAATCAACAAAGACCGCTTGTCCCCTCCACGACGTTGATTTGGCGGCGGCCTCGTACATCGGCAAGGCAGGTGAACCCACCACGACGAGTCGGTCGATACCAACTTCAGCCACCAGCGCACCAACCAACTCGTGCTGCTGCGCACTCTCGGGCCCAAGTTCGCGCATTTCACCAAGCACCGCCCAAGTCGGTCTACCCCGCCCCAGCACCACCAGCGACGTTAGTGCGGCCCGCATTGACTCGGGATTTGCGTTGTAGGCGTCATTCACGACGATCACACCATCGGCGGTTTCGCTCACCTGCATCCGCCACTTACTCTGCGCAGTCGCCGACCGCAACCCGGCGGCAACGGCGGCGATTGGAATCCCGAGGCCAAAGCACACGGACGCGGCTGCCAACGCATTCGCCACTTGGTGGGCTCCCACCAGTTGAAGTTGAACGCGCTCAGTTTCGCGATTCCACGACAAATCAAATGACGCTCTAGCTTGCTCGTCCAACTGCACATTGCCTGCGGATACGTCTGCGTCGGCTACTTGGGCGAAGGTGATGATGCGAACGCCAGCAGCCACATTGGTCCGCATCGCAAGCACCAACGGGTCATCGGCATTGAGCAGCACGACTCCGCCTGGTTGCACGGCGGTCACGATCTCAGCCTTGGCAGCCGCTATCGCTGCTCTGTCCCCGAACTCCCCCAAATGCGCGGTGCCCACGTTGAGTACCACTGCAGCGTTCGGCGGGGCGATTCCACACAGGTAGCGCAAATGCCCTGGACCGCGCGCACCGAGCTCCAGAACCAGATACCGCGTGCCTTTGTCTGAACGCAGCACCGTCAGCGGCAATCCGATCTCGTTGTTGAAGGATTCTTTTGGAGCGATAGTCGGGGCCACCAAAGCCAAGATTTGAGCTAGGAGATCTTTGGTACTCGTCTTGCCTGTTGAGCCTGTGATTCCGATGACCGTCAGGTCCGACAACAGCCCTGCCACGCCGTGCGCCAACGACCCCAAGGCCCGAACTGGATCACTGACAATGATTACGGGGCCCTCGAATTCCGTCGATGTTACGACCCCAACGGCACCGGCTGCCAATGCCATCGGGATGAAGTCGGCCCCGTCGGCGCGTTCACCGGGCAACGCAACAAACAGATCACCAGCACGGACTTCCCTGGAATCGATAACGACCCTTCCGTTGACGACCGCATTGGGGAATCGAAAGCTAGGTTGCTCAACATTGGGACTCAGCTGCGAATCAAGTAGCTGTCTAATCTGCGCCAACGAGATTTCGATCATCAAATATCCCACCCTTGACGAGCCAACGCTGCCCGCAAAACAACCCGGTCGTCGAACTGCAAGAACCGACCGCGCACCTCTTGAGTTGTTTCGGCGCCCTTGCCCAGGATTAACACCGCGTCGCCAGGTCGAGCCAATCCAACTAGGAAGTCAATAGCGGCCTCACGATCCGGAATCTCGCGCGCCTCGGCACGGTTCACCTGCGTTGCGGACTTCGCACCCACGAGAACTTCGCTACGAATAGCAGCTGGGTCCTCGCTCCGTGGGTTGTCGTCGGTCACTACTACGACAGCCGCACACGCCGCCGCTTCCCGGCCCATATCCGAACGTTTAGCTCTGTCTCGGTCCCCGCCAGCACCCACTAGTACGAGTAACCGCCCTGTGATGATTCGACTTACCGCAGCACACACTCGCGATACTGCGTCCGGAGTGTGCGCATAGTCGACGACTGCCAAGAATGGCTGTCCCATGGCCACATTCTCCATCCGCCCGGGCACGCCAACGCAGTTTGAGACCCCGGCCGCCGCGATTTCAGGTGGTAGACCAAGCTCGACGAGCGCTGCGACAGCTGCGACGGCATTCGCAACTTGAAACCGACCAGGTAACTGGAGTCGAACGGGAACGACGACGCTATTTGGGCCGTGCACTTCGAAGGTCGACGTTCCAGTTGCGGCAGAAACGATATTGACTGCAGTCCAATCTGCTAAACCTTCTGAATCGAAAGTCACGATCGGAATGCGTGCCCGGGCGGCCAGAGTTCGGCCCCATTCGTCGCCAAGCCACACCAGCCCCTTACGCGCCTGCTCTGGGTCGAACAGCTTTTGTTTCGCTGCGAAGTACGACTCTAGGTTGGAATGAAAATCCAAATGATCCTGACTCAGATTTGTGAAGATAGCCAAGTCATAAACCAGTCCGTTCACACGACCCAGGGCCAGCGCGTGGCTGGAAACCTCCATCGCGACATGAGTTATTCCGGCCTCACGCATGACGGCCAAGATCGCCTGAAGTTCAGTCGCTTCCGGCGTAGTCCGAGAAGAAGGCAGTTCAATTCGCTCGCCGCTTGCGCTCGCCGAAAGGTGAACCCCCAAGGTGCCCAGCAAACCAACAGCAACACCAGCATGTCGCAATGCTGATTCGATCAACCAACTTGTGGTGGTTTTACCGTTAGTACCAGTCACGCCAATGGTGGTGAGCTCTTTGGCCGGATCGCCGTAAACCCAAGCCGCCAATCGGCCGATCGTCCCGGCGACATCAGGCACCACTAGCACCGGAATCTGCGCGGGGAGGTCTTGGAGCAGCGCTGAGCCGGCCTCGTCGGTAAGAACGGCCGCCGCTCCTGCTGATATCGCGGCTGCGGCATACGTTGCTCCATGTCCGTGCGCGCCCGAACGCCCGATGAACAGGTCTCCCGGCGCGGTGTCAGCAGAATCCAGCGTGACACCAGAGATCAAGATTTCGTGCCACTTCGACCCGATAGGTATTCCAAGGAATCCAGCGGCCGCGGATAGCGTTTGCGGGCGGCGCTTCGGACGCAGCGGCGGGGTCACGGCTCGAGGCTATCCGCCGAAGGTGATTGGAAGGATCGGCCGACGGGTGTCTGTCGGAGGAATCCCAAGCACCTGGAGGGCATAGGTCATGACTCGCTTGAATACTGGGGCAGCCAACTGCCCGCCGAAGTGACCATTACGCGGGTTCTGCAGGAAGACGGCCACCACTAAGCGCGGCGCATCGGCGGGCGCCATTCCGATGAAGGACGAGGTATATCCGCGATAGCACGAACACCTTGAGTCGATCCGGTTAGCAGTACCGGTCTTGCCAGCTACCCGGTAGCCAGGGATGCTCGCCAGCGGAGCGGTACCTTGATCTGATACGACAGATTCCAACATCGTGCGAATGGTTGTAGCCGTTGCTGCAGAGACCACCTGCACACTAGTTGCAGCCGGCGCCGGGCTGAAAAGTCCATTGGAACCGGTGGTGCCGGCGATCACGCTGGGCGCGACCCGAACTCCGTTGTTTGCGATCGTCGAGTACACGCTGGCAGCCTGCACGGCTGTCAGCGAAAGTCCCTGACCGAAGGCGATAGTCGGGAAAGAAGTCCTCGACCAATTTGTCAAAGTAGGAATGAAACCAGTCGACTCCCCCGGGAAGTTCATTCCGGTCGATTCACCAATGCCGAACAACTTTAGGTACTTGTAAAGTGTGGCGGCGCCGATCTTCTCGGAAGCCAGAATGGTCCCTAGGTTGCTCGATCGAGCTAGAACTCCGGTCAGCGTCAGGTCCCAAGTGCCGTGCGCGATATCGTCGTGAAACGTCTTTCCTCCGCGCAGCAAAGTCGGTGGGACAACGATGTGAGTCAACGGATTAGCTGCCCGCTCCTGAATCACAGCAGACATCGTCATGACCTTGCTAGTCGATCCAGGTTCGAATACATCACTGACCGCCCGGTTTCCACGATCACTGGCCGCGGCTCCACCGGGATGATTGGAATCCACTGTCGGAACGGTCGCCATGGCCACGATCTGGCCAGTGGCCGGGTCCATGACAACTACGGTTCCGCTGTCAGCTTGGGCGGCGGCAACCTGATCGGCGATTGCCTGCTGTGCCATGTACTGAATATCGCGGTTGATTGTCAGTCGAACAGTCACACCTTGAATTGCGGCAATCTGCTGATTGACCCCGGTTGCGATCACGCTGCCGCCGGATCCGCGTTCATAGGTGAGGGACCCCGGAACCCCGGCCAGTGGGGCATTGAGCGCGTACTCAACGCCGGCCAATCCTGTGCCAGCCGCACCAACGAAGCCGACCAGGTTCGCACCGACCGGCCCTGCCGGGTAGAAGCGCGCCTGGGTGCGCTCGGATAGCACACCCGGCAACTTCAGGGCTGCTACCTGCAGCCACTTCTGTGGCGTCAGTCCCTTGGCTACGTATGCGAAGCGTCGAACCCCTGTTAGCCGAGACGTGAGCGTTGCGACATCCACACCGACGATTGGTGAAAGTGCGACCGCTTCAAGACCAGGGTTCGTCACCTGGGTCTGATCGCAGGTGACATTCACCGCATCCATTGATTGCGCGAGGACGACGCCGTTTATATCCGTGATGGTCCCGCGCAGTGCCGGTAGCGAGATTGTTCGCAGCAGTGACGCCTCACCCGCACGAGCCAAGGCCGGCCCCTGGATGCCTTGGATCTGCACCAGTCGGGCCCCGAAGATGGCTAACACAACAGCGGCAAAAACAATAAAGGCGCGCAGTCTGCGACGTGGATCGGCCATCCTGACTCTCTCGGGCCGGCGCGGCCGAAGAGGTGGCCGGGATCCCGAACGCGCTGGCGTTGCCGGACGTGCTGTCCGTGATCGCGGCGCGGAGGCTGGTCGGCTAGGCGGCCGAGGCGGAGCGATCGTCGCCATCAGTGCTTGGTCACAGTTTTGGTGGGTGGCTTAGCCACGGGCTTAGCTGGCGCCTTGGTCACCGACTTCACCGTTGTCGGTTTGGTCACGACAGGTTTGGTGACGACAGGTTTGGTCACGACAGGTTTGGTGACGGCAGGTTTGGTCACCACCTGCGGGGCAACCACCCACGGACCGGCCACGGCAGGAACGCCGACTCCCAAGATCTTGTCGTCAGATAGGCGCAGAAATACCGGTGAACTACTCGGCACCATGCCCAGTGCACTGGCCTTACTCCGCAACGACATCGGCGCTTCGGCCAGCGAAACCTGCTGCTGGAGTTGCTGTGTCTGATCCGATAGCTGTGACACGGCTACCTGCATCGCCTTAATGCGGAACGAGCCTTCCCCCAGCGTGGTGTTCAGAAGGAGCAGACCGAAAAGCCCAGAGGCCAACAGCCCAACTACCAAGCCCATGAATGCGCCAAGTCCGCGGCGGCGCGCAACGGGTTGGACTCGAACCGGCGTGATCGTCCGGACGTCGGCAGAGCGTGCTCGCTGTTGGCGCGGTGGCGCATCAGTCGGCGACAGGCGCGCGGCGCTACCAAGGGCGCTCATGCGGCCACCCGGATTCGTTCGGCAGCGCGGAGTCGAACCGATGCCGCACGCGGGTTACGCGCGACCTCGTCTTCAGGCGCCTTCTCGGCGCCTCGAGTGAGCAGTTTCAGTTGCGGTGCAAGGGAATCTGGAACAACGGGCAAGTCTCGTGGTGCTAAAGATGTGGTTGCCTTCGTCAAGTTCGCCTTGACGATCCGGTCTTCAAGCGACTGGTATGACATGACGACGATTCGCCCGCCAAGATCAAGCGCCTCGATGGCGCTCGGGATCGCATCCGAGATGGCCTGAAGTTCGGCGTTGACTTCGATCCGCAGTGCCTGGAAAGTACGCTTGGCCGGATTCCCTCCGGTCCGACGAGTAGCCGCCGGCACAGCGCGGCGAACTAGATCGACCAGTCGGGCGCTATTGGTGAAGGGTTCGGAGTTGCGTTCCCGGACAACCAATTCAGCGATCCGGCGTGAGAACCGCTCTTCACCGAATTTCCAGAGCAAAGCGGCAAGGTCTGCGGCATCGTAGGAATTCAGGACATCTGCGGCAGTAGGCCCGGTGCCTTGATCCATTCGCATATCCAGCGGCGCATCTTGTGAGTACGAGAATCCGCGTTCGGCCTCATCCAATTGCAGTGAGGAAACACCTAAGTCGAAAAGGATGCCTTGAATCAGTGGGAAGCCGAGTTCAGCAAGGATCGTGGGTAGTTGGTCGAATACCGCGTGCACAAGGGTTACGCGCTCGCCGTGCTCGGCTAGTCGCTTACGACTGGCAGCAAGCGCCACAGAGTCTCGATCTAAGCCGATCAACCGGACCTGCGGGAAAGCCTGTAGCACTGCCGCGCTGTGTCCCCCAAGTCCGACAGTGGCGTCGACGAAAACTGCGCCCGGTCGAGTCAAAGCCGGGGCCAGGAGCGCAAGACAACGCTGTTCGAGAACGGGAACGTGCTGAGAGGTCATCGTCCGCGGCCAACTGTGCTGGCCAGAATCGCCAAAGTCCCAACGGAAAGCGCGGTAGCCAAGCCGAGCACGAGGATGGGGCGGGTGCGATGAAGCAGCCCGGCTGCTTTCGCGCCACTAACCCACTCGATAGTGCTCATCTCGACCCTTGACCTTCCTGCCGTCCGGTAAATTCGGTGCTATCTGGGTTCGGCCTCGCGAGCCGATGGCGGTGCGGTCAGGCCCCCCACCGCCCCGAAGGGAACGGGCGCCTGGCGCCGGGGAAGTGGCGTCAGGTGCAAGGAGCGGGAGGAGACCTCGCCGTACTGCTTGAACGCAGATCAGAAGATGCCTGGGACGACCTCCTCAGACAGATCAGCAAAACTTGGTTCGTTCTCCTGCAAGTACGTCTCCCAAGCTGCGGAGTCCCAGATCTCAACGGTGGTGTTATTTCCGACTACGACCACGTCTCGATCAAGGCCGGCGTATTCGCGTAGCTGGGTAGGGATCGTCACCCGGCCCTGCTTGTCGGGGGCTTGGTCAAAAGCGCTGGAAAAGAAGACCCGCATGTGGCTTCGGACCCGCGCGTTGCTTTGCGAAGCCTCACCCAGTCGGTGCGAGTAGTCGCGGAATTCAGCCTCTGGCCATACGACCAGCGAACGGTCCTGGCCCTTGGTGATCACGAGTCCGCCGGCCAAGGCGTCGCGGAACTTCGCCGGCAGGAAGAGTCGGCCCTTCTCGTCGAGGCGGGGAGCATGCGTTCCCAAGAACATGTTCGCGCCTCCCTCCGATACGGGGGGCAGGCTCCATCGCCTACCCCGAACTCCTCCATTGCACGCCACCTTACTCCACATGGCTCCCTCGTCAACCACCATCGGGGTGTGATTAGGCCCGTGTACGAGGGAAAGCAATTTCCAATCGAAGAGCCGGGATTGGCCTTGGGGTGCCGTCCAGAACGCCCGACTAGTGGCTCGGGCAAGGGCCTACCGGACAGCGGGCCGCCTTCGCCCAGGAAGCCCAGCCGGTGCCAGTGTCCGAACGATCAGGAGTTCGCCGGCACCGGGAAGTAGTTCTGGCCGATGCCAGAGGTGCGCTTGGGGATCATGACGGTCCGCAGCCAAGAGACGAGTTCGGCACCGTCTTGGTTGAGGCCGCGCGTTCGCATGGTCAGGATGCCGACCTCAGGGCGAGATGAACTCTCACGCACTTCAAGTACCGTCGATTCGGCGTAGACCGTGTCGCCGATATAGATCGGGTGCGTCAATCGGATGTCCGTCCAGCCAAGGTTGGCGATTGCGTTCTGACTCATGTCTATTACCGACAAACCAAGCACCAACGCCACGGTTAGTCCGGAGTTGACGATGATGCGCCCGTTGGTGATGGGGTTCGACTGCGCCAGGTGGGCATTGAAGTGGTTCTGGTTGGTGTTGCAGGTCAGCAACGTGAACCAGGTCGAGTCGGCTTCATTGATGGTGCGTCCGAATGGGTGCTGGTAGACGTCGCCTACCACGAAGTCTTCGAAGAAGTTGCCCAAAACCGCCTCGTGAATCGCCATCCGTGCCTCCACGTAACTATTCCCCGACCTGATTTGTTGGCAAGGCTAGTGGCCCTTTACCCAGATCGATCGCCCGGATCCAGCATTGCGCTCCCCTCAAGCGGCCGGCGGGGTGAGAATGGCGATCAGACCAAGGGGAGGTCGCGTGTCGGAGAGCCAGACTCGAATAGATCTGCGTGGCACGGCTGGACGCATCGGGGCGAGCATCGAAACGGTCGTTGAAGGAAAGGCTGACGCAGTTCGATTGGCCTTGACGGTCATGCTGGCCGAAGGACACCTGCTGATAGAAGATGTGCCCGGCGTCGGAAAGACGCTCCTGGCTAAGGCGTTGGCTCGCTCGCTAGATGCGACAGTGCGGCGCATTCAGTTCACACCTGACTTGCTTCCGGGAGACGTGACCGGAGTTAGCGTCTTTGATCAGGAAACCAGGACCTTCGAGTTTCGACCGGGCGCGGTATTTGCCAACATTGTCCTTGGCGACGAAATCAATCGTGCGTCACCAAAGACGCAGTCAGCGCTGCTCGAATGTATGGAAGAACGGCAGGTGACCGTTGACGGTCACACCTACGAACTGGCTGCGCCGTTCATGGTGATCGCAACCCAGAACCCGATTGAGATGGAAGGCACATACCCACTACCTGAGGCTCAACGAGATCGATTCATGGCACGGATCGAGATGGGCTACCCCGATCCCGCCGCTGAACTGCAGATGCTTGCCGTCCATGGATCCGGGAGCCCGCTAGTCGACATCGAGCCGGTTGCGAACACCACGACGATTGCCGCATTGGTCGCCGAGGTCCGGCAGGTGTTCGTTTCGCCTCAGGTCGCGGCCTACGCAGTGGATCTGGCAACGGCCACCAGACAAGACACCCGCTTGCGACTGGGGGCCTCGCCCCGCGCCACCTTGCACTTGGTGCGGGCCGCGAAAGCCGCAGCGGCACTCGACGGCCGCGACTACGTTCTCCCAGATGACTTGCAAGCACTGGTCGGCCCAGTCTTTGCGCACCGGCTCCTGCTCACGCCCGATGCCAGCCTTTCGGGCACGACCGCATCCGGTGTAGTGGCAACCATCTTGAGAAACATCCCTATCCCAACGTCAGAGGGCCGGAAACGGGGTGCTTGACCGCTGGCGCGAGTTGACTGCGCGAGGTAGGGGCTTCCTCCTCGCCGGTCTCCTGATGGGTGCAGTCGGCTGGACTGTGGGCCGACCCGACATCCTGCCTGCCGGAGTGCTGCTACTCGTCTTGCCACCGTTAGGACTGGTCCTGGCGCATCGATCACGCTTCCGACTTTCGGCCGCACGAACGGTCACTCCGACGCGCGTCCCTCTAGGGTCCGAAGTAACTGTCACTATCGGCCTGACGAACCTGTCCCGAGTCCCGACCGGGCTACTACTCCTGACCGACGACCTTGATCCGGCCCTGGGGGTTGGCCAACGTTTCGTCGTTGCTGGCATCACCTCGAACGACAGCCGGGTGGTGTCTTACTCGCTGGCCCCACAAGCGCGCGGACATCGCACCATCGGGCCCTTGCGGATCCGGGTAGTGGACCCATTCGGATTGGTCTCGCTCGACCATTCGTTTGCGGCAGTCGACCGCATCGTTGTACAGCCCCGTGTCGAATCCCTGCGGACAACGGATCGCACGGGACGCTGGGCAGGCGGGGGCGACGCGGTCGCACGGGCAATCGTCGCTGCTGGCGCCGATGACGTCGTGCCCCGCGACTACCGCGTTGGGGACGAACTTCGTCGCGTGCATTGGCGCGCGACTGCTCGGACCGGCGAACTAATGGTTCGGCGAGAAGAACAGCCGTGGCGCACCCGCGCTTCGTTGCTGATCGACACGCGGGCAACAGCAAACGTCGGAACCGGGATCGGGGCATCGTTTGAGTGGCTGATCTCAGCGACCGCGAGCATCGCTATCGAACTCATGCATCGCGGGTACGTTGTCGAGGTCTCCGACCACAGCGGCAAACTGATCGTCGGCCCCCTAGAGCCGGGAGCGGCGGCTATCGCTCAACTGCTTGATCAACTGGCCGAACTCGAACTTCGCGACGACCCCATCTTGCCGCAACGACGAGCACCTGATGGCCTTTGCATCGGCCTCTTCGCGCCGATGGGCCCTGAACTTGCCGCGGCAGTCGCCCGTTGGCGCAGTTCTACAGGGACCGCGCTAGCACTGGTGCTCGACACCCATTCGTGGCCCGAATCACAGCCTCGGCACGCGCACCCCGGCCATAGTGCACCGCTGACGCTTAGCGACCTCCGCCAATGCGGTTGGAACGGTGTTGTCGTTGCACCAGGCACTTCGGTCCCCCAGGCGTGGTCAACGTTGGTGGCGCCGTCGGCCGTCCGCAGGGTTCAGCGAACCAATGGCACCGGTGCCGCATGAAGATCACGGCAGCGTCATGATCACAAGGTCAAGAGTCCCCGCACCGGTGACATCACCTTGGCTAACGGCGCTAGCGCTGCTGTTCAGTTCGGTCCTGCTCGCACCGTTGCTCCGCGGGACTGGCTGGCTGCTTGCGGCGGCTGCAGCCATCGGGCTGGTGACGCTGACCTACGACGTACTGCGACGGATCGGCGTGCCAGTGGCGCTCATTCCGATCGGCGAAGCATTGGTGCTTCTAACGTTGCTATGCGAAATGACGGCCCGGAACCTAATGCCGCTTGGCATGTTCCCCGGCCCGGGCGCTCTGCGTGGATTTTGGGCCGGAATTGGTGCTGGCCTGATGGATGCCTACAACGCCATGCCACCCGTAGCAACCAACATAGGCATCATCACAGTCGTCACATTTGCGCTTGGCTGGCTGACAATCCTGGCTCATTCGCTGGCCGAATTCGCCGACCCCGTTGGCCTAGGGTGGCCGGTTCTGATTCTCTACTTCGCTGTTGCTGCCATCCGTCCGACCCCATTGCCGTGGCCGCTATTCTCCGTCGCTGCTGTCGGCTGGTTAGCGCTGCTGGGGGGACGGGAGCAATCCCGATTGCGGGCGTGGGGACATCAGCTAGCTGCCCATCGGCAACTAATCACCGCAACCAGCCGAAATCTCGAGAACCAACGACCATTGCCGATCCTGACTTCTTCGGCTCGACAACTTGGCGCCGTCGCGATCGCGATTGCTGTCATCGTCCCGATCCTCCTGCCTTCCGGTCCTCACGTCCGCTTAGTCGGTGGAAACAGTGGGCGCTCAGGGCCCGACGGTCTAAGCGGTGTCGGTAACAGCATCTCGATCGACCCGACGGTGTCGCTGCGTCGGGACCTAATCGCAACCGACAATCGAGTTGTACTTACCTACACAGTCACTGCAGGCTCGACCCCATACGTGGGATCGCCCGATTACCTGCGCATGGACGTGCTTGAGTCTTTCGACGGAACCACTTGGCGATCGCGCACCTCGGACGGATTGAGCGACTACCCAATCGACTCTGCTTGGCCGCTCCCACCGGGATTGCCGACGACCGTGGCGCCTCTCGGGCCGACTTATGCGGTCAAACTTGGTCCGCTCGACGGCCACGCACTACCCGTCCCGCCTCTAGTCAGATCGCTTCGGATATCCGGAGCCTGGTTCTTTGATGCACCCACCCAGACGGTACGCACAACTTCGGCCAAGCTGGCTGGCCTTAGCTACACCGCTTCGACCTGGAACTCGTCGCCGACCCCGGCCCAGTTGCGAGCCGCAGGACCGCCCACAGCTGCCGATCCGCTGCTCGACCTGGCGTACCCAAGCAACACCCCGGCGTCGATCATCGCCTTGGCTCATCAAGTGGTCGGGCCAGCTAACACTGCATTCGATCAAGCCGCCGCCATCCAGAAGTGGCTTCGAACTTTCACTTACAGCACGTCGGTGCAATCGGGGGCAAGCACCAACTATCTACTTAGCTTCCTGAAGGACCGCACCGGCTACTGCGAACAGTTCGCCGCGACGATGGCACTGTTCGCCCGCATACTTGGCATTCCGTCACGCGTTGCCGTTGGTTTCGCCCCAGGGACACCGATGCTTGACGGATCATGGCAAGTAAGCGTTCATGACGCCCACGCCTGGCCGGAGTTGTTCTTCCACGGCATTGGATGGATCCGTTTTGAACCGACGCCACGCGCCAGTGAAGGCACCGGGATCAACACCCCGGCTTATGCAACCGTATCCCAGCAGCCAGAACAAACTCCCAGCGCAGACCCGGCGTCAGTTGCCGGGGGCAAGACCAAGCGACTCGACCCCGGCGATACCAAGATCGTCGTCGCTCTACCGACGGCGGCTATGTCGATAGCGCGCCGATTGCCACGCGGCCTGATCTGGTTGCTGGTACCTATATTCGCGTGCCTTCCGAACCTTCGGCGCGTGCGCCGGCGCGTGGCGCTGCGACGTGGCCAGCCGACCGACCGGATCGAGGCGGTGTGGCGAGATCTTGCTGCCAGCGGCGCCGAACTGGCTGGCGGCTGGTTGCCAAATTCCACCCCGCGCCAAATTGGCGATTGGCTGCGTCGGTTTGGCAACGACTCCGATTATCGAAGCGCAGTGCACAGATTGATCAACAGCGTGGAATCATCGCGCTACGCCCGTCCGGATGCGTCACCCAAAACGAGCCCGCCGATTGAGGAATTGCGAATCGTGCGGCGCCAATTGTGGCGGCAAAGTTCTTGGCGAACTCGAATTCGAGCGGCGATGCTGCCGGTTCGATCTAGCTGAATATCGAGCTAGCTAATCGGGGCCAAGCGAGGTAACTAGAAGGTTCCGTCCTCGCGGCGCTTTGCCCAACGACTTTCCAGCTTGTTGTTGAGCCCACCACGGCGTTTTTTCGGTGTGGCACTAGCAGCCGACTTGGCGGGGGCGTGCAACGACGTCCAGCCCAAGAACACTCCGACCAGCATCGCAACGAAACCAAGAACGCCCACCGGGACGGAACTTGAGGTGACGCCAGCCAGCAGGAGTAGGAGTCCGCCCAATGTGACAACCAGCCCGATTACCAGGGTCACCCGATTGCCGGCGCGGGGTCGACCGCTGCGCAAGGTGGTGGCAAATTTGGGGTCCTCGGCGTAGAGGGCCTGCTCCATCTGCTCAAGCAGACGCTGTTCGTGGTCTGAGAGCGGCATGGCACCTCCTTCGCTGGACCCTCTAAGGATATGCACGTTCGCGGACTGAGGAAACCCGACTCAGCGAATCCTTACCTCAACCTCGGCCCGAACGTGGGTCTTCCTTAGCAATTGGATCCACCAAACGCGCTGGCCGAACCGCCCCGGAGCCAAATCGGGCGGCGGCTAGGTCGCTAGCCGCCTCCGCCTCCCGCCAACCGCGTTCGGGGGCGTCCAAGAGCAACTGATGGTGGGCTTCGGCGGCGTCGCTGAGCCCTTCGAGGCGTACGCCTACCAAACGCAATCTGGCTCGCTGCAGCCCAAGCGCCTCGTGCAGCCCGATGACAACGGCGTAAATATCGCGGGCAACATCGGTTGGTTCAGCAACCGTTCGGGACCTGGTGATGGTTGTGAAGTCTGCGAATCTCACCTTCAGCACAACGGTCCGACCCACCACACCAGCGGCCCGCATGCGACTGGCGACCTTCTCGGTTAATCGCAACAATTCGCGGCGAATCACCTCCGGATCGTCGACATCGCTGCCGAAAGTTTCCTCGTTCCCAATGCTGCGTTCGGGTTCGTTTGGACTCACGCGACGGCCGTCACGACCCCATGACAAAGCCGTCAGATGCTCCCCGACTGCATTACCTAGGGCGCGGGTCAGGGTAGCCGCAGAGGTATTCGCTATGTCACCAACGGTGCGTAATCCCAGACGCAGTAAGGCTTCCTCCGTCTTCTCCCCCACCCCCCACAGGGCCCCCACCGGTAGCGGATGCAGGAATGCAATTACTTCGTCTCGCGGAACCACCAGCAATCCGTCGGGTTTGATACGTGTGGATGCAAGTTTGGCTACGAACTTGGTCGAGGCGACCCCAACCGAACAGGTGATGCCCTGCTCGTCGTGGACTCGTGCCCTGATGGATTCGCCGATCTCACGCGGGCGACCGAGTCGTCGCACCGCACCAGCAACGTCGAGAAAAGCTTCGTCCAGCGAGAGCGGCTCGACCAGCGGTGTGATCGAACGGAAGATTGCCATCACCCCAGCCGAAACGTCGGCGTAGCGACCGTGGTGAGGTGCGAGGACGGTGGCCTGTGGGCAGATTCGCCGGGCTCGCGACATGGGCATCGCGGAATGTACCCCGAGGGCGCGAGCCTCGTAGGTGGCCGAAAGCACCACGCCCCGCCCACCGGAGGCGCCGACGATGACGGGAGTTCCGACCAGATCAGGATGGTCGAGCAGTTCGACGGCGGCATAGAAGGCATCCATGTCGACGTGAAGAACTGTGCAGTCGGTGTCGTCGTCGCCGAGGCCGGCGGTCCCGGACGTTCGGCGCAACTGCCCACGGCTCATTGGGCAATCATCTCGTCACCAACCCGAACTTCCGGGACTGGACTGCCACAGTTTCGAGGGTGCCGGTCGACCGGCCGGAATGTGGTCGTTGCCTGCACCGGCCGGCTTCACATCGGCGTAGGGCGATACCCGGAAACCGGTTGGATGGACCAGCACCCGACGACCGCGCGGGGCGGTTTGGGGCGGTTCGGCGGCGTCGACAAAATCGCGGACCGCAGCCAGCCCTCCGGCTGCCCAAACCTGATGCACCGCTCCTAACTCCCACGCACCGGTAGCCCGGATCGACACCCCTCGCGGTCCGGTTCGGCGAACAAGGCCACGAACCAACAGCAACCAAGAATGGAAAACCGTTGCGGCGTACGGACCTTGGACGTCGTCGAAAAAAGTCGCATCGACAGGCCCGGTGGAATCATCAAGAGTCAGAAACACGACCCGACGCCCGGAACGTACCGGCGGAGTCTGCGTGGCAACCTTCACCCCAGCAACGAACACCTCCTGCTGCGACCTAGAGCGCAGCAGGTTCTTAGCTCGCACTACCCCTAGGTCAGCCAGAAGTGGCGCATAGAAATCGACGACGTGATGCGACACATCGAGACCGAGTACCTCGAGTTCGGCCCGCACTCGATCGGCCGCAGAAAGTTCGGGCAAGCCGCTGATTGGGGTCTGCTCCGGACCGATGTCGAATGAGAGTTGCAGCCCTTCCTGAACCACTTCATGGCTAGCCCGAGTCTGTCGTGGACCGGACTTGGTCCAGCGTTCAAGATCTGCCACCTGTAACAACAGGTCGCGGCGGGTTACGCGCCCGCGTCGGCGCACCGGGACGGTCGAGCCCAGCCCATAGATGGAGTCGAACCCGCCAGCCAGGATGAGCCGTTCGACGATCGGACGCGACGCCCCGGCGCGGTACCAAAAATCGGCCAGCGAGGCATAAGGACGACCGCAGATGATGCGATCAACCTCGGCAGAGTTGATCCCCTTGACCTCAGCCAATGCCAGTCGAATGCCATAAGCGCGCGCATCGGGAACTCCGGGAGTCTCCGGAGCCGGGCGTGGATCGCTGCCGAGGATGCGTGGCGGAGGTTCGTCGCCGGGCTCAACCCGTTCGACACGATAGGTCGAATCGGATTCGTTTACGTCGAGCCCGAGCACCGCGATGCCCATGGTGCGAGCATCGTCGAGGATGAGCCGCTTGGGATACATGCCAGGGTCGTGGGTCAACACACCTGCGAGGAAAGCCGCCGGGTGGTGCGCCTTGAGCCACGCCGATTGATACGTCGGAACGGCGAACGCCGCAGCGTGGGCCTTACAGAAACCAAACGAGCCGAACGCCCGCAGGATCTCCCACACCGTCTCGACGGTTGGCAAGTCATAGCCGCGAGCCAGAGCGGCTGGATAGAACCAGGCCCGCACCTGCGGGAGGCGTTCGATGGAGCCTAGGTCGCGCCGGACTTCGTCGGCTGCAGCTAGTGAGGTACCGGTCATGATCGACACGATGCGTAGCACCTGCTCGTGAAACACCACTACGCCATAGGTGTCGGCGACTGCCGGGATCAATGACGGGTGGGCGTACTGCGGCTCAGACCAGCCCTGCCGGGCTCGCAGGAACGGATGAACCATGTCGGACTTCACGGGCCCGGGGCGGAACAGAGAGATGTCGACGATTAGGTCATCGAAAGTCTCGGGCGCGAACTTTCCAATCAACTCACGTTGGCCTGGGGACTCGATCTGGAAACAACCAAGAGTGTGGGTGGAGCGGATCAACTCAAAGGTTGCAGGGTCATCGCGCGGCACCTCATCGATGTCGATCACTTCGGCGTCGACCCGCTGAATCTCAGTCAGCGCATGCGAAATCGCCGACTGCATGCGAATGCCGAGCACATCAAGTTTGAGCAGACCCAATTCTTCGACGTCATCCTTATCGAACTGGCTCATCGGGAAGCCAAGCCAACTTGCCTCGACCGGAGTGCGGTCGAGCAAGGTGGCATCGGAAAGCAGCACACCACACGGATGGAGTGCCACGTGACGCGGCAAACCGTCGAGTGCCTCAACCAGATCGAGCATGCCGTCGAGCCGACCCTGCGCGGCAAGCTGACCTAGACCGGAGTTGCACAATTCCGGTAGGTCCCGCAAAGCCGAGCGGGCATCAGCAGCACGGATGTGCGGGAATGCCTTGGCGAAGGCATCAACCTCGCTTGGCGGCAGACCTAGGGCAGCACCGACATCGCGAATTGCGTGCCGCACCCGATAGGTGTCCATCATCGACACGCAGGCAGTGCGGTCACTACCGAAGCGGGCAATGATCCGCTCGTACACCTCGGTACGGCGCGCCGACTCAACGTCGATGTCGATGTCGGGAAGGGCTCGACGTAATGGCGAGAGGAAACGTTCCATCAGTAAGCCGTGCCGCAGCGGATCAACTGCGGAGATACCCAGTAGGTAGGTGACGAAACTGCCAGCCCCGGAACCACGCGCAGCCACCCGCACCTGCATCGACTTGATCAGGTCAACAACTTCGGCAACGGTAAGAAAATACGCGGCAAAGCCGAGTTCGGCGATGACGGCGAGCTCAGCCTCGAGCCGGTCGCTGACCTCTGGGGCATGCGGCGATAACCCGCGCCGCGCCAAGCCGTCGGTGCAGCGCTGCCGCAGTAGGACATCGCCACGGCGAGCCTCGGCCACCCGATCACGATTTAGCACCGGAGTCCGATTAATGACGGAAGGATCAAGCAGCACATCGAGTTCGGGCACGTGAACGTCGTCGAGGCCAAGGTCGGATGGCTCGAGTAGACATGCGGCCGCAAGTTCGACGGTGGAATTGAGAAGTCGAGCGGCTGCTTCTGGCGATCGAGTAATCCGCGCGGCAACCTTCGCCATATCTGCGCCGGACTTGAGGAACCCTTCGGCGTTGGATCGGTCAAGGTGGCGAGAATCTAACGGCACCAGTCGCCGAATCGCATCGAGCGCATCAACGACCGGGCCACCAGTGCGATCGACGTGACGAACTGCGTTAGCTAGCACCGCTGTGATGCCGGCCTCAGCAGCGAAGTCGACTAGCCGAGTGGCAGCCGAGTCGGACAGCGGCAGACCGCGCGACGGCGCACCACCGACATCGCTGACGGCCAGCGCAGCGTCACGCGCATGGTGCGAGACGACCTCGATGCGCAGCGCTGCCGGATCGAGTAACTGAGCCCAGCGCTGTAATTCGGTCCCGGCAATATCGGGGCGCCGACGGGCCAGTGCCCGACCGATCGGAGACTCGGCACCAAGCAACACGACCAGACCGGCACCGTGTTCGGCCACTAATTCCGGTGTTACCAAGGGATTTCCGCGCCCACCACCAGCAGCGCCCAAATGTGCTGCGGAGATTAGCCGACACAGACTTGCCCAACCGGTAGCGCCGCGGGCCAACACGACGATGCGTGGGTGCCGCGGATCTACAACTGCGCCACCCCGCACCGGAGAGCGCACAGCAACAGTTGTACCAACGCGATCGCTGTGATCAGCCAGAGTCAGGTCGGCGCCGAGGATCGGTCGGATACCGGCGCGCTGACAGGCCCGGACAAACTTAACCGCACCGTAGGTGCCATCGCGATCAGTTAGTGCGAGCGAGGTCTGCCCGAGCTCGGCGGCCCGGGCCACCAGATCTGCTGGGGTCGCCGCACCAACACGCAGCGAGTATCCGGAGGCGACGTGCAGGTGGACGAATTGGTCGATATCCACTCAGCCAACCGGCACTAACAGTGGCCTAGTCCGGATGTCGAGCTCGGAACCGACGATCGTGACGAAGTTGTGCGCCTCGCGCAGCAGGTCATCGGCCTCCCGGGTGGTGATGTCACCACCGAGCCCGGCCTCGGCAGCTGCCCGTCGGTTGGCCCCCGCCGCGAAGAACGCCGCCCATTCGCCGAGTTCCGGCGCCACCAAGGTGAGTAGCGTCCAGGCACTACGAATACGTCCGCGGCCCCCAGTGGGTCGGGCTCGAGCTGCCAGCACCGCTGCTGCAGCCCGCAGCGCCGCCAGATGCGCCTTGGCATATTTGGCCGCCGGGTCTGGGGCAATCAGCGCCTCGGCGCAGCACTGCTCGGCCGCAAACAGCAACTCACGTGCCGCAGCCGGAACCGGTACCGACGGGCCTACCCCGTAAGAGTTTCTACGCACCGCCATTTCTCCTCCTCTTGCTCAATCGATGGTTCGTACAAGTCGCCAACCGGTCGCGCCATCGCGACACAGGTCGTAGACCCCGGGGGTGATCCCCCGGTTTGCCGTGGCCTCAACTCGCCATACCTCACGTTCGCTCGGATCAACCGATTCCTGTTCAGTAATCCCTGGCTGAAGGTCTAGGGCAGCAGCAAAACGCCACCACGGCCCAACCTCGATCCAATGGGCCAAAACCGCATGCACCAAGTAGTTGCGCCCGCGCCACTGAAACTGCTCCGGGCCCGAGTCGGCGTCGACAGCGGAGGCGGCGGACCGCACCGCAATCCGATCGCCGTATCTGCGGCTCATGACACCTCCTTGAGTAACCGGACCAAGTTCAGTGCCGGTGCCCGGGCGGAGCGGCAGGGGTCGAAGCCACCGCCCCGGCCGGACGACCGGGTCCCTCGAGACGGGCCGCGAGTCCCGGTACGAGAGATTCGAACATTTGTTCGAATAAGGCCAAGGTATGTCCCGGGTCCGACAATCGTCAACGCCGGGTAATCTCGACCAACTCAAGTCAGGAGATACCGGTGCCACCAGCCACCTTGTTCGCTGCCGGACTTGCCTACGACACTCTGGGAGACGGCGGTCCCCCGATCGTCTTCATCCACGGCCTGGGCTCCTCCCGCCGGGCGTTCGACACCGTCCGAGCTGGCCTAGCCGACGTCGCGACTACCTACGCGGTAGACCTGCCTGGGCACGGCGCCTCCCCGGCGCCGACCGCCGCCGTTGTCACACCACATGAACTAGCCGCCGCAGTTGGCACCTGGCTCGACACCATGGAGCTGAGCACGGCACACCTGGTCGGCAATTCCCTCGGTGGCTGGACGGTGCTGGAACTGGCAGCCGACGCTCGCGCAGCCTCGGTAGTAGCGCTGTGTCCAGCCGGACTGTGGGACGGCTACACCCGACGCAGTCCGATCATGACCGCGAATCGGGCCATCGCACGCGCCACCCGTTCGGCCTTACCGAAACTACTTGCCAGACGCACAATCCGGCGACTGGCATTCGCCTCAGCAATCGAACGATTCGACCGACTGACCCCGGAAATCGCATTGGACGCCGCCTATGCGCAAGCTGATGCATCTGGATTCGAGGCGTGTAACGACGGAATGCTGCACCGTCACTTCGAGCGGGCCGACGAAATCCCCGAATCCATACCAGTGACCGTGGTGTTCGGCGACCGCGACCGACTCCTGCCCAAGCCGCACAACCAGGTCCGCTCGCTGGCTCCTAAGCACGTCCGGTGGGTGACCATGTACCGCTGCGGTCACGCCCCGATGTGGGACTCCCCCGGTGAAACAATCGCCGAAATCAAGACAGCAGCCGGAATCTGATCAGATCCCAAGTCGCTACGGTTGGCGAGAATCCCGATAGCGACGAACAAGTTCGGCCGTAGATGAGTCAACCTTCAATGACGCGTGCGGCGAGGTCAGTAATGGCAAGATCTCGGTTGCCAATTCCTTACCAAGCTCCACCCCCCACTGGTCGAAAGAGTTCACCCCCCAGATCGCTCCCTGCACGAAAACGTTGTGCTCGTATAACGAAATCAGCGCACCAAGTGTGAATGGCGTCAGTTCGTCCGCCATGATCACGTTGCTGGGCCGGTTGCCCGGCATGACTCGATGAGCCACTAGTTCCTCGATCGTCCCAAGCGCTCGAACCTCGTCGGCGGTTCGCCCAAAGGCCAGCGCCTGCGCTTGGGCAAACACATTGCTAACAAGGATGTCGTGATGACCTCCGAGCGGATTGGCACTGCGGGCAAAAGCAATGAAATCAACCGGTACCAGCAGGCTTCCCTGATGCAGCAACTGGTGAAAGCTGTGCTGTCCATTGGTTCCCGGCTCGCCCCAATACACCGGGCTCGTCGCCACACCAACTGAATCACCGGCAAGGGTTACAGACTTACCGTTCGATTCCATCGCCAATTGCTGCAGATATGCAGGAAAGCGATCTAGATACTGCTCATAAGGCAGTATCGCAACGCTTTGGGCACCAAAGAAGTCCACGTACCAGACCGTCAACAACCCGAGCAGCACCGGCAAATTCTCGGCTAATGGCGCGGTTCGAAAATGTTGGTCCATCGACCGGAATCCGGAGAGAAGATCCGAGAATCGCTCCGGCCCGATCGCGATCATCGTCGACAATCCGATCGCCGACGCCATCGAGTAACGCCCGCCTACCCAATCCCAGAAGCCAAACATGTTGACCGGATCAATCCCAAAGTCGACTACGCGCTGCTTGTTTGTGCTGACAGCGACAAAGTGCTTGGCGACTGCGGCTGAGTCACCACCGTAAGCGGCCAGTAGCCAAGTTCGGGCTGACTCAGCATTCGTCATCGTCTCGATGGTCCCGAAAGTCTTAGATGCCACAATGAACAGCGTCGTCTCCGGAACCAGATCTCGAGTGCTTTCAACGAGATCAGTGGCGTCGACATTCGACACGAACCGCACGATCAGATTGCGGTCGCTGAAGGCCCGCAATGCTCTATAGGCCAGTACTGGGCCCAAATCTGAACCGCCAATGCCAATGTTGATCACATGGGTAATTCGCTTACCTGAGTGTCCAACCCAGCTCCCGTCGCGCACCTGACGAGCGAAGTCAGCCATCTGGCCAAGCACGGCATGCACCTGCGGAACGACATCTATTCCGTCCACCGTCACCGACTCGTCGGCGGCCGCGCGCAACGCTGTATGCAGCACTGCCCGCTGCTCAGTTGAGTTGATTTGACCGCCCTGAAACATTGCATCCCGATGGCTCGCGACGTCGCGTTCGATCGCCAACTCCACCAACAAGGTCAGGGTCTCAGTGGTAACTAGGTTCTTGGCGTAGTCCAGGTACAGCCCAGCCGCAGCGGCTCGAAACGTCGTACCTCGACTCGGATCCGCCTCGAACAATTGGCGCAAGGTTGCTGTGAACCCAGTTCGGTGGCGTTCTAAGGCCACCCAAGCGGGCGAATCTCGCAGCGCCGGACGCACTCCATGTTCCGTCACGGTCGACTTCTCGGATTCACTTCACGAGTTTCCTGTGGCTAACCCCGTCTGGGGTCGCGATGATCAGATCAGAAACTAATAGTGGCGAGAACAGTCCGTGATCGACTACACCGGGGGTTGCAGACAGCATTGCAGCGGTAATGCCAGGATCGTTGACCGTACCCAGATAGTCGGCGATCACTCCGCCATCGGGACTGTTGGGAACCGCGCGCAGCTGCACGGTGTCGAGCCGACGCAGCGTGGCAGCCAGTCCGTAGGACAGCAGTTCCAGCGGAATCGGAGCCGAAATCCGACTGACAACCTTGCTTGCATCAGCGATCACAATGAAGCGCTCCGCCGAGGCAGCGACCACCTTCTCGCGGGTGTGCGCGGCCCCGCCGCCTTTCACGAGCCACCCGTCCGGTGCAACCTGGTCAGCGCCATCTATGGCGATATCGAAACGATCTACCTCGTCGAAGTCGAGTACCACCAAACCAAGTGACCGGGCCTGCTCTTCGGTCGCCGGCGAGGTAGCCACGCAGCGAATGTTCAGCCGGCGGGACGCCAAGGCAGGCAGCAGGTAGGCGACCGTGGATCCGGTCCCCAGCCCGACTGTCATGCCGTCGAACACGAATTCGGCGGCCGCCTCAGCGGCGGCCTGCTTCTGCTGCTCAGGGGTTTCTAGTCGCATGGTTGTCACAAGGGAAGTCAACCGCATCGGACCCGGCTTGTGCTGACCGACCTTGGTTTGACACGGTGGGACCCCACTCGCCCGACTTGGAGCCACCCTGAGCATCCGCGTCTATCACGGTCCGCACGCCGCAAGCCGCGGGCGGGCGGGTCGCTGGATGTTCCGTTTCCCTTGGCTGCTTGTGATTCTTTCCGGTGCCGCCGAGATCGGTTGGACCGCCGCGACCGGCCCCCGGCGCGACTTGCTCTTCGCAATGGCATGCGGATTAGCCTTCGCTGGGACGATGTTGCACGCCGTGCTTGAGCGTTCGGCTTTGTGGGCGCTCGGCTTTGCCACGGTCACCTTCTCGGCTTGGTTTCTAGCTGAACTCGTGAATCGCTACACCGAACTTCCATTTGGACATCTACGGTTCACATCCGAATACGGGCTGACGTTGGCCGGCGTGCCACTTCTGGTCCCATTCGGCCAGATGGCACTGACCTATGCGGTGTTGATCGCCGCTCGCCGCGTGACGAAGGCTCCGCTGCTGGTCGCGGTGCTAGGCGCCCTGACCGTGGCTGGGGCCGACCTGGTTTTCGAGTCGACTTTGCAACGCTTTGGCTACGTGCATTGGTCCGATGTAACAACGATCATTCCCGGCAGCCCGGACGTCCCAGCCCAAAACTTCGTAGGAACCTTGCTCGTCGCAGTGGTGACGTTATTGATAGTTAACCTGCTGCCTTCGAACCGCGCCAGGGACGGGATCCCGCTTGTCGTATTCGGCTGGCGTTACCTCGGCAACATCGTCGGAGCAGTGGTGATCCTGCACGCATCCTCACTCGCGATCACCGCTGCGGTCCTCGGTGGCGCGCTCGCGATCCCATATGCCTACCTAATCATCGTCGACCGAATCTGAATCCGCGGATAAGGTGACGCAGTGTCTATACCGCCGGTAGCAAAGATCGATTCGGCTCAGCTTCGGCTTCGAGTCCAAGCCGAACTGGATACCTACCTCGGTAGCCGGGTACCTAGGCTTAACCAGATTGCACCCGACCTCGCACCGTTCGGTGCGGCGCTGGTTGATCTGCTCAGCGGAGGCAAGCGGCTGCGGCCGATGTTCTGCTACTGGGGCTGGCGCGCTGCTGGGGGCGCAGACAGTCCCCAGATCATGCAGGCCGCTGCAAGTTTGGAACTGGTACAGGCCTGCGCACTAATCCATGACGACGTAATGGATCGTAGCGACACACGCCGTGGTTCCCCCACTGCTCATCGTCGTTTTGCCGCGCTGCACGACGCCGCCGGCTGGCCAGGACCTGGCGACAATTTCGGTACAGGTGCTGCAATTCTCCTTGGAGATCTCAGCCTGAGCTGGGCCGACGAAATGCTGTTCACCTCAGGACTGGATCAAGACGATCTGCTCCGGGCCAAGCCAGTGTTCGATGAGATGCGCCTAGAGATCATGGCCGGGCAGTACCTCGACCTCGTGGAACAAGCACGCGGCGGCGGTTCCTTAGAACGGGCACTAAGAGTGGTCCAATACAAGTCAGCGAAGTACACGATTGAGCGCCCGCTGCACCTTGGAGCAGCACTTGCGGGTGCTCCAGCGACCCTGCTTTTGGCCCTGTCTGCATTCGGTCTCCCGCTTGGAACTGCTTTCCAGCTGCGCGATGATCTCTTAGGCGTGTTCGGGGATCCGGCGATTACCGGCAAGCCCGCTGGCGACGATCTGCGTGAAGGCAAGCGCACTTACCTCGTTGCGCTCGCCGTGGAGTCAGCCAACCCGGCTCAAACCAGAATGATCGACACGGCGTTGGGCAATCCCAATCTCACACCCGATGCCGTAACGGAATTGCGTCAGATCCTGATTGATACGGGCGCCGTAGCTGCCGTCGAGGCACAGATATCTGATCTCACCGCTCAAGCTCAAGGTGCCTTGGCGGCGGCCCAGATCGACTCGGATGCACGCATGGCGCTGGCCGAGCTCGCAGTTGCCGCAACGACGCGGAACGGCTGATCCTGCCCCGCTAGGATCACGCCATGCCCCGGATTTCCGCGCCACACCTGCGCGTCGGTTCCCTGGCTCCAGCTTCCTTCGCTCGCCACCATCTGATGCCAGGGACAATCGGCTCGGCTCTGCTCGCATTCGGAGCCCTCGGCGTCGGCTGGCTTCCGATCAACACCTCGTTCGCCGACACTTGGCTTGTCAGCACGCTGCGAACGAACTCGACCGGCTCAGTTGTCGCGCACCTTTGCGTGATGGTCGGAATCGCCTTGCTCATCCAAGCTTGGTTGGTGCTGGGATCTGACGTGATGTCTGGGCAAGCGCCATCACTGACGCGGCTTCGGGTCTTGGTGACATGTTGGTGCGCACCGCTGCTGTTTGTTCCGCCACTGTTCAGCCGAGACGTGTACTCATACTTCGTCCAAGGCAAGCTAGTCGCTCATGGCCTAAACCCCTACGTCAACGGGGTAATCGACCTTCCTGGCTGGTTCAATGACGGCGCGGATCCGACATGGGGTGCCTCACCGACTCCGTATGGACCGCTGTTTCTCCTGATCGAACGCGGAATAGCCACCGCCGTCCAAGAACATCCCCTTACTGCCACTCTGCTTTTCCGACTCGTCGCGCTCGTTGGCGTGGGTTTGCTCGTGCATTTCATCCCCAGACTGGCTTTCGTTTGCGGAATCGACCCGGCCAAAGCGATGTGGTTAACAGTCCTGAACCCGGTAATCCTGATGCACTTCGTGGCCGACGCTCACAATGATTCCCTGATGATCGGGCTGGCCTTTGCCGGCCTGACTTTGGCTGCCGAAGGCAAATACATATCTGGGGTAATCCTCATCGCCTCCGGGGCAGCAGTGAAACCAATAGCGCTGCTCGCGTTACCTTTCGCCGGACTACTGCAAACCGGAGCGCGTACCTCATGGTGGCCGCGAGTCATTGCGTGGGCGTCCGGTGCAGCCATCACTGCGATCGTCTTCGTCGTCTATTCGGCATTGGTGGACGTCGGACCGGGTTGGATCTCTGCGATGGCAACACCCGGTCAACTACATACCTGGCTGTCCCCGTCAACGGCTTTAGGACTAGCTGTTGCGACAGGCCTAAGGCTGATCGGACTCGGGAACCATGAATTCATTCTCCTGTCGGTCGCCCACGCGATCGGTACATTGGTGGCCGTCGCATTGGTGGCTCGACTACTGCTCCGCCCGCAAGGACGCAACCCGATCCACAGCGCCGCCACAGCGTTTCTACTGGTCGTCTTGCTTGCTCCGACCGTTCAGCCCTGGTATCTGCTCTGGCCACTTCCACTACTCGCAGTTTCAAGCCTAAGTCGACTTCAACTACAGGCCGCAGTACTTCTCAGTGCGGCACTAGGTGTGGACGCGCTTGTGACGAGCACCGCTTCGGCAAATAGCGTCCTGCAGTTTTCGACCGGCGGGGCCGTGCTTGCCTCAGCACTTGTCATTTCAGGGGTCCTGCTTGTGAGCAGACGGGAACGCTCACTGGTCTTGGGGGCACCACTCGCCCACGGCCTGCACCCGGAAGACCCGCCCGCCCGAAGCCGGGCCTTGCGATTGAGTACCTGAGCGGTCGGTCGCGGCGGTGCCCAGCGCTGGGCCTTCACAACCGTAGAATCAACCACCGTGGAGACGACTGCGCGCGATGCTTTCGTCGGGCGCATCGTGGACGGCCGCTACCGGATCGAGGCTCGACTCGCTCGAGGCGGAATGGCGACTGTGTATCGGGCGACCGATTTGCGGCTCGACCGCGTCGTGGCGCTAAAGATCATGCACGCAAGCCTCGCGGAGGATCCGGGTTTCGTAGCGCGTTTCGAGCGAGAAGCCCGCTCGGCTGCCCGACTCTCGCACCCGCATCTAGTGTCCGTTTTTGACCAGGGAACTGACGGCTCACTCGTCTACCTCGTCATGGAGTACGTCACCGGTCGTACTGTGCGCGACGTCCTTCGGGAGCATGGCCCGCTGTTACCGCAACGCGCTCTTGCGATCTTGGATCCAGTACTCGAAGCACTGGCCGCGGCCCACCGCGCCGGTATCGTTCATCGCGACGTAAAGCCTGAGAACGTCATGATTAGCGACGAAGGCACCATTAAGGTGACCGATTTCGGTCTTGCTAGAGCGATTGCTACGTCATCCTCGACAACTACTCACGGCGTACTGATCGGGACCGTGGCCTACCTTTCACCAGAACAAGTCGAAGGGGGCTATGCCGACACTCGTTCTGATGTGTACGGTGCCGGGATTCTGCTGTTCGAACTCTTGACCGGCGCCGTGCCTTTCGCAGGAGAAACCCCACTGTCCGTTGCCTACCAACACGTTCACGGCGCTGTTCCAGCCCCCTCATCGCTGCGAGCCAACATTGTCGCTGAAATCGACGAACTCGTAGGTGTGGCGACGGCCCGCGATCCCGACGAACGTTACGCAGACGCCGATGACTTCCTGTCAGCACTTCGCGACGTGAGTTCTCAACTTCCCGGTTCAGGTGTAATGGCGGCCGCACCTACCCGTGCGATCCAACTCGACACCCAACCTTTGAGTGTGCGCCCGGCAAATGTTCGAGCACCGGCTGCGGCCTCCCGGCGGAAACGTAAGCGCCGCCGCGGGCAGGTAACTCTGCTTCTGCTCGTGGTCTTAGCCACCGTTCTCGGGATCGGCACCTACATCTTGGGGCGGCACCATTCAGTCGCGGTGCCCTCAGTCCTTTCGCAGTCAGTCAGCGCCGCAACTGGGACCTTGCGCCTTGCGGGGTTGAAACTGGATGCCGCACAGTCCGACTTCAGCGAGACCTACCCGGCTGGGCAGATCATGTCGACCGATCCGGCTCCGGGTTCGCCCGCCCCGGTAGGCGGAACTGTCCGAGCCGTTGTCTCAAAGGGGCCGCAACGGTTCACCGTCCCCAATGTCGCCGGAAACTCCCCGTCACAGGCGACCGCTGCGCTGGCGGCTGCGTCTTTGAGCGTCGGCAGCACCACTTCTGTCTACGACGACCGCGTTCCGCTTGGGCGAGTTGCCGGGACCAGCCCTGCGGTAGGCACCACGCAGCGCGGCGGAACCTCAATCGACCTTTTGGTATCGAAGGGCCCGCTACCGGTGAAGGTTCCGCCACTTGTCGGACGCACCCAGAATGCGGCCACGGCGGCCCTGACCACAGCGGGACTCACTACACATGTGACGCTGGCGTACTCGGACACGGTCGCTAAGTCGTTGGTGATCTCGGCTAATCCAAGCAGTGGCAAGACTGTCGGTCACGGGTCAGGCGTCACCCTGGTCATTTCAAAGGGACCCCCGCCAGTGACCGTGCCGAATGTCGTCGGGGAGAGCACAAGTGTTGCTATTTCGAGGCTGCAGGCCCTCGGCCTAAAGGTCACGCTCACGAAAGTTGGCACCGGCACTTTGCACATCGTTCAGACACAATCGATTGGCCCGAACGCGGTGGTCCCCAAGTTCACGACAATCACTCTCGGGGTTGTCTAGCAAATGCCGGCAACCACGCGTCGGCCAGTTGGGGCGATCGCAGTTGCGCTGCTGCTGATCGTCACAGCAATCTGGGGCGGAACCTTCGTCGTTGTGCACGAGGTCATCCGACACGAATCGGTCCTGTCTTTCCTAGCCTGGCGCTTCTGGGTTGCCGGTCTGGTCTTGATCGCGATTCGACCGCGTGCCGCCGTGGCTCTGTCTGCGACCGGAAGGCGGCAGGGTCTGATTTTGGGAGCCATCCTCGCCACCGGCTACATCACTCAAACGTTCGGGCTCAAGTTCGCCACACCAACGGTCTCTGGCTTCATTACCGGACTGTTTGTGGTGTTCACACCGATCTTGACTGGCGTGATTCTGGGTCGACACATCTCGATTGGTGCGTGGGCCGCGGTCGCCTTAGCAACAGCAGGATTGGCGGCCCTCTCGCTCCATGGGTTCGCTATCGGCCGCGGCGAACTTCTCACGGTTATTGCAGCCCTATCGTTTGCCTCGCATATTGTCGGCCTAGCCGCTTGGTCGACGGCAGCCGATGCATATGCCCTAACGATCTGGCAGCTGTGCACGACCGCGATGATTTGCACGATTGGCGCCCCATTTTTTGGTGGCCTGCAGCTGCCTCATAGCGGCAGTTCATGGATGGCAATCGCATTCCTTGGAGTCGCGGCAACGTCATTCGCATTCCTAGTTCAAACTTGGGCGCAGGTACATCTCTCGCCGACGCGAACCGCAGTCATCCTCACCATGGAACCGACATTTGCCGGAGTCTTTGGAGTAACGGTTGGCGGCGATGCACTTACTTGGCGCGTTCTCACAGGCGGCCTTTGCATCATCACAGCGATGTATCTGGCTGAACTTGGACCAGATTCAGTAGTGGTCCCACCACATGTGGATTCCTAGTTTGGAGCACTGCCGAGCAATGCAGCCAGCACTTCGCAGGCAAGAGCACACCCTGCATCGTCGACATCTAGATGTGTAACAAGGCGAACGAATCTGGGACCAAGAACTGAGACCAGCACCCCGCGTTCCCGAGCAGCAGCCGCGAACGTGGCCGCATCCCAAGTGGTAGCAGTCAAGTCCAACGGCACAATGTTGGTTTGGACGTAACTGGGTTCGACCACACCGGGTGCCGCACTTGCGCACGCTTCGGCCAACCGCGCGGCTCGAACGTGATCGTCGGCCAACCTGGCCACATGATTGTCGATCGCATAGGTTCCAGCAGCGGCCAAGATCCCGACCTGCCGCATCCCAGCGCCGTAACGTTTGCGCCAGACCCTTGCCTCGCTGACATTGGCTGCCGAACTTACAAGGACCGAGCCAATCGGGGCTCCAAGACCTTTTGAAAGACATACCGAAACCGAATCGAAGAGCTCGCCGTAAGTCGCCAACGGAACGCCCGTTACAACGTGGGCATTCCACAACCGCGCGCCATCCAAATGCAGCCGAATTCCGACCGAATCTACGAAAGCCCGCAACTCGATCAAGTTCTCCAGCGGCTGGATGGTTCCGCCACCAAAATTGTGAGTGTTCTCAACGACAACACAGGTTGTCGATACGAGATACGGGCCAGCACTCGGTCGGACATACTCACGGACCTGTGCAACATCCAGCAGCCCTCTGGGCGCATCCCACGTCCGCGAAGTAATTCCACTGAATGCGGCAGCTGCCCCAAGCTCGGCGCGCACTACGTGTGCCTGTAGGTCAGTTGCCACTTCTTGGCCTGGCTTCGCGTGCAGCCGCATTCCAAGTTGGTTCGCCAAGGAGCCGGTGGGAGTAAAAACACCTGCTTCGTGACCGAGCAGAGCTGCGACCCGTGCCTCAAGGGCATTGACGCTCGGGTCATCGCCGTAGACGTCATCGCCAACTTCTGCCGACGCCATAGCGGTCCGCATTGCAGCAGTGGGCTTGGTTACGGTGTCCGATCGCAAGTCGATAGCCATGGATCGACCCTAGTCGCAGTGACCGAGTTCAGATAACTGCGCCTTCGTGGCGAAGCAAGGCGACCTTGACGTCGACTCCAAAGCCGTAATTACCAACGCCACCTGAAGCTGGCACTACACGATGGCAAGGCACGAAAGGGGCAACTCGATTCGATGAGCAGGCCGTACCGGCGGCCCGCGCGGCCCGCGGGCGACCCGCGAGCTCGGCTAGTTCGGCATATGTAATAACTTCGCCAGCTGGAACTTGGCGCAATGCCAGCCACGCGGCGGTCATGAATTCCGATCCAGGCTGACGGACCTTAACTCGATCCAAAGCCTTGAGGTCACCTGCGCTCCAAGCCGCAACGGCCCCGGCTACCGGGCCCACCGAACCAGCCTCGACCCGACGCCCAGCGAGCTCCGGAGGCAGTTGCCCAACGACGCGCGCTTTACCGCCGAAACCGGACGCCACCACTGCGCCATCTTTTGGATCGACAATCACCGTGAGCCGACCTGCCGGAGTTGCAAGTTCGGCATATGCAAGCGGCGTTGCTTGCCTGGCCTCGGACTTAGCCACCCGCTTGCCCTTTCGTCGACGACGCTCAGGCAGATCTTGCCGCAAATCCCAAGTTCAGTGGCGTGTTTGCAGCATCTCGGCGACGAGGAAGGACAGCTCAAGTGCTTGGGCCCGATTTAGCCGCGGGTCGCAGGCCGTTTCGTACCGATCGCCGATCTCGCTCTCGATAACGCCTTGGGTCCCGCCGGTGCATTCGGTCACGTCATCGCCGGTCAACTCGACATGCACGCCACCTGCGTGAGTACCGAGCGCTGCGTGAACTTCGAAGAAGCCGCGCACTTCATCAAGCACGTCGCCGAATGATCGAGTCTTGTGACCGCTTGCGGCTTCTCGGGTGTTGCCGTGCATAGGGTCACAAACCCAAAGGACGGGATGGCCAGCGGCTTCAACCTTCGTGACGAGGTCGGGTAGCACGTCGCGAACTTGGGCCGCACCCATGCGGGTAATCAAAGTTAGCCGACCCGGAATTGCGTCCGGGTCAAGTCGTTCCACCAGGGCCACAGCGTCGGCAGCCCTTGTTTTGGGTCCGAGTTTCACGCCGATCGGATTGCGGATCCGAGCGGCAAAGTCAATGTGGGCACCACCAAGTTCGCGAGTACGTTCGCCCACCCACAAGAAATGCGCGGACACGTCGTAAGGCAACCCAGTCCGCGAGTCAATGCGAGTCAATGGCTTCTCGTAGTCAAGCAGCAATGCCTCATGTCCGGCGTAGAACTCGACGCGCTTGAACTCCTCCGGATCAGCGCCGCAGGCCTTCATGAACTGCAGTGCCCGATCAATGTCGGCTGCCATAGTTTCGTACCGGCGCCCGGCTTCAGTTTCAGTAACGAAGTCCTGATTCCAGGCATGGACCTGACGCAAGTCCGCGTAGCCTCCCTGCGTGAATGCGCGCACGAGATTCAAAGCGGCACTGGACGCGTTGTAGGCACGCAGCAGCCGATCTGGGTCATGGCGGCGAGACTCTGGGGTGAATTCGATGCCGTTCACTGCGTCACCGCGGTAGGACGGAAGGGAAAGTCCCTCGACGGTCTCGTCACCATTGCTGCGGGGCTTGCCGTACTGGCCCGCCAACCGGCCGATCTTCACAACCGGCAACGAGGCAGCGTAGGTCAGCACGATCGCCATCTGGAGCACCGTCTTGAGGCGGGCCCGGATCGAATCTGCTGTATTTGCTACAAAAGTTTCGGCGCAGTCCCCGCCCATCAATACGAAGCCTTCGCCCTTGGCGGCCTGTCCGAGCCGCTCAGTCAACTGGTCACATTCACCGGCGAAAACCAAGGGTGGCAAGGTCCGAAGCGTTTCCTGGACGCGCTGATAGGCCAGCACGTCGGGCCAGGTGGGCTGCTGCGCAGCGGGCAAATCGGGCCAAGTCAGGGCGTTAGACACCCGGGTAGCCTACGGCTTGGCAACCTCAGCCGAAGAACGCCCGTGCTTCGGCGTACCGCTGCGGGGGAACCGTCTTCAAAGTCCCGACGGCCTCAGCCAATGGAATCCGCACAATGTCGGTGCCACGCAACGCCACCATGCAGCCAAAGTCTCGGTCCTGAACTGCACTAAATGCGGCGGCACCAAAACGAGTCCCGAGGACCCGGTCGAATGCCGTAGGGGTACCGCCTCGCTGCAGATGGCCCAGCAGCACGCTGCGGCTTTCGATACCAGTGCGCCGCTCCAACTCGGCCGCGAGCCGTTCACCGATCCCCGAAAGACGAACGTGGCCAAACGAGTCAAGGTCGGCGTCTTTCACGCTCAGACTCCCGCCCGAGGCCTGTGCACCCTCGGCAACCACGACGATTGGGGCACGACCACGGCTGGCGTGTGAACGACACCAACCCGCCACCTCGTCTAGATCAAACTCCTGTTCCGGGATCAAGATTGCCGCTGCACTCCCGGCCATACCTGAATGCAGGGCAATCCAACCGGCGTGACGCCCCATAACTTCGACGACCAGAACCCGATGGTGCGAATCGGCCGTCGTGTGCAGCCGGTCGATGGCTTCCATAGCAATGTTGACGGAAGTGTCGAATCCAAATGTGTAGTCGGTCCCGGACAGGTCGTTGTCGATCGTCTTGGGCACGCCGACTACGGCCATCCCCGCATCGTTGAGTTTCTCAGCCACGCCAAGCGTGTCCTCGCCGCCAATCGCGATCAACGCATCAACGTTGTGTTCTAACAGCGTGGTGCGAATCTGTTCGAGCCCGCCTTCGATCTTGAGCGGATTGGTGCGAGAACTGCCCAGAATCGTTCCGCCGCGCTCGAGAATGTTGCGAACTTCAACGGGCCCAAGGGTCATGGTCAATCCGTCGAGTGGACCGCGCCAGCCGTCCCGGAAGCCCACAAAGTCGGCCCCAGCAGCTGTCCCTGACAGCACAGCTCCGCGGATCACCGCGTTCAAACCGGGGCAATCTCCGCCACCGGTCAACATCCCGATCCGCATGTGACTCGCGCTCCTCACTTCGCCCGATCGCAGATCGGGGTGGCTGGTATCGGCAGCGACCACGCTACTTGACCTTGGGCGCCCTAGGCTCTTTGGTATGACGTTCTCGATAGTTGCCCGCGACGGAGATTCTTTGGGCATCGCCGTCGCCAGCAAGTTCCTGGCTGTCGGCGCGGTCGTACCGGTGGCCGAGTGTGCAAGTGGGGCCATCGCGACTCAAGCATGGGCCAATCTGCGCTACCGCCCGGATGGGCTGGAGTTGTTGCGGCAAGGCAACGACGCCTCCGCAACTCTGGCTGAACTCGTTGCTGCCGACCCGGGCCGCGCTGATCGACAGGCTGGGATTGTCGACGCGAAAGGTGGCTCCGCCACATACACGGGCACCGGGGCAATGGACTGGGCTGGCGGCACGTCAGGGCCCGGGTATGCAATCCAAGGCAACATCCTGACTGGCCCAGAAGTCGTGGCCGAAATGGTCAAGGTCTGGCTGGCTCAAGCCGAATTGCCGCTCGCCCACCGGCTCTTGGAGGCCTTAGCTGCCGGAGACGCAGCTGGGGGCGACCGAAGGGGGCGTCAAAGTGCCGCGCTGCTGGTCGTTAGTCCCGGTGGCGGGTATGGCGGGGGAAGCGACGTGTCACATGACTTGCGCGTGGACGACCACGCCAATCCGGTTTCCGAACTTAGGCGGCTAATCGGGATCCACGACTTCTTGTTTCAACGCCCCGACCCGGCCGAATGTCTGGAGCTAACGGGTGATCTCGGTTCGGAAGTACGCACCTTGCTTGGATCTCTAGGCCATCCCCAGCCTGACTTGGACGTGGCACTCAGCGAACTTGCTGGCATCGAAAACTTTGAAGAGCGACTTGTGCCCGGCCGCATAGATCCGGTCGTTCTGGAATACCTGCGCAGACTGGTAACCGGAACATGAGCATTCTGGCTATCGATGCTGGCACCACTGGCGTAACCGCTCTGCTTGTCGATACGAGCGCCCAAGTCATAAGCCGCGGATACCTCGAATTTGAACAGAGCTACCCCGCTGACGGCTGGGTTGAACATGACCCGGAACAGATCTGGCAAGCGACGCTGGGGGCAGTAGCCCAAGCGATTGCAGGTCAGGCGCCACCCACAGCACTAGGGATTACCAATCAACGCGAAACCATCGCACTGTGGGATCGAGTAACTCTTCGTTCGATTCGACCCGCGATTGTTTGGCAGGATCGCCGATCCGCCGATATCTGTAAGCGGCTGACCGCAGCCGGGCACGGCTCACGGGTTACGCAATTGTCTGGGCTGCGGTTGGATCCGTACTTCAGCGCCACCAAACTGATGTGGCTGGCCGAGAATGAGCCCGAGGTGTGGGCTGAGGTTTGCGCCGGTCGAACCGCGATTGGCACGATCGACTCGTACCTAGTAGCGCGACTGACGGCGGGCGCAGCGAACGTAACGGACGCATCAAATGCCAGTCGCACGATGCTGTTCGATCTTCATCGGGGTCAGTGGAGCGAGGAACTGTGTCAGTTGTTCGGCGTCCCAATCTCGGCCCTTCCGAAGGTGGTGCCTTCGTGGGGTATCGCGGCACAAACCGACCCGCGCGCCTTCCTCGGGCTCGATTTGCCAATCGCAGGCATTGCCGGCGATCAGCAGGCCGCGCTGTTCGGCCAACGTTGTTTTAGCGCTGGTGCAAGCAAATGTACCTACGGGACCGGCTCGTTCGTCTTGGTCAATACGGGCGCAGTGCCGGCGCCAGCAACCGAAGGTCTCCTAACGACGATCGCCTGGCGGGCGCCAGACGGCACCGACACCTTTGCTCTCGAGGGTGCGGTTTTCGTGACCGGCGCGGCCGTGCAGTGGCTGCGTGACGGGCTGGAAGTTATCGGGTCGGCGGCCGAGACCGCAGAGTTGGCCAGCAGCGTCAAGGACAGCGGCGGGGTTGTCTTCGTCCCGGCCTTGACAGGCTTGGGTGCCCCTCACTGGGACCCGCATGCGCGGGGACTGATTATCGGGTTGCAGCGGGGCACAACCCGCGCGCATCTGGTGCGCGCCACTCTCGAGGGCATCGCCTTCGAAGTACGCGACATCGTCGACTTGATGATCAAGGATGCTGGCGTCGAATTGCCGGAGTTGGCGATCGACGGCGGCGCCGCGGCAAATGACTTCCTGTGCCAGTTGCAGGCCACCGCTCTTCAGGTGTCGGTCGCTCGAAGCACGGACGCTGAAGCAACCGGGATAGGGGCCGCATTGCTCGCCGGCCTTGGGATAGGAATTTGGGACGAACTCTCAGACATTCCAGCAGCTACGCGCACGGTTTTTGATCCAGGCGCGCGCGACGACTTGCACTACGCCAAGTGGCGCGAAGCTGTGCGCCGCTCGCTGGCTTGGGCCGAGTCCGAATGAGCTTAGGTGTCGTCCCCAGCGATTAGTTCCTTAGCCCGCCCCGCATACATATCTACGTACTCTTGCTGGCCTAAAGCCATCAGGTCGTACATCAATTCGTCAGTGATCGACCGCAGGACGAACCGGTCGCCCGACATCCCGTCATAACGCGAGAAGTCCAAGGGAGCACCGACTCGGATAGTCACTCGACCGATCCTTGGCATTACCTTGCCTGGCGGCTGAATCTCATAGGTACCGATCATCGCCACAGGTATCACCGGGACCCCGGCCTCCAGAGCCATTCGAGCAACACCGGTCTTGCCGCGATAGAGCCGGCCATCCGGCGACCGCGTGCCTTCCGGGTACAGACCGAGCAGGTCCCCGTGGGCCAAAATCCGAAGTCCGGTCTCAAGGGCAGCTTCGGAAGCTCGCCCCCCGGATCGATCCACGGGCACCTGACCCACCCCCGCGAAGAATGACTTAATCAACAATCCCTTGATGCCTCGGCCGGTGAAGTACTCGCTCTTTGCCAAGAAAGTGATCCGACGCCTGGCCATTAACGGAAGGAAGATTGAGTCAGAGAACGAGACATGGTTGCTGACGATGATCGCCGCCCCCGTCCTGGGGATGTGCTCCATCCCCTCCACCTTCGGGCGAAAGAAGACGCGCAAAGGGGGGCCGATCACGAACCATTTCAGAAACCAATACAGCAAGTCCGACCTCCATGGGCGCCTACGTGATGCTACGCGGTGCGATCTAACCCCCTAACAGTGTCGACCGATCGACCCAGTCGTGCGACTATCACTCCAATCGAGCGTTGGGAGTGAACGTGCCAGCATCAGCCCAGGGGGCCTTCCGCCACGACGGTGGACCCGTTGCGGTCCTGTTGATCCATGGCTTCACCGGATCGCCAAAATCGATGCGTCCCTGGGCGGAATACTTAGCCGCGCATGACCTCACGGTCCGATTGCCGTTACTACCAGGCCACGCGACGACCTGGCAGGAACTTAACCGCACGCCCTGGGACGACTGGTATGCCACCGTGGCCTCCGAACTTGCCGACCTGCGATCTCGACACGAGAAGGTCTTCATTTGCGGACTGTCCATGGGCGGTGCGCTGGCACTGCGGTTGGCCGAAGAACAGCCCAGTTCAGTGGCCGGACTTGTACTGGTGAATCCGGCAGTACACACCGAACGCCTAGATCGTTTCCTACTTCCGCTGGTCCGCAACCTCATCCCATCTTTTCCGGGCATCAGTAATGACATCAAGAAGCCCGGCCAAGACGAGGGTGCCTACGATCGACTTCCGGTTCGTGCGTCCTACACACTGACCGCATTGTGGGGTGCGGTGAAGCGTGACATCAGCCGCGTGAGCGCGCCACTGCTGTTGCTGCGTAGCACCGAGGACCATGTCGTTGAGCCATCGAACGCGGCCTGGATCATCGAGCACATCGCCTCGGTTGATAAGTCAGAAACCTTGCTGGCAAACAGTTATCACGTGGCGACCCTAGACAATGATGCACCACAGATCTTCGCCGAGAGTCTGGCGTTCATCAGATCGCACGCTGGCGACTGACATGCCAGTAGACCCAACCGAGGACTGGACGCAGGACAAGATCTCGGCCGCATTCGATGATCTGGTTGCCGGTTACGGCCCGCGGCCCGAACCGACGCCGGGCGTTGTTGTGCGACCGGAATTCATTGACCTTCCGGTGGAGCACTTTGAACCGGCCGAGCCTGAGCCGCTGCCACCAGTCGACCGGATTAATCGATTCGCCTGGGCAGGAGTCTTGGGTGGCCCAGCGATGCTGTTGCTAATCACACTCACCGGTTCGGCCGCACCAGGTTGGCTTGCGCCGCTGGCCGTCGGGGCCTTTGTCGCCGGCTTTGCCACGCTGGTCGCGCGCGGCAAGGGCCGAGACCCCGATGACGACGGCGCGGTCGTTTAGTCGCTCGGAGCGTCCGTCTGCGTTTGTGGCGGGACGCCGGGTGTAGACCCAGCAATCAATGCCCCCCAGGCTCGGCTCAAGGCTGCGCCCGCTTCGCTCAGGTTGGCTCTGACCTCTTCTGAGTTGACTTCATCGATCAATCCGGCGATCGCACCGGCGACCGTTTCAACGACGCCACCAGGGGCCAAGGCATTCTCGAGTACTCCCTGAGCCGCGGACACGACCCGAAGGAGCAGTCGCGTGAACTCGTCGTCGTCGACCTCCGCGGAATCGTTCACCGACCGCCGACCAAGGCCTCGGTGCGCTCCTTCAAGCCTCGCAAAGCGGTATCGATAATGACCTTCTCAGCTCGGCGCTTTAGCAAACCGAGCATGGGAATCCGGACGTCTACGCGCAGTCTGTAAGTGACCTGAACACCGGAGTCTGCTTCAGTCAACTCATAAGAACCCGTCAGCTCCTTGGTCACTTCCCCCTCAAGAAGTCGCCAATCAACGCGGGTACCTCCAGCGCCCCAGGAGTAAGCCAACGTGTAACGGTCGCGCACCGGACCGGCATCAATGACGAATGTGGCGGTTTCTGGCCGACCTGAGGCATCGGCCGTCAGCACCGAAACGCTTTTGACTCCGTCACTCCAGTCCGGGTAATGGGGTAGATCAGCGATCACTGACATGACCTCGGCGATGGTCGCCTTGACCACCACACTCGACTCTGTCTGATCTGCCATCGCGCCTCCACACTGAACTGGTCTTGGGTTTCGAGACTACCGCTCACAGGTCGATTACGAACGCCCGCTTCGTACCTCGAAAATGACCAACATTCACACATTCGGTTTGGCCGACGCGCACGCGCGCCGCCAATGGCTGGTGGACATGTCCATAGAGCATCAGCTGAGGCTGCGTCTGACGGATCACTTCCAGTAGGGCTGCCGAACCCCGCTCAAACCGCCGCGCTCGGACGTCGTACCGAAGCTCGGGAATATCTGGCGGCAAGTGAGCACAGAGCACATCAACGGCACCAAGTGCTGCCACCTTTATCGCGTATTCCTCCGGTGAAATCTCGTACGGGGTGTGATAGGGCGAATGTAATCCCCCGCCGACAAACCCAAACCGCACTCCGTCGATTTCGACCGTTTGCCCATCCAAGACTTGGTGTCCCGGGCGCAGGTATTGGGCCCATAACTGGGGTAGATCAACATTTCCGTAAGTCAACAAGGCCGGCTCGGGCATGGCGGCAAACAGCGTTGCGTACTGCGTGGCCACGATCTGCTCGACGGCAACTTTGCGATCGACTGCCAAACCGTCCCAAAGTCGGGCACTTAGTTGGTGGGCGGCGGCGAAATCTCGAGCCGTCCGCAGCGCGATGTAAGCGGCGGCGTTTTCGGCGCCAAATAGTTGTCCGTAGATTCCTTCGCCTGGCTCTTCGTAGTCCAGATAGAGCAACAGGTCGCCCAGACATACAAAAACATCGGAGCCGACTGCAGCCGATCGCAGCGCTTCGCTGGCACCGTGGACATCGCTTACCGCGTGAATCCGCACTTGACCAGACTAGTTTCGGAGCACCGACCCAAAAACGCTGGCCAGCAAAACCAAGATGGATACCAGCGCTAAAGCTCCCCCTCCAGCAACTGCCCATCGCAGTCGCGAGTTGGAGAACCTTTGGCTCCATGAGGCGAGGGGATCTGGGCCGTGTTCGTCTCGCAGCAGTGCGAACAACTCGGCATCCGAGATCGGCAATTCGGACAACGGTGCTGGGCGCGGGCGCTGGAACTGTGTTTCGAGGTCCGTGCCGGGTAGAGGCGAATGGTCCACAGCAGCAGCCTGTCGGGGACGGGCGTGCCGGCCCGGAACCCGCGGCGCCCTCCCAAGCGCCCGTTCCGGATCCACCGGCGACGCGGTAGCTTCCTGCAAATCTGGACTCGCCAACGCTCCCGATGGGTGCATATCGGCGTAGCAAAGGGAACACCAATTGGCCGCGTCAGGGACGGCGGCGGCGCATTGCGGGCAGCGACTCACGAAGTCTGTGTCGGCAGATCCACCCAAACCCTTGACCAAGGGCGTACGTTCCCGATGAAGTGGGGTTAGACAGCGCCTCCGGCCTTCGCGGCCGCGGCCCAAACCAGGAGCCGCAATGAACGAACACACCGAGCCAGCCGCTGCACCCATCGCGACCACCGGGAACCTGACCGACCATCTGAGCGACAACGCCACCAACTGGCCCGACCGCATCGCGTTCTCCCGCCGCGGCCGCGGCGGCTGGACCGATATCAACTCGTTGACGTTCTTGGCCGAAGTGCAAGATCTGGCGCGCGGACTGGTGGCCGCTGGGATCCACGTCGGTGATCGAGTCGCCCTCATGTCCCGAACTCGCTACGAGTGGACGCTGGTTGACTATGCGATCTGGTTTGCCGGAGCAATCGTGGTGCCGGTCTACGAGACGTCCTCTGCCGAGCAGCTCGAATGGATTGTCTCCGACTCAGGCGCGGTGGCCTTGGTCGTGGAATCGGACCGCCACGTCGCCACCCTTGGTGAGATCCGAGCCGGCCTGCCTGACCTCACCCACGTTTGGGTGATCGACCACGACGATCTGGCCCAGCTGGTCGCGGCCGGTACCGAAGTTCCGACTGCCGAGCTAGATCGCCGCCGCGGACTCTTGGAGCCGAACACGGTCGCAACGATCATCTACACCTCGGGCACCACGGGGCGGCCCAAGGGCTGCATCTTGACCCACGGCAATTTCATGTTCGAATGTGACGCGGCCATCAGCGCGCTCAGCGAGATCTTCTTGACTCCGAACAGTTCCACATTGCTGTTCCTGCCGTTAGCCCACGTCTTTGGCCGCATCATCCAGGTCTGCTGTGTGCGGGCCGGAGTGCGGATTGGACATTCGTCTGACGTCAAGAATCTCGTTGGTGACCTTGGCGAATTCCATCCGACCTTCCTGCTCGCAGTACCTCGAGTATTCGAAAAAGTGTTCAACAGCGCCCAACAACGAGCAACCGCAGACGGCAAGGGCAAGATCTTCGACCTAGCCGCCGCAACAGCGATCGCATACAGCGAAGGTCTTGATCGCGGCGGTGCCGGGATCGCAACGAAAGCCAAGCACGCAGTATTCGATCACCTCGTCTACAGCAAGGTGCGAGCCGCGATGGGTGGCAACGTCAGTTACGCCATATCCGGGGGCGCCCCCCTTGGAGCCCGGCTGGGCCACTTCTTCCGCGGGATCGGGATCAACATTCTTGAAGGTTATGGCTTGACCGAAACCACTGCTGCCAGCACCGTAAACCGCCCCACCAGGACCAAAATTGGAACCGTCGGCGCTCCGTTGCCAGGTACCTCTGTGCGCATTGCCGCGGACGGGGAGATCCTGATGCGCGGCGCCAACGTGTTCAGCGGCTACTGGCACAACGAGGCCGCCAGCAACGAGCAACTCGAACCCGACGGGTGGTTCCACTCCGGCGATATCGGCGAACTCGACACCGATGGCTACTTGCGAATTACGGGGCGCAAAAAGGAACTGCTAGTGACTGCTGGCGGAAAGAACGTCGCACCAGCCGTTCTTGAAGACCGGGTGCGCTCCAACTACTTGGTTAGCCAGTGTCTAGTCGTCGGGGATGCCCGGCCGTACATCGCTGCGCTGATCACCATCGACCCCGACTCCTTCCCAGGCTGGCTTGCCCGCCATGCCCGCCCCGCAGAAACGCCACTTGGCGACTGCCTTGATGACCCCGAATTGCGCGCTGAGATCCAAACCGTGATCGATGATGCCAACAAGGCTGTTTCGCAGGCCGAAGCCATCAAACGGTTCCGAATCCTGGCTTCGGACTGGACCGAGGAGTCCGGACACCTAACGCCTTCGCTGAAACTCAAACGGGCACTGGTGCTGCACGACTACTCAAGCGACCTCGAGGCGCTCTACGGCTGAGTTGCCCGAGCATCCGGGAAGGGCAGGCCCTAGGTTTACCGCATGGCACAGGTTGAGGTCCGCGGGCTCAGGGTCCGCTTCGGCGACGTCCAAGCTGTGTGCGGCGTCGACCTGACTGTTCCTGGTGGGACCGGGGTGGCCCTAGTCGGTCGAAATGGAGCCGGTAAGTCGACCACGCTCCGGGTGCTGGCCGGGGCCCAACCGGCCACTTCCGGCACCGTCATCATCTGCGGCCATGACATTGAACGTGAACCGGAAGCGGCCAAAGCCCGAGTTGGCTACTGCCCCGATGTGGGCGGCCTAATCCCGCGGGCGACCGCCTGGGAGCACCTTCAACTGGCTGCCCGGCTACGCGGGCTTCCTGCGACCTGGTCGGATCGGGCCGCGGAGTTGCTCGAACGCTTTGACCTAGCGGGCGCTGCCGACCGAATCACCGCGGGGTTCTCCCACGGAATGGGACGCCGGCTCTCGGTCGTACTTGCGGCCCTCCACGAACCGGACGTCCTTTTACTCGACGAGCCCTTCGATGGCGTCGACCCCCTTGGTGTGGAAGCAACCTTGGAAGAGATTGGTCGAGCCCGCAGCCGGGGTGCTGCGGTGCTGGTTTCCACGCACCTGCTGGACCTGGCCGTCCAGGCGTGCGACCAAGCAGTAGTACTGCGTCGGGGCGAAATCGTGGCCGCCGCCCCCGCCGCTGAGCTCAGCGGCCCACATGGGGCTGAGCACTACCGAAGTCTGCTCGGCTGATGCCCACCCCAGTAACCGGGCGTGGCGGATCCGGGCGTGGAGCGACGACCCCTGGACCTTGGCGTTGTGCCTGGGCCTTGTTGTCATTGCGGTGGCGCATGGTTCGCAAACGGCGGCACCGGATTGGATTGGCGGTCGCAGGACTCCTCGCGCTGAGTCTGCTTGGACTGGCCCTGCCGCTATCACAACACCTCCCACCAGGAGCCGATCCCGAAACGGCACTTGCGCTGGCGGGGGCAATCTTTTTCGCCGTCGCAGCAATAGCGCCGCTGGCGGCCGGAGGCGGGTACCAACTGTTTCCGCCCGATCAGGTGGCAGGGCTGGCAGTGACAGCACCCACCATGGTGCGGTCCTCCGTGCTTCTTACCCCGCTGAATCTGGCCTGGTATGCCCAGACGGTCGGACTAGTCACGCTGACCTTCGCGCTGCACACAGCCGCCGGAGCAACGCTCGCGCTGTTGGCGCTTATCGCGGCCTGGGTCAGCGCCGCGACCATCGTTGGTCAAGCGATCGCGTGGACAATCGCGGGCGTCCGCCGCAGTTCTAGGGGCCGACTGGCTTCCTGGGTCCTGCTCGCGTTGGTAATCGGTCTTGTCTTCTTCGGCCGTAGCCAGTTGTTGAATTCCGTTCTGGCCGGACCTGGACGCCTCATCGCGCTGACTCGAAACGGACAGCTGCAACCGGCCCTAACGGCCGCCGCTCTGCTGACGGTGCTGGCATGGCTAGGAATCAAGGTTGCCGATCGAGCTTGCGCTTGGACGATTCACCGACGCACCCTCGGCACCCAAGCGGGCCCAACGGACCAACAATTCGGTAGGAGATCAGCGCCAGCCACGCCTTACCGGGCGCTGCTCCGAAGCGACCGGGCCAGTGTCTGGCGCAGCGCCCCCCTTCGTCGCGGCCTGCTGGTACTCGGGCTACTGCCCGCTGTGGCCGCTGGCCTAGCCCGCCTCGATTGGCCAAGCTTGGCGCTGTTGCCTGCCTTCGTCGGGTCGGGTGCAGCGTTGCTGTTTGGGGTTAACGCTTTCTGCCTAGTCGGTGGCGGAGCGGTGTGGCTCTCAACGATCCCCCAAAATCACCGACTCACGCTCTATAGCAAGGCGCAGGTGATGTTCGAAACCACCGGCTTGGCCGTTGCGGTCGGGATGTCTGGAGGATTGCTACGCGCTCGCTTCTCCCCCGATCGAATCTCAGTAGCCGCCACGCTTGCCAGCGTCTTAGTTGCCACCACTTTGGTGATGGCCAGTTGCCTGCGATTGTCAGTGGTGCATCCGCATCGAGCCGACCTGCTTGGGTCGCGCGACACTCCGGCTCCGCCAGGCGCAATGGCGTTGTATGCAGCCCGGCTCACCGCCTTAGCAGGAATCCCGGCAGCGGCCTTCTCAATCTTCGCGCGGCTTCAAGTTGGCTGGCCGGTCTTAGTCTCAGCAGTCCTTCTGTTGACGTGGGCCGGAATGTCCATCCGCGGAACGATCCGTAGGTGGGACGATCCAATGGTGCGCGCAAATGTGGCGGCCACAGTAGCTAGCGGGTGAAGTCCTAGTCGTCGCTGGAATCGGCTGAGTCTGGATCGAGCCCGGCCAGCAGAGCTGACAAACGTAGTCCGGATGATTCCCATCCCCAGGCCTGTTGCACCCAAGCCCGTCCAGCCGCACCCATCGCTTTCGCTCGTGCTCGGTCGGTCAACAATTCGGTGATCCGGTCCACCAACATCGAATCTGATCCATTCTCAGCGTGCACGACGTGCCCAGTGACTCCGTCGCGCACAGCATCGGGCGCCCCGCCAGAGTCGCCGGCAACGACGGCCAGTCCGGTAGCCGAAGCCTCCAAATACACGATGCCCAAACCTTCGACATCTAGGCCTCGACGTCGCGTTCGACACGGCATGGCGAAAACGTCACCGGCTGCATAGTGCTCAGGTAGTTCGTCCCAGCCAACTACACCGGAAAAGTGCACGTCGTCAGCAACCCCAAGTGCAAGAGCAAGTTTCTCGAGTTCATTGCGATAAGGACCGCCGCCGACGATCAATAACGCAGCACCGGGAACTCTGGTGCGCAGTTGCGGCAACGCCTGAATGAGCGAGTCTTGTCCCTTTCTCGCCATCAATCGTGAGACACAAACAATCACGGGTCGATCAGCCAATCCGTACTTCTGGCGTACCCTGCTGCCATCAACATCAGGATGGAATCGAGTGGCGTCAACCCCCGGAACGAGTTGCCTCATTGCGGCCGCATCGGTTGGGCGCAACGCCGCACCAATCCGGCGGCGGGTGTACTCCCCCAGATACGTCACCGTGTCCACTCCGGCGCCTATCCGTCGCAACGTCGCGCGTGCCGCAGGTAGTTGCGCCCAGGCCGCTTCGTGACCGTGGGTCATGGCAACCAACGTTTGCGCGCCCGACTTGCGCAGCTTCGGAGCTAGCAGTCCCAATGGCGCCGCCGCGCCGAACAGCACGCGGTCACAACGCTCTGTTCGAAGGAGTTCAGCCACTCGTCGCCCAACACGCGGCTCTGGCAGCAGCATGTTGCGTCGGTCTCGAATTATTTCGAATGGGGCTGCTGCATCGAATGGACTCGGATCCCGCCAAGTCGAGCAGTACACGACGACTGACGTCGGATCCTGTTGCAGCACAAGGCCGTGAACGAATGCCTGAATGCCGCCCGGGCGCGGTGGAAAATCGTTTGTGACAACCAAAATCCGACCGGTCAAGACGTGGCCCCGCCGGCACACGGAATTCGCTCGAGTGACACAGCGGCTCAGCCGAGGTTAAGTCGACCAGCGAACGAGAATTCCCAGTTCCACCAGTTCATCGAAACCAACTGCACGCCATCACGCTCGTTCGATGCGGTCACGATCATGCCGCGTCCGACATAAATGGCTACGTGGTGATAGCCATCTCGGAAATAGAAGAAAAGGTCACCTGGCTGAACTTCGCTCAATGACACTCGAGTAGTAACCGCAGCCTGCTCCCACGACGTTCGCGGGATGTAGATACCTGCGGCGGCCCAAGCGGCAGACGTCAAACCAGAACAGTCGAATGAGTTTGGCCCGTTGTTGCCGGGGATGTACCGGTCGCCGACCTTGGAAAGGGCATATCGAACAGCAATCCCAGCCCGGCCGGAGACCGACGGAATTCCACCGCCTGATCCGCCGCCCGCGGCAGCCGCGGCAGCGCGCGCCGCGGCAATCTGCGCCGCGCGGCGATTGGCTTCGATCTTGGCTAGACGCGCACGCTCTGTTGCTTGCATGCTCCCGAGCAAGTGCTTAACCGCAGCCAAGTTCGCGTCGATACTCACCTTGGCGCTGGCCATCAACTTGTTCTGCGTCGCAGCCAAGGCTTCTTCTTGCGCCAAGGTGTTCTGAGCCTGCAGCAACGCCAGTCGGGCTACCCGGGTGCCGCGCAGCGCCGTGTTCTGGTTCGTCGCAATCTGATCAAGCACCGAAGCCTGGGCTAGGAACTGGGTCGGGTTGTCGGCCAGGAGTAACTGCAGCGAAGCGTCGATCCCGCCGTTCTGGTAGGTGGCCGCTGCGAATGCCCCAATGCTGGCTTCAACCCGATCCAAGGTCGCCTGCTGAGCCGCAACTCGAGCTCGGGTGGCCTTGAGCTTGCCCTGAAGCCCGACGTAGACCTCGTGTGCCGCGTTGTAGCGCTCGCTGGCAACCTCCGCCTTGGCGCCAAGGATCTGAAGTTGTGCCTCAACTTCGGCGATGCTGGGGTGAGGTGAGGCGAGCGCAGCGGGGGCTACAGCCAGGAGTCCGGCGACCAACGCGGATACAGCGGTCCCAACCAACGTCAAGCGCACTCGACGGGTCGGAAACGTCACCGGCTCGATCTCCCTCCGCATACCGCCTACCGGGTGAGCTGACGGGCTCGGGCGGAGGAGTTCGCCCTACCAAGACGCAAGCGTCCTGGATTCGCCCCTGGGGAATGGTTCCCCGGCTCCGGCACCCATTCCTGGGTGTCGAACTCGGCGGTGGTGCCCGGTCTGGGCACCGCAGGCGAGGTTACCACGGCTCCCCCGGCGAACTTGGGGATCGGAGCCGATCTGCCCCTGACTATGAGCTGGCTGGCACCAGTCGCAGGGGTGGTACAAGCCCGGATTCGGCAAGGACTTCAAGGGCCCGGCGCTCGGGGTCGGCTAGGGAGCTCGGTGGCGGACCAAGCAGGAAGGCGACCACGCAGTCACCGCACGCCGGACCGCGCGCCTGGCAGTCATCGCAGTCGACGACCAAGTCCGGACGCGACGGAGCTGGAGCTAACTGTCCAATGGTTGAGACACCACTTTGAGCCTTCATCGCTCTCCCTGAGGTTAGGTACCGACCACGCTAGGTAAAGGGTCCGACAGTCCGCGCGGCTACGGCGGATCGTCGGTCCCCCGGCCTACGGTCGAGCCATGTCCGAAGTGATTGCGCACCAGAGATCGTTCGACGATCTTGGTCAGCCCTTGCACGACGTCACCTTTGTGGTGGTTGACCTCGAGACCACGGGTGGGTCGGCCGAAACCTGCGGGATCACTGAGATCGGGGCGGTCAAGATCCGAGGTGGGGAGGTCCTAGGCGAGCTGCAAACCCTCGTAGATCCCGGTACCCCGATTCCGCCGTTTATTGCAGTTCTAACTGGAATCACAGATGCGATGCTCGTTGGGGCCCCGCGGCTTGCCAGCGTTCTGCCGGCCTTCCTTGAATTCGCCGAGGGCGCGGTCTTAGTCGCCCACAATGCGAGTTTCGACATTGGATTCCTGCGCGCTGCCTGCCGCCAGCACGGTCACCCGTGGCCCGGCGCACCGGTTCTGGACACCCTGAGGTTGGCCCGGGCGGTGCTCGCCCGAGACGAAGTTCGCAACTGCAAACTGGCAACGCTGGCAGCCCATTTCCGAGCCACGACCGAACCTAGCCACCGGGCGCTGCACGATGCTCGAGCAACCGTCGATGTGTTGCATGGGCTCCTCGAGCGAGTTGGGTCGCTGGGGATCACAGAACTCGACGAGGTCCTAGGGCTGGGAGCAAACCTCGCGAACGCGCAAGCGGCCAAGCGCACGATGGCCGAAGGTCTTCCTAGCGCGCCCGGCGTCTATATCTTTGCTGACGAAGCCAACGTGCCGCTCTACGTCGGCACGAGCCGTGACATCAAGCGTCGGGTCCGGAACTACTTTACGACCGGCGAAACCCGCTCCCGAATGGCCGAGATGGTTGGGCTCGCACATCACGTCACCCCGATTGTGTGTGCCACTGACCTCGAGGCACAGGTGCGCGAAATTCGACTTATCGCTGAACATCGGCCGCGCTACAACCATCGTTCGAAACAGCCGGAGCGCGCACCCTGGCTGAAACTGACAGCCGAAGCCTTCCCGCGACTCTCCGTTGTCCGCGAAGTCCGCGACGATCTCGACCAGGGCGCCGCGTATCTGGGACCCTTCAGCGGACGAGGCGCGGCTGACTTAGCGGCTGAGGCGATCTTGGCCGCCGTCTCCCTTCGAACCTGCACCGCCCGAATCGGGGTCCGCAGCCGACTTCCTGCCTGCATTCTGGCCGACGTGGGCCGTTGCAGCGCGCCGTGTCGCGGCGATACCACCGCAGCCGAATACGCTCCCGTCGCCGCCGCCGCTCGATCGATCATGACCGGTGACGTGCAGCCGGTAACCGCAGCCATCGGGCAGCGGCTGGCGAAACTCGCCGATCAAGAGCGCTACGAAGAGGCCGCAGCTTGGCGTGATCGGCTCGAATCACTGATCCGGGCCAGCGCCCGAACCGAACGCCACACCATGCTCAACCGCTGTGCTGAGGTCGTGGCTGCGCGTCCTCGTAGTGACGGCGGGTGGGAAATCCACGTCATCCGCCACGGTCGCCTCGCCGCAGGCGCGGTCGCCGCACCCGACGTTGACCCCAAGGCCAGCGTTGCAGCAACCCGTGCTGCTGCTGCCTCGGTCGTCGAGCCCCCCAACGGTGCTCGCGCCGCCTGGCCGGAAGAGACCAGCCTGATTCTGCGCTGGCTGGATTTGCCGGGCGTGCGACTGATCGATCTCGATGGCGAATTGAGCCTGCCAATCCACGGCGGGGCCAGCATCCCAATTCATCGTCCGGAATCTTCGTTGCGTAGCCCCCGGAGAAATGACCGCACTCGCGAACGGCCACTCGGAGTCGGTGCCGGACCTTTGAGCGGTGCTCGCCGTCGCTCCGTGCTGGGTCCAGAACCGGGCCCTGCATTTGTCGACGTCACGGCGGTAGGCTCGCCAGCGTGATAACTGCCATTGTGTTTGTGCGCACCGAACTCGGTAGCGTCAACGAAGTAGCCGAAGCGCTCGCAGCTCTACCTTCGGTGAGTGAGGTGTATAGCGTCACCGGCAAAGTCGACTTGATCGCGTTGCTCCGCGTGCGAACCAACGAAGCCGTCGCCGCTACCGTGACGGATGCTGTTGCGCATATTCCGGGAATTCACAGCACCGAAACCCACATTGCTTTTCGCAGTTACTCGCGCCACGACCTGGAAGCCGCCTTCTCGGTCGGCCTCGACAGTTAGGCCAGCGCCGAACTCAGTTCGATCCAACGATCAAGAACGCGTTCGGCCGCACCGGAGTCCAATGCCGCTGCCGCTACTGGCATCGCCCGGCTGACTCTGCGGACCAATACGTCCTCGCGCCCACCATAAGCAAGCGAACCAGTAACTGTGTCGAACGCGACCAGAGCAGCGGCGGCGTTCACTAACACTGCGTCGCGCACTGCCGACAAGTTCCCGGCCGTGCCACCAGCGAGAAGTTCGCGGAGCACCGTGGCATTGAAGTGCGCATCGCCCCCGCGAAGCGCATCAGCGACAGGACGCCCGATCCCAAGGTCTGCAGTGTCGAATTCGTCGACGACAACGCCATCACCGGTGACATCCCAAACGCTGGTTGGCGCGTAGGTCGTGATCTCGTCAAGTCCGTCGGTTCCTCGGACAACTAGGGCTCGGGTACCTCGCATGGCAAGCACTTGCGCCAGAACTGGCGCCAGTCTCAAATCAGCGCAACCGACGAGTGCCGCTGCAGGCTGCGCCGGGTTGGCAAGCGGGCCGAGGACATTGAAAACCGTTGGCACGCCAAGTTCGCGCCGAGTCGTTGCAGCGTGGCGCATGGCCGGGTGGAAGGCCGCGGCAAAGCAGAAACCGATTCCGACCTCGTCGGTACAACGGCGAACCGCATCGGGCGAAAGTGAAATAGCCACGCCGAGTTCCTCAAGAACGTCGGCGGTGCCAGTCTGACTTGAAGCTGCCCGGTTCCCGTGCTTGATCACCGGGATGCCAGCACCAGCCGCTACCAATGCGGCCATGGTCGAAATGTTCACTGTGTGAGAGCGATCCCCGCCGGTACCAACTACATCCAACGCCGGACCGGAGGGGACGATCCGCAACGCCGCAGCCAACATTGCCTCGACTAGGCCACTTACTTCAGTTGCTGTTTCGCCCTTTGCTCGCAGCGCAACTACGAAACCCGCAATCTGTGCCGGAGTTGCAGCCCCCACCATGATCTCGCCCATCGCCCAGGCCGCGGTCTTCGAATCAAGGTCCTGGCCGGCGAGTAACTCCCCCAGTACTGCTGGCCAGTCAGCCGCCATCCTCAGGCCGTCGTAAGACCGACGCGAACACGCAACAGTTCAGCGGCCGCGAGCGCCATTTCAAACGGGTCATAAGGAGCGGCCACAACCGCATCCGCCTTCGACCAGTGAGCCAACCAAGCGTCCTGCGAACGGGCGATAAGCACCAGGACGGGCGGGCAGTTGAAGATCTCGTCCTTAAGTTGGCGACAGACCCCCAGCCCGCCGGCCGGAGCAGCTTCGCCGTCTAGCACCAAGAGGTCGATGCCGCCCTTGTCGGCCAAGGCGATGAGCGCCGGCTCTGTGGCTACCTCGACCAAATCTAACTCCGAGAGGTCGGTCGCAACCCGGCGACCGAGGGCCCTTTTGACGATGGCACGGGTCTGATGGTTGTCGCTGTAGACAACAACCTTCAAGCGGGTCTCGACAGCGTCGACTGCGTTCATACTTCCCCTCGGCTGGGCCTAGTTCGTAGCCTAGCGACCCCATCAGATGCCAAACCCGAGGGGCTGGCACATACTTAGCGCTTCAGCCGAAGACCAGAGAGGCAACCAATGACACTGCAGGGAAGCCAGACCCACGAGAACCTAAAGGCCGCATTTGCTGGCGAATCGCAGGCCAACCGCCGCTACCTATTCTTCGCCCGCGTGGCCAAGGCCGAAGGTCGCGATGATGTCGCCGAGTTGTTCGAAGAGACTGCCAATGGCGAGACCGGCCACGCGTTCGGCCACCTCGAATTTCTGCTTCCCGTCGGCGACCCCGCCACCGGCGAGCCGATCGGCGACAGCGCGGCCAACTTGGCTTCGGCAGTTGCCGGTGAGACGTACGAGTTCACCGCCATGTACCCAGGCTTCGCCAAGACTGCCCGGGACGAGGGTTTCGAGGAGATCGCTGACTGGATGGCCACGCTTGCTCGCGCCGAGAAGACGCACGCAGGCCGGTTCCAGAAGGCCCTGGACTCCCTTTCCTGAAGCCGAGCCACTCCCAGTGAACACCTTTACAGCAACTGATCTCGTGCTGGACCCGACCGAATACCGGCGGGTCCGGCCCGAGTTGCGCGCCCGAGTCATCCCGATTCGGGCTGGTCGACGCGTGCACGTTGGCGATCTGATCTGCCTGGAATTCGAGAACGCGACGACCCTGAGTTACCAGGTGCAAGAGATGCTCTTCGTCGAAGCTGACTTTTCGCCAAGTGCTGTGGCACACGAGGTTTCGGCCTATCAGCGATACCTGCCCACCGGTTCCAGTCTGACGGCAACCTTCTTTGTTGAGGCCGAAGATGTCGCGACGGTCAAAGACGAGTTGCACCGACTAAACGGGATTCAGCATTCGGTCTGGCTTACCGTTGGGCCGAAACACACCGTGCTGGGAATTGAAATCCCTGGTCCGGATGAGGATGGCCCCAGCCAGACGACGGCCTCAGTCCACTTCCTGCGCTTCGAGTTGGACCAAGGCGCTCGGGCAGCTTTTCTGGACCCAGCCACACCCATTGGCCTGCAGGTCAGCCATCCGCAGTACCAGGCCAGCGTCCTGCTGCCGGCCTCCACTCGGGCGGCCCTGGCAAGCGAACTCACGTAGTAAAGCTCGCCGAAGCCCCCACCCCGACCGCTGGGAGTGGGGGCTTCGGGCATTCGGGAGGCGAGCCTGTCGCAACACGCGGGACCAAAGTCCGGGGGCGGTCGCCGATAGTCCCCCGGGGGATGCCAGAATCTGCGCCGTGGCGACTGCAACCTCAACCAAGCTCCCTGCCCCCGCGGCAGCCAATCGGCCAAACATGGTGGCGATCGGCACCATCGTCTGGCTAGCGAGCGAATTGATGTTCTTTGCCGCCCTTTTTGCCATGTACTTCACCCTGCGTTCGGTAAACCCAGATGTCTGGGCGTCGCAGACGAAACTGCTAAACATCCCCTTCTCTTCTTTCAACACCACGGTTCTGGTGTTGTCCTCGGTCACTTGCCAGCTTGGCGTGTTTGCCGCCGAACGCGGCGATGTCGCCAAGTTGCGCCGCTGGTTCATGATCACCTTCGCGATGGGGGCTTTCTTCATCGGCGGTCAGATCTCGGAGTACACCGAGTTGGTGCGCCACGGCCTGAACCTGTCGACCAACGCCTACGGTTCAGTCTTCTACCTGACCACCGGATTCCACGGACTCCACGTCACGGGCGGTCTGATCGCCTTCCTTTTCGTCCTCGGCCGGACGTACGCGGCGAAGCGTTACAGCCATCAACAGGCGACAACTGCAATTGTGGTGTCTTATTACTGGCACTTCGTTGATGTCGTTTGGATCGCACTGTTCGCAACGATTTACCTGATTAAGTAGTGCAGCAAGCCAAGTTGAACACCGAACTGACCACCACCAGTGCTGGAACGGGGCTTCACCGTTGAACGCGATCGCCGCTAACCGCCGCCACCCGGCTGCGGCCTACGTCGTACTGCTGCTTGCCCTGGTGTCAGTGGGTGCGCTCTACGCCGCCCTTGCCACCCCCAGTCGGGCGGCCACAGCCATCGGGTCGAGCACCCAAGTCGACCAAGGCAAATCACTTTTTGCCGAGGGTTGCTCGAGTTGCCACGGGCTCAACGCACAAGGCAGCGGAGTCGGTCCGTCCCTTATCGGAGTTGGGGCGGCGGCCGTGGACTTCCAGGTCGGCACCGGACGGATGCCACTGGCCCAGCAGGGCGCCCAAGCGGTGCGCAAGGCGTCGATCTACTCGGACACCGAACGCGCCGCGCTTGCCGCCTACGTCGCATCCCTTGCCCCCGGGCCCGAGATTCCCTCGGCCTCAATGGTCGACGCAGCTAACGCCGACCTTGCTCGTGGCGGCGAACTGTTCCGGACGAACTGCGCTCAGTGCCACAACTTCGCTGGCCGCGGTGGAGCGCTGACCAACGGCAAGATGGCGCCCTCCTTGATGAATGCGACGCCGACCCAAATCTACGAAGCAATGATCACGGGCCCCGAATCGATGCCCAAGTTTGGCGACGGGACGATGCCCGTGCAGGACAAGCAGGACATCATCAATTACGTCCACAACCTGCAGAACTCGCCGAATCAGGGTGGCGCTGCGCTTGGTCGGCTCGGTCCTGTGACCGAGGGCTTGATCTTGTGGACGGTGGGCCTGGGTCTACTAATTGCCGCTGCGGCTTGGATCGGGGCGAAGGCGCGATGACCGAGCACCACAGCACTGACGTGGATCACGGGCACGCGGACGGACTGCCGGAGCACAAGTTGCGCCGAACTGACGTCTTCCCGCGAGCCGAGAAGCGCGCCGTGCGTCAGGTTGCAGCCATGTTCGGCCTGTCGGCAATTGCCGGGATCGGGACCATCGCTGCTTTCTTCGCTTTCCCCGCCGACCGCCTGATCACTGTTCCGGCCCTAGGCCAGATGAGCGCCCAGAATGTGGTCGTTGGTGGACTCATGGGCGTTTCGATCCTCTTGATCGGACTTGGGGCAATCCACTGGGCCCGCAAGTTGATGCCCGATCACGAACTCGTGCAAGAACGCCACGACCTTGACTCCACTTACGCAGACCGCAAGGCCGCAATCGACGAATTCTGGTCTGGTGCTGAGGCATCCGGCTTCATCAACCGCAAGATCATCCGTCGAAGCCTGCTTGGTGCAATGGCGCTGTTTCCGCTTCCGATCATCGTCCTCTTCAAGGATCTGGGCCCAATGCCGGGAACCTCGTTGCGGCACACGATCTGGAAGGCCGGCGAGCAGATTGTTACCGACCCACAGGAGCGACCAATTCGCCCCGAAGACATTCCGGTCGGCGGTCTGGTCAACGCAATGCCGGTGAGTCTAAGGAAGCTTCAGGACAAACAGGGCAACTCGAATGAGGGTGTCAAGAGCGTCATCGTGCTGGTCCGGATGCGCCCTGATGAAATCGTTGCCCAGCAGGGGAAGAACTGGGACTACCAGGGCATCGTGGCTTACTCCAAGGTCTGCACCCACTTAGGTTGCCCGATCTCGCTGTACGAGCACCGCACCCATCACCTGCTGTGTCCTTGCCACCAGTCGACGTTCGACCTAGCCGATGCAGGCAAGGTTGTATTCGGACCGGCTGCACGCCGGATGCCACAACTTCCGATCACGGTTGACGCCGACGGATATCTCGTCGCAGCGGCCGATTTTGCCGAACCTGTTGGTCCGAGTTTCTGGGAGCTTGGATGAGTGCGATCGTCGATGGCATCGACTCGACGATCGGCTACGCCGATGATCGACTTTCGAGCGCCGGATTCCTCAAGCGGAACCTCAAGAAGGTCTTCCCGGACCACTGGTCCTTCATGCTTGGCGAGATTGCGCTCTATAGCTTCATCATCCTGCTGATCAGCGGCGTCTACCTGACCCTGTTCTTCAAGCCGTCGATGACCGAGGTCGTGTACAACGGGTCCTACACAATTCTCAAGGGCGTGAAGATGTCTGAGGCATTTGCCTCGACTCTGAACATCTCCTTTGACGTGCGTGGCGGCTTGTTGATGCGCCAAATTCACCACTGGGCGGCGCTGTTCTTCATTGCCTCGATCTCGGTGCACATGTGCCGGGTGTTCTTCACAGGCGCCTTCCGCAAGCCCCGTGAACTCAACTGGGTCGTAGGCACTCTGCTACTGATCACCGGCATCCTCGAAGGTTTCGCTGGGTATTCACTTCCTGACGACCTGCTCTCCGGTACCGGCCTTCGGATCGCCGAAGGCATCGTGCAGGCAACGCCGATTCTGGGCACGTACGTGTCGTTCCTGCTCTTTGGTGGACCTTTCCCTGGAAACGACTTCATTGCCCGTCTTTACACTGTCCACGTCCTTCTAGTGCCCGGGCTGATTCTCGCCCTGATCACCGCGCACCTGATGATGGTCTGGTACCAGAAGCACACCCAGTTCCCCGGCCCTGGCCGCACCGAGAAGAACGTGGTCGGCTACCCGCTAATGCCGGTTTACATGGCTAAGGCTGGCGGTTTCTTCTTCGTTGTGTTCGGCATCACGACACTGCTTTCAGCACTGGTGACGATCAACCCGGTCTGGATGTACGGGCCATACGTTCCTGATCAGGTGACCGCTGGCTCGCAGCCCGACTTCTACATTGGCTGGCTTGATGGCGCCGTCCGGTTGATGCCCAACTGGGAAATCAACCTGTGGCACCACTACACGCTGAGCCTGAACATCATGATTCCGGCAATGATCATCCCCGGATTGTTGTTCACCGGTATAGCTTTGTTCCCGTGGCTGGAATCTTGGGTCACCGGCGACAAGCGTGTGCATCACATCCTTGATCGTCCGCGTAACGCACCAACCCGTACTGCATTGGGTGTTGGCACCATCGCGTTCTACGGGATGCTGTGGCTCTCGGGCGGCAACGACATCATCGCCACCACATTCACGATCCCGTTCAACACAATTACGTGGGTCCTGCGTTTCGCGATCTTCATCGTCCCGCCGTTGGCATTTATCGTTACTCGACGTTTCTGCGTTTCGTTGCAGCGCCGAGACCATGACAAGTTGCTCCATGGACGTGAAACTGGTCGGATCCTGCGCCACCCCAGCGGTGAGTTCACTGAGATCCATGCATCCATCTCGGATGCAGAGCGGGCCGTCATCATGTCCAAGCAAGACATCATCCCGATCGCCTCACCCCTGGCCTCGGATGCACATGGTGTTCGCAACCCGGCTGGCGTCATCGGGCGGGTTAGGGCAGGCTTGTCGCGCTTCTACTACGGCCCCAACATTGCGCTGCCGACGGCTGCAGAACTCGAAGCTGCCGCCACTCATCTTGAGCACGAAGCGCATAGTGCGGTACCCGTGATCGAGCGGGAGGCTCGTCTCGAAGTAACTGGGGGCGGCGGCGTGCTGCGCGACCCGGGCCCAGACGGCCAATCGGGCCACAACCACTAAGACCGCAGCGCTAACCGGGACGTCCGGCCCTGCACTTGTTAGCAAGCCCGAAGGACACTGAAGTAGAAAACCAGCCATTCGGGGGTGTTGAGAATCGACGTTCGGACCCACCGGACCGTGCACCACCTAGCAATCGCCGTACTGGTGGGAGTGTTGGCGATCGTCGCCTCGCCTTTTGTGGCTCGGGCCCCGGGTGTGCCCACGATGCCTGCATCCGCTGCCCTCGGCGGGCCATAGATACTGAACTCCTACCCGCCCTACTAGGAGTTCCCCAAATGCATCGCAGGTTGCCCACGGTGTTGGGCCTAGCCGTGACAGCCATCATGCTCAGTTGCGCAACGCCAGCCGGTGCGATGCTGCCATCACCAGACGGTCAGATCGGACCCGGCCTGGTCGAATTGCAACGGCCGCTAGTCAGCTTGGCCGGCACCGCGTTGGGCGGGGAAGGGGTCTACAGCGCAGCGGTCTCAGTTGCGGGTCGACCAATCGTGCAAGTGACCTGGTTAAGGGCAGGTCCCGGGCTCGACGCCTACCGCACCGGCATCATGTGGATGTCCGGATCGGGGACATCACTCGTGTTGCATCCGGGCTATTCCGATCCTGGTCGTCTCACCACATGGCGCACCTCGGACTTCTTGTCTAACACAGCCGCCAGTGGCCTCGCTGCTGCATTTAATTCAGGCTTCAAACTGAAGGATATTTGGGGCGGGTACTACGACTTTGGCCACTTCGCTCAACCGCTCAAGGTCGGTCGCGCAGCAATCGTGGTCTACAAAGATGGGCACACCGATATTGGCCTTTGGGGAACGCAGGTGGTCATGAGCTCTGCTGTGCAATCTGTTCGCCAGAACGAGCGACTACTCGTTGATGGTGGACGCATCTCACCCCTGATCGACTCAAGCATCCAAACGAATTGGGGGGTGACGGTCGGAAGAGTCAATGCAACTTGGCGAACCGGGCTAGGCATTACATCTTCCGCTGATCTGATCTATGTGGCCGGGCCAAAACTCACGCCCCGGCTCTTGGCCAGGGTGCTTCAGGACGCCGGCGCGGTGCGCGCTATCGAACTGGATATAAATTCAGATTGGGCCACCGGAGTGTTCTTCACGCCGGGCGCTGGCGGATCGCTCTCAGCACACAAGATCGCGGCGTTCACCAAGCCCGCAAACCGCTACTTCTCGCCGACCGGTCGAGATTTCTACGCAGTGATGGCTAGGTAGCGTCGGCGTGGTCGCCGCGGTAATACTCGAACACGAAGCCAACCAAGGAGAACAACAGGCCAACAACGCCAAGCACCAAGATCCAGCGAGCGAAGATCAGGCCCAAAAAGATCGACGCAGCGAAGAAGCCAAGCGGCAGCGGCCACCAACTATGGGGGCTAAAGAAGCCATAGTCCGGATCAGCCTCATCGATCTCAGCGTCGAGACGATCCTCAGGTCGCGAGCCGACGCGGGTACCGGTCACCTGCAGGTACCCAGCGATGATCAGGGCCATTACGCCCGTAAGGGTCAGGGCGACTGAACCTGCCAATTCGTGCGACATCAAGTAGTAGACCGTGGTGACAATGGCGTAGAAGACAGCACCGATCCAGAACAGCAGGCTCTCAACCTTCATTTCAGTACCCCCCGCCGTTCTCCGTGCGCTTGACCGCGGCGGTCAATGCGGCTGCCCGTTCGGTCCCGGAGGCCCCGATCTTGTCCGCATGGTGCAGATCGAATGCCGGCCGCTCGGAGCGAATCCTGGGCATCGAGGTGAAGTTATGGCGCGGTGGCGGGCAGGATGTGGCCCACTCGAGCGACGCTCCCCAGCCCCAAGGGTCATCGGAGGTGACCAGCGGGGCATTCCGAGACGTCCAATAGATGTTGTACAGGAAGAACAACGTCGAGGTTCCTAGAATCGCAGCGCCGATCGAAGAAACCATGTTCAGCGTCGCAAAACCATCACTAGCAAGGTAACTGGCGTACCTACGCGGCATGCCCATTACGCCGAGCCAGTGCTGAACCAAGAATGTGGTGTGGAAACCGATGAACAAAGTCCAGAAGTGGATCTTGCCCAAGCGCTCGTTCAGATGTCTGCCAGTCCACTTTGGCCACCAGAAATAGAAGCCGGCGAACATAGCGAACACGACTGTGCCAAACACCACGTAGTGGAAGTGGGCAACCACGAAATATGTGTCGGACACAGAGAAGTCAATTGGAGGCGAGGCAAGCATGACTCCGGTCAGGCCACCGAACAAGAACGTGACCAAGAAGCCAATCGACCAAAGCATCGGTGTCTCGAATGACAGCGAACCGCCCCACATCGTGCCAATCCAGTTGAAGAACTTCACGCCGGTGGGCACAGCGATGAGCATCGTCATAAACGAGAAGAACGGCAGCAGCACAGCACCGGTGACGTACATGTGGTGGGCCCAAACAGCCATCGACAGGCCGGCGATCGAGATGGTCGCAAATACCAAGCCCTTGTAGCCGAAGACCGGCTTGCGGCTGAACACAGGCAGAATCTCGCTGATGATGCCGAAGAACGGGATGGCCAAGATATAGACCTCAGGATGGCCGAAGAACCAGAACAAGTGCTGCCAAAGGATCGGCCCACCGTTAGCGGGATCGAAGACATGAGCTCCGAACTTGCGGTCTACCTCTAGCACGATCAGCGCTGCTGCAAGTACCGGGAAGACCATCAGTACGAGCACGCTTGTAAGCAGGATGTTCCAAGTGAAGATTGGCATCCGGAACATGGTCATGCCCGGCGCGCGCATGCAGAAGATCGTGGTGACGAAGTTGACCGATCCGAGAATCGTTCCTAGTCCACCGAGGGCCAAGCCCATCAGCCATAGGTCTGAGCCGACGTTTGGCGAGTTAACCGCATTGGACAGCGGTGAGTAAGCGAACCAGCCGAAGTCGGCTGCACCACCGGGTGTGAAGAAACCAAGGCATACCGTTGAGCCGCCAAACAAGAAGAACCAATAACTGAGCATGTTCAACCGCGGGAACGCCACGTCCGGCGCACCAATCTGCAACGGCATGATCGCGTTTCCGAAACCCACGAAAAGTGGTGTGGCGAAAAGGAAAAGCATGATCGTTCCGTGCATCGTGAACAACTGGTTGTACTGCTCGTTACTAACCAAATGCTGATCAGGGGCGGACAACTGCGCCCGGATGACCATCGCCATAGCGCCTGCGACCAAGAAGAATGCAAACGACGTGATGATGTACATGTAGCCGATGATCTTGTGGTCAGTTGTGGTGATCCAACTAACAAACAGCCGACCCCAACGGCGCGGCTTGGGAGTAGCGGGCACCGGTGCCTGCGTCGGTCGACTCTCAAGGATGGTCACGGCGTTCTCCCTCAGACCTTCTGCGCGTTGTTGGTGGTACGCCCGGTGGTCTGTTGACCGCTGTGTCCAGCAGCACGGAGTGCAGCCATGTGTGCGTCGAACTCCGCCTGGGATACAACCTTGACGTTGAAGAGCATCCGCGAGTGGTCGGTACCGCAGTACTCGGTGCACTTACCTGAATAGGTACCCAGTTTGTCGGGGGTGAGCTCGAACTGGTTGGTCCGACCCGGAATGACGTCCATCTTGAACAAGAACGCGGGGACCCAGAACGAGTGGATGACGTCCGGCGAACTCAACTCGAACCGCACCCGTTCGTTAATCGGCAGCCACAAGGTTGGGATCTGGTCGGGCGTGCCGGTGTCGTAGGTGTTGGGACCCACGTAGTTGAACGTCCATTCCCAGCGATACCCAACGACCGAAACAGTCTGTGCCGGATTTGCCGTGAGCTTAGTCAGGGCCGATTCGTCGCGAGCCGTGAAGAAGAACAGCCCGGCGACGATGATCAGCGGGGCAACCGTGTAGAGAATCTCAATCGGCATGTTGTATTTGACTTGCTCCGGCAGCGCATCGCTGCGTTTGCGATAGGCGATGACCGCCCACAGGATTAGCGCCCACACCAGGACCCCGACGGTCATGGCTGCGAGCCAAGTTCCCTGCCACAGGCTGTAGGTGCGGGCACCCTCGCGAGTGGTAGGAGCCGGCAGGTTCATGAAGCCGCGCCCATTCGTGGCGCACCCGCTCAAGGTCAATACGCCCAAAGCCGAGGTGGCCGCTACGGCAGAACGTAGCGCCGTTCGGCGGCGAGCATCGGGACGAGGTTGACCCACCAGTGGCCCTTCGTGAGGCGGCCCGGCAATTGGAGCCGGAACGAGTTCAGGAGAGATTACCTCAGGGCAGTACCGAAGCCCGGTCAGGGTCGGGACTAACGTCACCTCATGTCGTCGTTGGATTCGGACCCGGATCGATCGAACTCGCGCCGAGAGAGCCGTCGATCGGGCGGATACCTCGATGCCGCAAGCGGCACCTGGTTGAATCCGGCCGCTGAACAGGCTTGGCTAGCCGCCCTTGAGCAGGGCTGGGCCGACCCCAGGAGGGCCTACCACCAGGGGCGCCATGCGGCCTTGTTGTTGGACGCAGCCCGCGAGGAGATTGCTGCCGGATTCGGGGCCAGTGCGGGCCAGGTCGAATTCACCACGTCCGGCACTGCCGCCCTCGCGGCGGCCGTCGAGCGATTTGCACCCAACCTGCCCGCCGATTCGACCGTTGTCACCTCAGCAGTCGAACATTCGGCAGTTCCACGCGCCCTTGACCGCTGGTCGGGGCCGATCCGAACCGTCGGGGTCGACCGGCTGGGTCGAATTGACCCAGCTGAATTTGCAGCGAGCCTTGGGTCGCGGCCAGGACTTGCCGTGCTCCAGCACGTGAATCAAGAAGTGGGCACGGTTCAGCCGATCGAACAGGTCGCTTCCTTGATCGGACCCTGCCCCCTGCTCGTCGATGCGGGCGCATCCGTTGGACGGGTCGAATTGCCGGAGGGTTGGGCAGTCATGACCGCGTCGGCAGCTAAGTGGGGTGGGCCGCTCGGAATCGGAGTGGTCGTCGACCGGCATCACCGCGCATCCACCGGTTCGGCTGGCGACGAATGGCTGGGCCGCGCCAACGTACCGGCCGCCGTTGCAGCAGCAGCCGGCTTAAGTTGGATCATGCAGCGCCGCGAACTCTTTGCAGCCGGCCACCGGAAGCTAATCGCCGAACTCCGTGAGCAACTTCCAGTGCTGATTTCTGATGTCGAAGTGGTTGGCGATCCACTAAATTGCGCCCCACACATCCTGAACTTCTCCTGCCTCTACGTAGACGGTGAAGCACTCGTGCAGGGTCTAGATCGTCGCGGAATAGCTGTTTCTAGTGGTTCTGCCTGTGCCGGTGTGTCGGGAGAGCCAAGTCATGTGCTCGCAGCGATGGGAGTGCTGACTCATGGCAACATCCGGGTGTCCCTGCCGTTTGACGATTGCGCACCCGAAGTCACGCAACTGCTTCAGGAACTACCGGGGTTAGTTAGGCAACTGCGGGCAGACTTACCTTGACCTCCATCGGAAGCCGGTGCAGATGAGTTCTGAGTTGATCGACGCCCGGGGACTGCTCTGCCCAATGCCGATCGTGCGCCTGGCGCGGGTCGCGAAGACCTCAGGTGTCGGTTCCGAACTGGTCCTCTTGAGTGACGATCCGGCTGCGGCGACCGACGTTCCTGCTTGGTGCCGACTGCGCGGACAGGAGTTCATCTCCGCCACAACTTGGGATGGTTCAGGCGGCCCGGCTATGGCGTTCACTGTGCGAATTGCTACCCAGGTTCTGAACGCACCCTGACCCGCAGGCCCAGACAAGCAGTCAACGTAGGGATTGGTTCGAACTAAAAGGCCGGGTCGAGAGGCAAAGCCAGGTCGAGTCGATCGAGGTAATTGGTTCGTTCAATCTCGCTGGCCCCAAGGCTGGCAAGGTGGGGGGTCAGCCACTGAATGTCGAGAAGCCGCGGTCCTCCGTTCGCCACCAACTTGGCAACCACCGCCCAAACTGCGACCTTGCTGGCATCCCGGGCTAGGTGGAACATCGATTCCCCAGCGAATAGGCCGCCCACCTCAACTCCATATAGCCCGCCTACCAGCTCTCCTGCTCGGTCCCACACCTCGACGCTATGTGCCCAGCCCTCGTGCGCCAACCGGCTATAAGCAGCGGCAATCTCCGGGGTGATCCAGCCATGCTCACGTTGGGGGTCGGCACAGCCGGCCACGACTTGGTCGAACGCGGTGTCGAAAGTGACCTTGAATGTTCGGGCTGAGCGGTGCAACGAGCGGGACGCGTGGAAGTTGTCGAGCGGTATGACTCCACGCGGATCCGGCGACCACCAGCCAACGACATTTTCGACCGGCATGGGAAACAAGCCACGGCGATACGCGGCCAAAATGGTGCCCGACTCCAAATCGGCGCCCACGCCGAGCAGGTCGCTTCCCGCCGCGGCCCTGCGCACATCTGGCAACTGCCAAGTTGTTACCGGCGGTTCGATGCGGTCGGTGTGAGACATCAGGTCAGCGCAGTGCAGTTCCGATGCAAGCCGCGATTTCCGTTTGGGCCAACGTCCCGTACGTACGGCCGATGCGGTCAAGGAAGTGCGTTCGGGCCAGTTCGTATTCCTGTGTCCCGATCGTCTCGATTACGTACGTGGCCACTAGCGACCCAACTTGTGCGCACCGCTCATCAGAAAGCCCCCACGCGATCCCCGCCAAGAAACCGGCCCGGAACGCATCTCCAACCCCAGTCGGATCGGCGCGTTGATCTTCAACTGGACACGCCACTTCGAGGACCGGCTGGCCGCGCCGTTCAACCCGTGCGCCACGGGCACCCAACGTTGTCACCCGGACCTCGACTCGATCGAGAATCTCTTGGGCTGACCAACCAGTCTTCGCTTCGGTCAAGGCAGCTTCGTACTCGTTCGTGAACAGATAGGTCGCTCCATCGATCAGCGTGCGGATCTCGGGACCAGCCATCCGAGCCAACTGCTGCGAAGGGTCAGCCGCAAACGGGATTCCGCGGTAGCGGCATTCATCGGTGTGGCGAACCATCGCCTCCGGATCATTTGGTCCAACGAGGACCAGATCCAGCGGCCCTACCCGGTCAACAATCGGGCCAAGTTCAATTCCGCGTGCCTCGCTCATAGCCCCGGCGTAGAAGGAAGCGATCTGGTTGGAGTTCTCGTCCGTGGTGCAGATGAACCGAGCCGTGTGTTTGACGTCCGAGACATGAACGCTAGAGGTATCGACCCCGTGACGCTCCAGCCAAGACCGATAGTCGGCGAAGTCCGATCCAACCGCCCCCACCAACACCGGTCGCAGGCCGAGGCAGCCGAGCCCAAAGGCAATATTGGCCGCGACCCCGCCACGGCGAATCTCAAGTTCCTCGACCAGGAACGACAACGAAATCTGTTCCAACTGGTCAGCGACCAGAGAATCGGCAAACCGACCTGGAAACGTCATCAGATGGTCAGTGGCGATTGAGCCAGTGATACACAGTCGCACGGATCCTCCTGATTGCCTTCCAACACTAAGTTGGCAGGCAGAGACTACTAACTGGGCAGGGAACCGAATCGGCCATCTTGGCGTCACACCAGTGCAAGGACCTAGGAACAACGCCTAGCCCCTCGATAACTAGCCGATGTAGGACCCTAAATTGGGGGATGAAATGAACCGGACCAGAAGCACATCAGCGCTCGTGCTCGCGCTGCCATTGGCCCTGCTGCTCTCGGCCTGCGGCCACTCCAACACCACCGGTCAGCCCGGGACCCTCCACCTGCGCCTAGGCGCTAAGGCCGCTGCCGCGACCGCCGACATGGCTGTCCTCAGCGGTGGCTACACCCTTGGCGGCACCCTTCCGACTTCGCCGACGAGCGCCCCAGTCTTTAGTTGGACCGCAGCCTCGACCGTCTCAGACACAACTGTTGCTACCTTGGCGAAAGCCTTCGGGGTAACCGGAACGCCGGTGCGTCATGCGTACGGGTGGGTTGTCTCGGATGCCACCGCTGAGATCCGGGTCCGAGATGGGGCCGGTGCCAATTGGTCGTTCGCTCCCCTGACGGACGCCTCCGGTTGCCTGGGATATGGCGTCGACGTTGACCATTCAAACAACGATGGCGCTGTCAGTTCCTGCGCGAGGGTAGGTGTTGACGGCGTAACCACCTCAGGTTCGGTTGCTACGGCGCCTCCAGCCACCTCAGCGCCCGACTCCCCCAGTGCCTACCCGCGGCCTTCCACCTCGACCTCCGACGCTCCTGTACCTGGACCAACTCAGATTCCTGTTGACCTGCCGCTCGTGACTGCGGAAGTCGCTCACTCGATTGCCGACCCGATTCTCACTGCGCTAGGAATCCAAGGCTCAGAGACCGTTACCTCAGGTTCGGGCAGCGCCTCCGTGCAGGTGGACCCAACTGTCGACGGAATGCCGACACAGGGAATCTCAACGTTCATGCAGGTAGACGGCACAAAGGTGCTATCCGCCGGTGGTTGGCTGACACTGCCGACCGCCGCCGACACGTACCCATTGGTCACAGCCGCTCAGGCCTTCAAGGACCTTGCCAGTCGTCCGCAAGTAATGATGGCGATCCTGTGCCCCCAAACCTTGGACTCCACGTCGAACCCGTGCCCGACTCCTGCGCCGATTGTGATCACGGGAGCCGAACTCGGACTTGAATTGAATTACGACGAGACCAATTCCCCAATCCTGATCCCGAGTTGGTTCTTCAAGACCGCTGACACCGGCTACCCGATCACTTCGATTGCTATCGAGCCGGCGTACCTCGGCACTGCAACGCCAAGTCCGGTCGGCACCGACATCATCCCGCCAAGTTCAGCAACCGGCGGGGGTAGCGGAAGTTCGGGCAGCGGCGGAGGTCCAGTTCCGACGATGGTTCCGCCCGCGGCTCCGCCAGTTGCCACGACACCGGCGGGCTGATCACCGAATACGCAGATCGGCCTTGCGGGTCAAAATCAAATCGGAGCCGGCCCCACCATTAGTGGAACCGGCTCCGATTTGGCTATCTGGGTCTAGCTGAAGGAATCCCCGCAGGCGCAACTTCCACCTGCGTTGGGGTTGTCGATTGTGAAGCCCTGCTTCTCGATCGTGTCGACGAAGTCGATGATGGCACCGCCGAGGTACGGGGTGCTCATGCGGTCAGTCACGACCGCGACATCGCCAAAGTTGATCCGCGAATCGCCGTCGAGGCTGCGGTCGTCAAAGTAGAGCTGGTAGCGCAGACCTGAACACCCGCCGGGCTGGACGGCAACCCGGAGAGCGAGATCAGTGCGGCCTTCTTGTTCGAGCAAGGATTTGACCTTGTTCGCAGCAATGTCTGTGAGCAGCACGCCGGTCTCGGCGCTCGTCTCAGTCGTTTCCGCAGTCATTCGGACTCTCCAACCAGTTGATAGGACTCCACCCACGCCGTGCTAATGCTCGCACACTGTCGCAAGGCAGATGCTTTTCGCAGGCCTGACTGTGGCTCTAACTTCCGGCGAGGCAACTTTGTTCCCGGCAACGACCTACTGTCGTGACCACGTCAAGGCCACTCTTTCGGCCAAGGCGGCCAGCCCGATCGAAGGCTGGATGAGGGCGGCTTCGACTGACCCTAGGTAGTCCGCCACCGACCGAGCGGCCACGACACCAATGGGGCTGTAGTCGCGCCGGCCCAAATGCACTTGGCCGGCTAGGACCAAGCATGGTCGGCCGGCGTCAACTGCGAGCCGGGCAACCTCTCCGACCACTTTGCCGCGAAGGCTCTGCCAGTCGAACGAGCCTTCACCGGTGATCACAAGGTCAGCGGTGGCCACAGCAGCAGCCAGTCCGAGCGCGCCAAGCACTAACTGGCTGCCTGAGGCTCGCGTACCGCCTAACGCCAGCAGCGCGTATCCCTGACCGCCAGCCGCCCCCGCGCCCAAGGCCAACGCCGGATCCCGCCCGGTCGTCGAGCGTCCAACCAGTTTTGCAAAATGCGCCAGCGCTGCTTCCAGTTCGTCGACTTGGGTGGGGCTGGCACCTTTCTGGGGCCCGAAACCGAAAGCGGCCCCGCGCGGTCCGAGCAGCGGAGAGTCAACGTCCGTGGCGGCGACAATTTCAATGCCATTCGTGCGCTCGAGCGCTGGACTTAAGTCGACGGCTGCGATCGAAAGTAGGGCCGCACCACCCTGTCGCAGCAGAGCCGTGCCATCCGCCCCGGAGTGTGAAACTGCCGTGGCTCCAAGGGCTGCCAATAAGCCGGCTCCCCCGTCGGTGGTCATCGTGCCCCCGAGGCCGACGACGATCCGGCTGGCGCCTCGGTCTAGGGCCGCCAACATCAACTGGCCTACGCCATAACTGCTCGCCAACGTGGGGGCAGCTTCGGCAAGCAAAGGTCGCCCGGTGGCCTGTGCTGACTCCACGTACCCGGTGTCACCCACCAGCAAGACCGAACCCGTCACAGTTGCGCCAAGCGGCCCGTCAATCTCAATCGGCAACAGGCTCCCACCCAATACTGAGTGCAGCACACAGACGAAACCAGGACCCCCGTCGGAGACGGGCAACTCAAGGACTTCATCGTCGGGTGCTGTTCGCAGCCACCCTGAGGCGATCGCAGCGGCAGCCTCAACTGCCGACAGCGTGCCGGTGAATTCATCAGGAGCCACAACGATGCGCACGAACCGGAGGCTACCTCGCAAGTCAACTCACCCGACGTCGCCGCCGCAGCCAGCCCGCAACGACTGTGCGAAAATGTGGGCCGAAGCATTGACCTGGCGGATGGGATGACCATGACAACGACAAGTGCGCCGGTATCAACGCTGGCGCTGCTGTTGCTCGGGCAGTCTTCAGACCTCGCGAGTGAACGCGGTGTCGACTGCCCCGGCGTGCTTCCACCAGCGAGCGACCCAGACCTAGTCGAGCGCGCGACCGCTGCAAAAGCAGCGCTGGGCGATTCTGTGTTCATCCTTGGCCACCACTACCAGCGCGACGAAGTCATGGCCTTCGCCGATGCAACTGGTGATTCGTTCAAACTTGCGCGAATCGCGGCCGAACGTCCGGACGTCGAGAACATTGTCTTTTGCGGCGTTCACTTCATGGCTGAAAGCGCAGACATCCTCACCGGCCCAGACCAACGCGTCCTACTTCCTGACTTGGCCGCCGGCTGTTCGATGGCTGACATGGCGGCGCGAGATCAAGTTGATCGGGCCTGGGCGACGCTGCGCGAAGCCGGCCTTTCGGCGGAAACCATCCCCGTGACCTACATGAACTCTTCGGCTGCGATCAAGTCATTTACCGGCGAACACGCAGGCGCAGTCTGCACGTCGAGCAATGCTGCTGCAGTCATGCGCTGGGCCTTCGAACAAGGCCAGCGAATTCTGTTCCTGCCCGATCAACATCTAGGTCGCAACACCGCGGTACGCGATCTTGGGTTGTCACTTTCCGACTGTGCCGTCTATGACCCGCGCCTGCCCGACGGTGGCCTGACGCGCAGCGAGCTTACGGACGCAAAGGTCCTGCTTTGGCGCGGCCACTGCTCAGTACATGCGCGATTCACCACCGATTCGGTGGCCCAAGTCCGGGAACGAGTTCCCGGTATTCAGGTACTCGTGCATCCTGAATGTCAGCACGACGTTGTGCTGGCTGCGGACTTCGTTGGTTCGACCGAGTTCATTATTGCGACCATCGAAGCCGCCCCTGCCGGCTCGAGTTGGGCGATCGGAACCGAGCTGAATTTGGTGCGAAGGCTTGCATCAGCGCATCCAGACAAGCACGTCACCTTCTTAGATCGCACGGTTTGCTACTGCTCGACGATGAACCGGATCGACCTGCCACACCTTGTTTGGACGCTAGAGAGTCTGGTTGCTGGCCGAGCCGTGAACCGCATCACAGTTGAAGTCGAAACAGCCAAATGGGCTCGGGTCGCTCTTGATCGCATGCTTGCCATGCCTGGTCCGAGCGCCCGCGACTGATCACAGTCCTGGGGCGCCCCAGACTGCAAACCAGCGACTCAGGTCCGGTTCGACCGGCAGGTCAGATCCGAGCGCATCGCGAACTTGCAGTTCCAAGATGGTGTCGCGAGTTTGCCCAGTGAGCGGCGCAAATGGATAGAACGTTCCCCGCTTGAACAGATACACCAGCCCAAGTTTTCGGCCGTTTGGATCCCGCATGGCCACCAGCGAGCAAAGCAGGACACTTCCAAACCCGCCATCGGCAAGGGAGCTATTAACCGCGTGCAGCGCCGTGACCAGTCCCGCAGCATCCACCGAGTCGTCCTCGACGACCACCCAGGTGAAGCCGTACTCATCAGACTGGGTCGACACCTTTGTATCTGCCCCGACTAGCTGAAGGACCTCTTGCTCAACGTCGGCAAACGCCTTCCCCTCGGGCGCTCGGAAGGCGACACTTCCGGTCCCGGTTGGGACGAAACCCAAAGTTGCCGACAGCGAGATTACGGCCGACGGCAATGAGAACAGTTGGTCCAGATTCGGTTTAGCCGGTTCGCTACTACCCAATACCGACTTCAACCAGCCCATGTCACTGACCTAGTTGCGCGGCGATTCGGGCCAACTGATCGAGCCTGGTCTGCAGCGGAGGATGCGTCGCGAACAGCGAAGATAGCGAGGCGCCTGGTGCGATTGCCGGAGCAAAGAAGAATGCGTTGAACGCTTCGGCTTGCCGCAGATCGCGGGTGGGGATCCGCCCCATGTCGCCAGTTATTTTTTGCAAAGCAGAGGCAAGGGCGCTCGGTCGGCCGGTCAAGAGGGCACCGGAGCGATCAGCGGACAACTCGCGGTAGCGCGAGAGTCCGCGCATAAGCAGGAAAGCCACGAAGTAGACGACAACTCCGACGACGATGACCACTAGCCAAGCAGCTCCTCCGCCCTCTTCGTCGTTGTTGCCGCCACGACCGCCACCGAATCCCAGGCCGCCCCAGAACGCCATGCGGCTGAGCACGCCGGCTAGGACTGCGGCGAAGGACGCAATCGTCATGACCAGAACATCTCGGTGGGCGACGTGTGAGAGTTCGTGCGCCAAGACGCCTTCTAGCTCAGATTCATCGAGGCGTTTTAGCAACCCAGTAGTCACGCAAACGACCGAGCGGTTAGGGCTGCGGCCCGTGGCAAAAGCGTTGGGCAGGTCGGTCTCCGAGATCGCAACTCTGGGCTTCGGCACATCAGCCAATGCACAAAGTCGATCTACAACTGCATGCAACTGCGGAGCCTGCTCGGGAGTTACTTCGACTGCGCGCATGCCAAACATCGCGATCGAATCGGAGGCGTACCACTGAAAGAAGAGCATGCCCGCCGATATTGCAATGGCGAACCCGGCCGACATGCGCAGGAAACTGATCAGCAGCAGGAAGACAACGACGTACAGCAAACCGAGTAAGAACATCGTGCCGCCCATTCGGGCGCTCAGTCCCCGGTCAGGGGCGAACCGACCGCGTGCCGCCATCTACTTCTCCGGCTGGGCTGCCGCGTCAGTACTGGAACCGATCGCCGGGGTTGTAGGTGCAGCCCCAATTTCAGCCTTCAGCGATGCCAGTTGGTTATCGACGTCACTTGAACTCGACAGTCGCTCCAGTTCTAACGTGAGATCGTCTTTGGTCGCACCGGACGCATCAGGCAATGCGCCGGAAGCCAATAGCTCGTCGATCGCGCCAGCTCGGGCCTGCAACTGGGCCGTCTTGTCCTCGGCCCGTTGGATTGCCAAGCCAACATCGCCAAGTTCCTTGGAGATTCCGGTGAACGCTTCACCAATCTTGGTCTGAGCTTCAGCGGCAGAGTAGGTGGCTTTGATCGTTTCCTTGCGGGTGCGGAAGGCTTCAACTTTAGCCTGCAGCTGCTGAGCAGAGGCGGTCAGTGACTCCTCCTGCGCCTGCAGCTGCGCGTGCTGTTCTTTCAGATCAGCCACTTGCTGTGTCAGGCCGCTGCGGCGGGTCAAGGCCTCGCGGGCCAGATCTTCGCGTCCTTGCGCCAAGGCGGCACGGGCTTGACCTTCTAGCTTCGTGGACTGCTGCTCTAGACCGGTGACCTGCAGCTCTAGTCGCTTCCTCGAGGTTGCTACATCCGCGACGCCGCGACGAACCTGGGCCAGAAGTTCCAACTGCTTCTCGTATGAGTAGTCAAGGGTTTCGCGCGGATCCTCGGCGCGATCGAGCGCTCGACTCGCCTTTGCGCTGAAGACCATTGTGAAGCGCTGCCAGAGACCCATAGTTTCCTGCTCCCTTCGCCGGTCCCGCCAGCCTAAGGCGTACGCGGCCCAATGCTGTCGGTGGCTGGGAACGGACTAGGCTGCCGCCATGTTTGGACGAAGCAAGACTGAGCCGGAGCCGAGCTCTCCGGTATCCGGCAAGGGGCACGCGACCCCGACGCGCAAGGAAGCCGAAGCGGCCCGGAAGAAGTCGCTGACGATCCCCAAGGACCCCAAAGCCGCCCGTGCGGCCGCCCGCGAGCGCGCTCGTGGGGACCGGCTCAACGCTCGCGCCGGACTAGCTTCCGGGGATCCGAGCCGACTACCTGCCCGGGACGCTGGGCCCGAGCGTGGCTTCGTCCGCGACTACGTTGACTCCCGGTTCACGATCGCTGAGTTCTTCGTACCCGTCGCATTCCTAGTACTGGTTGGCTCACTGGCCTCGCGAAGCAAGTCGCTACAAAGCATCACATCACTGGTGTGGCTGGTCATGCTGGGCCTAATCGTCCTTGACTCGATCTGGCTGGCCTTCCGAGTTCGTAAGGCGCTGGCCAAAGAATTCCCGGACGCCAGCACGAAGGGCATGTCAAATTACGCAATCATGCGTGGGCTGCAGATTCGACGACTTCGCCTGCCCAAGCCACGTTTCAGGGCAGGCGGCAAGCCCGTAGTGGCCAAGCAGAAGGCTAAGCGCTGAAACTGAATCGGGTAGGCCGTAGGGTTCCACCATGGAATACCGCCACCTAGGCCACAGCGGCCTGCTTGTCAGCGAAATCATCTACGGCAACTGGATCACCCACGGTTCGCAGGTCGATGATGCTGCGGCCAACGCGTGCGTTAACACCGCCCTTGACGCCGGGATTACTACCTTCGACACCGCTGACGTCTATGCCAACACCCGCGCTGAAACCGTCCTAGGTAACGCGCTTCGTGGTCAGCGCCGCGAAGGGCTCGAAATCTTGACAAAGGTGTATTGGCCCACGGGCACCGGTCGCAACGATCGCGGCCTTTCGCGCAAGCACATATCTGAAAGCATCAACGGATCCTTGCGCCGGCTGCAAACTGATTACGTCGATCTCTATCAGGCACATCGGTACGACTATGCGACACCCCTTGAAGAGACGCTTAGGACCTTTGATGATCTCGTTCGCTCGGGCAAGGTTCTCTACGTTGGTGTTTCGGAGTGGCGCGCCAGCGAGATCCGTGCGGCCGTAGAACTTGCGGATGCGATGGGGTTCGACCGTTTGGTCTCAAATCAACCCCAGTACTCAATGCTGTGGCGGGTAATCGAATCCGAAGTAGTTCCGACGTCGGAAGAGCTTGGGTTGAGCCAGATTGTCTGGTCTCCGATGGCACAAGGTCTGCTCTCTGGCAAGTACCTGCCTGGAGCGCCGATCCCACCGGACTCCCGCGCGAGCGACCCCGAAGGCAGCTTCTTCCTCAGCCAGATGTTGACGGAGCCGATCCTCACGCGGGTTCAAGCGTTGCGGGCCGTGGCCGAAGCGGCTGGCATATCGATGGCTACTTTGGCGATCGCCTGGGTACTGCAAAATCAGAATGTCGCAGCGGCAATCGTTGGAGCAACCAGACCAGAACAGTTGCTTGAAAGCGTCGCTGCTAGCGGTCTGACGCTCGATAAAGACACGATGGAAGCAATCGATGCTGCGCTCGGAGACATCGTCAAGCGCGACCCAGAGTTGACCCTGAGCCCGGCCGAACGCCCCTAGGGCCTACCCGACGGGGCGTAACCCCATCGGACCGTAGACCTTGCGGTCATTCTCGTAGAGGCTGACCGACTCAACGCCCTCGGCCAGTAGGGCCGCCCACGTCTCCCCCAGCCAAGATTCGGCATCGGACTGACTAGGGAAGTCTCCCGCGTCTGAATCCGGCAGAGGTGAGCAGTCACCGCCGTCGACCGTGAGGTAGTTCCAGTGCCACGCCATTCGTCCTCCTACTGTTGCTGGCAGGTTACCGCTGGGTCTTTGACTCGAGCACATTCGCCATGGTCTAGTGGTGTCGGTTCGAATTCCAGGGGAAGCCGGTGAAATCCCGGCGCTGTCCCGCAACCGTGAGTCGCATCGCGACAAGCCGGAGCACCTGGCGAATCAGAACAGGCTCCACCTACCGCCGAGGTCAGCGGATCGGAGCCGGACGAGCGCTCGGAACTGCTACCAGCAGGTTCGGTTCGTCCGGTGCGGCTCCGCCGACCGGAAGGGACTGGACGTGAATCGTCCGGGCGCAAAATGGGCGCTGCGCCAGCGCTGGCTGCATCCTGGTGCGTGGTGGTTGTGGGCCCTGGGGCTGGCTGCGGCCGCTAGCCGAACCACCAACCCCTTCCTTCTGCTGCTGATCATTGGCACCTCCGGATACGTGGTAGCGGCGCGCCGTCCAGCCACCGCTTGGGGAGCATCCTTTGGTGCGTTCTTGCGAGTCGGCGCCTTCGTCATTGCCTTACGTCTGGGATTTGCCGTGCTTATAGGTCTGCCAATCGGCACCCACTTGCTCTTTACGTTGCCCGAAGTCGGACTGCCCAGTTGGGCGCAAGGGATTCGCTTGGGTGGGCCAGTGACTGCAGAGCAAGTGCTGCTCGCCGCCGCCGACGGCCTGCGACTGGCAACGATGTTTGCGTGTTTGGGGGCCGCCAATTCCTTAGCGTCGCCGAGTCGCTTGCTCAAGGCACTCCCCACTGCGCTCTACGAAGCGGGCGTCGCAGTGGTGGTGGCGTTGACCTTCGCGCCGCAACTTGTCACGGACGTATCCAGAATTCGAACTGCAAGGCGGTTGCGCGGTCGTTCCACATCAGGTGTCCGGGGCTTCGCCGGTGCGGCGATTCCGGTCCTGACAGGCGCCCTTGACCGCTCAATCCTGTTAGCCGCCGCGATGGATTCGCGCGGCTTCGGCCGGACCGCAGAAGTGTCGGTGCGCTCGCGCCGTGTCACATCTGGATTGATTCTGCTTGGACTGGTCGGCATCGGAGTAGGCGTTGGAGCCGGACTCGATGCCGGAACCCCACCAGGGCTGGCGCTGCCACTGGCGCTAGTCGGAACGGCCACCGCCGGCCTAGGTCTGCGCTTGGGTGCCAGACGGGGGCTGCGTAGTCGGTACCGACCTGATCCTTGGACGACGCCGGAGTGGCTTACCGTCGCCAGCGGCTTTGTCGGACCGATCGTTCTCCTCTTCACAGCAACGGACGTGCTCAACCTGTCGGTCACGCCGTTAACCTTGCCGGCTCTGGCGCTGTCTCCAGTGGTTGGACTATTGATTGCTATCGCGCCCGCCTTCTTCGCTCCGGCACCTCCCGACCAAATCCGTCGCGCAGCACGCGACCTGGTGGACGTCCGAGTGCCAGCAACTGTCGAACCGGTGGCCGCATGATCAGATTCGAGAACGTGACGATCACATACGCCGACGCACTAGAGCCGGTACTACAGAACGTTGACTTGCACGTTCCGGAAGGTGAGTTGTGCCTGGTGATCGGCCGAACCGGCAGTGGGAAATCAACGTTACTTCAGGCCGTCAATGGCTTGGTCCCGCATTTCACCGGTGGCACGCTCTTGGGCAAAGTCAGCATTGCCGGTCGAGACACTAAGACGCATCCGCCACGAGAACTCGCTGATGTCGTCGGAGTGGTTCCGCAGGATCCGATGAGCGGATTTGTCACTGACAACGTCGAGGACGAGTTGGCGTACGGAATGGAATGCCTAGGCCTCAAGCCCGACGTGATGCGACGGCGAGTGGAAGAAACCCTTGATCTGTTGGGACTAGCCGACTTGCGGCGTCGACCACTACGCACACTTTCTGGCGGTGAACGCCAGCGGGTAGCGATCGGCTCAGTGCTCACAATGCATCCGCGCGTCTTGGTGCTAGATGAACCAACAAGCGCACTCGACCCTGGTGCAGCCGAAGAAGTGCTCAGTGTTTTGCATCGACTAGTCCACGACCTCGGCCTGACCGTATTGCTCGCCGAACACCGACTCGAGCGGGTCGTTCAGTATGCGGACCGAATCGTCATCGTCCCTGGCGACGGAAGGGCGCTGGTAACTGGCAACCCAGCTGAAATCATGCGGCACGCCCCAGTTGCGCCACCGATCGTCGAACTCGGACGCCTAGCCGGATGGACCCCGCTGCCGCTGACCATTAGGGATGCCCGCCGGGCGGCCACCGAAATGCGCTCGGACCTTGCCGGCCGCCGACCACCGTTGCGGTTGGTTCCACACGCCACCCCCGAATCTTCCGTCACCGAATCCGTTGGACCACCAGAGACGGTGGCCACGCTGACCGGAGTTGTAGTGACCTACGGCCGCATAGTTGCCCTTGCCGGGGTCGACCTAGCGGCCGCGCGAGGTGAAGTTGTGGCGCTGATGGGCCGAAATGGTGCTGGTAAATCCACCCTGCTCGCGGCGCTGGTCGGTTTGGTTCCGGCTCGGACCGGTCAGGTGCGCGTGCTCGGTGCCGACCCCACTACCTTGGCTGGCCGCCGCTTGGTTCATCGCATTGGGCTCGTGCCGCAGGACCCGACTGACTTGCTCTACGCCAACACAGTGGCGGCCGAATGTGAGGCCGCGGATGTCGATGCTGGCCTAGCCACCGGAGCAACAGCGGCGCTCTTGGCGGAGATGGCCGCCGACATCGATCCGCAGTCTCATCCGCGAGACCTATCTGAGGGTCAGCGACTTGCGTTGGCATTGGCTGTCGTACTCGTTGGGGAACCACCGCTACTGCTGCTAGACGAACCGACTCGTGGCCTTGACTATGCAGCCAAGGAACGCCTTGTCCAGATCCTCACTCGCTTGGCTGGGACCGGCCACGCGATTGTGTTGGCCACCCACGATGTTGAGCTAGTCGCGCAAGTTGCCACCCGCGTAGTTGTCCTTGCCGAGGGCGAAGTTGTAGCTGATGGCCCAGCCGAAGACGTCATCGTTTCCTCACCGTTGTTTGCACCGCAGATCGCAAAGGTGCTAGCACCAGAAAAGTGGCTGACGGTTTCACAAGTTGCCCGCAGCGTCGGAGATGCTGGATGAGAGATCGTGCGGTTCCGCTGCGACCACGCACTTTGTTGGTGCTCGTCGTAGCTTCGGCGATCGGCATCGCTGCGTTTGGCTGGCCGTTCCTTGCAGCTCCAGGCAGCAGCATCGCAGGGCATCCGGGCGCTACCACCTGGCTATTCGCTCTTCTGCTTCCACTCGTCGTCGTGGTTGTGCTTGCCGACGTCGCAGACGGTGGGCTCGATGCCAAAGCCGTGGCGACTCTAGGCGTGCTCATAGCCGTTGATGCCGCCTTACGACCACTCGGAGTTGGTCACGCCGGCCTAGAACCGATGTGGTTCATAGTCATTCTGGGTGCGCGCGTCCTAGGACCGGGATTTGGCTTCGCGTTGGGCAGTCTCGGCCTCTTCGTGTCCGCCTTACTCACTGCCGGCGTCGGCCCTTGGCTTCCCTTCCAAATGCTTGGGGCCGGCTGGCTCGGCATTGGGGCCGGACTGCTTCCGGCCTGGCGGGGTCGTGCTGAAACCTGGCTGCTGGCTGGTTATGCGGTCGTGTCGTCACTGGCCTATGGCTGGTTGCTGAACCTTTGGTTCTGGCCGTGGGCCGGCGGAACCGCGTCTAAGTTGGCCTACGTTCCGGGCGGCGCGGTGTCTGTAAATCTTGCGCATTGGCTGACGTTCAATCTGGCCACGTCGCTTGGATTTGATCTGGTTCGTGCGGCAGTGACGGTGACGCTTGTACTTGTCGCAGGTCGCCCACTAATGATTGCACTCCGACGAGGCGCGCGCCGCGCGAAGTTCGGCGTCCAACCTTTACCGGTAGCGACGCCGTGAGTTCACCCGAACTAGACGGGGCCGACATCTCCGATCGCATCCAGTTGCTTGACGCCGACAGCGTTAATGCCACCCACGCCCAGACTCGATCCTTGGGCCGGATGGCGGATTTGTGTGCATGGTTGGCCGGAGCGCAGTCGAACTGCCCGCCAACATTCCCGGAGCGCACTCGATTAATCGTGTTTTCCGGAACCCACCGCAGTGGCGCTGCGGTCAGCAGTCTGGCGGCCGAACCTGACCTTGGATCAATGTCAGTACAGGTCAATCCGCACCTGAATCGCTATTCGACTCATGTCGTTGACATAGCGCCGCTAACCGATCCGGCTGTCGATCGTGAAGCGATCATGGTCGCCTTCAATGCAGGTAGAGCGTTGGCGGACACTGAAGTCGATGCTGGTACCGGCTTGTTTCTGCTTGCAGCTACTGGCCCGGGCTCCACCACCTCGGCAGCGACAATCGTGGGCCTGCTTTGCGGTAGCGACGTTGCGACCGTCACCGGACGAGGCCTAGGAATAGACGACGCCCTTTGGATGCGCAAGGCCGCTATCGTTCGCGACCTGATGCGCGCCGGGCGCCATCACATTTCCGACCCGATCGGCCTGCTTGCTGCTACGGAGTCGAATGTCGCCGCCGGTATGGCCGGGTTTCTGCTCCAGTCGGCGATCCGGCAAACCCCGGTCATTCTCGACGATCTGCTACCCGCGGCCGCAGCGCTCATCGGACAACGCATCTCGTATCGGTCAACGCTGTGGTGGGCCGCTAGCCAGGTCACGCCGGAACCGGCGCACGCAATGGCGTTGGACCGCCTAGATTTAGCACCACTTTTAGATCTGGAGATCAGACAAGGCGGCGGCTTTGGCGTCCAAATTGCCGCCGATGCATTGCGTGCCGCAGTTGAGATGATCTCCGTCGTCACCTAGCGGCGCCTGCTGGTTTAACTACTGCGATCCCAATTTCGCCGCGCTCACCAGCAACTGCAATCACGGCACCGGCTCCGTTCGCGTGTGAAGTGAACTCCCCTACCGCCGGCAGGGGGATGATCGGAGCCCCGTTGATTGGAACCAGCGACGTGCCGTTAGGTGTGGCGACCAGCAAGTTCAGAGAGTCTGCCCAACCCAAGCCGTAAACATCGGAAACCTGCGCGATTAGTTTTCCGACCAGTTTCCCGCCGACGACTTGGCCCACATCAATGTCAGAAGTCCCGGGCAGGGCATCAGTTTCGGCTGGTACGGCATAGGCGAGAGAACTCGGGCCCGCCACTAGTGCATTCAGGGCCGGGGATGCGACCGAAACGCCTTTCCCGACGTCCAGCAATGTCGGTCCGCGACCCCACATGGTTGCAAGCAGCCAGCCACTAACTGTTCCAGCTAGTTGTCCTTGACCGGATGCCCCGCCGACCACCAGCGGCCGATCGAATCCGGCCCGCCACCAGACGACTTCACTCTGGCCACCTGCGACCGGTCGCTGCCAAGCAACACCGAGCGAGCTTGTCACGACCCGAGGAATGTTCACGGCTTCCGCCGAGGTGACTCCACCGTCGAGGACAAATGTTGGTCCGCCCGTTGCCGGCGTGGCAGCAATCAACCACTCAGTACAGGCGCCATCGGTTCGGCCACACGCCTGGGTGCTGGGTCGGGTTTCTGTGCGGATCCAGTACCCGTCGGTTCCGGTAATCAGATTGGTCCAGGCGCCAAGGAGTAATGCCGGCAGGAGCTGTAAGCGGCCGGTCTGAAGCGAAATCACGCCGAAGTTGCCCCGGGCCGCTGCCCCCGGCTGCGAACCCGCGGCATCGACATCCGTGCCGAACGCGACCTGGTCACCGAGGCGAACTGCGCCGTATTTGCTTAAGAACATGTCGTTGGGCAGAGCCCACGCAGCGACGACCTCAGCATTGGGAATCTTCAACTGAATGGGGCTTAGCGCAATCGGCGCTAGTTGCCTAGACGAGTCAGGCGCTTGGGCTTTAACTGCCGCACAGCCGACAACCACGAGAGGTACCAAAGCCAGCCAAGAGATTGCTCTTAGATTTCGCATCGCGATCACGCGACCATTGGATGGTGCATCGGGGCGCCTGCCTGCCACAGCGCGCCAACACCCACTATGTGCCGTCCGGCTTGGGGTAGCCCGGACGGATCCCAAACGCTGATCCCAGCAAAGCGAGGCATAAACGCATAGCCATAGCCAACGACAGCGTGATTACCCGCGCCGACGCCGAGACTTCTATACCAAGGCAACAATCTTGGGTCGACGCTGAAGATCAAAGGAGCCCGATACATATCAACATCCGTGCGCACCCGTTCGCGATACTCGGTGACACTGAACACAAATCGGTACTCGTAACTGATCCGCGCCTGATAGTGGTTCAGGACGACTGGCACTCGATCTAGGTACGTGCCGAGCCAGTCGGTACCTTCGAGTAGCGACAGGTAGCGTTGTGTCGGTAGCCGGGTTATGAATGCGGAAAGTACCGCCCGAGTTGCGGCTGGTACGCACCAGACTGTGTCCTGCTGATCTTGGGTGACGATGGCGATTTCATTGACCCCGTACGGATGCCGCCCAGCAACCAGACCAAGTGCAACGCGCGAGACATATGCGTGTGCTACGGCAACTCGTCCGCTGGGCCCGCTTCCCGGATGACCGACGCGAGCACCGTTGAGAATCCGCTGCACGTCAGACCACGGGGTGGGAGGAGCGGCCGCAAGGGCAGCCGGTGTGAACAAGAGTGATCCAAGGAAAAGCAACGTCATCAGAAATCGGTGCTTACGCATACCGCCTCCGCGGAAATCGGGATGCGCTATTCCTACGCGTAACTGCGACTACGGATCAGCCGCGAAGCTGATCTGTGGACGGCGTCGCTGCCCAGTTCAAATCACCGAGGGTTGGAAGCAACAAACGGCGGCTTAACCACCCTGGCGGCCGTGGCACGACCGCGCACATCGATCACGACTTCATCGCCCTCTTGGACTGCGGAGTCCAGCAAGGCCAAGGCAATCCCCACTTTCAGTGTCGGCGAAAACGTCCCGCTAGTCACTTCGCCAATCACCGCACCAGTCAAGGGGTCAGCGGCTGGAAGTCGTACCTGCATGTGGGCACGCGGGATTCCGCGCTCTAGCACGAGCAATCCCCATGCCCTGCGAACCGGTCCGGCTTCGCGTTCGGCCAACAGCGCGTCGCGGCCGATGAATTCGGGCTTCTTCCAACCCACTGCCCAAGTGATCCCTGCTTGGACGGGCGTAATCGTGGGCGAGAGATCCTGGCCATGGAGCGGGTATCCCATCTCAGTGCGCAGCGTGTCCCTCGCTCCAAGACCGCAAGGCAGCACGCCATACGGGCGCCCCAAAATCATTAGGTCATCCCAAAGTGCACCGGCAGCATCGGCTGGAAGTACCAATTCGTAGCCGTGTTCACCGCTATACCCGGTCCTACATACCTGAACCGCCACCCCATCGCGCTCGATTACGACGAAGGACGCAAAAGTCATCTTGCTTGGCAGTCCAGCGGCATCGAGCAGGTCAGCCGAACGCGGACCTTGGACCGCGATCACGGCAAAGTCACGGTGTCGGTTGACTACAGCAACATTTGGCGGGGCCGCCGCTGACACTGCCGCGACCACTGTTGTCGCATTTGACGCGTTCGGGATTATGAAGACGTCATCGTCGCTGTTCAGATACAGATATAGGTCGTCAACAACTCCGCCGCTTTGGTTGCACAGGGTCGAGTACTGCGCCCGGCCAGGGGCAATTCGCTGCGTGTCGTTGGTGAGCACCCGATCGACCAGATCGCGCGCTCCGGGTCCGGTGACGGTGAACTTGCCCAAGTGCGAAACGTCGAACAACCCGACCCGTTCCCTAACGGCGCGGTGCTCTTCGACGACTCCCCCACCGGGGTATTCCAGTGGCATCAACCAGCCGCCAAAATCTCCAAGCTTTGCCCCTAGCGCAAGGTGGCGGTCGTGGAGCGGCGAGGTGAGCTGGGCGGCATCCGGGACTTGGGTCATGGGGCAACGCTACTAGTCTTGTTCACTGTCAGATCACACGTCTCACCCTCGCGCAAGGATTCAAATGACTACCTTCGCATTGAGCGCCTCCGACCCAGCCACCCTCAAAGTCGACGCGCTAGTAGTCGGAATCTCGCCAGGCCGCGGTAAGGCCATAGCTGTCGTTCAAAGTGCGGTGCCTTTGAAACCAGCTGTGGTCAAGAAGCTCAGCGCAGCATTAGCGGCGCTTGGAGCAACTGGGCGGTGCGGTGAAGTCGTCAGAATCCCCGGCACCGGAATCAGCGTTGCCCCCGTGGTGGTCGCCGTCGGTCTCGGCTCAGCGGTAGCGGGCAGCGGCATACCGGCTAACGGGTTGCGCACGGCTGCCGGTGATGCCGCCCGAGCGTTGGTTGGGACCAAGCGAATTGCTTTTGCTTTGCCGACCGAACAGCCCGGCGATTGCGGCGCGATCGTAGAAGGTGCGCTCTTGGGCGGATATACGTTCGAGCAGTTCCGTGGCGCAGGCACCAAAGAACGCAAGGCCAGTACCAGCAGCGTCACGGTCGTGGTTGCGGACCCGAAGGCCGTCGAGTGGCGGGAAGCGCTGAACAGCGCACAGATCGTCGCCAATGCCGTAATACTGGTGCGCGACCTGGTCAACACTCCTTCCTCGCACCTAAACCCAGAAGCTCTGGCTGACGTTGTGGTCGCTGCTGCGGGCGAACACGCGATTGAAGTCACTGTTCTTGATGACGTACAACTGCTCGAGGGCGGCTTCGGGGGCATCTTGGCAGTCGGTCAAGGGTCCGCGAACCCACCCAGACTGATCCAGGTCAGCTACCGTCACCCCAAGGCGACGACTCACCTTGCCCTAGTCGGCAAAGGCATCACGTTCGACAGCGGCGGCATTTCGATCAAGCCAGCATTGAATATGCACGCCATGAAGATCGATATGGCCGGTGCCGCATCGGTTTTCGGTGCCGTGATCGCGATTGCCGATCTGGGGTTGCCGATCCATGTCACCGGTTGGCTGCCGACGGCCGAGAATATGCCGTCTGGTGCAGCCCAACGACCGGGAGACGTCATCACTCACTACGGCGGCCGCACTGTCGAGGTGATAGACACCGATGCAGAAGGCCGACTCATCTTGGCTGACGCCCTGGTAAGGGCAGCCGAGGATAAGCCGGACTTGCTCGTTGATGTTGCAACACTTACCGGCGCCCAAACAGTCGCATTGGGTGTGCGCACGGCAGGTGTCATGACCAATCACCAGGCGTCCAGCAACGCGGTACTTCAGGCCGCTGAACGCGCGGGCGAACCGATGTGGCCGATGCCTATGCCGGTCGAGATCCGTGCGACGCTTGATTCGCAGATTGCCGATATTGCCAATCTGGGAGACCGCAAGGGGGGCATGCTCGCGGCGGCAATCTTCCTCAACGAGTTCGTTCCAGTCGGGACTAAATGGGTCCACATCGATATTGCTGGACCGGCAGAGAACAACAGTGCCCCGTACGGCTTCACCCCAAAGGGTGCAACCGGGCTACCCGTTCGCACCTTCGTCGAACTGGCTCGGGCACTTTCGCAGGGCTGACCCTGTCGGATCTTCCGAGCCGCTGGAATGCGAAGATAGGGCTCCATCACCCTGAGGGAGGTCCGTGCCGTGAGCGACCAGATCCACGACATCGTGATTCTCGGTGGCGGCAGCGGGGGCTACGCCTGCGCCTTGCGCGGTGCCCAACTTGGGCTCGATGTGGTGCTGATTGAACAGGACAAGTTGGGCGGTACGTGCCTGCATCGAGGCTGCATCCCGACTAAGGCACTTCTACATGCTGCCGAGGTCGCTGATAGCGCCCGGGATGGTGCGAAGTTCGGCGTCTTGTCCTTGCTATCAGGTATCGATATGGAAGGCGTAAACAAATACAAGGATGGTGTCGTTGGCCGCCTCTACAAGGGACTTCAGGGACTCGTCAAGTCCCGCGATGTCACCTATGTCGAAGGCCGCGGCACGCTAGTTTCTGCGGACGCCATTGAAGTCGGCGGCACTCGCTACGTCGGCCGAAATGTCGTACTGGCCACGGGTTCTTACTCGCGCAGCCTTCCTGGACTTGCGCTCGGTGGCAGGATTATTTCCAGCGATCAAGCGCTCAGCCTCGACTACATTCCTGCACGAGTGATTGTGCTTGGTGGTGGCGTGATCGGCGTGGAGTTCGCGAGCGTCTGGCGTTCATTCGGTGCCGAAGTAACAATCATTGAAGCTTTGCCCCATCTGGTTCCAGCGGAGGACGAGACCTGCTCCAAGGCGCTCGAACGAGCCTTCCGTAAGCGCGGGATCGCATTCAAGACCGGAGTCCGATTCGCGAACGCGACTCAAACCGAACAGGGCGTCAACGTCACCCTGGAGAACGGCGAGATCTTGGATGCCGATCTGCTCCTGGTCGCCGTCGGACGCGGACCGGTAACGGATGCAATGGGGTTCGCCGAACACGGAATCGCACTCGACCGCGGCTTCGTCACCGTCGATGATCGACTTCGCACGGGAGTGGGCAACATCTTCGCGGTCGGCGACATCGTTCCCGGCCTACAACTTGCGCACCGCGGCTTTGCTCAAGGCATCTTCGTTGCCGAGGAGGTAGCTGGGCTGTCCCCCGCGACCATCGACGAAACCGGTATCCCGCGCGTCACCTATTGCGAACCTGAGGTGGCAAGCGTCGGACTTACGGAGGCTGCCGCTCGTGCGAAATATGGCGACGACGTAACTACTTACGAGTACAACCTCGGCGGCAACGGTAAGAGTCAGATTCTAGACACCGCCGGGTTTATCAAGTTGGTGCGTAACGGCGACGGACCTGTCGTAGGCGTGCATATGGTCGGTTCCCGCGTTGGGGAGTTGATTGGCGAAGCCCAGTTGATCACCAACTGGGAAGCCCATCCACAAGATGTCGCTACGCTGATCCACGCACACCCCACCCAGAACGAAGCACTGGGCGAAGCCCACCTAGCGCTTGCCGGCAAGCCCCTTCACGCCCACGCCTGACCGCCAAGGAGCACCAGCCATGCCGCACTTTGTGACGATGCCCCAACTGGGCGAGAGCATCACTGAAGGCACGGTCACGCGTTGGCTCAAGCAGGTGGGCGACTTGGTCAAGGCTGATGAACCTTTGCTCGAGGTCAGCACCGACAAGGTAGACACTGAACTTCCTGCACCGGTATCCGGAGTGCTGCTTTCAATCAACGTTTCTGTCGACCAGACGGTCGCTGTCGGGACTCAACTAGGAGTCATCGGCGAGGCCCATGAATCACCTTCCCTGACCAACTTGTTGCAGCCCCCGGTTGTTACGGCAGCGCCGGTTGCGGCTCCAGCTCCGGTTGTGGCACCGGTTGAGGCCCAAGTTGTTGCGCCTGCTCCGGTTGCGGCACCGGTTGTGGCACCGGCGCCGGTACCAGCTTCGGCACCGACCGGCGATGTCGAAGCCGATCATTCTTACGTAACCCCGCTCGTACGTCGGATGGCCGCCGACAGTGGACTGGACATCACCGCAATCAAGGGCACCGGCGTAGGCGGGCGGATCCGCCGCGAAGACGTTATGGCTGCCGCCGAAGAGGCAGCAACAGCTCGGGCCGCTGCAATCGCTGCCTCACCTGTAGCTTCGACCAACGACTCCCTCGCTGGTCGTACCGAGACGTTGAGTCGAATGCGCCGAGTCATCGCCACGCGCATGGTCGAGTCGCTGCAGACCACTGCTCAACTCACCACAGTCATTGAGGTTGATCTCACGCGGGTTGCTGCCTTGCGCGCACGTCACAAGGCCGATTTCGTCGCCCGTGAAGGCGTCAACCTTACGTACTTGCCCTTCATCGCTCGGGCCTGTGTTGAGGCACTCAAGACGCACCCGGTCATCAACGCATCAATGAACTCTGAAGCAGGAACTATCACCTACCACGAGGCGGTCCACCTCGCGATCGCAGTCGATACCGAGCGCGGCCTGATGGTGCCAGTGATCAGCGACGCAGACGACCTCAACATCGCCGGGCTCGCTCGCCGTATCAGTGACGTGGCAGAGCGCACTCGCACAAACAAGATCTCGCCTGATGAGTTGAGTGGCGGGACGTTCACGCTGACCAACACCGGCAGCCGCGGCGCCTTGTTTGACACCCCGATCCTGAACCTGCCGCAGTCTGCAATCGTCGGTACCGGGGCGGTTGTGAAGCGGCCGGTGGTGATGACCGACGACTCTGGGTCCGATGTGATCGCCATCCGTTCAATGGCGTTCTTCGCGATCACCTACGACCACCGGATCGTCGACGGTGCCGATGCTGCTCGATTCCTCACCGCCGTGAAAGCTCGCCTCGAAGAGGGTGCGTTCGAGTCAGACCTGCACTAGTCCTCGGGTGGCGTAACCACCCAATAGGTACGAGGATCGTTGTATGCGCATCGCAGTAACTGGTTCAACTGGCTTGATCGGCAACGCCCTGGTGGCGGCCATGCAACAGCGCGGCGACGTAGTCGTGCGACTGGTGCGGCGTCCACCTGCCAACGCCAGCGAAGCCGAATGGAACCCCACCACCGGATTTGTTGACCCCGCAGGACTTGCCGGCGTCGATGCTGTTGTCCACCTCGCAGGAGCGGGCGTAGGCGACCATCGCTGGACGCCGGCGTATAAACGTGAGATCCGCACCAGTCGTACTGCCGGCACACACACAATCGCTCAAGCGATCGCCGAAATGCCAACACCCCCGAAGGTGCTGGTGTCCGCATCGGCAATTGGGTTCTACGGCGATACCGCCGATCTCGCGGTGGATGAAGATTCCCCCGCCGGCACCGGCTTTCTGGCAGACGTCGTCGTCGCTTGGGAGGGGGCAGCTGATCCAGCCCGCGAAGCCGGTATTCGAGTTGCGCATCCACGTACCGGGCTTGTCGTTGCTAGCGAAGGCGGAGCGTGGCAGCGGCTGTTCCCGATCTTCAAACTTGGTGCGGGCGGCAAATTGGGCAGTGGCAAGCAGTACTGGTCATTCATCTCATTGCGCGATGAAGTTGCTGGGCTACTGCGCTTAATCGACGACGAATCCCTGAGCGGGCCGGTCAATCTCACGTCGCCCAACCCCGTGACTAACGCCGACATCACCAAGGCGATGGCTGCGGTACTACATCGACCGGCGCTTGTTCCCGTACCGTCGTTCGCGCTCAAGTTGGTACTTGGCGAGTTCTCGCAGGAGGTCTTGGGCAGCGCCCGAGTTCTGCCGACACGGCTTTCGGCGGCCGGCTTCTCCTGGCAGGAACCGGACATCAGCAGTGCCATCCGTGCTGCGCTGTAGTTGTGTGAAACGCTGCACCCATGACCATCCAACGCATCCTCGCCACATCCGGCGGCTTCGTTTCGAATGGCGCCGCTGGCGTAGTACCGGGGGCGACGTTCCGGGAAGCCCTGCGACTGACTGGAGCTGACCGCCCGAAGGTCTGTTTCGTGATGACCGCAACTGGCGACGATCGCAACTACCTGACCCGCAGTTACGAGGCCCTCACGGGTTTCGGGTGCGACATCACTCATCTCGAGGTTTACCCGATGCCTAACGCCGATCCGGTCGAGCGGCTCTGCGGCAGCGATCTGATTTGGGTCGGCGGTGGGTCGGTAGCCAACTTGCTGGCGCTTTGGCGGCTGCACGGTGTCGACGATGCGCTCCGCCAAGCTTGGGAAGGCGGAACAATCCTCGGCGGTGTTAGCGCCGGTTCGATCTGCTGGCACCTAGGTGGCCCAACTGATTCCTTCGGAGCCAAACTCCAGCCAATCACTAACGGCTTAGGTTTCCTGCCCTACGGCAACGGTGTCCACTACGACGGCGAACTACAGCGACGCCCATTGGTGCACAAACTGGTCGGCAATGGGACGCTGCCGTTGTCGTACGCCACCGACGACTACACCGGAATCCTCTACGAAGGAATCGAACCAGTAGCGGTCATTGCTGATCGGGAAGGTGTTGATCCGACAATAGGTTCGGCCGCATACCGCGTCGAACTCGTTGGCGGGTCGGTCGTCGAAACGCGACTGCCACCCGGGCCGATTCGCTAGTCCTGCGGCTGGGCTTCCTTCGCCAGTTTGCTCGGCCACCAAACGCGTGGGCCAATGTCGTGCACGAGTGCCGGCACCAAGAACGAGCGCACCACCAGCGTGTCCAGTAGTACGCCGAAAGCGACCGCGAACCCAACCTCGGCGAGGAATATCAACGGCAGGACTCCGAGCACCGAGAACGTCGCTGCCAGCACGACACCGGCTGAAGTGATCACGCCACCGGTTACGGCTAGCGCCTTGCGAGTTCCCGCACGCGTGCCAATCTTCTTTGTTTCTTCGCGCACGCGAGTCATCAGGAAGATGTTGTAGTCGATTCCCAATGCCACCAAGAAGATAAACGCGAACAACGGGAACGACGTGTCCGCGCCAGCAAAGTGGAAGAGGTGGTTGAAGGCAAACGCACATGCTCCAAGTGTCGCGAGGTAAGACAGCACTACCGTCACGATCAGCAGCAGTGGTGCCAGCAGCGCACGGAGGAGCAACGCAAGGATAAGGAAGATCACTGCCAGGACTATCGGGATGATCAGATTCCTGTCGTGGGTGGCCGCGGTAGCCACATCAAGGTTGATCGCCGCATTGCCACCAACGATCGCTGCCGCATTCGGTATCGCATGCACCGCGGTCCGCAAAGTCACCACCGCATCGCGAGCGGCCTTGGAATCGGCCGCATAGTTCAGGGTTGCGATGATCTCGACCCGGCCGTTGACCACCTTTGGGGCGGCACCGGGCTCCTGGGTCCCCGTGTAATACGCCGCAGTCGCCACCCCTGGGCTGGCCTTGGTCGCCGCCAAAACGGCATCGCCTGTTGCTGAGTTGGTAACGATCTCGGTGGGCGTTCCAGTACCGGCTGGGAAGTGCGCGTCGAGAACCTTTAGGCCGGTGATCGAGTCTTGTTTGGTGGTGAAAGTGTCAGCCGAGGTAACTCCGGCGGCCTTGAGTTGGAACAGTCCTGCAACCAACACCAGCAGAACCACGGTCGCTCCGAGCCAGATCTTGCGAGGTTTGCGGCCGACGAGGGCTGCGACCTTGCCCCAAAGTCCGGCTTCCAGCTTCGGGTGCGAGTCAAACCTGGGCACAAAAGGCCAGAACAGTCGCCGGCCGAAAAGCACCAGCACTGCGGGCAGGAACGTGAGCATGACTAGCAGCGCGCACACGATGCCGACCGCCGCGACCGGGCCGAGTGACTTGTTGTTGTTCAACTCGGAGAACAGCAGACATAGCAACCCAAGGACTACGGTCCCAGCAGAGGCAATGATCGCTTCGCCAGCTCCACGCAACGCCACTCGCATCGCGTCGATCGGACGCGCGTGCAAATGCAGTTCCTCTCGATAGCGCGAGATGAGGAGCAGCGCGTAGTCGGTACCCGCGCCGAACACAAGGACGGTCAAGATCCCTTGGCTTTGCCCGTCAAGTGTCAAAACGTTGTTCTTCGCGAGTAGGTAAACAACCGCCTGTGCCGATGTCAGCGACAGTCCAGCGCCAAGCAACGGCAAGAACCACAAGAACGGGCTGCGGTAGACAACGATCAAGATCAGCGCGACGACGAGCACGGTGACGAGCAGAAGTTTCGTATCGATCCCGCCGAAGACACCGAACAAGTCAGCAACAATTCCGCCAGGTCCAGTCACGTGCGCGGTGAGGCTCAGGTCTTTGGCGACGATCGCCCGAATGTCATCAGCCACGGCCTTCAGCGGCGACGATCCGTCTGGCAACGTCGCGGAAATCTTGGTTGAGTCGAAGTTCACCAGGAGCTCTGCAGCCTTGCCGTCTTGCGACGGAATAGCCGGCAGGACTGGCCCACCCGGGACCAATGCCACGCCCGGCGTAGGAACCAATCCGGTGAGGTAACTAGCGATGCGCTGGTCGGCCTGAATTGCAGCCACCTGGGTTCCTATGGCCGCGAAATCCGTCGCCCCTAGGTTCGCTCCATCGGTGCGCGTCCACACCACGATGTACGGGAACGCGTTCTGGCCCGAAAACGCTTTCTGCTCCGCATCGACCCGAGTGGACTCGGCCTTGGGTGGCAGGAACGAGGCGTTGTCGTTCTTCTGGGCCTGACTGATCTTGCCTGAAAGCGGGCCGGTCACTCCCCCGATCGCCAGCCATGCGACGACCACCACTAGCGCCCCCGCGGCGACCCGGCCTCGGCGACGGGGTTTGGCTGGATTGGTTGCTTCCGATAGGGGCGCGGACTCGGGCACGACTCTCCTTTGAAACGACTGGGTCGACTCACGCTAGGCCAACCCGACCGAGAGCGCCTGTTGAGCCGCTCTACGGTCGCGAAACCCATCGCCTAGGGTAACGATGTGGCCTTACTAATCCGGCGCCTAGGGGCGAACGTCGACTATCAGGCCGCTTGGGACCTCCAGCACGAACTTCATGAGGCGACCGCCGATGGCGGTAACCCGACCGTCCTGCTCCTGGAACACCATCCGGTGTACACGGCCGGTCGTCGCACCCAGCCAGAAGACCGGCCCTTAGATGGCACCCCCGTCATCGAAGTCGACCGCGGTGGGCGCATTACTTGGCATGGGCCCGGGCAACTAGTCGGATACCCGATCGTGCCGTTGGCTGACCCGATTGATGTCGTTGCCCATGTCAGGCGGCTAGAGGATGTCCTGATTCGCACCTGTGCCGAGCTCGGCGTCACAAGTGCGCGTGTGGAGGGTCGAAGCGGAGTCTGGCTCGCCGCCGATACCAAGGGACCAGAACGCAAGATCGCAGCCATCGGCGTGCGCGTGTCCCGCGGTGTCACGATGCATGGCTTCGCACTCAACTGCGACCCAGACATGTCTTGGTACGACCGAATCGTTCCCTGCGGCATCCGCGATGCCGGAGTGACTTCGCTGAGCAACGAACTGGCCCGCGACGTGTCGGTGGCCGAGGTCCTTTCCATCGTCGAACGCCACCTGATCGCTGTACTTGAACCAGCGCTGCCGGCCACTCGGCCTGCGATCCACGTCGCTGATGCGGTCGTAGGCTAAGCGAATGGATCCGGCCGGTCGCAAGTTGTTGCGCGTTGAAGTGCGCAACTCCGAAGAGCCCATCGAGCGTAAGCCGGATTGGATTCGCACCAAATTGCGCACGGGGCCGCAATACCGCGAAATAGCTGCACTGGTTCGCGAAGGCGGCCTCCACACGGTGTGTCAGGAAGCTGGCTGCCCCAACATTTACGAGTGCTGGGAAGACCGAGAGGCCACGTTCCTAATCGGCGGCGATCAGTGCACGCGGCGTTGTGACTTCTGCCAGATTGATACAGGCAAGCCGGTTGAACTCGATCGTGATGAACCGCGTCGGGTTGCCGACAGCGTGGCAAAGATGGGCCTTCAGTACGCGACCATCACTGGCGTCGCACGTGACGATCTGGCCGACGGCGGCGCGTGGCTATATGCCGAAACAGTGCGCGTCATCCACGAACACGTTATTGGCTGTGGTGTCGAACTGCTGGCCCCCGACTTCAATGGTGAACCGCACCTGTTGGCCGAGGTATTCGAATCGCACCCAGAGGTGTTCGCGCACAACCTGGAAACTGTGCCGCGCCTGATTCGTCGGGTGCGCCCGGCTTTCCGCTACGACCGCTCGCTTGCCGTCCTGACTGCTGCCCGCGACTTCGGCCTGGTCACTAAGTCAAACCTGATTCTCGGCTTGGGTGAGGAACGCCATGAGGTCACCGAGACGATGCGCGACCTGCGGGCAGCTGGCTGCGACCTGCTAACGATCACCCAGTACCTGCGCCCCTCGGTGCGTCATCACCCGGTGGCTCGCTGGGTCAAGCCAGAGGAATTCGTCGAACTGGCCGCCGAGGCCGAGGAGATCGGCTTCCTGGGCGTCATGTCCGGCCCCCTGGTTCGCTCGTCTTACCGCGCCGGTCGGCTCTATCGGCAGGCCCGCGATGCTCGCGCGTCGCTGGCCCCTTAGGCTGCCACCCATGGCACGCAAGCCGAAAGATCCCGACAAGGTCGGCCGGATCAAACAGTTCATTGAGACCTACAAGGTCACGGCCCGAACTGATCGCAAACTGCCCCTCGTGCTGCTTGGCGTCTTCGCCGGCACGCTTGCCGTCTTCGTGGGCATCGGCCTGCTGCTTAACGCCCTAGCAACATTCCTCATCCTCGGCTTCGGCTTCTCAGCGCTAGCCGCGACCTATGTCTTCGGCCGGCGCGCCCAACGTGCCGCCTATCGCTCAATCGAAGGCCAGCCCGGCGCAGCGGCGGCTGTACTCAACAGCCTGCGCGGAGCCTGGACAGTTACCCCGGGCGTCGCCTTCAACAAGAACCAAGACTTAGTGCACCGCGTGGTCGGACGACCTGGTGTGATTCTGGTTGCGGAGGGTCCTTCGATTCGCACGTCGGGTCTACTCCTGAACGAGAAGCGCAAGACAGCCCGATTCACCGGCGACATGCCGATCCACGAGTTCAGCGTCGGCAACGAAGCGGGGCAGATCACCCTTGCGAAGTTGCAGCGTGAAGTCATGAAGTTGCCGAAGTCGCTGCGCCCATCCGAAGTGACCGCGTTGCGTCGCCGCCTTGAGGCCGTGAACTCCAACCCACTGCCAATCCCGAAGGGCCCGCTACCAAAGGGCATGCGCATGCCAAAGGCTCCGCGCGGCTGATCCGATCGTCCGCACTACCTCGTGCGGACGAGCACGCCCCGCGTCCACTTATCGTGCAAGCCCCGCCCGTCCCGATCCCAGATCAGGGCCGGAACACCCAGACAGAGCAGCACTGTTCGGGCTGCAACCGCCAGCGGCAGCACTCGTCCCCCATTCAGCGACACGAGTCTGATCCCGAGCAACCGCTGCCCAAACGACGATCCGGTCAGGACGGTTAGCACCAGTACCTCTAGGGCAAACAACCCGAGAGTGTCGGCGTTTGCGGCCGGTGAGCCGTAGCGAACATGTGGAAAGAGCAGTCGTCCGATCAGCAAGCAGGCGATCCAATCGACGAAAAGTGCGGCCAACCGGCGTCCGAATCCGGCCAAAGAACCCGGACCGGCCGCGGGCAGGCCGAGTCGTTGGCCTCGGTACTCCTGTGACTGGTCGGGCTCCGGCCCATTGATCCATGAGCCCACATCGCGTCGATCCACGCCGCCACGCTACCGGGAGCCAGGCTTCGGCCTCACACGCAGCCGTCGAACACGTAACACGGCCGAAACAGACGGGACACCGGCGAGAAATGGCACCCCTCTAAGGTCTACCTCGTGACGTACGGCGCGTCACACCGGCGGTTCTTTCCCGCCCGGCCCAAGGAGGGTTGATGTTCAACAACGCGGATGAAGTCCTGCGGTTCATCAAGGATGAAGGCGTCAAGTTCGTTGACGTCCGTTTCTGCGATCTGCCAGGCGTCATGCAGCACTTCAATGTGCCGGCCGAATCTGTTGGCGAGGCCTTCTTCACAGAGGGCGCCATGTTCGACGGCTCTTCCATCCGCGGCTTCCAGGCCATCCACGAGTCGGACATGAAGTTGATGCCCGA
>CAIKAW010000099.1 GCA_903825575.1 uncultured bacterium | reverse complement strand
CCTCGAGGCGGCAAAGGCCGTCTGCTGGCCTTTGGGGTCATCGCAATGGCCGCGATCACCGTCTTCGGTGTCGGGCTCATGCCCAGCAAGTCGTCGGCGGCTGTGAAGGTCGCCAACGTCAAACTCAGCGCCGATCCGGTGGGGCAGCAGGCTCCAGACTTCAGCGCCAATCGGCTTGACGGCACAGGGAGCCTGAGTCTTTCCGGGCTGCGCGGCAAGGTCGTTGTCGTGAACTTCTGGGCGTCCTGGTGCACCACATGTAAGGCCGAAGCCGCCATTCTCGGTGCCGTTGAAAAGCAGTGGCGGGCCAAGGGCGTGGTGTTTGTCGGGGTCGATTCTCGTGACACGACCGCACCGGCCGAAGCCTTCGAGGCCGCCTACGGAATGGACTACGTCAGCGTCGTCGACCCCAACGCCGACATCGGCCAACACTTCTATGTAACGGGATTTCCTGAGACCTATTTCATTGACAAGACCGGAAAGGTCGTCAAGAAGTTCGTCAGTGCGATCGACGCCGCGACGCTGAATCAATACGTTGCCGCGGCGGTTGCCGCAAGTTGATCCGTCGCGTGACTGCGGCCCGGTTATGACTCGTGACCGGCGCTTGGTCGCTATTCACCGTGGCGGATTACTTGTCGCTGCGGATCACCGCCTCTTGGCGGTGTGGGCTGCTGGCTGCGCCACCCGGGTCCTGCCGATATTTGAGGCCGAACGTCCGGGCGATGAGCGGCCGGCAGCTGCCTTGACGATCGTCCGCGCGTGGGCGGCGGGTGAATGTTCGGTGGGTCAGACGCGGGCGGCTGCGGTTGCTTCACATGCGGCAGCGCGCGATGCCGGCCAGACGGCGGCCCTTGCTGCCCGCGCCTGTGGCCACGCGGCCGCCACGGCTCACATGGCCGATCACGCGTTGGGTGCTGCTTTTTACGCGTTGTTGGCCGTCGCGGAGGCTGAGCCCAACGACCTGAATGCTGAGCGGGTCTGGCAACTGGAGTCGTTGCCCAAGCCCGTCAGCGACCTCGTGCGCTCAGATATGCATCTTCGCGCTGCAAAGTTCGCGCACATTTTCGATTCGCCAAGCTAGGTGGATTAGCGTGCGCTATTTGAAGTACAGCGAAGCCTGGGACGATGGCTTGTTCAGCACTTGTCCCTTGTGGCAGAGGGCGCATTGCGCAGGCTGGTGACACGTTGCGCACGGTGTGGTGCCACCGACTTGCTGGACGACCTGCGCGTGGTTGAACAACATCGCGTCGTGTGAGATTGCGATAGCGCCGGACTTGTGGCAACTCTCGCAGTAGTCGCGTTGGTGGCAACTGCCGCAGGTGGTGCCAGCGGGATCGACGGTTGCACCCGGGATTCTCAGGAGTTCGGCGTTACGGGCACTAGCAATTGCGGCCGCAGCTGACTGGTGGTTGAAGACCCATAGGGTGTCGTTGTGCGACGCTGGCTTGCCGCCGAGCACTAGGTCTGTGACCGAGCCGCCAACTTGCGGGAAAGTGTGGCAAGTCGAACATGACGACGGGATTGTCTCCTTGGTGATTGCACCGTTAACCACCTTGAAGTGTGCCCCGTCGTGACAGCGGAAACATCCGGTCGATGCCTGGTGGCCGAGGTTGTCCGGGTAGGTGCTGGCGTAGACCTTCATCTCGGGCGTTGCCAACTGCCCGTAGATCGTCTTGATCTGACCAATGGCGGCCGTGATTAGCGGCCGGTTCTTGGTGGTGAACGCCGGGAAGGTCTTTGTGTAGTACTGCTGCAAGGCGTCGATCGCCGTGTTCGCGTTGGCAGCGGTGTCAAAGGACTGACTGAGCAGGTCAACGGCACTCTTCTTGATAAACGGGATGCTTTGGCTGATCAGGTTTGTAGAGATGGCAGCGTCAACCGCTTGGCTAGGCGTCGGATTGCCGTGCCCGGCCCGGTTATGGCAGTCAAGACAGTCCATCGTGTGCTGCTTCTCGCCGGACTGAAGCTTGGCTATATCGGGATTCACATTGCTTGACATCGTTACCGCTGCTGCCGAGATGTAGCTCTCGGTCGTGCCGTCGGCGTTGTGGATTGTGATGAAGTCAATCGTCTGAGTCTTCGGATCGCTGGATAGGTATGTGACTTTCATCTGTACGTGCCAGTGCACCCCGCGACCAGTGGTGCCCTCTGTTGCGCCAGCGTCCGTGGTGCCAGTCAGTCCTTGCGGTCGCAGCACAACTGCGACCACCTGGCGGGTGTTTGCCTGATCGGACTCGTACTGCGGGCGCAGGACCAGCCGGATCGGTCCGCCGTTTTTGGTGATCGAGTTCAGTGAGTGGCACTTAAGGCAGGTGGCCGTGACGGGCGGAAGGTCAGAGTGATCCGGCGGAGGAATGGGTGTCGGGAACGTATGGGTGATCACCATGAATAACTGTTTGGTGCCATTCACCTTCGCCTTCAGCCACCCGCCTACGCCGGGGCTGACGTGACAGTCGGCGCACGGGAGTTCGGAGTGGGCCGAGGCGTCGTAGGCGCGCATTTCTGGGCCCATCGCGTGGCATTTTGTGCAGAACGCCGCGGACTCGCTGTACCCGGCCGCTTTGAGTCCAACCATGGTCACGATTGAGCCGAAGCCAGCCACTACAAGCACGATGAGCAGGATGCCGAGTCGACTGCGCACCGGTGGCAGGTGCAGCGAGTGGTAGACCTTCGCCGTACGCCAAAGCAGGGGCTTCTTCTGCTTTGGCGCCTTCGGCGCGGTCGAACCGATCATGCCAGTGTCACTTCCCAGATGTGGTTGGAGCGGGCGTTGCCGTAGCTGAACTCAGGCTCGTTAGGTGTGTCTGAACGGTCTTGGCAAGGTCGGACTTGGGATCGATCGCCACCACCAATTGCCACTCGGACTTGACCTTGGCCATGTCCGGGCTTGCACCGCTTAGGTAGTAGAACCCAAGGTCGTAATGGGCTTCGGCGTTCTTGGGGTTAATCGCGACGGCCTTGTCCCAGGACACCTTGGCCGCGGTGTTATTGCCGGCATTGAACTGTGCGGCGCCAAGTGCCACCCAGGCGGTGTCATTCTTCGGTGCGGCAGCCGTGGCCTCTTGCGCGAAGTGCGTGGCGTTGGCGTAATCGGCGGCCTGGAAATACTGCCCCGCCAACCCAAGAAGAGAGGTCACGTCCTTCGGGTTCGCCGCGATCTTCGTCATCAGCGCTGCCACTTGTGCCATGTCCAGCGATGCCGACGCGCTCGGGCTGCTTGTGTTCGTGGGCGTGCCAGTGATGCCCGGTACCGCTGAATTGTTGTGCAGTAGGGCGAACCCTGCCGCTCCAATGATGACGATGAGCAGGGCTCCGACCGAGGCCATGATTATGCGGCGACGTGAGCCCAAGGGAGCACCCGAAGGGCTCTCGGCCGTCAAGGTCGAAGCAAGGGGTGATGCGAGGGGTGAGACAGCCGGCGCCTGGTCGGCAAGCAGGGACCGGATGGCGTCAAGTTCGGCGCGTTGCCCGGTCGCCCATTCCTGCTGCTCGGCTGGGAGTCGTTCCAATATCGCGATGGACGATCGATAGGCCGCCTCGATGTGCCCTGGTCCGGCATTGGCCGGAAGGCCGAGCCGGGCGAGCAGTTCGCCACGCATCTGTGAACTCATCACAGCTGGTGCCTGTTGCTGATCCATGTCAACTACTCCCCGAATCGACCAACGAACGACAGTTGTCCGTCACCGTTCGATTCTGGTCATAACCCACGGGTGATCGATATCCGTCGCAAGGCACGTTCCGGGTAGACGAACGTCCCGATGTCGGCTGCTGATGTACCCGTGGGTACAGGCGCCCTTGTGTCGAACGGATTCGCCGACTCCGACAACTCATGGACCCACCGGAATTCCATAACTGGCAGGCACTCCGCCAACAACGTGGTCGTAGCCGTGACAAGTCAGGGCGCAGGTTCCGCCGGTGACCACGTTTGGGGAAAGTCCGGCACCCAGATCGGTGGCAAGCCAACTCGGGGCAGCCAGGCTGGCTGGTGTCACGTCTGGAGCGAAACTAACCAGTCGCGAATTGGTGCGGTCCTGACCCAACAGGGCCAGTGCAGTGGAGTGCGGGCGGAAGTGGCACTCGGCACACACTGCGTTGCCATTTCCGGCGCCGGCAGCATCGATGGACGTGCTCCCGCCAGAGTTCAGGTTGAAGCCGCCCAGACCTGAAACGTGTAGCCGGTGGAGGTTCGTTGAGGGGGTTCGGTTTGTCGCTGGCGTGTTGAAGTTCGTTGCTGCGTCGCCCGTCGTGCCGCCACCGGGGGAGTAGGGGCTGGCGGCGTGGCAGAGGTAGCACAGTGCAAAGTCGGTGGGGGCGTAGGCGGCGCCCTGCGCGGGCAGCGTCGGATCGCCGTTGTTGTAGTTCGCGATCAGGATTCCCTTATATGCCGAGGCGTGCGGAGCCAAGTTCGAGCCGGCATCGGTCGCCGAACCAAGTGCGGCATCATCTGCGTGGCAATTGGTGCAGCGGATGGTGCTGCCAGATGTGAAGGTCGACCACTTGCTACCCCCCGCGAGACTGGCGTTCATCGCTGCCGTCTTGTTCGTTCCCGCTGCCTCGATGGGGTGGGTCGAGTAGTTGCTTGGATTCAGTTCAATGCCGATGTCGAGGATCTCGCGGGACGGCAGGCCGCTGAGGTTGGGTGGCAGCACAGTATTGCCGCTGTGGCACTTCAGGCACACCTGGTACTCGTACGTGACCGGGCTGTCGGTGCCGTTGACGAAGGTGTAGGCGGGCGCCGCCCCGGCAGGCCCGTTCACCACTGACAATCCAGACACTCCACTCAACCGGAATGACGGGGTCCAAGCTGCGGAGCCGCTCGAAGCCGCCGCTGTCGTCCCGAAGGATTGGTGCGGGTTATGGCAATCTCCGCACTCGCTGTGGCGGTTCAAAACCCCTGAAAACTCGTCGGAAGATTCGACAAGGTGCGGCCTAGACGGACTGGGGGAGTAGTAGGCGGTGTGTGAGTAGTAAAGCCCTGTGGTCGGATTGTTGGTCTGTGTGACGGCCGTGTATTCGCTCTGCACCGGTGTGCTTGAGCCCAGCGCGGCGGAACTGTGGCAGGTAAAGCACAGGTCGCTCTGCGTGGCACCCGAGGCGAGGAGAGTCGGTTGTGATGCCGTATGTACTCGGTGACACAGGGCGCACCGATCGCTGTTGACGCCGGCTGTGGTGCCATCGACCGGTCCAGCGCCGAAAGCGGTTGACTGGTGCGGGTTGGTTGTTGGTCCGCTGCCTGATCGGAGCAGCCCATTCGGGGCGCTGGTGATCGCGTGTGCAGCGGTGGCTTGTATGGCCGCGGCGAGCAGCCAGCCCACAAGCAGCAGAAGTGCGGCGACGGCCAGAGTTCCGATGCTGCGCATCGAATCTGCT
>CAIKAW010000098.1 GCA_903825575.1 uncultured bacterium | reverse complement strand
GTGAGTCGACGCATCCTGCTGGCATCCCCGCGCGGTTACTGCGCCGGAGTCGATCGGGCCGTCATGGCGGTTGAGCAGGCACTAGATCTGTACGGTCCGCCGGTATACGTGCGAAAGCAGATCGTCCATAACGTTCACGTGGTGCGCACCCTTGAGGAGCGCGGTGCGATCTTCGTTGAGGAACTGGTTGAGGTTCCAGAGGGCGCGCGGGTCGTGTTTAGCGCCCACGGAGTAGCGCCCGAGGTTCACACCGAGGCCGCCGCCCGCGGACTCCTGACGATCGACGCCACCTGCCCCCTGGTTACCAAGGTGCATCACGAAGCCCGTCGTTTTGCAGAAGAGGGCTACCAAATCTTGCTGATCGGCCACGAAGGTCACGAAGAGGTCGTTGGCACCACCGGCGAGGCCCCAGACCACATCACGGTCGTCGACGGACCAGCGCACGCCGATGACATAGCCCTCCCGGCTGACGCGAAAGTGGCTTGGTTGTCGCAGACCACGCTTTCGGTCGACGAGACACTCGATACCGTGCGGCGGTTGCGCGAGCGTTTGCCGCTCTTGATGGATCCGCCGAGCGACGACATCTGTTACGCGACACAGAACCGACAGTTGGCCGTCAAGAAGATCTCGCCTGACTGCGACGTCCTTGTCGTTGTTGGCAGCGGCAACTCGAGTAACTCGGTTCGCTTGGTCGAAGTCGGACTCGAAGCCGGCGCGCGAACGGCCTACCGAGTCGATTGGGCCGGAGAGCTAGACGAGGCTTGGTTCGTTGACGCCCAGACGGTGGGCTTAACAAGTGGCGCATCGGTACCTGAGATCTTGGTTCAAGAAGTACTCGAGTGGCTCGCGGCGCGCGGTTTTGCCGACGTCCAAGAGATCAGCAGTGCCGAAGAGCACTTGGTGTTCTCTTTGCCGCAGGAATTACGGCGTGACCTCAGGGCTGCCACTCAGGCGTGATCTGAAGATTACGACGGCAACGCACCCGATAATTGTTACCAACAGCCAAATGAACGCCGACGACAGTGTGTTGAAGATCAGAAGTGCTTCGCGCGTAAGTAGGTGATGTCCTGCCGGCAGGCTAAGTTGCCCAATCACCAGAGCGGCGCCTGCGAAAGTCAGCGGCGGGACCCCCACTGCCATGACTCGTTCGCCCGGTCGGATCAGCCAGGCACCAGCAATAGCAGCTACTAACCACAGCAGTGGCAGCATCAAACCGAGCCCACTGCCCAAGGTGACGTCGATCAAGGCACCGAGTACCGCAGCCCCAAGCGTCAGTGCCAGTTCGCCAATGAGAGTCAGTCCATCGGTAGCAAGCAGCAGCCCATCGCCGACGCGCGTGGTCGTTCGTGAGGTACCCCGGGAGAACGTCGGGCGCCCAAGCAGCGATGGTCGAGCCGCGTGGCTCAGCTCGTGGGCGTGGTCCTCGAGTGGAGCCGGTGCCAACCATGCCGGCGCCGATGTGCCGTGGCGAATTACTTCGGCCGGTTCGCCGCTGGGCGCATAAACCCGCACGGATCCTTGGCCTAGCGGGGCGGCCGCGGTCCCGCTGCGGCTGATCGATCCACCCCGCGGTGCATCGTGAGTCCGATCTAGGGCGACGGTCGCGGTCGCCGCCAACGGACCGGTCGCTCCGGAACTTCGGTAAAGCCGACCTGAAGTTGCCAGCGCTGGGGCCGGGATCTCGGCCGGCGCCCATACCGGCATGTCAGCCGGTGTTGCAGCTCGCGCCAAATTCAACGCTGATTCGAAGTACGGTTCCGGATCTGGAGCTGGATCTGGATCGATTACGACGATCCCAGAGGTCACTGGTGCCGGGGCCGACGACTTAGCTGCCGGAGCCGGCGCCGCCGGCGCGTCCACGTCCTCAAAAAGGTCGAGGTCGTGCGACGGGATGGCTCGGCTGTAGTCGCCGTTTTCAGGGCTCACAGCAGCCAACCGTACGTCAGATTGGCCCCCGCTCGGGCCGCACCCGTCCGATCCGAGTTCGGCAGCGCCATACGATGCTTCATCGTGAGCCTTACTATCGGGATCGTCGGTCTGCCCAATGTGGGCAAGTCCACCTTGTTCAACGCCCTGACGCGCAACAACGTCCTGGCGGCCAACTACCCATTTGCCACTATTGAGCCAAATACCGGCGTCGTGGGAGTGCCCGATCCGCGCCTCGATGAGTTGGCTGGGATCTTCAAATCCGAGCGAACCCTGCCGGCGTCGGTGACGTTCGTCGACATTGCCGGAATCGTGCGTGGGGCAAGCACCGGTCAGGGGCTAGGCAACAAGTTCCTAGCGAATATCCGCGAATCCGATGCCATTTGCCAGGTGATCCGGGTCTTCGACGACCCCGATGTGATCCACGTGGACGGGCGAATCGACCCGGCCGACGACATGGAGACGATCAACACCGAACTGATCCTGGCCGACCTGCAAACTTTGGATAAGGCGCTGCCAAGGCTGGCTAAGGAGGCGCGGCTGAACAAGGAGCGGGCCGATGTTCACGCAGCGGCCGAGCACGCTCGTGAGGTGCTCGATGGCGGTAAGACTGTCTTTGCGGCCGGCCTAGACCCGGTGCCGCTACGCGAATTGTTCCTGCTTACGGCCAAGCCTTTCCTGTACGTGTTCAACCTCGACGAAGACGAGTTGGCCGATGCCGAGCTTCGGACCCGACTTAGCGCGCTCGTGGCGCCATCTGAGGCGGTCTTCCTAGACGCCAAACTCGAGGCCGAGCTGGTCGAACTCGAACCCCATGAGGCAGCCGAACTCTTGGCCACGGTGGGCCAGGACGAGTCAGGCCTGGCCATTCTGGCCAGAGTGGGCTTCGCGACCCTGGGCCTACAGACGTATCTCACCGCTGGTCCGAAGGAATCGCGGGCCTGGACGATCCCGAAGGGTGCGACGGCTCCCGAGGCAGCAGGAGTGATCCACACCGACTTCCAGCGGGGCTTTATTAAGGCCGAAGTGGTCTCTTTTGCAGACCTGGTTGCCGCCGGTTCGATGGCCGAGGCCAAGTCCCGGGGCCGGGTCCGAATCGAGGGCAAGGACTACGTGATGGCCGACGGCGACGTCGTCGAATTCCGGTTCAACGTCTAGCCCGGGTAGAGTGAGGGGGTCGGCCGTCGCCGGCGATCCCCAATTCGAAGCGAGCGCCCACTCATGCCTGTCCGCAGTGATCTGCGAAATGTCGCGATCATCGCCCACGTCGACCACGGCAAGACCACGTTGGTTGATGCGATGTTGTGGCAGTCCGGCGCCTTCCGCGCGAACCAGGACGTCAACGACCGGGTCATGGATTCGATGGACCTTGAACGCGAAAAGGGCATCACGATCCTGGCCAAGAACACGGCCGTCCACTACACCGGAGCAGCTGCCCCTGAGGGCGGCGCCACGATCAACATCATCGACACTCCTGGCCACGCCGACTTCGGCGGCGAGGTCGAACGCGGGCTCGAGATGGTCGACGCCGTCCTGCTGCTGGTAGATGCCAGTGAGGGCCCGTTGCCGCAGACCCGGTTCGTGCTGCGCAAGGCGCTGCAGAAGAAGTTGCCCGTGATCCTCGTGATCAACAAGGTTGACCGTCCGGACTCTCGGATCGCCGAGGTCGTCGATGAGACCTACGAACTTTTCTTTGACCTGGATGCTGGTGAATCGCAGATCAACTTCCCGATCGTCTACGCCTCAGCGAAGGCCGGTCGAGCATCGCTCACACGCCCAGCCGATGGCGAAATGCCTGACGCAATGGACCTTGAACCACTTTTTGCCACGATCATGGGCACGGTTCCTGCTCCTTACTATGAGGAAGGCGCCCCGCTACAGGCGCACGTCACGAACCTAGACGCCTCTGCCTACCTCGGGCGCCTTGCGTTGTGTCGCGTCCGCGCTGGCACTATCCGCAAGGGTCAGCAGGTGGCTTGGTGTCGAGCTGACGGGACGATCACGCGGGCCAAGGTGGGCGAGCTTCTCATTACTCGCGCTCTCGACCGGGTACCAACCGACGAGGCTGGTCCGGGGGACATCATCGCTGTCGCCGGGTTCGCCGATATCACTATCGGCGAGACCTTGGCCGACCCGGACGATCCCCGTCCGTTGCCCGCAATCACGGTTGACGAGCCATCTATTTCGATGACCTTCGGGATTAACACCGCCCCATTGGCAGGTCGCAGCGGCAAGAAGTTGACCGCCCGATTGGTGAAGAACCGACTCGAATCAGAGCTGATCGGTAACGTCTCGATTCGAATGCTCGACACCGAACGCCCCGACACCTGGGAGATCCAAGGCCGAGGCGAATTGCAGTTGGCGATCTTGGTCGAACTAATGCGCCGTGAGAGCTTTGAACTGACCGTGGGGAAGCCGCAAGTCGTGACCCGCATGGTCGATGGCAAGGTCCATGAACCGATGGAGCGATTGACCGTCGACATCCCGGAGGACTACCTCGGGGTGGTCACCCAGCTGATGGCGCTGCGTAAGGGCCGCATGGAACAGATGGTCAACCACGGGTCCGGTTGGATTCGTATGGAGTACATCGTGCCGGCCCGCGGTCTGATTGGTTTTCGCACCGAGTTCCTGACCGAGACCCGGGGCACCGGTTTGCTGCACCACGTCTTCGAGCGTTACGAGGCTTGGCACGGGGAGCTACGCACCCGTCCGACCGGCTCCCTGGTCTCCGACCGCTCTGGCTCAACCACCGGATTTGCGTTGGCGAACCTTCAAGAGCGCGGGACCATGTTTGTCGGTCCTGGCACCGAGGTTTACGAGGGGATGATCGTCGGGGAGAACGCTCGCTCCGATGATATGGAAGTCAATCCGACCAAGGAGAAGAAGCTCACCAACATGCGCCAGAGCTCAGGCGACATTCTGGTGCCGTTGATTCCCCACAAGGCGTTGTCGCTCGAGCAGGCCCTGGAATTCTGCCGCGAGGACGAGTGCGTCGAGGTAACTCCGGCCACGGTGCGGATCCGCAAGGTGGTTTTGGATCGCAACGAGCGTGACCGGACGCGTTCTCGGGCCGCTCGACCTAAGGTTTAGGACCGAATGTCCCGGGTGGACCCCGCTCTTAGCGGATTGGATTGCTCAATCCGGGCGTATCGGTCACGATTCGGATACACCGGACGGGTCTACGACTGCGAAAGCGGATATATCGCGTAAGTTCTGGCGTAGTTGGAGACCGAGGCAGGAAGTCCGACAGCAGAAGGGCGCCGCGACACATGAGCGTGCCGACAAGGGATGTTGTCGACGGCACCTCTATTGGCGCCCCTGAGGCTGCGTCAGCGAAGGTCATCAAGGGGCGCTCACTCGGTCAGATCGCGTGGTCGCGGCTCAAGCGCGACAAGATCGCTATGGCCGGCGGGGTAGTCATCGTGGTACTCGTCGTCATGGCTCTACTTGCGCCGGTGTTGTGCAAGTTGCTAGGTGTCGATCCCTACGCATTCCACACGGATCTTCTTTCGGCCCTGTCAATGCCGCAAGGCAAGCTCGGCGGGATCTCAGCGGCACACCCGCTTGGGATTGAACCGCTCAATGGCCGAGACATTCTGGCGCGCATCCTGTACGGGGCTCGGGTGTCGCTGACGATCGCTTTCTTGGCCACGATGCTCGGTTTGATCATTGGTGTTGTGGCCGGAATCACGGCCGGGTATTTCGGTGGCTGGATCGACACGATCCTTAGTCGCCTGATGGACATTATCTACGCCTTTCCAGTCCTGCTCTTCTCGATCGCCCTTCTTGTAATCGTGAGTGGAATTGACGCTCTCAGCGGCGGCGTCGCACGGATCGGGATTCTCGTCTTTGTCATCGGCTTCTTTGGTTGGCCATATATCGGCCGCATCATCCGTGGCCAGGTGCTTTCGATCCGCGAGAAGGAATACGTAGAAGCCGCGCGGAGTTTGGGAGCTGGCAGCGGCCGCATCCTCTTCCGCGAACTGCTTCCTAATCTCGTTGCGCCGATCCTCGTCTATGCGACGCTCACCATGCCCAGCAACATCCTTACCGAAGCCGCCTTCTCCTACCTCGGCGTCGGCGTGCAACCGCCCACTGCGTCGTGGGGGCAGATGTTGTCCGATGCCGTCAATACTTTCGAGATCGACCCGGCATTCATGATCATCCCGGGCCTTGCGATCTTCATAACTGTGCTTTCATTCAATCTGTTCGGCGACGGGCTGCGCGACGCCTTCGACCCACGAGGTGGGCGATGAGCATTGTGCACGTGAGCGCGAACAGAACAAAGACTTCCCGGCGAGGCGCCGGGGACGGACCGCACACCTGCGGTCTGCAACCCACCAAAAGAAGAGGTGGAACAGGTCCATGTCGAACATTCGACGCGTGACCCGGCTGGGGGCTATTGCAGCAGTTGGGGCGTTAGCCCTGGCCGCGTGTAGTAGCAACACTGCAACGACACCGAGTACCTCGGCGTCAGCATCCGCAGCCACGGGCTACAACGCAGCGGTAGACAACATTGTCAATCCGAGTACCGCAACGGGCGGCACTCTCAAGCTGGCCGCCCAAGGCGACTGCGACTCATGGGATCCGGCGCGTACTTACTACGCATACTGCTGGGACCTACAGCGCCTGTTCACTCGGTCGCTCATGGGATACGCACCACTTCCGGGTGCCAAGGGCACCGCGGTTGTCCCTGACCTCGCCACCGCACCTGGTGCCGCGTCGGCCGGTAACACCGTGTGGACCTATCACCTGCAGGCTGGGCTGAAGTTCCAGGACGGCAGCACGATCACGACCAAGGACATCAAGTACGGCATCCAGCGCCTGTACGCGAGCGACATCATCAACGGTGGACCAAGCCAGTACTACCTGTGCTTGCTCTCCACCTGCGACGCATCAGGTGCACCCGCGTACAAGGGCCCATACAAGGACCCGACCGGAGACCTGCCGTCAATCGCCACCCCAGATGACACGACCATCGTGTTCACGCTGAACAAGGCGTTCGGTGACTTCGACTACCTGATGACCTTGCCATCGGCAGCTCCAGTGCCGAAGACTGCGGACACCGGCGCCAAGTACACCACCGCCGTTGTCTCGTCAGGTCCGTTCGAGTTCAAGTCCTACAACCCGTCGACTGGCGTGGTGTGGGTTCGTAACCCGAACTGGTCGCAAGCCACAGACACCATCCGTCACCCATTGGTCAACGAAGTTGATCTGCAATTCGTCAGCGACCCAGCGGTCTCGGACAAGCAGTTGCAGGCCGGCACGATCGACCTAGAGGCCGACGGTGGCGTTCAGGCAACTTTGATGGCGCAGATCGACGCCAGTGCGGCCCTCAAGGTCAACTCTGACAACCCGACAACCGGGTTCTCGCGCTACCTAGCGGTCATGCCTTCGGTTATTCCGAACATTGACTGCCGCAAGGCCATCTTCCTGGCCATCAACAAGGCCGACTTGGTCAAGGCTCGCGGTGGTTCATACGGTGGCGACCCTGCCACCACCATGACGCCTCCGACGATTCCTGGCTACGTGGCTGGGTATGACCCATACCCGGTTGGGGCGGACTTCACCGGCGATGTAGCCGGCGCCAAGGCCGCTTTGGCCAAGTGTGGTCAGCCGAACGGCTTCAGCGTCAACATGGCGTATGTCAACAAGGGCCGCGGTCCGGCGGTGTTCCTCGCAGTCCAGCAGGCGCTGGCTCGAGTGGGCATCAAGGTCGTCTCGTCGCCTGGTGACTCGGCCACGTACTACAGCAACTTCATCGGTTCACCGTCCAACATCGTTGCCAAGAAGCTGGGCATCGCGGTTGCTGGGTGGGCTGCTGACTTCCCGACCGGATACGGATTCTGGGAGTCGATCGCGGATGGCACAACCATCCTGCCGAACGGAAACACCAACTACCCGTCGCTGAACGACGCAACCATTAACGGGTTGCTCAAGGGCTCGACCTCTGCCGCTGTTGCGGACCAGGCCGGGATCTTCCAGAAGGTCGACCACGCCGTCATGGACGCTGCGGTCTACCTGCCGTTCCAGTTCGACAAGTCGCTGTACTACCGCAACGCACGGTTGACGAACATCTACCTCAACGGTGGCGTCGGTAACTACTACGACTACGTCAACATCGGAGTTGGCGGCGGCAGCTGATAGCTGGCGTCACCATTCCTGAGCGCAGGAAGTAGGTGAAGGCACGTGTGGCCGGTGGGGTAGTCCCCACCGGCCACACGATGCCAACGAGACATGGGTAGATACATAGTCCGGCGACTGCTTGGCGCTGTCGTCGTCGTGTGGGTGGTGAGCGTGATCACCTTCGGCATCTTTATGATCGTGCCGAAGATCACCGGTGCTAGTCCCGCGTATCTGTATGTCGGAAAGATTTCTACCCCAGCTCAGGTCCAGGCCGTTGAGCACAACTTTGGCTTGGACTTACCCATTCCACAGCAGTACCTGAACTACATGTCCGGCATCATCAACGGCCGCACCGTGTCTGACGGTAACTCGACTAGTCGATGCAGTGCGCCGTGCTTGGGGTATTCGTTCCGCAAGAACCTGGCGGTTACCGATCTGCTGCAGTCGCATTTCACCGTCACGCTAGGACTGGCTATCGGCGCCTCGATCTTGTGGCTGGTTGGAGGCGTGGCAGTAGGAATCTTGTCGGCATTGCGGCGTGGCTCATTCTTCGACCGAGTCGCGATGATTATCGCGCTGGCCGGTGTTTCGCTGCCCGTGTACTTCACCGGCCTGTTGCTGCTGACCGTATTCAGCTACGGGCCAAGTTGGCTGCGGTTGGTGCCCGATCCAACGTTCCATCCGTTCGGTCAAGATCCGCTCCTCTACATCAAGAGCATGATCTTGCCGTGGATTTCCTTGGCGTTCCTGTTCGCAGCCCTGTACGCACGGCTCACCCGTGCCAGCATGCTCGACACGATGGGCGAGGACTACATCCGCACCGCTCGAGCCAAGGGCCTGTCGAACCGTAAGGTCATTTCTAAGCACGCCCTGCGAGCTGCGCTGACTCCGATCGTGACGATCTTTGGACTAGATCTGGCTGGTCTACTCGGTGGCGCAATCCTGACCGAAAAGACTTTCAGCCTTCCTGGACTTGGCGCGCTGGCAGTGGATGCCATCGGTCTGCAGGATCTTCCCGTGATCATGGGTGTAACAATTCTGGGTTCGATGTTCATCGTCATTGCGAACGTCGTTGTTGACGTTCTTTACGGAATCGTTGACCCACGAGTGACTTACAAGTGATCCGCGAAGTCGGGCAGGAAGGTGCAGCGTCGTGAGCACGACAGTCGAAAGTTCGCTGCCCCCGGTTCCGGTGGAGCCGCCACGTTCGTTCCTTGAGGTGCGGGACTTAGTCGTTCACTTTCCGACGGATGATGGCCTAGTCCAGGCGGTCGACGGGCTGTCATACACCGTTGAGCGCGGTCGAACGCTTGGAATCGTTGGCGAGTCTGGGTCAGGCAAGTCTGTGTCGAGTCTGGCCGTCCTGGGGCTTTACCGGCGTAGCTCTGCGATGGTCTCGGGTCAGATCTGGCTGGACGGAACGGATCTCCTGAGCATTTCAGACGAGGCCATGCGCCGACTACGAGGCGACGAAGTCGCGATGATCTTCCAGGATCCGTTGTCGGCTTTGCACCCTTTCTTCACAGTTGGCGATCAAATCATCGAGGCTTATCGGGTGCACAACGATGTGTCGAAGAAGGCCGCCCGAGTTCGAACTGTCGAGATGCTCGATCGAGTCGGCATCCCAAGTCCCGACAAACGAGCGGACGATTACCCGCACCAGTTCTCCGGAGGTATGCGTCAGCGAGCCATGATTGCCATGGCGTTGGTGTGCAATCCGGCACTGCTGATTGCCGATGAGCCGACCACGGCGCTAGACGTAACAGTGCAGGCCCAGATCCTTGAACTCATCAAGGATCTGCAGCGCGAATTCAACTCTGCAGTAGTGATGATCACCCATGACCTTGGCGTCATTGCCGAGACGGCTGATGACGTGATCGTCATGTATGGCGGTCGATGCGTCGAATCCGGCAGTGTTCGTGACATCTTCTACCGGCCGCAGATGCCATATACGTGGGGCCTGCTCAGTTCGATGCCGCGACTTGACCGGGTCCGTAAGGCGCGGCTACGGCCGATCGCCGGGTCCCCGCCTTCCTTGATCAACTTGCCTGACGGATGTGTGTTCGAACCTCGCTGCGCCTTTGCTGATCGGGTCCTCAACCCGCATGGCGGCTGCAGCCATATTCGCCCCGAGTTGAAGGATGTTGGTCCAGCCCATCAGATTCGCTGCCTGCTTGATGATGCGACTCGGCAACAGATCTGGAACGATGAAGTGAAACCAGCGCTATGAACCACGTCCAGCTCAAGATTGTGGAGGGCTTGTGACGACCCCCGATTCTGGTGCATCCCCGGTCGGGGATGCACTGCTGCGCATCACTGATGTGAAGAAGCACTTCCCGATCAATCGCGGGATCATCATTCAGCGCCGGGTCGGAGCAGTGCGAGCCGTCGACGGTATTTCGCTATCAGTGTTCCCCGGTGAAACCCACGGTCTGGTCGGCGAGAGCGGTTGTGGCAAATCCACCGCCGGCCGGGTCATCACGCGACTTCTCGACATCACTTCAGGTTCGGTTGTGTTCGATGGTCGAGACATTACGAATTTGTCCGCAGCCAAGATGCGACCGATTCGCAGCGATATCCAGATGATCTTCCAGGATCCCTATAGCTCGCTCAATCCACGTCACACGGTCGGCACGATCGTCGGTGCGCCATTCCGGATTCAAAACGTGAAGACTGAGAATGGCATCAAGCGCGAAGTGCAGGACTTGTTGGCGCGCGTTGGCTTGAATCCTGAGCACTATAACCGTTATCCCCACGAATTCTCCGGGGGTCAGCGTCAGCGCATCGGTGTTGCGCGGGCCATTGCCCTGCGGCCTAAGTTGATTGTTTGTGACGAGCCGGTTTCAGCGTTGGATGTTTCGGTGCAGGCACAGGTCGTGAACCTGCTAGAGGATCTGCAGTCAGAATTTGGTCTTGCGTACATCTTCATCGCCCATGACCTTTCCGTTGTGCGTCACATCTCGGATCGTGTTTCGGTGATGTACTTGGGCAAAATTATGGAGTCAGCAAGCCGTGACGAGTTGTACAGTGCGTCGCTGCATCCCTATACCCAGGCGTTGCTGTCGGCCGTGCCTGTCCCGGATCCCGAAGTCGAGAGTCGACGCGAACGCATCTTGCTGTCCGGGGACCTTCCCAGCCCAAGCAACCCACCGTCAGGATGTGTGTTCCACACCAGGTGCTGGAAGGTTCAGGAGCGCTGCAAGGTCGAGGTGCCAGTGCTGGTTGAGTCCTCGCCAGGTCACACAGTGGCTTGCCACTACCCCGAGGTGCGCAACGTGCTGGCTGTCGACATTCCGGGATACGTTAGCGATCCGAACGGTGAGCCTGACGGTGCCGATTTCGCGAGTCAGTAGGGCTGAGGATGACTGATCGACGGATGTTGCTTGTCCACGCGCACCCTGACGACGAAACAATCGGCACCGGGGCGACGATGGCGCGCTACGTGGCTGATGGAGCGCAGGTCACTTTGGTGACGGCGACGTCGGGTGAAGAGGGTGAAATCCTTTTGTCTCATTTGGATCATTTGGCAGCGGACCAAACCGACGACCTTGGTGCCCACCGTCGGGTCGAACTTGGTGCAGCAATGGCTGAGCTGGGAGTCACCGACTGGAGACTGCTTGGGGGCCCGGGCAAGTATCGAGATTCGGGCATGATCGGAACCCCTGCCAATGATCGACCGGATTGTTTCTGGCGGGCCGACCTGCTAACTGCTGCAACTGACATCGTTGCAATTATCCGTGAAGTGCGACCGCATGTTGTGATCACTTATGACATGTTCGGCGGTTACGGGCACCCGGATCACATTCAGGCCCATCGCGCCACGACCTACGCGGTATCGCTTGCCGCCGTACCGTCCTTTCGACCTGACCTAGGTCAGCCGTGGCAGGTGTTCAAGGTCTACTGGCCCGGAATCCCTAGGTCGATCATGATGGCCGGCATCGAGGCTTTGCGGGCGAGCGGTGATCAAAGTGAGTTTGCGACCATGGACGTAGATTCATTGGACTTCGTCATCGACGACGACGTGGTGACAACTGCGATCGATGCAACGGCATTTCTCGACTCAAAGATGGCCGCGCTTCGCGCCCACGCAACTCAGGTGAGCGTCGACAGCGGCTTCTTCGCCCTATCAAATAACCTGGGCAATCAGGCGCTGGGTATTGAGTATTATCAACTCGTCGCCGGGGCTAAGTCGGGTCCTTTCGATGCCCAGGGCCGCGAGACCGACCTTTTCGCCGGCATCGGCTGAGCCACCGCTACGCGTCATCGACGACGACTCTGCGTGACTGGCACTGACCTAGTGCGGCCGTTCGGGTGACGCCT
>CAIKAW010000097.1 GCA_903825575.1 uncultured bacterium | reverse complement strand
GCCAAATCGACGCCCAGCAAGCGGGCGCTGCGGGTGACAATCTCGATCAAATCAACGGTGTCGTAGAAGTCCAGATGTGCCGTAAAGCCGAACCTGTCCCGCAACGGGCCCGGTAGCAGCCCGGCTCTGGTGGTAGCCCCTACCAAGGTAAAAGGATCAAGTTCAAGCGGAATTGCCGTAGCTCCCGGCCCCTTGCCAAGCACCACATCGACGCGGAAGTCCTCCATGGCCAGGTAAAGCGTCTCCATCGCCGGGCGGGCCATCCGGTGCATCTCGTCCAAGAAGAGCACTTCACCCGGCAACAGCGACGACAAAACCGCAGCCAAGTCCCCCGAATGCTGAATCGCAGGCCCACTACTTATCCGTAAGGGCGCTTCAAGTTCGGCGGCGACGATTGCCGCCAGAGTCGTCTTCCCTAGTCCAGGCGGGCCAGACAGGAGAATGTGGTCGGAAGCGGCCGACCGGCCGCGAGCCGCCTTGAGAACCAAATCGAGTTGCTCACAAACCCGGCGTTGCCCGATGAATTCGCCAAGCGTACGAGGCCGCAACGCCCCGTCGACTTCTCGATCATCAGGTTCGGCAGCCCCGGCAACAAGTCGATCTCCTTCGCTCATGCGCGGGCCATGGCTCGAAGTGCCTGCCGAAGAAGGGCGCCCACTTCTGGGGTAGATCCGGTTGCGATGCTGGCTTCAGCCGTATCAGCCACAGCACTGATCCCTGCCGCCGCCTCACGCGCGGTCCAGCCTAAAGCGATCAACGCCGCCTGCAACTGCGCCCGCCAGCCCGCCCCGTCGGCAACCACTGCGTAGTCCTCGCCAGTTGGGCCAGCCAGTTTGTCTTTGAGTTCAAGGATCAAACGTGCGGCTCCCTTTCGGCCAACTCCCGACACGCTCATCAGGGCGGCTTCGTCACCCGTTGCAACCGCTCGCCGGATTGCATCCGGAGCTAAAGCCGCCAACAATCCCAGCGCAAGGCGGGGGCCAACACCGGAAACTCCTTGCAAGGTCTCGAAAATAGAGCGTTCGTCATCATCAACAAAACCGTAAAGGGTAAGGGAATCTTCACGGACCACCAGGGTTGTCGAAAGAGTTGCTGATGAACCAAGGCGAAGACTGGCCGTGGTTCGGGGAGTGCACTGAAGTCGCAGACCGACGCCGCCCACTTCAATAACGACACCCTCTTGACCAATTGAACGCACTGTCCCGTCGACCGACGCGATCACGGCTTACTCCCCATCCGCTGGACGGCTGCGGCCAGCCGCGCCTTGCCGCCGCCGCGCCAGATGTGGCAGATCGCCAGCGCTAGCGCATCAGCGGCGTCGGCCGGTTTCGGCGCCTCGCTAAGTCGCAACAGCCGAGTGACCATCGCGCCAACTTGATCCTTGTCAGCTCGCCCATTGCCAGCTACTGCCGCTTTGACTTCGCTCGGGGTGTAAAGCACAACCGGAAGGTCGCGGCGGGCTGCTGCCAAGATGGCAACTGCGCCGGCTTGTGCGGTTCCCATTACGGTGCGGACATTGTGCTGACTGAACACTCGCTCGATGGCCACGGCGTCGGGTTCGAACTCGTCGATGATCTTTGCAAGCTCACGGTCAATTGTGACTAGTCGGGCCCCGAGTTCGGCGTCGGCTGGCGTTCGGATAACCCCGACATGGATCAGGTTCAGTGCACTGCCGGGTGCGCCATCGATCAGCCCCACACCACAGCGAGTAAGGCCTGGATCCACACCAAGTACCCGCACTAACATGCCCTCCATCCGAACAGGTGTTCGCATAGTAAGGCTAGGTCGGTCGACACGACCCTAGGCGCGCCGATCAGACACTGATCGACTCAAAACCAAGGCTTTGAGCAACAACCGTCGCCAGGTGATGAGGATCAGCCACGGCGGCCGGATCAAGGGCCAACCCAAGGCAGCCCAAATCGCCGTACGTCAAGAATGCCGCGCTGACTGCCACGCCGATGGTTGACGGCACAGGAAATACCCCCGCTACCTGGACGCCTGCCACGGCAGCGCCCGCCGGGATTGGACCCAAATTGCTGATCGTTAGATCACTCGCTCTGGCCAACGTCGCTAGCAACTTGGCCGGGAACAGCCGGCTGACTTCGGCTAATCGATCTGAGTGTCCTAAGGCCGATTCTGCTCGCCAACTGAGTAACTGGTCGTGGATGGTTCGCACCGCTCCGAGGTCATCGCCAACCGGTACCGGCAATGTGGTCCTAGCCACAGCCAACGAGTTTCCAGCGCTTGCCACCCGGGTGCGCAGGCTGATCGGAACGTTGACTCGCAATGCACTGACCGGTACGCCACATTCGCGGTGATAGTTGCCCACCGCGCGCAGGATCGCTGCGACCAACGCGTCATTGACAGTAACTCCCGCCGCACGCGCCGCACGCCTCAATGGGCGCGTGTCGCCGCTGATAAGAAAACGACGATGTTGCAAACTTCGGCCAACAAATAGCGGCGAAAGTGGCGCTTCGTGCACTCTCGTCATCCGCACCACCGATCGGGCCACGTCAAGGGCAGCAGAAACCTGTTGGGTTGCCCGTCCCTGGCTGGAACTGCGCTCCTGGGTGCTGGCGTCCGCTGAAAGTTTCAGCGCCGGTGGGAGCCAACTGTCGAGCAAGGTGGCCGCTAGGCCCAATGCTGCTCGGCCATCTGCAATCGCATGGTCCATTACCAGTGTCAACTCAGTGCGATCTGAGCCAAGTTGGGCCAGATGAACCCGCCAGGGGGGCAAATGATCAGGAAACCCGCGATCGATTGCGTCGCCAAGTGTCTGGGCGCTCGAAACCTGCTGGGCAACGACTTCCAGATGGGCGCTTGGATCAACTCCACTGTGGACTAAATGCGGCTCGCCAGAGATGACAGTCAGGCGACGATTCAACGCAGGCAGTTGGCGGGCCCGCTCCAGTCGCTCCCGGATCGCGTCCGCTCCGGGCTGGCCGGCCAAATGGATGACCGCAGCCAGCGGTGCCCGGAATACCGGGTCAGCCCCCGCCGCCCGCCATGTGGCGTAGTCCCAGCCGCTTAGCCGTACCGGGCCGGTCGGCGGGTCAGTCGAGGAGGCCGTCGAGTTCGACATCGTCGCCCACGTCGAAGTTCGAGTAGACATTCTGTACGTCGTCGTTGTCCTCGAGGGCATCGATAAGTTTCAACATCTTGCGTGCGCCGTCCTCATCCAGTTCCACGTGGACACTAGGCACGAACGACATCTCGGCCGATTCGTACTCGATCCCCGCCGCCTTCAGCGCAGCGCGAACAGCAACTAAGTCAGACACATCACAAACGACTTCAAAATCTTCGCCCACATCGTTAACTTCTTCGGCCCCAGCGTCGAGCACCGCCACAAGCACGTCATCCTCGCTTAGTGCCGCCTTGGGCACCATCACAATTCCCTTGCGATTGAACAAATAGGCAACCGAACCTGGGTCAGCCATCGAACCGCCGTTGCGGGTCATTAGAACTCGCACATCCGAAGCTGCCCGATTCCGGTTGTCGGTCAGACATTCGACGAGGACGGCAACTCCATTCGGACCGTAGCCTTCATACGTGATCGTCTGGTAGTCAGCGCCACCGCCTTCGGCACCAGATCCGCGTTTGACCGCTCGTTCGATGTTGTCTGCTGGGACGCTGGTTCGTTTCGCCTTCGCAATCGCGTCGTACAAAGTCGGGTTGCCAATTGGGTCCCCACCACCAGTTCGCGCGGCAACTTCGATGTTCTTTACGAGCTTGGCAAACAATTTGCTTCGCTTTGCGTCGACGACCGCCTTCTTGTGCTTGGTCGTGGCCCATTTTGAATGGCCTGACATCCGCTACGCCTCCTGCAGCATCGAAACGAAAAACGCGTGAACTCTTCGATCTGAGGTCAACTCCGGGTGAAACGACGTTGCGAGAAGTCGACCCTGACGCACAGCCACAACCCTACCGTCGGCACTGCCGCCGGCCACTCGGGCGAGGACCTCAACCCCGGAGCCGATGGACTCGACCCACGGCGCCCGGATGAAGACCGCATGTAACGCCTCCACCCCAAATGCGGGGGCATCGAGTTCTGCTTCAAAGGAATCCACTTGCCGCCCGAACGCATTCCGGCGAACGGTTACATCCAAGCCGCCGATCGTTTGCTGATCTGGGCGGCCATCCTCCACTCGATCTGCGAGCATGATCATCCCGGCGCATGAGCCGTAGGCAGGCATACCGGAGCGCACGCGCTCTCGTAGCGGTTCAAGCAATCCAAATGCAACTGCCAACTTCGACATCGTGGTGGATTCGCCACCAGGAATCACAAGGGCGTCCACGGCAGCAAGGTCGACTACCGTGCGCACCCGAGAAGTGCGCACCCCGCAGGCGATCAGCGCTGACTCGTGTTCACGCACATCTCCCTGCAATGCCAGAACGCCGACCAGTCGGTCTACCTGCACCACGGCTCTGGCGGCCGCGGGGACATTCACCAACCCCGGTCCTCCAACCGGTGATGAACCGGAAGGTCGGCGACGCTAATTCCAACCATGGCCTCGCCAAGACCGCGAGAGACCTTCGCGATGACATCCGGGTCGTCGAAATGCGTGGTCGCCTCAACGATCGCCTTGGCTCGTTGCTCAGGGTTGCCCGACTTGAAGATTCCCGAACCGACGAAGACGCCTTCAGCCCCAAGTTGCATCATCATTGCCGCGTCAGCAGGGGTAGCGATACCGCCGGCAGTGAACATCACGACCGGCAATTTTCCAGCGGCGGCCACCTCGGCAACCAGATCGAACGGCGCCTGAAGTTCTTTAGCGGCCGCGTACAACTCATCCGGGTTCAAAGACGAAAGCCGACGAATCTCGCCACCGATAGCCCGCATGTGCGTCGTGGCGTTCGATACATCGCCCGTTCCGGCTTCGCCCTTGCTGCGAATCATCGCAGCGCCCTCGTTAATCCGGCGAAGTGCTTCGCCAAGGTTCGTGGCCCCACAAACGAAGGGAATGGTGAACTTCCACTTGTCGATGTGGTGCGCGTAGTCGGCGGGAGTCAGAACTTCAGACTCATCGATGTAGTCCACGCCGAGCGACTGAAGAATTTGGGCCTCGACAAAATGTCCGATTCGAGCTTTGGCCATCACCGGTATCGACACGGCAGCAATGATGCTGTCGATCATGTCGGGATCGCTCATTCGCGAAACGCCGCCTTGAGCTCGAATGTCAGCCGGGACCCGTTCGAGCGCCATCACCGCTACCGCGCCGGCATCCTCGGCGATCTTGGCCTGCTCGGCGGTAACGACGTCCATGATTACGCCGCCCTTGAGCATCTCAGCCATTCCTCGCTTGACTCGCGAAGTACCTGTCTGGCGGCTGCTGACATTTGGCGTTGACACGAGCATCCTCTTTCGGCCGGGACTAGGAAGTCCGGTTCACTGATTCGGACTCACCATGCTACCTGTCGGGATTGGGGGGCCGGAATCGGAGCGTTGTCGCCTCGATTCTCTAGGGCTGGCGCGCTCAGCGTCCGGCAAGTCCGGGGGGAGCGCCGTCGTCCAAGTCAAGGCCGTGTGGCCACGGCGCATGTCCGGCTAGGCGAAACCAGCGGATAAGCCGGTGCTTACGAATCTGTCGGCAGGCGTCCACCCCGTCGTTGAGAAACCGTCGCGAAAGCTCAACCTGTCTACAAGCACCCGACAATTCCTCCAACAGGTCAGCCACCTCGTCATCCCCTGCCATGTCTGCGACATCAGCAGGATCGGACAAAGTAAGGATCAGGGTCTGGGTTAGTTGGCTTTCGGCCACCGACCACGCTAGGCGGTCGGCGCGCTCCACCGTTCGAGCCGCATGCACGGCCTGCCCGAGCAGCTGACTGGTTGCCGGATCGAATACACCCGATGCGATTAGCTCGGCCACAGCGCCACAGCGGTGTTGCAATTGTCGATCTAAGGCAAATAGGTCTGCCTCTAGACGCAAGTGAAGCCGATCTAGGCGACCAGCCGTTGAGCTTAGGTATAGCGCGAATAGCGCTACCGCAATCGACGTAATCACCCAAGAGGTCATTTAGGCTCCTTCGCCGTCGGACCCCATCGGCCCACAATCTGTCCGCGTAGATCCTCAGACACTTTGATCTTCGACACAATCACGCTGCGGTACACCCGCTCAATATCGCGAGCGACGCTGCTCCAATCGAATTCCTGTGCGCGGTCAACTCCAGCAAGACGCAGCAGTTCCGCTCGCCTTGGGTCACCGAGCAGGCCGATAACTGCGGCTGCCAGCGCCGAACTATCACCCATGGGGAACAACTCACCAGCACGACCATCGTCGAGTACACGTCGAAAGGCATCGATATCGCTTGCGATTACCGGGGTGCCCGCCGCCATGGCTTCAAGCAAGACAATCCCAAAACTTTCCTGGCCAGTGTGAGGAGCTATATAGAGGTCGGCACCTAGGTAGGCGCCAACTTTCTCTACTTCAGTCAACACACCGGCCCGCTGCACGCACTCAACCAGACGTGGGTCCAGATCGCCCAATGCCGAGTCCAAATCACCTGGCCCCGCGACAACTACTTTCAGATCTGGGTGAATCTCGAGAATCGCAGGCAAGGCAGCCAACAAAACAGCCAATCCCTTGCGCGGCTCGTCGACTCGACCCAGGAACAGCAAAGTCGGCTGTTCTCCCACGGTTCTGGTACCCGCGAATCGCGCACAGTCCACGCCGTTCGGAATTAGAACCGCATCGCCACCAACATGCTCGACGATGGTTCGGCGCGCATGCTCGCTAACCGCGATTCGCGCAGTGATCTTTTCTAGCGCCGTCTGCAAAGCCGCGGCTGCGAACAACAACACTCTGGACCGCGGAATGGCTGCGTGGAAAGTTGCCACAATTGGGCCTCGCGCCGCCCAACAAGCGATCACCGAAAGGCTGGGAGCGATCGGCTCATGAACGTGAAGGACGTCGAATTCACCTTCCCGAAGCCAGCGACGAACCCGGCTAGTCGCACCTAACCCGAACGTGATCCGCGAGACCGCACCGTTGTACGGGATCGGGACGGGGCGGCCGCCGGACGTCACCCACCCCGGCAGTTCGGCGTCGTCGTCTGCCGGCGCAAGCACGTTTACCTCGTGGCCAAGAGCTTGCAACGCCAAAGCCAAATCGTGAATATGGGAGCGAACGCCGCCGGGCACGGCCCAGTCGTAAGGGCAGACCAACCCGACTCGCAACTTTCGCTGTTCCTCATCCCAGCCATCGGTCTGGCTCATCCCGAAGGCCGATCAGCAAGGTCTGACAACCACAACCGGGAAAGCATGTGCCAATCCCCTGGATGGGCCGACACGCTTTCTTCGAACCGTTGCACCACGGATTGACACACGATGGTCAAACGCTCTCGCAAAGTGCCTTCCGTCGGAACGGGAATTCGTGGCTGAATCTGAACCACGGTCTGCGATCCGTCGTAATAGACCGCCGCTGTCACTAGCGGCGCACCGGTCTGAATGGCGAGCCGGGCCGGCCCAACGGGAACGCGGATAGGGGACCCGAAGAAGTCCACCTCAAGCCCGGAGTCGGATAGGTCGCGATCGGCGACCAATGCGACGAAACCACCAGCCTCAAGTCGTGAGCGCAAAACATCGAACACGTTCACTCCCCCGCCTTCGTGAGGCAGTACCTCGACACCCATGGCCTCCCTTAGGGTCACGAAGCGTTCGTACAGTGACTCAGGCTTCACGCGTTCGGCCACGGTCGTGATTCGAGCGTGAGTAACGCAAGCCCAAGCGCCGGCATGGTCCCAGTTGCCCATGTGCGGCAATGCAAGGACGAGTCCATTTCCCTCAGCGAGCGCATCAGAAAGGTAATGCTCATCTATCGGGCGGATTTGGGCCACTAACTTCTCACGGCTCCAGTCCGGCATCCGAAAGGTGTCGCACCAATACCGCAAATAGCTTCGCATTCCGTCACGTGAGAGCACCCGGATTTCGGCTTCCGGCGCATCCGGAAAGACGTGCGCAAGATTGGACTCAAGCCGGGTAACACCCTTACCCCGCCGAGCCCAGACGTTGTCCGCCATTCGCTCGGCGGCCGCGTAGGCCATCCGTTCTGGCATCCGACGCACCGCGGACCAACCCAGCCCGTACACCAGCCCGCTTATGTCGTCCCGCATCAATCCGCCTGCCCGGAATGAGTTTGCTGGTAGACGGTGACAATCCGCTGCACCACAGTTACCACGCTGGCGGCGGCAAGAAGCCACATTCCAAGCGCGAGCAACCAATGCAACCCCAGCCCCGTGAATCCAGCGGCGGCCACTGAAATGATCAGGCGCTCCGCGCGTTCTGCCACCCCAACATCGCACTTCAGCCCTGCTGCTTCGGCTCTCGCACGCGTGTAGGAGACCATGAATCCGCCCACCAAGGCGATAAAGGCTCCCACCCAGGCAACGTCATGCCGGCGCACCAAATAGATGAGCAGGCCGCCAGTGATGGCCGCGTCAGTAATGCGATCCAAGGTGGAATCAAGAAAGCCGCCCCACGGCCCCGAACGCCCGGAGAGCCGGGCCATCGTGCCGTCAAGTAGATCCGAGAAGACAAAGACGGTCACGACCAGCGCCCCAACGAAAAGCTGGCCCAGCGGGAAGAAGATCAAGGCGGCGGCCGATGCCCCAACGCCACCGACCACGGTCACGACATCTGCAGAAATCCCGACTGCGAGCAGGGCGCGGGAGGGCGGTTCGATGACAGCCGCTATCACCGAGCGGGCTCGCGCGTTGTCCAGCATGGATTCCCTGTCGCAGGCTCTGAAGACCGAGGCCCCAGCCTACCCGCGGGACCTCCGTCCCGAATCGTCCCGACTCGTGGCCAAACCCTTGCCGCCGCAGCCCCGGCGGGTGAATGGTACGAACAGCACTAACAACGCAGCATCAGGAGGCAGGCATGGCTGACAAGACCCCCGCGGGAGCCACCGGCAAAGCACCGACGGCCGACGGGCCCGCGCAATTGCGCAATGTGGTTCTCGTCGGCCCTTCTGGAGCAGGGAAGACGACGCTGGTCGAATCCCTCCTCGTGGCGACCGGAACGATCCTGCGTCCCGGTCGCGTCGAGGACGGCACCACGGTCAGCGACTTCGATGAAGCCGAACATCGTCAACATCGCTCCGTGTCTCTTGCCCTAGCACCATTCGCGCACCTTGGCGTGAAGGTCAATTTGCTAGACACCCCTGGGTACGCCGACTTTGTTGGCGACCTTCGGGCTGGGCTTCGAGCCGCCGATGCCGCGCTCTTTGTCGTGTCGGCAGTAGATGGCGTTGATGGCGCAACCCGAATGCTCTGGGACGAGTGCGCAGCTGTGGGTATGCCGCGCGCTGTGGTGGTTACCAAGTTGGACAATCCGCGGGCCGATTTTGAGGAACTCGTTGCGATTTGCCAGCGCCTCTTTGGCGATGGAGTGCTCCCCCTTTACCTGCCAATGCACGCAGACGACGGCAGCGCTGCTGGACTGATCGGGCTACTGACTCAACGGATCTACGACTACTCGAGTGGCACTCGAACTGAGCGGGCACCTGATGCGGAACATCTGCCCCTCATCGAGGAAGCTCGCAATGCGCTCCTCGAGGCAATCATTGCCGAATCCGAGGACGAGACTTTAATGGACCGGTACCTAGCCGGTGACGACATCGATATCGACACTCTGATCACTGACCTCGAGAAGGCTGTTGCCCGCGGGGCGTTCTACCCAGTCCTGGGCGCT
>CAIKAW010000096.1 GCA_903825575.1 uncultured bacterium | reverse complement strand
TACAGGATCGCGTTGACGACTTGGAGGTTGCTGAGCGAGACGTTGCCGCGCTGTACCGGCAGAAACGCCTCGATCCGACTGAACTGCTCTGCGCTGATTTCCATGTCGCATAGCATATCACATAGTGTTAACAGGCCCTAGACCCGTACCCTGTAGCACGCATTCGCGGAATCGAAAGCTCCGCGGCGAACCGGGCAATTGCCATTTCGCCACAAGTCTAGGGCTTGACCGCCTCGCCCGGCCGAGCCACACAAGGAAAGCGTGCCGGTCACTCCCACTCAATTGTCTCCGTCACTTATAAGTACCTGAAATAAGGAGACTTCTACTGAGGCTACGCCAAACTTACCGTCAGATCTACCGCCAAAAACTTCCGCTTGTGGACTTCCCAGGATTCTCTGGACACGTAAATCTAACGGGGTCACGGGAGTGGAGGAAGGCCGATGCCATCACGTATCAGTGTTGGAAAGGTCCGCCGAATCTACGCGTTCATCAAGGCCAACGGCCGGCAGTACGATGTCAGGACGCTGTGTCGGCTCCTCGAGGTCGCGCCCAGCGGGTACTACGCCTGGCCGCGGGATCCAGTCTCGCCACGAGCCCAAGAGGACGCAAGACTGCTCCGCCTGATCCGCGCGTCGTTCATAGCCAGTCATGGCATCTACGGCGCCCCACGCGTGTTCCTGGATCTTCGTGAGGCGGGGGAGACATGCAGCAAGCATCGAGTGACGCGCCTCATGCGCGTCAACAAGATCCGCGCCGTACGTGGCTACCACACCAGGCATCGTGCAGCCGCGAAGCCTTCTGAGCTCTTCCCGAACGTCCTGCAGCGCAATTTCGATGTCGCCAAGCCAAATAGGGCTTGGGTTACCGATATCACGTACATTCGCACGTGGGAGGGATGGCTCTACCTTGCGGTGGTTATGGATCTGTTTTCGAGAAGGATCGTCGGTTGGGCTTCGGGACCGACGATTCGCCGCGAGCTCGTACTCGACGCAGTCCTTATGGCCGTCCGACAGCGCCACCCGAAGCACGCGATTATTCACTCGGACCAAGGCTCTCAGTACGGGAGCGATGACTGGCTCCGCTTCTGCAGAAATAATCATCTCGAACCAAGCATGAGCCGTCGCGGCAACTGCTGGGACAACGCGGTCGCTGAATCATTCTTCAGCAGCTTGAAGAAAGAACGCATCAAGAAGAAGATCTACAGGAACAGAGCGTTGGCACAGGCAGACATCTCGGCCTATATTGAATCGTTCTACAACCCGACGCGTCGCCACAGCCATCTAGGTGGCGTCAGTCCGGAGAACTTTGAGTCGGCAGGACGACGGAAGCGTGTCCACTGAATCCTGGGAAGTCCAAGTTCCATTTTTGGGAATATTGAGTTAGGCTTTGTCCCCGTGATCGTTATCGGCACAGATATCGTAGAAGCTTATTTCCGGTCACGGGCCGGCCATAGGGGAATCAAGGCTGCGCGATCCCAATATAACGCCTGGCTGGCGATCGCGGGCGCAGCGGACTGGAAGACGCCGGAGGATGTAAAGAAGGCACATCCGAAGGCAAGCGTCTTGAAGGGCGGTCGTGTGATTTTTAATATCAAGGCCAACGATTATCGGTTGATAGCGTTGGTGCAGTACGTGGAAGGCGTTCTGATGATCCGATTTTTCGGATCGCATGAGGAATATGACGGCATTGATGCGGAGACAGTGTGATGAAAGCGTCTTTGATTGTGATTCAAGACGAAGCGGACCACGCTGACGCCAAGAAGCTTATCGAGAAGCTGATGGCGTCGAGCGATCCCTCGGACCGTGCACGGATGGTAGCCCAGGCCCGCTTGATCGAGGCTTACGAGCGCTTGGAGTGGCCACGTATGGCGCCGACGGTTCCAGTTCTTCTCGCGTACCTAATGGACCAGCATGGCCTTTCGCGCGCCGACCTCGTGCCGTTACTTGGTACTGCCAGCCGCGTGAGCGAAGTCTTGAGCGGAAAGCGGGACTTGAGCATGACCATGGTGCGCCGGCTCCGCGAGCGCTTTGACATCTCAGCCGACTTGCTCGTTCCGCGAGGTCGAACGCGCAACAGAATTGCTGCCTGAGCTTGCCGGTCAAGATCCATGATTCTTACACCACTACACGGGACACGAATTACCAAGGGACTGATCGCAATGAACACCCCATCCGGCGCAATCCTCTGGTCAGGTTGGTCGCCTCGTGGGGCGATTTCCTGGAGGCCGGAATCACCGAATGCATGGCTCCGGCGCGCATAATTAGCTGAACACAAGAGTTTTTTCCCAGCGCATACTCAAAACGTCGCGTTCACCACGCATGCTGGCGAGCAACCGCTGTGGACATTCGACAAGGGTGCATCCAAGGTCAGCGGCGCTCGGCTGCTGGCCAAGCCTTGAATCGAAATCGAATAGCGACCGGACTGACTCCGATCCCCCGCATTCAGCCATGGCGCCATGTCAAACTCGTCGTGGCTACGGCTAGCCTTTGCCGTTCGCGATTCGGACGCGTCATGGCGAGCCCACACCCGGGACACGCGCTCGAACGACAGCAAGGCAATGCGAGGCGACAATTGGCCGCCCTGCTGGAATGGCTCTGGTCGGCCACTTCCTGTCGGTCATGAGAGACCGCTTGTGCGCGATGCGACTTGAGCCGCTTGCGTGGGTCTGCCCCGTTGCTCCCACGACATTTTCAAGTGGTCAATCAACCACCGGCCCGCGGGACCGGGAGGCTCCGAAGCCTGGTGGTACGCGGACATGGTCAACATGAATCCAGTTCGCGGCATGTCGTCCACATCCAGGACAACCAAGGTGCCCTCAGCGATGTCCTTCTCGACCATGTGCAGAGGCATGCCCCCCCAACCTACGCAGTCCTTGAGGAATGCGTACTTGGTCGACAGGTCCGCCAAACGCCAGGTCGACGGCGACACGACGCCGTAGTCCTTCCCCGCCATGAGGTCGGACCTGTCGGTGAGCACGAGCTGAACGTGCTTCGCCAACTCACGCCTCGGTATCCGCTGGCCAAAGCTCGCGAGGGGATGACTCGCGGCAGCGACTGAGACCAGCGGCACCTCGCCCAGGCGCTCGCTGACCAGGGACGGGAAGGTGATAGGAAGGGCCACGAGAATGCCCAGGCTGCAGCGACCGTCGAGCACGGGCTGGTAGGCTGCCCCGAGGCCTTCCACGAACAGCCGCAGCGGCGTCAACGGAAATTGGCTCGCGAATGCTTTCGCCGCGGCGCTGACGAGCGCAGTCGGGAAAAACACGTCGACCACCACCGAGAGTTCGGTCTCGAGGCCTGAGGCCATGAGCTTGGCTCGGGCCTTCAGCGTGTCTGCGCGATTTCCTCTGAAGGGACCCACCCGATTTCCTGAGTTGGGGACCACATTCGGGCACTGGAATTGGGGCACCACCGATCCAGTCCACGGTCCGGTGAGAGGCCGCTTCATGTCGCCTGACGCGAAGCAGTGCAGCGTCGAAGCGGCTGGAAGGGGCACCTATTGCCGGGTGTGTCCTACAGACCGCCTTCGGGTCGACTCGTCATCGATTCGGGCGACGGCAATACGTCGGATGCGCAAGTAGGACCGACGCGGGAGCAGTCACTCCCACTCAACCCCGGCGGCTACTTCGACTTCCTCCACCCGTGGCCGGGGCAAACTCCTCCACCTAACCTGATCGCGATGGGGTGGACGTCGGAGGCGACGGCAGGATTTGTTGGAGTGTTACGCGGATTCCTCGGCGTTGACAAGGCGGC
>CAIKAW010000095.1 GCA_903825575.1 uncultured bacterium | reverse complement strand
TGTACCACCTTGGTCACGGGAGCGAGCTTCGTCCACGCGATGGAATCGATCGAAAATCTCAGCCCGACTGGCCGGATCAATTCCCGGTCCGTGGTCGATGACTTGGAAGATTCCGTAACCTGCGCTGTCCCGAGCCACCAGCTCGATCGGAGTTCCAGCAGGTGTGTGGACTGCTGCATTGCGCACCAAGTTTGCGACGACCTGGCGCAGTTGAACTTCGTCGCCCCGCACTATGACTTCCTGATCTGCGGTCATCGTTATCTCGCGGTCAGGTGCCGATGCTCGCGCATCTGCGGCTGCATCTTCCGCGAGCGTGACAAGGTCGACCGGCTCCATCGCCAGCGGCCGGCGGGCGTCAAGTCGGGCAAGTAAAAGCAAGTCGTCGACGAGCACTCCCATTCGGGTTGCTTCAGCCTCGATTCGGCTCATCGCAGTTGCTAGGTCAGACGGGTTACTCGCGGCTCCTCGTCCGAATAGTTCGGCGTAGCCGCGGATCGATGCCAAGGGAGTGCGCAGCTCGTGGGACGCGTCTGCAGCGAAGCGCCGCAGACGCTCCTCGGACTCTGCCCTTGCTGCGAAGGCTGTTTCGAGTCGTTCGAGCATGCTATTCAGTGCTGTGGCGAGCCGCCCGACCTCAGTTCCAGTCCCGGCGTTGTTGATGCGCCGACCTAAGTCGCCTTCGGCGATGGCGTCGGCCGTGGCTTCGATCTGATCAAGTGGACGCAGTCCGACCCGAATCGACCACCATGCCAATCCCGTTGCCGCGGTCAGAGCTAGGGAACCAAATAGCAACTCAACCAGAAGCAGTCGGCTCAAGGTGGTGTCCGAGTCACTAAGCGGCATCGCAATCAGAATGGCGCCCGAGCCATCCGAGAAGGGCCGAACGATCACTCGGAATTTAGTGCCAGTAGTGGATTCGGCGGTGAAGTACTTGTCGCTGGTGGAGAGGGAAATCGAGTTCGGAAGCACTGGCTTGGGCAGCGTGGCGACGTCGGTGCCGGCCGCAAATGAGAATGTAACCGAACTACCGGCTAACTCGTGGCCCGATGAATCCCGCAACTGAGCCACGGTGCCAATAGGGAACGGGGCCCGTCGGTCGGGACCGGTTTGTAGATCACCGCTGATGGGTCGACCGTTTCCGCCCGCGAGCGCATTTAGCAAAATGCGCGAAATCGGATTCGCCGAACTGGCGAGGGTCTGATCAGTTCGCTGCATAAGGAAGGAGCGGATTGATAAGAAAGTCGTGGACCCGGCAGCCACCAAGCCAAGGGCGACTACCGCCACGACCCCAATGAGTAACCGACGGCGCAGTGACATGACTTCAGTCGCGCGCTTCACGCAGTACGTATCCGACACCGCGAACTGTGTGAATCAGTGGCGACCCAAGGCTGTCGATCTTCTTGCGCAAGTAACTGATGTAGCTCTCGAGTACTCGCGCATCACCGCCGAAGTCGTACTCCCAGACATGGTCGAGGATTTGGGCTCTGGTCCGGACGCGGCGAGCGTTATCGAGCAGGTAGCGCAGTAGCCGATACTCGGTGGCTGTCAGCTCTACGCGTTGTCCAGCACGGTGGACTTCGTGCATATCTTCATCCATCACCAAGTCAGCGAAGACAAGTTGGTTTGTGTCGGCCGGTTGACCTTCGGTGCGGCGAACCACCGCGTTCACGCGCGCGACAAGTTCAGCCAAACTGAAGGGCTTCGTCACGTAGTCATCGCCGCCGATGGTCAGGCCTCGGACCTTGTCCTCCGTGGTATCCCGCGCTGTCAGAAACAGAACGGGCACTCGTTTGCCTAGCGTGCCCAATCGGCGCAGCACCTCAAAGCCGTCGAAGTCGGGGAGCATGACATCCAGAACGATCAGCTGTGGGTCGAATGCGGCGACTTGGTCCAGGGCTTCCTGCCCCGTGGCGGCAGTTCGCAACTCGAAGCCTTCGTACCGAAGGGTCGTCGCGACCAGGTCGGTGATGAAGGGTTCGTCGTCTACTACAAGCACTCGAGTTCCGGTCACGGGATAAGTCTGCCGGTCTTTCCTTGGAGAATGCTGGGAGGATGCCGGATGACTCCTGACTTTGTTTCGCTACTGTCGACCCATGTCAGTAGGTCAAACCGCGCTCGGCGCTAACTCACCGATTACGGTCGGCGGCATTCTCAGACTGCTCGAAGAGCGGTATCCGGCTGCTCTGGCTGCCGACTGGGACGCAGTAGGCCTTGTCTGCGGCGATACGGATGCCACCGTCACCCGCGTGCTGTTTGCCGTGGATCCGGTAGCCGAGGTGATTGCCGAGGCGATCGCTGTTGGCGCTGAGTTGCTCGTCACGCACCATCCCCTGTTTCTAGATCCAGTTCATGGTGTGCCCATAAGCGATCCAAAGGGTCGACTGGTTCACCAGCTCATCCGCGCCGGCGTCGGGCATTTTGTGGCCCATACGAACGCAGATGCAGCGCCCATAGGTGTCTCAGACGCGCTCGCCCAGACCTTGGGGCTAGCCGACGTCCGGGCGCTAACCGCGCCGGGCGAAGTCGGACGCGTCGGTCGGCTGGTCGAGCCGATAAGTCTGGCGGAGTTCGCTGCGAAGGTGGCCGCTGCGTTGCCTGCGACCTCGGCAGGAATCCGCGTTGCCGGGGATCGCAACCGCGTGATTTCCAGGGTTGCCGTCTGTGGCGGCTCCGGCAGGTCGCTCCTACCTGCGGTCAACGCCCAATCGGTCGACGTCTTTGTTACCGCAGACCTGAGCCACCATCGAGCTTTGGACCAACTGGAGGCTGCAGGGCCGGCTCTGATCGACGTTTCACACTGGGCCAGCGAGTGGCCATGGTTGCAAACGGCGGCTGGGCTGCTTCGCAGCGATCTGGGAGTTAGTACGGTGGAGGTCTTGGTGTCGCATCGCTGCACCGATCCGTGGACTTGGCAAGGGAGCACGAACTGAGTACTAGTAGCGCAAATCCGCAGGCGCAGATCCGGCTGCTCGACCTGGCCGCCTTTGACGCCGACCTAGACCGGCTCGCACACCGGCGTCGCACCCTGCCCGAAATCGCCGCGGCTGACGTGATCGCTGGAAGAGTAGCTGGCTTGAATGACTTGATCGTTGCGGCCGAAACCGAGCTCAGCGATCTCACCCGAGCTCAGTCAAAGGCCGAGGCCGATGTCGAACAGGTTCGGCTTAGGTCTGCCAAAGATCGCGAGTTGCTCGATTCTGGACGGGTGGGCAGTGCCAAGGAGTTGGCGAACCTAACCCACGAAGTCGAATCATTAGGGCGTCGTCAGGGGGATCTTGAGGAACTTGAACTCGAGGCAATGGAGCGAGCGGAGGAGGCTGATCGGCACCGAGCCACCCTGGCTGCTGAGCGCAGTGGGCTCGTGGTCGAGCTCGAGACGGTCGTCGCTGCCCGTGACGCGGGGTTGGCTGAAATCGCCGCCGCGGCCCACGCGACGCAGAATCAGCGGGACCAACTTGCCGCTGAACTTCCCGCCGACCTACTTGCCATTTACACCAAGTCGCGGGAACAGCACGGGGGAGTGGGCGCGGCCAGACTTCATCGGGGTCGTTGCGAGGGCTGCCAACTTGAATTGACGCGAGCCGATATCGAGCGCATTCGCTCTGCGGCTGCTGACGAAGTGCTGAGGTGTGAGGAATGCCGCCGCATCTTGGTGCGCACTGAAGAGTCGGGGCTATGACTCGTAGATTGATCGTTGAAGCTGACGGTGGTTCGCGCGGGAATCCTGGACCGGCTGCTTATGGGGCAGTCGTTCGAGATGCGACTTCTGGACAGGTGCTTGCAGAACGAGCTGCAACGCTCGGTGTCGCAACTAACAACGTGGCCGAGTACCGGGGACTAATCGCCGGACTGGAAGCTGCACACGAACTCGATTCCACTGCTTTCATCGACGTGCGCTTGGATTCCAAACTCGTAGTCGAGCAGATGTCAGGACGCTGGAAGATCAAACACCCGGCGATGCAGAAACTTGCATTGGAAGCCCGGCGCCTCGTTCCGGCTGATCAGGTCAGTTACCGGTGGATCCCACGTGAACAGAACGGCGCCGCTGATGCCCTAGTCAACGCTGCCCTGGACGGCACGCTCCAAGTTGTCCCGGACGCGCAGATCAAGGATACAGACCTTGGGCAGCAAGCGCTCCAATTGGTACCTGAACCGGCGATCCCTGGCTGGGGCCCTGATCTGGGTCCGGAAACTACCTTCTATCTGATTCGACACGGCGTCACAGCAGCCACGTCAGAGCGACGTTTCAGTGGCTCGGGCGGATCTGACCCACAACTCTCGGACCGAGGGCAGGGCCAAGCCGCTGCGGCTGCCCGTGCACTAGGAGCCCGTGGTGGGGCTGATGTTCTGGTGTGTTCGCCGCTGAGACGCACGACCGAGACCGCCGCCGCAATCGCCAATGAGTTGGGTCTGGTTGCCGAACCCCTGGCTGGACTTCGGGAGTGCGCCTTCGGGGAGTGGGACGGGTTGACGTTCGCTGAAGTCGCGACCGGCTGGCCGGGTCTGATGCGTGAATGGTTGTCCTCCCCAGATGTCGCCCCTCCAGGTGGGGAAACGCTGCGACAGGTCGCTGAAAGAGTAAATGCAGTCGTGGACCAGCTCAGGTCGCGCCACAGTGCGAGGAAGATTGTCGTCGTAAGTCACGTCACGCCGATTCGGGTTTGTATCGGCAACGCGCTGGACGTTCCTATCTCGGCAATCACGCGGCTAGACGTGCCGCCAGCGTCTATCAGCACCGTGTCGTGGTGGGCTGATGGGAACAGGGCGGTACGCGCTTTCGCTGACGCAGCCCACACCTAGCTTTCCTTGATCAACTGACCAACTGCTGCGTGTCAGGTGGGCCGGATGTGACGCAGTGATTCGCGTGTGACTGGTGCGAATCATTCTGAAAAAGATCTTAAAAAAACTTTCCGAAACCCACTTGCGGTGCTTGTAATAAGTGGAGTAGAACTACCCCACGTTCCAAACGACGGAGCTCCGATCGAAAGATCGGAACCGACGGAAAAGGACCGGAGAGCAGGATCGCCGAGCAATCGGCGGGAGTGCGCGAAGGTCGCCTTGATCGCAAGATCAGGGAATTGCCCGACCGGATGGCTAACCGAGCAGGACGCGCAAGCGGCTTGTACGGAGTCGCCGGAAAGGCGCGGTGATCCCCGCAAGGGAGTCGCCGTTGCGGGTTCGGTGTGTTTCGGTCGAAAGACGGGAGCACCCGGTCCACCCGAAAGGGAGGGATCGGAGGCCGACTCGCAACCGTCGAGGGCTTCGGCCTGCTGGGACTAGGGGCCCCCCGATCTCATACATCGGGGGGCCCCACTAATTTTCGTCCGCAGTTACAGCCAGCTGGCGAGCTGGTCTAACTAGCCCGATTCTGGCCGAGAGCAGGTCGGAATTGATGGAACGACACCCTGCCAATTGCGCAACCAGGCAGCCTTGGGCCTACGCTCTAGCCGGACGAGTCGGCCGGGCGGCCGCGGCAGGCGTGCCTGTCGAGGAAAGTCCGGACTCCGAAGGGCAGGGTGGTGGGTAACGCCCACCCGGGGCAACCCGCGGGAAAGTGCCACAGAAAATAGACCGCCACGACGAAAGTCGGGGCAAGGGTGAAACGGTGGTGTAAGAGACCACCAGCGTTCGAGGTGACTCGATCGGCTCGGCAAACCCCACCCGGAGCAAGGCCAAAAGGGTGAGGTCGCAAGACCTCACCTGCGCAGGCGATTGAGGACTGCTCGTCCGAGCCTGCGGGTAGGCCGCACCAGGTCACCGGCAACGGTGATCGCAGATGGATGGTCGCCATCGACTTGCAAGAGTCGATACAGAATCCGGCTTACAGGCCGACTCGTCCCCC
>CAIKAW010000094.1 GCA_903825575.1 uncultured bacterium | reverse complement strand
TCGACGACCTCGATCACGATTCCGTGCAAGCCAGCTGGTGCCTCGTCCAAATCTAGTAACGGGACGAGCTGCGGATCCTCCAGTTGAGTCACCGAAAGATTCACGGTTACGCGCGTGCCCTCCGGCAATGCCGACCTGATCTCAATCAAGTCCCGATGGAGCAGGCCAAGGCCAAGGCGACCTAGGGCGCGGATCTGACCACTATCTTCAGCAAATGGGACGAACTCTGAGGCTGGAATAAGATCCTCACCGATCCGCCAGCGCAGCAGCGACTCAAAACCCCACAGAGAGTTATCGGCGCTGCCCACTATTGGTTGGTAGTGCAATTCGAACTGACCTTTTTCGATCGCCGCACTGATGTCCTGACGCATCCGACGTCGGGCTTCGGCCGCGACGTTCATTGATTCGCTGAAGAACGCGTACCGGTCACCGCCTCGCCGCTTAACCGAATACATTGCGGTGTCTCCAGCCCGGGACAAGGCATCTGGGGTCGCGCCATCGGCAGGGGAGATTGCGACGCCAAGACTGATTGTCACGCTGATCGACAGGCCGTTGAACTCAACCGGTGTCCGGACCGCTGTCAGGATGCGCTCGAGTACTTCTTCAAGGTCGCGAGTGTGCTCATATCCCACAACGGCGATCCCGAACTCGTCCCCGCCAAGTCGCCCGACAAGGTCGCTAGTTCGTACTGCTCCGAGCACCCGCTCTGCGACCCAATGCAAGACAAAGTCGCCAACTTCATGTCCGTGCTCGTCGTTGACTTCCTTAAAATTGTCAATGTCGACCCAAGCTAGCGCCAGACGCGAATCGTCGCGTTGGGCTCGGGCGATCTCGCGGTCCAAAGAATTGACAAAGCTGATTCGATTGAGCAGGCCTGTGACCGGGTCGAAGGTGGCTTGGTAGGTCAACCGTTCGGATTGGATCCGCAACGCGGTGATGTCCTGCATGATGATCAGTTTCACCGCCACTCCCATGGAGTGGGAGAGGGTCCGGACTTCTACGTTTACCCAGCGCTCTGTTTCAGAGACTTGGATCCGCACAACCCTTCCAGCAGGTGTCTGGAACATCTCCGTCGGCACGGATTCCTCGAGGGCAGGGCCATTTTCAGTGGTATCCAGTGCTGTGAAGTGCTTCAGTGAATAGCCAATGATCGACCTATCAGTGCTACCTAAGAGTCGACACAGCGTCGCGTTTGCTCGCACGACTTTGTCATCAGCATCGAGCAAGGCAACCCCGAAGGCTTCGTTGTCGAAGACTGGCTGAAGCACTTCGGCTGCCTCGCGGGCTCGATTCTCAAGCGCGTGAAGATTTGTGGTGTCCGCCAGAGTGCCGACCATGAACCGGTCTGGCCCGACGGCCAGTAGCCGAGCAGTCTCTGTGACCGAGACGCTCGAACCGTCGCGACGGGCCAATTGATATGTGACGGTCCACGAGTCGCTTTGACTCCGCGCCGCCACTACCCGGCGCCGGTCCTCAAGGTCAATCCGATCATCCAAAAGGCTTGCGTCCGCCATAATTTCGCTTGGAGTCCACCCGGTGATTTCGGTGATCTTTCCGCTCACGAAGATGACCTGGCTCATATCGCCAGTTCGCTTCCAAACGGCCTCGTCGAGGGCATCGACTACGCGGGTGAACTCCGCTACTGCTGTTTCAGCGACAACTCGTAGATCGGTAACTTCTGTTATGTCGGTCATCGTGATGATTGCGCCTTGCTGGTCGCTCTCGATGTTCCTGTAGGGGAGAATCTGGATCAGATAGGTAATTCCCGCATTGACTGCTGTCGAAAATTCCTGTCGTGTCCCTTCAGCAAGCACCTTGCGAAGTGCGATGTCGAGGCCAGGGAGCGGAATTCTAGAAGGCACCGAAAGCAGCGACTGGCCGATGTCGGCTTCTAAGATTCCGAACAGTCGCACAGCGAGGGGGGAGTATCGGGTGATCCGAAGCTTGGCATCGACGATGATCATGCCCTGGCTGAGCGACGACTGAATGTTCTCCAAGTCTGTGTTGATCAACTGAAACTGGTCGCTGCGTTGGCGCAGTTGTTTGTTGATGGTGCCAAGCTGCTCGTTGGTCGCCTGCAACTCCTCGTTGGAGGATTCGAGTTCTTCATTCGATGCTTGAAGTTCCTCAGATGACGCCTGCAGTTCTTCGGAAGCGGCTTCGAGCTCTTCATTTGCCGATTCAAGCTCGCTTGAGTAACGCCGCATCGCTTCCTGGGTCGCAAGCAGTTCCCGTTCCAAACGCACCAGTTCGACGTCGAATGTCTGATCGCGAATGACTGCTGGAACGACCAACGTCCTATTTGAATCATCTTGGATGAAACTGAGCTTGGTTAACAGTTTACCCGACACGCTTAATGGTCGAGCTTCCATTTGCACGACGCCGATTTCACCCTTGAGGTCGACGACTCGGCTCAGGACTGGCTCGGAACTTGCCTTGCTTAGCAGGAAGATTGCTCGAGCTTCGGCCTGGAGTTCGGGAACTAAGTAGGCCGCGATCGCATGGGTCCGCGCGCCTTCGGGCATTTGGCAATAGGCGGTTACATCTCCAACCACTTCGACCAGGTCGTGTTTGTCGTCGATTACCAAGAAGGGATGCCCAGTAGCACGGACAAGTGCTTCCAGAAGTTCGGCATGTTCTAGGTTCGCCGAATGACGGGCGACGGTCACTCGATTTGTTGGTGGATTTGGGGCAGGAAGCAGTTCTCGGCTCGCCATAACTTGGCGTGTTGCGATATCCGGATTTGAGTGTGTGCGAGCAAATATTCGATGCTCGGCGTCGATCGGTTCGAACCCCGATCCCTTCTGGGCAAGGGATTCGGAGGCTCCAAGGAATAGCAGTCCGCCGGGCTTGAGTGCGTAGCGGAATAGGACCAGGACTCGGTCTTGAAGTTGGGTCGTGAAGTAAATCATGGTGTTTCGGCATGAGATGAAGTCAAGGCGCGGGAATGGTGGATCGTCGCCCACACTATGTCGCGCGAAGACCACGCAGACTCTCAATGAGTCTGCGATCTCAAAGCCCTGATCGGACTCGCTCACGTATTGCTTGCGAAGGCCAGGCGGGATTCGATCGAGAACCGAAAGCGGGTATGCGGCTCGTCGGGCGACGGCCAGTGAGCTCTCGTCTAGGTCGGTTCCGAAGATCTTCAAGTGTCGATCAAGATTCGGCGGATTACCCAACAGGTCGGCAATCAGCATTCCTAGCGAATACACCTCTTCTCCGGTGGCACAGCCGGGCACCCAGAGCCGAATTTGGTTGGTGTCGTTTCGCTTGGCGATGTACTCCCCGAGCGCATGGGTCAGCGCTTCGAACGACGCCGGGTTCCGGAAGAACGAGGTGACCGTTACTAACAGATGTCGAGCTAAAGTTTGTGCTTCTTCGATGTCGGCACTTAATACCGGCAGGTAGTCCTCGATCGTGTCGACCTGACGAATGGCCATGCGGCGCTGGATTTGGCGGCTGACTGTGGAGTCCTTGTAGCCCGAGAAGTCCATCCCCACGCTGCGAAAGAGTTGCGAAGTTACATTCGAGACGGCCATTGGCTCGGGTTCTGGAATAGCGGTTCCATCCCAGCCGTCATACCCCGAACGCAGGCGGCTAAGTCGGCGGCCGATTTCGGTGGCGTCCGCAACAAGGTCGACCCCGCCGTGTGAGATGGCGGCGTTGGGCATTCCGTCGAACCGGGCAGAATCCGGCGACTGGGCCATCGTGAAGCCCGAAGCCGCACGCACCAGACGAAGCCCGTTGGCGCCATCGGATCCGGTACCTGATAGCACCACCGCAATGGATTTCGCGCCCCAATGTTTAGCGATGGAATCAAATAGCGCGTCGACACTTGGGCTAGGCCCGATCCGTGCCGTCGATTCAACAACGTGGATCCGATCCCCATCCACGGTCACGTCCGAGTGCGGCGGGGCGACCGAGATGACATCGGATCTCAAGCGGTCACCGTTGACAGCGGTTTTTACCTGCAGATCTGTAACGCGAGTTAGTAAGTCGACGATCAAGCTGCGGTGTTCTGGGGCAAGGTGTTGGGCTACTACGAATGCGGCGCTGGTTCCGGGAGCGAGTTGGGACAGCGTGTCTTGTAGGGCCTCCAGCCCACCAGCCGAAGAGCCGATTCCAACGACGAAAGATGGCTTAGGGGCCTTAGGCACGGTCAGCGCTGAGTCGGTCGCTAGCGCAGGCTCCGGGAGGGGGGGGGGTCTGAGCTGCTCGTCGAGTCATGGCTCCCACCTAAACGACACATTCTGGCTACAGCCCCCATAGTCGAAAGTCTAGCCCCGGTGCTTGCTTCGTGCACCCGCTACCGGTATACCGACTTTGAGCCTGGCGAAGGCCGCTGGGCAGTTTCTAGGGGTTAGCGGCCGAAAAGTAGTCGCCCGCGAGGATCACCTAGGTAGTTGCTGGCTGCCCTCGGTCACGAAGAAGTCCCAAAGTGCTTGCGTGGCCGGGGAAACCGACCGACGCGACATGCGCACGACCAACCAATGCCGCCGGATCGGCAAACCGACGACGTCGAGAATTGCCAGTCGCCCATCGTGAAGTTCGGCGGCGATCGTGTGTGCTGAGATCAACGCAATCCCAAGGCCGGCAATCACGGCCTGCTTAATCGTCTCGTTGCTGACGATCTCCATGCCGACGGTGGGCGTGATCTCTGCGGCCGAGAACAACGCGTCGAGGTGAAGCCGGGTTCCGGACCCCGACTCGCGAATCAGAAATGTCTCTTCGGCCATCTTCGCGAACGGGATCTGTTTGCGGCCGACGAGAGGATGGTGCGGCGTCGCAATGATGACGTAAGGATGCTCGCCGAACACCTGCTGCTCGGCTTCGATGCGCTCTGGGGGGCGGCCCATTACGGCGAGGTCGACGTCGTAGTTCTCTAACCGCCGCAATACCTCGTCGCGGTTGCCAATCGACAACGTGACGCTGACGTCCGGATGGGCATGCTGGAATGACGCCAGCACATGTGGCGCGAAGTACTTCGAGGTGCTGACCGCGCCGAGAGTTACGTGCCCGGTATGCGCCGAGCGCAGGGCGGCTAGGGCGTCTTCGCACGTGGCCAGTTCGGCCTCTAGGCGCGCTCCGGTCTCGAGCAACACTCGGCCCGCCTCGGTCGGGCGCTGACCTCCGGGACCGCGTTCGAGCAGTGGCAGGCCGACATTCTTTTCGAGCAAGCGCAGTTGGGTGGCAACTGCGGGAGCGGTCAGGTGCAACTCGGCGGCCGCCCCGGCCCAGGATCCAGTGCGAGCCGTTGCGGCCAGGTACCGCAACTGCTTGAGGTTTGCGTCCAGCATGGATCCACCATAGCAAAAGTATTGATCAAGCGAACAAACCATGTCTTGGCTTTTGTTAGCGGCTCCGCCAGAATATGCCTGTGAGCGAGAACCCGACTCTGGCAACTCCTGCTGCGATGCCGCAGGATCTGGCAGCTGTGCTCGCAGAGTGGACCCAACGCCGTCCCGAGCTGGCTGACGTGGCGGACGTGATCGCGCGGTTGGCCGTCGTCGGTATCGACCTGGCCCGGCTAGTCGCCTCTAGCCTGCTCGAGCCTGCGGTCGCCGAACCCGTGCCTGGCGCAGATCTGAATCCCAGCGGCGATTCGGCCAAGCCACTCGACCTGATTGCCGAGGACATGTTTGTCGCCGGATTGGCCGGTTCGGCCACCTTGGCTGTGTGCTCGGAGGAAACCGCCGAGCCCATTGAGGTGACCCATGGCGGATCTTTGGTCTTGGCGATTGACCCGATTGACGGGTCGTCCAACATTGACCTGAATGCGCCGATTGGCAGCATTTTTGGGATCTTGCCGACCGCCGGCTTCGAAGGGGATGCGCTCGGGGCACTTTTGCAGCCGGGCCGCAAACAGTTGGCCGCCGGAATCATCGTCTACGGCCCAAGCACCGTCATGGCGCTGACGCTAGGAGAAGGCACCGACCTGTACGTCCTTGACCCGGCCACCGGCACCTTTCGACTGGTCTACCAGCGGGTCAGTTTGCCTTCGGATGCCCGGGAGTACGCGATCAACGCGTCCAACGCTCGCCATTGGGGACCGGGGATTCAGGCCTACGTCAACGACTTGGTCAACGGCACGATCGGTCCGCGCGAACAGGACTTCAATATGCGTTGGCTGGCTTCCTTGGTTGCCGAAACCTACCGAATCTTGCGGCGCGGGGGCATCTACATGTACCCGGCGGACGCCCGTCCGGGTTATTCAAACGGCCGACTTCGCCTGGTTTACGAAGCCAATCCAGTCTCGTTCCTGTGCGAACAAGCAGGGGGCGTTGCTACCGATGGGATCACGGACATTCTCGATCTCAAGCCGACCTCGCCGCACCAGAAGATCCCGTTCATCTTTGGCTCGCGCAACAAGGTCGAACGGGTCCGGCGCTACTTGACCAACCCAGAACCCATGCACGAAAGATCCCCACTGTTCTCTGACCGTGGCCTCTTCCGGCACTGAGATGACGACCGACAAACTGTGCGGGTACCCCGCGCCCCAGTGGAGGAGTGAGCCATGTCGGTGAGACATCCCATCATCTGCGTGACCGGGTCGTCAGGATCTGGGACAACGACCGTAAAGAACACGTTCGAGCAGATCTTTCGGCGGGAAAACGTCAACGCTGCCTATATCGAGGGTGATGCCTTTCATCGGTACGACCGGGCCGGAATGAAGACCGAATTGGCCCGGGCTGAGGGCGAAGGCAACAACCACTTCAGCCACTTTGGTCTTGAGGCCAACCTGATCGACGAACTGGGCGCCGTCTTCAAGGAGTTCTCGCAGCACGGCACGGGCCGCACCCGCAATTACATCCACGACGAGCTTGAAGCCGCAAAATACGGTTCGACTCCGGGCACGTTCACCGACTGGCGCGACATTGACACTGGGTCTGACCTGCTCTTCTACGAAGGTCTGCACGGTGCGGTCGTCACGCCGACGACCGACCTCGCATCTTTCGTAGATCTAAAGATCGGCGTCGTTCCGGTGATCAATCTCGAGTGGATCCAGAAGTTAACCCGAGACCGCAACAGCCGTGGCCATTCTCAGGAAGCCATCACCGACACGATCCTTCGCCGGATGCCTGACTACGTAAACACGATCGTGCCGCAGTTCAGCAAGACGGACATTAACTTCCAACGAGTCCCGATGGTGGACACGTCCAACCCGTTCATTTCGCGGACAATTCCAACGCCGGACGAATCGATGGTCGTCATCCGCTTCCGTGACCCACAAGGAATCGACTTCCCGTACCTAGTCTCGATGATCCACGACAGCTTCATGTCGCGAGCAAACTCAATCGTCATTCCAGGCGGTCGACTCGACATCGCGATGCAATTGATCCTGACACCGCTAATCAAGCGGCTCGTCGAAAACCGCAGAAGGGCCGGCTAGTGGCAACGCAGGAGTCAGCACGCACGATGGCGAACGCAATTCGAGCGCTGAGCATGGATGCGGTTGAAAAGGCCGATTCCGGCCACCCCGGGATGCCACTCGGCATGGCTGACGTCGCTACCGCGCTCTTCCGTGACCACCTCGTCTTTGACCCCAGCGATCCAAATTGGGCCGACCGCGATCGGTTCATCCTCTCCGCTGGCCACGGCTCGATGTTGCTCTATTCGTTGCTACACCTGACCGGCTACGACGTCTCACTCGACGATCTACGCGGTTTCCGCTCGCTGGGCTCAAAGACGGCTGGGCACCCGGAGTACGGCCACTGCCCCGGGGTTGAAACCACGACCGGCCCGCTGGGCCAGGGCCTTGCGAACGCTGTCGGTATGGCGCTCGGCGAGCGCTTGGCTAGTGCTCGCCATGGTGACGACCTGGTTGACCATTACACGTACGTCATCGCTGGAGACGGCTGCCTGATGGAAGGCATCTCGCAGGAGGCAATTGATCTTGCAGGTCACTTGCGGCTTGCCAAATTGGTTGTCCTTTTCGACGACAACGGAATCTCCATCGACGGATCTACGTCGCTGTCCACCAGCATTGACCAGCGCAAGCGGTTTGAGGCCAGCGGTTGGAATACTGCCTCGGTAGATGGCCACGACCAGGAAGCGGTATCGGCCGCGATCGCGGCTGCAAAGACTGGCGACCGGCCAACTTTGATCTGCTGCCGGACCACGATTGGATTCGGCGCACCAACAAAAGCCGGAACATCGGGCGTGCACGGCAGCCCGCTCGGTGCCGAGGAACTCGCCGGCACCCGACTTGCCCTCGGCTGGACGTATGGGCCATTCGAAATCCCGGAAGATGTCCGAACCGAGTGGGCTGCGACGTCGCAGCGAGGACGAGCAGCTCATGACGCATGGACGCAAAGGGCAGCTGGCATGGCTGCGCAGTTTGCCGCCCCCGACACTTCGGCCGCTCTGGCTGCGATCGATGCTTTGATTGGGGAATGGCAGGTTGATGGCCCAAAGCTGGCCACGCGTCAGTCGTCGCAGGCGGTGCTCGAACGAGTTGTTCCGGTCGCCCCCGCCCTGATCGGTGGTTCGGCCGACCTGAGCGGATCAAACGGAACGAAGGTCGCGGCCCACCGTTCGGTGACGTCGACGGACTTCTCGGGCGACTACATCAACTACGGCATCCGTGAGCACGCGATGGGTGCTGTGATGAACGGGCTCGCCTTGCATGGCGGAGTTATCCCATACGGCGGCACGTTCTTGGTTTTCGCCGACTACTGCCGCCCGTCGATCCGACTCTCGGCGCTGATGGGGCTGCGCGTTGTCTACGTCATGACCCACGATTCGATCGGCCTCGGTGAGGACGGTCCTACCCACCAACCAGTCGAACACCTCGCGTCGCTGCGGGCGATGCCCAACCTCAACGTCATCCGTCCGGCCGACGCCGTTGAGGCGGCTCAAGCTTGGCGCGAAGCGTTGACTTCGACCACAACTCCAACTGTGCTGGTGCTGAGTCGACAAGGACTAGCCCCGCTGCCACGGACCGATGCTGCTACAGGAGTTGCGCAGGGCGGCTACGTCGTCGTCGAACCAGCTGGTGGTCGCGACGTCACCCTGCTTTCGACTGGGTCTGAGGTTTCGACCGCCCTAAAGGCGGCTGAATCCCTTACTGCTGCTGGCATTGCGGCTGCTGTGGTGTCGTTACCGTGCTTCGAATTGTTTGACGTCCAAGACGAGGCATACCGGGTGAGCGTGCTCGGAGGTGCGCCACGTGTCGCTGTCGAGGCCGCCGTTCGCCAGGGCTGGGACGCCTACCTCCAGCAAGGCGACGAGTTCATCGGCATGACCAGCTTTGGCGCTTCCGGCCCGGCCGACGACCTTTACCGCCACTTTGGGATCACCGCCGACGCAGTGGCCTCGGCAGCAACCCGAGTAGTGGCCGCGCGCTCTAGTCGAACCGGAGGAGATAACTGATATGGCACGCATCACGCTTCGCCAATTGCTCGACCACGCGGCCGAATTCGGCTATGGGCTGCCGTCGTTCAACGTCAACAACATGGAACAGATCATCGCCATCATGCGAGCAGCTGCCGCTGTCGACTCGCCGGTGATCTTGCAGGTCAGTCGAGGTGCTCGCTCGTACGCAGGTGACCCGATGGTGCGCAAGATGATCGAGGCCGCCGAAGAGATGTTTCCGAATATCCCTATCTGCCTTCACCAGGACCACGGCAACAGCGCGGAGACCTGTCAGTCGGCACTCGATCAGGGTTACACCAGCGTCATGATGGACGGTTCGCTCGAAGCCGATATGAAATCGCCTAGCAGTTACGAGTACAACCTCGATGTCACCTCAGCTGTTGGCACGAGCGCACATTCGATCGGCGCCTCCGTTGAAGGTGAACTCGGCGTGCTGGGACGTCTGGATACGGGAACCGGGGAGCAAGAAGACGGGCACGGTGCAACCGGCGTCTTGAGCCACGATCAGTTGCTGACCGACCCCGATCAAGCGGTCGACTTCGTCTCACGTACCCAAGTTGATGCCCTTGCGATTGCGATGGGTACTTCGCACGGCGCCTACAAATTCAGCCGCAAGCCTGATCGCGACGTGCTCGCGATGTCTGTTGTGCGCGCGGTCCATGAACGACTTCCTGACCTTCACCTTGTCATGCACGGATCTTCGTCGGTGCCGCAAGACCTGCAGGACATCTTCAATGAGTTTGGCGGTCAGATGCCACAGACCTGGGGCGTCCCGATCGAAGAGATCCAAGAGGGCATCAAGTACGGCGTACGTAAGGTCAACATCGACACCGACTGCCGCCTCGCGATGGCCGGAGCCATCCGCAAGGTGTCCGTCACCAAACGCGATGAGTTTGACCCCCGCAAGTTCATGATTCCCGCAATGGAGTCGATGACCGACCTTTGCCGACTTCGCTATGAGCAGTTCGGCTCGGCTGGCAACGCTTCACGCATCTCTCCGCTAAGCCTGACGGATATGGCGAAGCGTTACAGCAACGGCAGCCTCGACCAACGCGTCACGAGCTAACGACGTAGACAGGAGCTTTGACTATGACAACCAATCAGGGTGGCGCCAAGGCGTACTCGGCCGGCGTTAAGGACTATGCGCTGACGTACTGGGCGCCTGGCTACGAACCCAAAGACACCGATTTGCTCGCCTGCTTCAAGATCGTCGCCCAGCAAGGGGTGTCGCGTGAGGAAGCTGCAGCAGCTGTTGCGGCGGAAAGTTCAACGGGCACGTGGACCACGGTGTGGACCGACCTGCTGACCGATCTGGAGCACTACAAGGGTCGGGCCTACCGCATCGAGGATGTTCCTGGCGACGACACTGCATTCTTCGCATTCATCGCCTACCCGCTGGATCTGTTCGAAGAGGGATCGGTTGTCAATGTCCTGACTTCGCTTGTCGGTAACGTCTTTGGCTTCAAGGCGATTCGATCGCTGCGGCTCGAAGACATCCGATTCCCACTGGCTTTCGTCATCACGTGTGGCGGTCCACCGAACGGGATCGTGGTCGAGCGCGACAAGATGGACAAGTACGGTCGTCCCCTGCTCGGGTGCACGATTAAGCCGAAGCTTGGATTGTCGGCAAAGAGTTACGGCAGGGCGGTTTACGAGTGCCTGCGTGGGGGACTTGACTTCACCAAGGATGACGAGAACGTCAACTCCCAGCCGTTCATGCGCTGGCGGGATCGCTTCGAGTTCGTTGCCGAAGCGGTTAAGGCCGCCGAAGCAGAGACCGGTGAGCGCAAGGGACATTACCTAAACGTCACCGCCGGCACCGTCGAGGACATGTTCGAGCGCGCCGAGTTCGCTAAGAGCCTCGACATGCCGATCATCATGCACGACTTCTTCACTGCTGGATTCACAGCGAATACCTCGCTGGCAAACTGGTGTCGCCGCAATGGAATGTTGCTGCACATTCACCGCGCGATGCACGCTGTAGTTGACCGTAATCCTTACCACGGAATTCACTTCCGGGTGCTGACCAAGTGTCTGCGACTTTCCGGTGGCGACCACATGCACTCGGGCACCGTCGTCGGCAAACTCGAAGGCGATCGCCAAGCCACACTCGGTTGGATCGACATCATGCGTGATTCGTTTATCCCTGAGGACCGCAGTCGCGGCATCTTCTTCGATCAAGATTTCGGACACATGCCAGGGATGTTCCCGGTTGCCTCCGGTGGTATCCACGTGTGGCATATTCCGGCGCTGGTCTCAATCTTCGGCGATGACTCGGTGTTGCAATTTGGTGGCGGCACGCTCGGGCACCCGTGGGGCAATGCGGCCGGTGCCACAGCAAACCGCGTCGCACTCGAGGCGTGTGTGCGCGCTCGAAATGAAGGCCGCGAGGTCGAGCGGGAGGCGCGAGCGATCCTTACCGAGGCAGCGGCCGACAGCCCGGCGTTAGCGATCGCAATGGAAACGTGGAAAGAGATTAAGTTCGACTACGACGTCGTCGACAAGCTCGCCGCCGAGTAGCGGCCCAACGATTCAGGAGGTCGCGAGATGGCGATTCAGGCATACGACTCACGACGTGACGATCCCTCGTCGCGCAAGTTCGGTACGTTCTCCTACCTGCCACCGATGACGGCAGAGCAGATCCGCAAACAAGTGCAGTACATGATCGCGCAGGGATGGTCATGCTCCATCGAGCATGTCGAACCGCCGCGGGCAATGGACACATACTGGTATCTCTGGAAGTTGCCGCTCTTCGGCGAGACCGACCCCGACGCTGTGCTCGCCGAGGTCGACGAGTGTCGCACGGCCAACCCGGGCGATCACGTTCGGATCACTGGTTACAACGGCCGTCGACAGACGCAGGGCATGTCGGTCGTGGTGCACCGCGGCGTCTACGCCTAGATCCGGCTTTGCTGCTGGGTTCCTTCGCCGACTGGGCGCCACATGGTTGTGACTGTGGGGCCGCCACCGGCAAGGTGTAGTTCGTCACGCACCTCGAAACCGAGCGCTCCGTAACGGTGCAGATTCGCGGGGTTCGTCGACTCTAGGTACGTCGGCAGGCCTATTTCGTCAAGCAGTTGCAGATTCTGCGCGAGCAACCCCATCCCGAGTCCGTGCCCTCGATGGGCAGGGTCGGTGGCAAGCACACTCAGGTAGAAGTGTTCGGCGTCGTGGGGCCGAGCCGTTTCGAATCTGTTGAAGATCTCGTTGACGCGGTCTGCGGTGTGGACGAACGTTTCGAGCAAGAAGTCGTCGAACGTCTCTTCCGCTTCGGGCAGGAGTTCGGCAGCGCCGGGCGGCAGCCATAGCGTCAACGCTGCGGCACCGGGCAGCAGCCAAACCCAGTTGTGCGCCAGTGCCCCGTCGATTAGAAGGCGCCAGAACTTGGCGGCAGCCTGGAGATTCTCTGGCGCCGACCCGCCAATGGCCCATTTCCAGGTCGGGTCCTGCGCGAATGCCGCACCGAACGTGTGGGTGAGCCGTTCGGCGTCGGCAGGGATCGCGCGGCGAGCCGCGGCTAAGAGGTCACGGGCATCGGCCACCTTGGAGACTCTACGCGCGCGGAAGCATTGCGTCGGGCAGACTGGGCGCCATGTTGGTTGCCTTCAGCGTTGCCCCGTCCGAGTCCGACGAGACCGGTGGCGTCGCCACCGCGGTGGCTGAGGCCATACGCATCGTGCGCGATTCTGGCCTGCCCAATCACACCGATTCAATGTTTACGACGATTGAAGGCGAGTGGGACGAGGTAATGGCCGTTATCAAACGGGCGATCGATGCCTTAGCCTCTCGTTCGCCGCGAGTTTCCTTGGTGCTGAAGGCCGATATCCGTCCTGGATTTAGTGGTCAACTCACAGCGAAGGTTGAACGCGTCGAAGCGATTCTCGCGGACTAATCTTGGCTGGCGGGATTGGGCATTAGGTAGGTCTCAATGACCTCGGTGACCTGCTGGAATCCGAGCCGTCGGTACACCGCATTGCTCGCGGGGTTGGCTACGTCGGCGTACAGCATGATTGTCGAACAGACAGGTTCCAGAATCTCGATGATGTGGGCGGTTACCGCCGTCGCGTATTTCCTGCCCCGATATTCGGCTGGGGTATAGACCGGACCAATTCGACCGACGGTCCCGGTAGGCGCGACCACTAGGTCCGCGTGGCCAGCCATCGCTCGCGGCTCTCCTTCGACCTCCCAAAGCCACAGTCCCGCAGCTGCCACCCGCACGGGAACAAACCGTTCGACGTCGCGAACCGGGACGTCAGCGTCGAGTGCGAACTGGATGTGCCAAGCGATAAGCAGTGGGATGTCACTTTCTGTGGCGCATCGTGCCGACCCACGTATTTGGGGCGGCGGAACGTATTCGGCTAACTCGTAGAGCACATCGGTCATGTGGACGCTGGGCTGCAACTTTCGTAATCGCTGCATGCCACGGTAGACCGCTTCAACTTCTTGCCTGGGCCCATTGACTCCAGGCAAGTCCGGATCTGCAGCTACAACGGTGGCACCCAACAGTTCGGCGGCCTCATAGGGCATGGGTGAGACGACTAGATTCCAAGGAGCAGTGCGAAGCGCCACACCAACGACATCGGCGCCGTCGCGAATGACCCAGTAGAAGTAGGCGTCATACGTGCGTCCACCCGCAACCGAGAGTGCGACGCTAGCTACGATATTTGTCAGGAGCGAGTGGCGAGATCGAAAGTCGCTACTGATCAGCAGGAACTCGTCGACGTCGCGAATACGCTCGATGCGCACGGCGTCAAATCCCTACAGGTAAAGCGGAATCCACCAACTTGGCCAAGATTCGTTCCAGCGGACCTGTCCCGGTGTCGCGCACTTCCAGCGGAACATCGAGGTACTCGGCGATTCTGCGTGCTGCATCGAGCAGCGTGGCATCTTGGGTTTGAGTGAAGAACAGCAGCAACGTGAGGTGGCGGAAGTAGGTGTCCTTTAGGTACGGGAAGCGGTCAAGCCCGAGCCCACGGATAACGGCCAAGTCCCAGTTTCGTACCAACCAGTCGGTCAGGAAGAACGCGCCCGGTTCGTCGTCCTGTAAGCGGGGAAAATCGGTTTCGGCAAACCATTCGTAACAGTGCATGCCAGCAGGGCGCACGGCCGGATAGCGTGCGATGACATCGTCCAAGGCCCCGAAAGTCCCGCAGTCGCCGTAGACAACGACGACTCGCTCATAACGTTGGCTCAGGTCGGCCAACTTGGTTTCCACGTCACGCACGATCTTCTTCGGCTCCATGTGGTGAAAGGCCGAGATGCCGTGGATGTCGACGGGCCAAGCGCAACGGGCGACTACTTCGGCCACGTCCTTGGCCAGAGCTCCGCAGGCCAACAGCGCTACCCGCGCCCTAGGACGCTCGTCCGCCTCCTGATGCTGTTCCACGCGCCGAATCTACCCACCCACCAACCTGCCAAATGCGATGAACGGCACTTTCAGGTGAATTTTGATGCACAGTCCATGAGGGAATTAGCACCTTTTTGGTACGCATCGCACATTCGCAGTGTCACGAATGTTCCACTTCCACCCGCCCAGTCGTCCGGCAGCCCGGAGCGTTGCGCACCGGCGGCACATTCAAGGTGGTGCCGAACGTGTCACCTAGGCGCACCCACGGCACTTTCCTCCGCTAAATGATTTGATGGAAATGTGGAATAGTGATCGGGTGGCCACGTCTGAGGGTGCCAAGGATCGACCGATCTTTGAGCTCAAGGCCGGACTGTTCAAGTCCCTCGCCCATCCCGCCCGGGTTCGCATTCTCGAATTGCTCGTCGCCGGTCCGCAGACCGTGGCTCAACTGCAGCAGGTTGTCGGCCTCGAGACCTCGCACCTGTCCCAGCAGCTGGGTGTCCTGCGCCGCGGTGGACTGGTCAAGACCGTGCGCACTGGTGCGACCATCACTTACTCGCTCGCTGATCCCGTTATCGCCGAGCTACTCGCCGTCGCCCGTGGCCTGCTGATCTCACAGTTGACTGCAACGACTGATGTTCTTGCCGACTTGCGCTCCGAGCCCAACCGACGTACGCCTCGAACGGCGAGCTGACCGATGGCGGGTTTGATTCGACGTTTGCGCAGAGTCGGACGAATCACCGAGCCAGCGCCCGCCGCACCCGCATTTGAGGCGTTCACAGATATTGCGCGGTCGGGTTCGGCGCAAGTCCGCCACGTGGACGTCGGCTCATGTAACGGTTGCGAGATTGAGATCGCCGCCGCCTTCGGACCCGTATATGACGTCGAACGCTTTGGTGTGCGCCTAACCGCATCACCCCGTCACGCCGACGTGCTGCTCGTAACCGGAGCCGTAACCCGCAATCTCCAGGCACCACTTCGTCATACCTACGAAGCCGCTCCGGCACCGCGGATCGTCATCGCCGTCGGGGACTGTGCGCGCAACTGTGGAGTCTTCGCTGGCGGGCACGGGGTAGTTGGTCCGGTATCAGACGTGGTACCCGTCGACATCGAGATTGCCGGGTGCCCGCCTAGGCCCGCTGAGATTATTGCTGCACTTCGCCAGGTGACGGGCAGGTGAACTCCGCAGCCGTAGTTGTCCTTGGCCAAGGCGTGTTCACGGTGCTTGGGACTCTTGCCGCCTTCTTGCCGCCGAATCGGCGGGCCATGGCGGCGGGGCTAGCTACCGGCCTGCTCGGGGCCACTGGGTTTGCCACCGGCATCGTCGCCTTCACTCGACCGACAACGATGGAGGTCGGTTCAGGTCTTGCTCAGGTGAGCATCCGGCTGGACCCACTCGGTGGCATATTCCTGCTGATCATTGGGTTGCTGGCGCTGGCTGCATCTTGCTACGCAGTTGGCTACGTAAGTGGTCCCTCTGCGTCGCGAACTTCGTGGATCGCGTTGACGCTTTTCATTGCAAGCATGCAACTGGTGGCGATGGCCGGCAGCGTCGCGGTCTTCGTCGTCGGCTGGGAATCCATGGCGGTGACGTCATTGCTGCTGGTCTGGACCGAGCACCAACACTCGCGTGCCGTCCGATCTGCCGGGCTTTGGTATGCGGCTATGTCCCAGTTGGGCTTCTTGCTCATCTTGGGAATGTTTGCACTTCTAGTGTCGACGGGTGGGCAAAGCCAGTTCCTCAACATGCATTCGGCGGTGTCAACTGGCTCGCCACTCCTGCGTTCTGGGGTCTTCCTATTGGCATTGGCGGGATTCGGAATGAAAGCCGGTCTAGTACCGGTGCACGTTTGGCTGCCGCGCGCGCATCCTGAGGCTCCCAGTCATGTTTCAGCCCTTATGTCCGGGGCCATGGTGTCTCTCGGGATATATGGACTCATCCGGATCGTCATCGAAGTCCTTGGTCGTGGGCCTATCTGGTGGGGCCTGTTGTTGCTGGCATTCGGCGGAGTATCGGCGCTCTACGGGATCCTGCAGGCCGTGGTCGCTACCGATCTGAAACGTCTGCTCGCGTATTCGACGACGGAGAACATGGGGCTGGCCACTGTCGCCATCGGCGCAGCCCTCTTGTTCATTGCCGCCGGCCGTCCGATTCCGGCGGGCGTCGCGATTGCTGCGGCCCTGCTGCTTGTCGTAAACCATGCTTTCTTCAAGGGACTGCTCTTTCTTGCAGCCGGTGCGGTGCTTAAAGCCACCGGCCTGCGTGACCTCGATCGGCTCGGCGGGCTCGTCAGTCGGATGCCGACAACTGCTCGACTATTCGCAGTAGGAGCGTTGGCTGCTGCGGCGCTTCCGCCGGCGAACGGATTCGTCAGTGAGTGGCTACTACTGCAGTCGCTTGTCCAGGGTGAGCGTGGAAGCTCTACGGTGACGGCGCTTGCACTGCCTATCGCAGTTGCTGTCGTTGCGCTTACCGCTGGACTTGCAGTGGCAACTTTCGTAAAGGCGTTTGGCATCGGATTTTTGGCTCGACCACGGAGCGAGGCGGCCGACCTCGCGGTTGAGAGTCCAATGGCGATGCGGTTCGGTATGGGCCTGCTCGCATTGATCGTTGTAATTCTCGGCCTGTTCCCGACTGTTGTGCTGCATCGGATCGCTTTGGCAACGACGATTCCCGGGGCTAGGCCAATCACGGCAACTTGGGCGCGAATCCAATTGGCTGGTGGAGCCAGTCTGGCCCCGCCGATGCTCGTAGCTCTCACCGTCGCATTCGGGGCGCTCATGGCCGGGTATGTCAGGTGGCACGGTCGACCTCGTCGCACGGGCGCCTTGACGTGGGGAAATGGCGGGGTTCGACTTAGTTCGCGGATGGAATACACAGCGACTTCGTTCGCTGAGCCTTTGCAGCGAGTCTTCGACAACATCCTGCGCCCTGAACAGGACGTCTCGGTGACGCCTGTTGCCGAATCCCGCTACCTGGTTGAGCGCGTCGGCTACGAGCAGCGCGTAGACGATGTGGTCGAGACTCGGTTCTACCAACCGCTGCTCGCGATGGGTGCGGCTTGGGGCGAGTGGGGCAGACGACTAGCGCCAGGCAGCGTCCACCGGTATGTCGGCTACGTCTTTGGCGCCCTGCTGATTGCCTTCGCGGTGATCTCGCTGTGACGGTATTTGGTGTGGTCACGGCGCTATTGCAAGTTGTACTCGTCGCGGCTGTTGGCCCGATACTCGTCGGCGTTCTGCGGCAACTCCGAGCCCGAGTTGAAGGCAGAGTAGGCGCGGGCATTCTGCAACCTTGGCGAGATTTGATCAAACTGCTCAGGCGCGAACCAATCAGTGCCGCCGGAACAAGTTGGGTTCTAATCCTGGCGCCAGTCGTGCTGATGGGAACCAGCCTCGCCGTCGCAGTCTTGGTGCCTTACGTGTCGACGCGAAGCGCGACTGCGAATTCATCTGATCTTTTCGCCGTGGTGGCCCTCCTGCTGGTCGGCACTGTCGTGTTGACACTCGCAGGACTAGATACCGGGACCGCTTTCGGTGGGATGGGCGCCAGTCGCGAGATCACTATCGCTGCTTTGGTGGAACCCGCTGTGCTCCTCGCGGTATTTGCCCTGTCGCTACCGGCTGGTTCTACGAATCTCGCGGTGATAGTTGCTCGCCGCGTGTCTGATCAGGCGCAGTTGGCTTCGCCCGTCAGTCTGCTTGTGGTGGTGGCGCTGACGATTGTCACTCTTGCTGAAGCCGGTCGGTTGCCGGTTGATAACCCGGCGACCCACCTCGAACTCACGATGATTCATGAAGCGATGGTGTTGGAGTACTCGGGACGCGACTTGGCCTTAGTTGAGTGGGCCTCGTCTATCCGCCTCGTAATTCTCCTAGGACTCACGGCGAATCTATTCTTGCCGTGGGGTGTTGCCACTCAAGCCGGCGCGTTAGCGCTTCTAGTCGGTGTCGTTGCCTTCTTGGCGAAGTTGTTGCTTTTCGGCGCAGTGCTGGGTATCGGCGAAGTGTTCATCGCGAAGTTTCGTCTCTTCCGCGTTCCTGAATTGCTTGCAGGTGCGGTAGTGCTCGGGTTCCTTGCCGTGATGGCGGCATTCTTTCTGGTTCAGGGCAGCGGATGAGCAATCAATTCGTTCAGGCCCTGAATTTGGCAGCCGGACTGATTCTGCTGACGGCCGTTCTGACACTGTGGATCAGACGCGTGTCGACGTTGGTCCGACTCATAGCGCTGCAGGGCGTCGCTCTGGCTGTACTCGTTGGGACAGTGGCTTGGCATGGGCATGACCAACAACTGGGACTGCTTGCTTTCGGGATCCTTGCGCTCAAAGCCTTCGTGCTGCCGTACCTGCTGCGTCGGGTATCGACGCAACCGGGCGAGGCAGAGACCGATCCACTGGTGAACGTCCCCGCATCGCTCTTGGCCGCAGCGGCACTTGCTGCAATTTCCTACGCCGTGACGCGTCCGCTGGTGGCACTGGTTCCTAGTGCGCAGGTGCGTGCGACGCCCGTCGGACTAACGATCGCGTTGATCGGGTTATTTGTGCTGCTGACTCGGCGGCGTGCGGTGTCGCAGGTTATTGGCTTCATCTTGATTGACAACGGGATTGCCGTAGTCGCGTTTCTCACGACAAGTGGCGTTCCGCTAGTAGTCGAGTTGGGCTCAGCCCTAGATGTACTGCTTGCCATTTTGGTTCTCCAGATTCTCACGAATCGCATTCAGGCCGTTTTCGGAGACACCGACCTCGATGGGCTGAGGGAGTTGCGCGACTGATGAATCAAATCGCAGTCCTCGCCCCAGTGCTTGCCCCTTTGCTGATCGCACTTTTTGCTGGGGGTATCGGGTGGCGCTCCTGGTCGTGGCAAATGCTGACGGCTGCCGGTCTGATCCAATTCGCTGCCGGTGTCTTGCTCGCCGTGGCCACGACTGACGGCTCGGCTGTGACGCTGGGTTCCTTGGACTTTCGCGTTGATGCACTCTCGGCCTTCGTAATGCTGGTAATCGGCGCTGTTGGAACGCTGGCCGGCTGGGGATCTCGGTCCTACCTCGCTGACGAAGTGGCCGGCGGTGCCGGATCGCCGAGACGGCGTCGGCAGTACGTAACGTTGGTGCCAATGTTTCTTGCGACGATGGCGCTGGCCGTCGTCGCAGACAACCTGGGCGTCATGTGGGCGGCAATTGAGGGGACGACCATCGTTACCGCCTTCCTTGTCGGCCACACGCGTACGCGTGGCGCACTAGAGGCGACCTGGAAGTACGTCGTGCTCGGATCCACTGGTATCGCATTGGCGTTTCTTGGCACAGTGCTGGTCCATTTTGCGGCAGTGCAACGAGGGGTGTCGACGCTGAGTTGGATGGCGCTGTCTCCCATCGCTGGGCAACTCGATCCCGGCGTGATGCGACTGGCGGCGGCACTCATCGTCATCGGATTCGGCACCAAGGCTGGCCTTGCACCAATGCATGCGTGGTTACCAGACGCTCATAGCCAAGCACCGGCACCTGTGTCGGCGTTGATGTCGGGAGTTCTTACATCGGTGGCCTTCTACGCCATCCTGCGGTACTTGCCGATCTTCACTGGTGGCGGCAATGCCAGTCCGACGCGGCCGATGTTGGCAGTGCTTGGGCTGACCTCACTTTTCGTTGCCGCGTCGCTGCTGATCGCGCAACGCGATCTCAAGCGTCTACTCGGCTACTCAACCGTTGAGAACATGGGCTTGATGGCGTTGGGCGCGGCGGCTGGCAGCAAATTCGCTATCACCGTTGTGCTACTGCACATGCTCGGCCACGGAATGACCAAGGCCGGGCTCTTCTTAGCGGCCGGACGGGTGGCGCACCTCGAAGGCACCACCACGTTGGGAAGTATCAGTGGACTGCTCGTGCGACGCCCCCAACTAGGAGCCGGCCTAGCAACTGGCATGGTCTTCCTGCTCGGGCTGCCGCCATCGGCTCTGTTGTTGTCGGAGGTGGGGATAGTTGCTGGCTTGGTGATGACGGGTCTGACTTGGGTCGCGATCGCGGCAGTGGTGTTGCTGTTCGTGGTCTTTGTCGCAATCGTGCGAGCGAGCGCGAGTCTGGTTCTTGGTCCGGCACTAGACGCAGTGCAGGGGCCGACCGCGTCGACCACAGGTCTGCTGCCCACCTGGACGGGAATTGCTGGCACCGTCGGACTCGTCGTGGGGCTGCCGTGGCTCTTGCCGCTACTCACTCGTGCTGCAGAGGTGGTGATTACACATGGGTGATTTCCCCACTCAACGGTTGAACATAACTGCAGCTGAGCTTGCGGTTGAAGCCGAACGCCTCCTGTCGACGGGCATGCGGCCGGCCCTTGTCGCCGCACACCAAGACCCTGATGTGTTTCGCATCGTGTACCTATTTGTAGGTCGCGAGTCGGCGCGGCGCACCGAACTGTGCGTCAACGTGCAAAAGTCAGTGCCAACGGTGCCGAGTATTGCGAGCGTTTCGTTTCCGATCGGCCGATTCGAGCGTGAGATGCGGGATCTGTACGGCGTCGTGCCGGCCGGCCACCCCCTGCCCCATCGACTCGTTCGCCACGGTCACTGGCCGACGGGCTGGTATCCCATGCGCCGCGATCTCGAGGTCCCGCCGCCGTTCGCTGAGTCGGGGGAGTCCTATCCGTTTGCAACCATCTCAGGGAATGGCGTCTACGAAATTCCGGTCGGGCCGATACACGCGGGACTCATCGAACCCGGACACTTTAGGTTCACCGTCGTGGGTGAAACGATCTTGCGGATGAAAGCGAGATTGTGGTTCCTACACAAAGGAATTGAGAGGTTGTTCGAGGGGCGTACCCCCAGCCAAGGCGTCGAACTCGCCGAACGCATCTCAGGAGATACGGCAGTCGGGCACGGCTGGGCATATGCAGCGGCCGTCGAGGATGCGTTGGGTATTGCGGTGCCATCGAACGTTGGATTGCTGCGTCTTGTCTTACTCGAACTGGAACGTTTGCATAATCATGTATCGGATTTGGGCATGCTGTGTAACGACGTTGGCTACGGTGTGATCAACACGCAAGCGCTTGCAATCAAGGAACGGCTGTTGCGCCTGAACGAGACGGTGACCGGACATCGACTGCTTCGTGGGGCGATTGCCCCAGGCATCACTACTGTGCGACAACTCCCGAGCGTCGCAGAGATCGAAGAGATCGGCGCGGACATCGCCGAGTTAGCCAGCATCGCGTTAGGCAATGCAGGAGTCCTAGACCGGTTTACCGGAACGGCGATTCTGGATCGCGCTGCCGGCCTTGATGTTGGGGTTCTCGGATACGTTGCCCGCGCGTCCGGGATCTTCGAGGACGCTCGCAACTCGCATCCGCTGTGGGATGTTGCCGGCGTGGATCCGGAGTGGTTCCGGCTGAGCGACGATTTCGCCACCGGCGATGTGCTTGCGCGCTTCCGCGTTCGCGTGCAGGAATGTGCCGGTTCTGTTGCTGCCATCGTTGGGCTACTGCCTGTTGTCAGCGAGGTCGCAGAGACGGGGTGGCACGGTGTTGGAGCGGGTGCGGACACTGGATCGGCGGGCGGCAGTGCTTCTGGAATCGGCATGATCGAGGGTTGGCGTGGTGCGATCACACATCGCGTCGAGATCGGTGCGGATGGTCTCCTGTCCCGCGTCAAGATCGTGGATCCGTCATTCTTCAATTGGCCGGCATTGCCGCTGGCACTGGCGGACACGATCGTCCCTGACTTCCCGCTAGTGAACAAGAGTTTCAATCTGTCCTACGCCGGGAACGACCTGTGAAACCGGTTTGTTCCACCCCAGCAGCCAAGCGACTGCGAGGATAGGCTTACCGGGCGCTGGAGTAACAGGATGCACATTCATACCTACGCAATTTGTTTCACCTATGCGTACGCACGGCACTTTCATCGGGGTTGGGGGCGGAATGATTGAGCGACTGGCGCATTTCGTGGTGCGTAGGCGCCGCTTGGTACTGGCCATATTTGTGGTGGGGGTCATCCTCGCGGCCGGTATTGGGTCCGCGGTGTTTGCTCGGCTGGGGAGTCAGGGTTACGACAACCCGAAGAGCGAAAGCGCTCGAGTGTTAACCGCACTGTCGAACCAGTTCCACGTCAGCGACCCATTCGTCGTGTTGACCGTTGATACCGGCGCCAGTGTCAACGACCCGACGGCTGCCGCTGCCGCTACCACCTACGTGGCGCGAATCGCCAAGGTGCCCGGAGTAGCAACGGTCGTGTCGTACTGGACATCGGGTATGCCTGCGGCATTGCGCAGCACGGACGGCCGCGCCGGCGAGGTTCTCGTGTACGCCGCCCCAGGCAAGACACCCTTCAGTACGGCTACCAACTTGGCCAACAACTACGCCGGCGCCCAACCGGGCGGGCTAAAGGTTTCAGCATCCGGCTACGGCGTGTTGAGCAACGCGATCAACTCTCAGGTCAAGAAGGACATCGCCAAGGCCGAAGCCATCGCGATTCCTTTGACGATCGTTCTCCTTATTGTTGTCTTCGGAACCCTGGTATCCGCGGGTCTGCCATTCATCGTCGCGCTAAGCGCGATCTTGTCGAGCTTCCTGATCCTGTTCCTGATCTCGCTGACCACAGATGTCTCAATCTTCGCTTTGAATCTGGTTACTGGCTTGGGCTTGGGCCTTGGTATCGACTACGCGCTACTGATCGTCAATCGGTTCCGTGAAGAATTGCGCAAGGACGACGACGTCGAAAGCGCAGTGGTCCGGGCGCTATCTACAGCCGGACGCACTGTTCTTGTTTCGGGTCTTACCGTTGCAGTCACGATGGGGGCACTCATCGTGTTCCCGCAGTACTTCTTAAAGTCATTTGCCTACGCGGGCGTCGCCGTGACTTTGCTTGCCGTACTTTCGGCGCTCATCGCTCTTCCCGCAGTCTTGGCAATGCTCGGGTCGCGCGTCGACAAGTTCAAGGTTCGACGTGGCGACCTCACACCGCGCGATCATGGAGCTTGGTACCGACTAGCGACCGTCGTGATGCGATCTCCGTGGCCGGTAATGCTCGCCGTAATCGTGGGGCTGCTGTTCATCGCATCGCCAATCCGACATGTTCAGTTCAGCCAGACTGACGAGCGCGTACTACCAAAGAACAATGCTGCCTATCAGGCTGTCGTGGTGAATTCGCAACGCTTCACCGGTCACGAGTCCGCACCTATCGACATATATATCCCCGGCGGGGCCGCCATGGATCTGAATTCGTATGGCAAGGCCATCTCTGGGGTCCCGGGCGTCATCCGAGTCATCACGCCTTCGTCCGTTATTGAGCGCGGAGTCGTCGTTGCGTCTAACCCGACGCCGACAACCTTCACAGCCGGTTCTGATGCACGAATCCAAGCCGTTTCGAATGTGGATTCTCGCACCCAAGCAGGCATTGATCTGGCCAAGGACCTGCGTGCCATTGCCAAGCCAGCGGCGGCAACCTCCATCGGTGGTGCGGCTGCGATCTACGCGGATTCGCAGTCCGCAATCGGCGACGCATTGCCTTGGGCGTTGGGCTGGATCGGGCTCGCCACGATGCTTGTTCTATTCCTCTACACCGGCAGCGTTCTGTTGCCAGTGAAAGCGGTTGGCCTGAACATCCTGAGCTTGTCGGCAACTATGGGTTTTGTGGTCTGGATCTTCCAGTTCGGACACCTAACCTGGCTGGTTGGATCGTTCAATCAGACAAACTCGGTCGACACTTCGATAATCGTTCTCACCTCCGTCGTCGCATTTGCGCTATCTATGGACTACGAGGTGTTCCTGCTCTCCCGAATCAAGGAAGAGCACGATGCCGGTCAAGACACCACTACGTCAGTTTCCCTTGGGCTGCAGCGCTCGGGCCGCATCATTACAGCGGCAGCTTTGCTGATTGCAGTGTCGTTTGCAGCGTTCGTGTCGGCTGGCGTTACCAATATTAAGCAGCTTGGTGTTGGGGTGGCATTTGCTGTGCTTATCGACGCCACCGTTGT
>CAIKAW010000093.1 GCA_903825575.1 uncultured bacterium | reverse complement strand
TGCGATTGGGCGCGATCCCCCGTCCTCTAGGCTGTGCTCCTCGCGGGAGTGGCGTAATGGCAGCCGCGGCAGGTTTAGGTCCTGTTGTCTTAACAGACGTGAGGGTTCGAATCCCTTCTCCCGCACCAAGGCACTACTGCAAGACAAGTTCCCGAATGATCGGGACGAGCGCGCGCAAGGCTTGGCCTCGATGCGAGATCGCATCTTTCTGGGCCGGCGATAGTTCTGCGGTCGTTTGGGCGGCGCCGGTCGGAACGAAGATCGGGTCATAGCCAAAACCATTTGATCCGCGCGGCTCGAAAGTCAGTGAGCCAAAGACTTCGCCCTCGACAACTCGCGAGGTCTGCTCCCCCGCGGCGTCTGCCGGAAGCGCGAAGGCTGCCGCGCACACAAAGCGGGCACCCCGTCGCTCTGCCGGAACATCGCGAAGTTGCCCAAGCACCAACTGCAGGTTTGCTGCGTCGTCACCATGTCGGCCTGACCACCGAGCCGACAGCACGCCTGGCATCCCGTTCAACGCGTCGACGCTCAGCCCTGAGTCATCAGCAACTGCCGGCAGACCGGTCGCATTGGCGATTGTGGTTGCTTTGAGCGAGGCGTTCTCGGCGAACGTGGCGCCAGTTTCTTCGACATCGGGAATGTCAGGAAACTGCGACACCGCAACAAGTTCCACAACCAAACCGGCGGCGGCCAGGATGCGCGCGAACTCCTCAACCTTGTGCGCGTTACGCGTTGCCAGAACGATGCGGGGAATGGTCATTTCGACGGAAGCGGGACCGCCAGTGCGGCGATCTGCAGCGCAGTGATTTCGGTGCAGCCGGCGGCGGCAAGTGCCAGCAGCTGATCCAATAGGTCACGGTCGAACGGCTCGCCTTCGGCGGTTCCCTGAATCTCGATGAAACGACCGTCGCCGGTCATGACGACGTTCATGTCCGTGTCGGCACGTACGTCGTCTTCGTAGTGCAAATCGAGCCGCGGCTCACCGTCGATGATGCCGACGCTGACAGCTGCCACCGAACTGCGCAACGGATTGGCGTTTGGCGCGACGTGGCCCTTGGCCTTCGCCCAGACAAGTGCGTCAGCGAGTGCAACATAGGCGCCAGTAATCGCCGCAGTGCGCGTCCCACCGTCGGCCTGGAGTACGTCGCAGTCGAGCACGATGGTGTTCTCGCCGAGCACCTTGTCGTCGATTACGGCGCGCAGGCTGCGACCGATCAGCCGCGAGATCTCCTGGGTGCGGCCACCGAGTTTGCCCTTGACCGACTCGCGATCGCTGCGCGAGTCGGTAGAGCGCGGAAGCATCGCGTACTCGGCGGTGACCCAGCCGAGACCGGAGCCCTTCATCCAACGCGGGACCCCCGGCGTGAACGAGGCGACGCACAGCACCCGGGTCCGGCCGAACTCGACGAGCACCGAACCCTCACCGTGGTCTAGCCACCCGCGCTGGAAACTGATGGGGCGCAATTGGTCGGCGCTTCGGCCGTCTGATCTGTTCACGGCGCCGAGCCTAGTCAGCAGTCCTGGACTCCACGTGCGGCACCTCGGGGCCGAGGAACCGGCGACCGAGTGCGGCAAAAGAAACGGGATCGCCCGTGGCGATGAAATGGTGCTCGGGCGGCGGGCCGCTACTTGGTCGAACCAGATTGTTAGCGACCAGCGTGCGGTAGACGTCCTTGGCTGTCTCCTCGGCGCTGGACACCAGAGCCACGTCCTGACCAACAACGTAGGAGATCACACCAGTAAGCAACGGATAGTGGGTGCAGCCGAGCACGAGGGTGTCGATGTCGGCCGCGACAAGCGGCTCGAGGTACTCATGTGCAATTGCCAGAAGTTCTGGGCCACTGGTGACGCCGGCCTCGACGAACTCAACGAACCGCGGGCAAGCCTGGCTGGTCAGTTGTAGATGTGGCGCGGCTGCGAACGCGTCCTCGTACGCACCGCTCGTGATCGTTGCACGCGTACCGATCACGCCGACGCGGCCACTGCGCGTGGTGTGCACTGCGCGACGTACAGCCGGCTGAATCACCTCGACCACTGGCACGTCGTAGCGTTCGCGGGCATCACGTAGCACCGCAGCACTCGCCGAATTGCACGCGATCACTAGAAGTTTCACGCCCGCGGCTACAAGTTCGTCCATTACGTCGAGCGCGAACTCGCGCACCTCGGCAATCGGACGGGGGCCATAAGGTCCACGGGCTGTGTCGCCGACATAGCGGATCGCCTCGTCTGGCAATTGATCGAGAATCGCTCGGGCGACAGTAAGGCCTCCGACGCCGGAGTCGAAGATGCCGATGGGGGCCGAAGCCGCTGGGGAACTCAAGCCCACAACTGACCGCCCAACCCTTCTTCCGCCATGCCGAACGGGTAACCGAACGCTAACCCTAGGCTCCGTCTAGCGCGAACAGGAGCGTGCCCTGCACCCAACCGAGGAATTCATACGTGGCAGCAGCAAGCGTGGCCGGATCCTGCGGGTCTGCCTCAGCCCCAAAACTGAATTCGGCGGTAACGCCGAGCCTGGTGCCCATCAGAAGCCTCAGATCGTTAAGCGTTGAGATCCAGCCTTCGGCCTGCGGACGACTGAGCACTACCTTCTCGCCGCTGCCGACCAATGTTTCGCGCATCGTTTGTAGCGACGCAGTCTTGGCTTCGCGTAACCCTTGTTCGGTGAACCGGCGAAACTCTGCAGCGGCGTCCGGGTCGGCGTAGGCATCAGGAAACAAACGCAATACCCCAGGCTCGTCAGGTCGCACAGCCGAGGAGATCCCCACCATGGCAGCCAGCGGGTCCTGATCGGCAGCCACTGGCAGTGGCGCCAGCACTGGTTCAAGTTCGGCCAGCAGGTAGAGGAGGTAGTCACGCTCGTCGGCGCTAATCCTTGCCGTAACTCGACCCTGCCTGGACGCTTTAAAGGCCTCCACGTCAGTTGTCCTGCTGCAATGTCGCCCAGAGTCCATAGCCATGCATGGCAGTGACGTCGCGCTCCATCTCTTCGCGGGTGCCCGCCGAGACAGCCGCCCGGCCTTCTTGGTGAACAGCCAACATCAGGGATTCGGCCTTTTCCTTTGGATAGCGGAAGTAGGTCATAAACACGTGGGTGACATAGGCCATGAGATTGATCGGGTCATCCCAGACGATCGTCACCCACGGGGCCTCTAGGCGCTCGGAAGTCTGGGACTCCACTAACTCGCTAGGGGCCAGGCTCATTTGCCCATGATCCCACCAGCCGTAGTCTCAGAGCATGCAACCGGGCGCCGAGCACTGGCACGCCGATATTCCCGCGCCCGCCACCGACCTGCCCGAGTCGGCGTTGCTGGCCCGAATCCGCGACTCGGTCATCGGCGACGACCAGGTGATGTGGGGTCCCTTCGGTGCCCGCCGGGTCACCTACGCCGACTACACGGCCAGCGGGAGGGCCTTGTCATTTATCGAGGACTTCATCCGCGCCGAGGTGCTGCCGCGATACGCCAACACCCACACCGAGTCAAGCGGCACCGGACTGCAGACCACCCGACTGCGCGAGGACGCCCGCAAGATCATCCACTCGGCCGTAAATGGCGATGACTCAACCGCTGTCATATTCGCAGGTTCCGGCACGACCGGCGCGATTGATCGGTTGATCGGGATTATGAACCTGCGGTTACCCGCGGACCTATCAGCCAAGTACCACCTGCTTGATGCGATTCCCGTTGCCGAGCGCCCGGTCGTTTTCATCGGACCGTTCGAGCATCACAGCAACGAACTGCCTTGGCGCGAATCAATCGCCGATGTCGTCCAGATTCCGGAGGACGCAGACGGTCATATCGATGCTGATCGACTTGCCGCCGAACTTCAGAAGTACGCGGACCGCCCGTTGCTCATCGGATCGTTCAGCGCAGCTAGCAACGTCACCGGCATCGTCAGCGACACTCACCGAATCACCCAGATCCTCCATGAAGCCGGCGCGCTCGCGTTCTGGGACTTCGCTGCCGCTGCGCCTTACATCACCATCGACATGAACCCTGAATGTGATGATCATCCGCTGGCATATAAGGACGCGATCTTCTTTTCACCTCACAAATTCGTTGGCGGCCCCGGCACTCCCGGGGTACTGGTGATGCGCCGTGAACTGTTGACCAACTCAGTCCCCGACGTAGTCGGCGGGGGAACGGTCAGCTACGTGAATCCTTCTGAACACGCCTACCTGTCCGACCCGATCCACCGCGAAGAGGGCGGCACGCCCGCTATCGTCGAGTCGATTCGCGCCGGACTAGTAATGCAACTGAAGCAAGCGGTCGGCGTCGACGTAATTCGTGCCCACGAACACGACTTGATCCGTCGTGCTGTTGCTGCGTGGCACGCGCATCCAGACATCGACATCCTCGGGAATCTGAACGCCGAGCGACTTTCCATCGTCTCGTTCACGGTTCGCCGACCCGGTGGGCGCTATCTGCACCACAATCTTGTGGTCGCAATTCTCAATGACCTATTTGGCATTCAGAGCCGCGGCGGATGTTCGTGCGCCGGCCCCTACGGTCACCGACTTCTCGGAATCGACCTAGAACTGTCGCACCAGTTCGAACGCGAAATCACGGGCGGTTGCGAGGGAATCAAGCCCGGGTGGGTACGAGTCAACTTCAACTACTTCATAAGCGAAGCCGTGTTCCGGTACGTGGTTGAGGCCGTGGCACTCGTTGCCGACCACGGCTGGAGACTATTGCCGGACTATCGATTCAATGTGGTCAGTGGACTTTGGCAACATCGCAACGGACCAGTGGAACCGCCGTTGCGACTCGCCCAAGTCCACTACGACACCGACGGCGAATTGACGTACCCGCACCACCAGGACCGGCTACCTGAGAGTGCTCTGGCCGAACACCTGTCGGCCGCGCACGACCTGTTGCTTTCTTTGCCAGACCTACCCGTAGATGATCATCTCAGTGATGTGAGTTCAGACTTCGAGACCTTGCGTTGGTTCGAACTGCCGCAGATCTGCTTGCTTTCACTGAAGGACTAGCCGACTCTGACTGTGACGACAGGACTGGAACCAATCAGGTTCGGTGCGCCAGTAGGTGGATAGGCCTGTACCAAGTACCGGAATGTCCCACTCATCAGTGGTGAGCCGGTAAGTGTGTAAGTGCCTTTTGCTCCAGCCGTGGTCGAAGTCTGTAACGCCCATGACTTTCCGTTCCAGCGTCTCAACACGACCTGGTATCCGGCAATGGCCGGCAATATTGCGCCGGTGATAACCGGGCGCGCACCCTTCTTAACTATCGCTGCCCGAGGCGTGGCCGTAACGCCAACCCGCACCCGGGTCGTCGCGCTATAGATAGTCGCAAGTCGGGTGTAGACGTCTTTCGGGACTACTACCTGCCACACATAACTGCGGGCCTGACCAGGAATCGAGAAGACAAATGTGCCGGTTGCACTAGTGGTGGTCGTGCCGACAGTGCGCCACGTGGTCGCACCAACAGTGTGAACCTGGACCGTGAGTTTGGCGACCACAGCTGCGCCCTTGAACGTGATCGTCCCGTGAATCGGGTTGAGTGCGCCGTACGCCAAGATCGCGGCGCCCGCTGCCCTAACCGTCGCGGGCATTGCTATCCCGATCGTTCCCTTGGCCAGCGCCGGGAGGCGGGTAAACCCGTCGCCGCCAACGCTAACCTGCCAGTTGAAGTCAGCGCTCTGGCCAGGAATTGGGATGGCGGCCACCCCGACGGCGTTCGTCGTGACCGACGGCAGTGTGGTCCACGTACTTGAACCAATGCGTTGGACCTGCAACTTAACGGGTGTTGCAGCAAGCAATGCGCCCTTGAACCGGACGGTCGCAGAAAGCGTCGACGGGGTCGCAGGAAGCAGCACTCGCGGCGCGGTCGCGGCGATGACGGCGGCAACGGCAACGGAAGTCGCACCAGTTGCTGTTGCCGAACTTCGCGCCCAGCCATCACCTGGTGCGGTAACTCGCCACGAGAAGTTATCCGGCTGTCCAGACAGAGGCAGGGTGAAATGCCCGGTTGCATCCGTGGTGGTCGTGCCCGCTGCGACCCACACGGTCTTGCCGGGAGCTAGTTCCTGCACGTTGACGACTGTGCTGGTCAATGCGACGCCCTTGAATGTGACCGAGCCGCTCAGAGTGCCAGCTTGGCTGGCGTTGAGCAGACCAGGACCGGTCAGGGTGACAACCGATGGAACGGCAGCAATGGATTTTGCGTAGGCGTTGAGTCCGGCCCACTGCGTGACATCCTCGCCGCCGATCGTCCATTGTGCGATGCCGCCAAGGTGGTACTTGTTGACCAGCGTTGCTCTAGCTAGAGCCGCTTGGGCTTCGGAGTACCAGCCAACGCGCGAGATCGTGCACGACGTAGCAACAGGGGCGGGTTTGAACGTGATGCTCGCATTGCCCGAAGAGGTACTCGCGACCGACAAAGTCACAGTGTTCCCGGAACGGGATACGACAGTCGCACCTTTGCCAATGCCAGTGCCCGATACTGCGGCTCCGGTAGTAATGCCGGTCGTCGAGCCGACGATGATCGTCTTGGTTCCCGTGAGCAATCCTGCCGCGGCGGACTTGGCGGTCACCGTCGCTGTTGTTGCGAAGTCCACGGAACCAGTTACCGCCGCAGTATTAGCGGCCGAGAGAGTCACGGTGGTGCCGACGATCGTCTTCACTGTGGCGCCGGCAGCGATCCCGGTGCCAGTGGCGAGCGCTCCCACAACAATGCCGGTCGCGGAGGCGACGGTGATTGTCGCGACAGTGTCGCTACCTGTCGCAGCGGTGGTGACATGAGTGGTGACCGGATGCGTGAACGTCAGGCTCCCGGTCACTGCGGCGGTGTTCTTGGCACTGAGCGTGACCGTGTTTCCAACGAGCGTCGTGACGGTAGCCCCGGCAGCGATTCCAGTGCCAGTGGCCTTGGCTCCCGGGACCACGCCTACGGTTGTCGCCAACTGCACCGTCGAGGTCCCAACCAAGCCCCCTACCGTCCCAATCGCGACGCTAGCCGGTTGGCGGCGACCGGCAAACTTCACCTGATAGGCGAAGGTGCGTTCCTTCTGGGTGTTGTCCCACGTTGATACAGGGGCTTGCACCAGTGTGATGGCCGGATTGGTGGCTACGGCGTCCTTGAACAACGTTTGGACATAGTTAGCGGCACCCCGCGAATCGAACTCATGGCGGTTACGAGCCCACGGCAACTCGACGTTTAGCAAGTCGTTGGCTTGCGCGGTCGTTGCCCCTGCGGGTGCCAACGTCGGGCAAGAGCCAGCAGAAGACCAGACCCAGTCGCGGCCGTAGCTTGCGACGCCGATTTGAATCTTGCTCGCGGCCACTTGGGTAACCGCGTACTTAGCGATCAAATCCACCCACGGGAAAGGCCCGATTGGACCAGGGACCGACGGCGAGTAGTCGTAGGTCATGATTCGCATCCGGTCGATGACCGGGCCAATAACGCTCCAGGCGTAGACGTAGTAGCCAGTCGAATCACCACCGGTTGGGTACCCGGCTGGAACCGTGATTGAAAGCAACTTGTGATTCGCGTGCAACGCTGCAGCTAACGACTTCACAAAGGCAATCCAACGAACTCGCGTAGTTGGCCAGGTGCTGGAACCATCGTTGAAAGCGAACTGCTCCCAGTCCAGATCAATCCCGTCGAACTTGTAAGCCTTGGCTAACGAAACTAGGGCATTAACAATTGTGGCCCGGCCGGACACCGTCGACAACTGGTTGGACATCTGCATCCAGCCGGTTCCATCTGTCACGGTAGGAATCACCTTGAGACCAAGCGCGTGAAACGCCGCAACAGCAGACAGGGTTGCGGTCGAGGTGGAGTACTCGTTCAGCAAGTGGATGGTCGGAGCCGTTCCACGGGCGTCAAACCAGAACGGCGACACATCGCTGAAGATCTTGGAGTTCGCCGACACGATCGCGAGCCCAGCTGGGGTGTTCCAGTAGGGGACCCATCCGGTCACCATGGCGCGCGGAGCAACCACTGTCGGGACCCCCGACGAGACAGTGACGGAGGGCGCGGCGCTAGTTGAACTGGTGCCCGAGGCGGGGCCGACGAGGCCGACGGCCACGAGCGCGGTCGTCACGACCACGCTGGATAGTCGGACGGCGCGACGCAACAAGACTCCTCACCGGGGGAAACGGTATTTCTACATTGTCGGCCAAAGGGCCGCCCTGCTTGACCAGAAGGGGGCATTTCGGCGTGGCGTTCGCCCAGTCCTAATGCTCACTTAGCACTGGGCGCGACTAGCCGCTCAGGAAGCGGTCGAGAAACTCCCTCGTACGTGGTTCGGCTGGGTTCTCGAAGATTTCCCCCGGGGGGCCTGACTCGAGCACCCGACCCCGATCTAGGAAGCACACTCGGTCTGCCACCTCGCGGGCAAAAGCCATCTCGTGGGTGGCCATCAAGATCGTCATACCGCCGGCCTTGAGATCACGAATTACGTCCAGAACTTCTCCGACGAGTTCGGGGTCCAGCGCGGATGTCACTTCGTCAAGTAACAGCAATTCGGGCTGCATCGCTAAGGCCCGGGCAATGGCAACCCGTTGCTGCTGTCCCCCAGATAACTGGTCGGGATACTGCCGCGCCTTTTCGGCCAGCCCAAGTCGAGCTAGAAGTTCCAGCGCCGCGCCTTCGGCCTGTTTGCGCGAATGACGCAGTACTCGAATGGGTGCGAGCGTGACATTGGCCAGCACCGACATGTGCGGGAACAGGTTGTACGCCTGAAACACAATCCCAACTCGTCGACGAACCACGTCAAGATCCGCATCGAGCGCGGAAACCTCGACGTCGCCAAGCATGATCTTGCCAGCGTCGATGGACTCGAGCCCATTCACACAACGCAGGAGGGTGGACTTGCCAGAACCTGACGAACCGATCAAGGCGACAACTTCGTGCGGCTCTAACGACACCTCAAGTCCGCGCAGTACCGGATTCGTGCCGAATGCCTTGTGCACCCCGTTCACGTGCAGCAAGGCGGTCACCGGGCCGTTCCTCGGTCGCGCCGTTCTTGACGATCAGAGAGCCAATCAGTGAAGCGCGCTAACGGAATCGTGACCGCGATGAACAGTAAGGCTGCGACAACGATTGCGGTGTAGTTGAACTTCGAAGCTGAGTAGATCTCGGCCGCCCGCAGCGCCTCGATTGGTCCGAGAACCGAAACCAAAGCCGTGTCCTTCTGCAACGACACGAAGTCGTTGAGCAAAGGTGGAGCGATCCGACGCACTGCCTGAGGCAAGACCACGAACCGCATCGTCTGCGAAACATTCAGACCCAAGCTCCGGGCCGCCGCCCGCTGGCTCGGATGAATCGAACGGATGCCCGCCCGGAATACTTCGGCCACGTACGCCGTATACGACAGTACAAGTGCGATCGTTCCCCAGATGACCGGATCGTTAGGCAATCCCTTGATCTGCAGAGCCGGCATCCCAAAACCCAACAGGTAAACAACAAGCAGAGTCGGGGTGCCCCGAAACACGTCGGTGAACACCGTCGCGACAAAGCGCAGCGGCATCAGGACCGGCGCAGTCGATACCCGAATCAGGGCAACTACCAATGACAGCACCAAAATGAATACTTCGGCTACCAAGAAGATCTTCACGTTTAGCAAAAACGCGCTGGCCACCGAGCCAACTGACGCACGGAATGCCGATCCGTTGAAGAACCAATAGCGCACCGACGCCCAGCCCGGCGCATTCACCGTCGCGAACCCCACGGCAATCAGGAATACGACCGTACTCACTGTCGCGACAACACTGCTCCGCAGCGAACGTCGGTGAAGAGCCGCCGCCCGCACAGGATCTATATACGGAGCGTCGCCCTCGATCAGGTCACCCGAAGCGCTCACTCAACAGCCGATCCACAGTTGTAGGGGGTGGACCTAATCACTGCTTGAAGTAGGGCGCATCCGCACCGGCAAGCCACTGGTCCTGAATAGTCTTCAATGTTCCGGCCGACTTCAGGCTGGCCAACGCCCAGTCGATGCACTTAACCAACGGACTGCCCTTGGCAAATAGCATTCCGAACTGCTCGGATGTCGGACCTTCTTGAGCCGGGAACTGACCGACGATCTTGCTGTTGTCGATCTCAGCAGCCGTAATGTAGTAGGCCGTCGGCAGGTCAACCACAATCCCGTCGATCTGTCCGGTGGCAAGGGCTTTCTTGGCGTCATTGGTGTCGTTGTAGACGTACGGCTGGGCGCCGGGCTTCACATAGTCAGTGATAAAGCTCAGGCTGGTCGTACCCACCTGTGCGCCCAACTTGGCCGACTGGAGTTCGGCCAGTGAGGTTGCGTTGGCGATCTTCGAGGTCTTAAGAGTTACGACCGCCTGGTTAACCGTGTAGTAGCCCTCGCTGAAATCAACAACCTTGGCACGGTCTGGCGTGATCGAAATCTGGTTGATGTCGAAGTCGAACTTCTTCGGTCCGGGTGCGTAAGACGAATTGAACGGAACCACAGTCCACTTAACGGCCGCCTTGGCAAACCCGAGTTTGTCCGCCACCGCATATGCGAGGGCGCTCTCAAGGCCTTGGCCATTAGTCGGGTCATTGTTCTCGAAGTACGGCGGGTATGCGGGGGTATCCGTGCCGATCGTCAGCATTCCCGAGGTGTAGGTCTGCATGGCAGCCGGCGTGCAGTCCGAAGGAGCGGCGCTGGCGCTGGAAGCCGAAGACGGAGCCGCGCCCACGTTACCCGCGCTACAGGCGGCCAGTCCGGCCGCTAGAAGGGCCACTACGGGGACGAGGGTTAGCCGGCGCATTTCGTCTTCCTTCGCTGAGTGATCGCGGTCAAAGTTGGCTGCGCCCGAAGTATCCCAGTAGCGGCGCGATCACGTAATGCCTACCCAGCAATAGGTACGAATCCCTCGGGAGCCCGCATGCGTCGAGTCAGCAAGACCCCAGCGATTAACAGGACTGCCATCGCCCACCAAATGGTCGCAAAAGTTGACGCGGTCTGACCCCCGGCGGTCACGGCGGCAGCCTGCAGGGCCCCTGCGATCGACATCAGCACAACCCCACCGATTGAGTCGCTGACCTGCAGGGCTGCACTGTTGGCACCTTGGTCTCCAAGACTTGAATAGCGCAAGGTCAAGATCCCAAGGCTTGGAAAGAGCATTCCCATGCCGAAGGCACCCAAGAGCATCGAAGCTCCGGCCCAGAGCGCTGGGTGCGGCAGCCACAGGCAAAGCGGCAAGCTGGCGACGGCTGTCGTACCGATCACACTGCCGACGCCGGCCAACTGCACTCGGCTGCTCTTGCTGCGTCCCTGCGTCCAAGACCCGATGGCCCAAGAAACCGCGCCACAGGTCAAGACCAAGCCACTTGTAGTCGTCGAAACATGGCGAATCGACGTCAGCGCGAGCGGGATGAATGCTTCGGCGCAGAAGTATGCTCCGGCGACGATGGCGCGAACGGCTATCACGGCCGGCAGTCCGATCCTTACGCTAAAAGTGCCAGCCGGCAGGAGCACCCGGGCTGCCCAGACCAGCAGCCCGAACCCTGCCACTGCTGCCGCGGACCCCAAGGCGCCGCGCATGAGCAACCCCTGCTGGAAGGCGACGAGTCCGATGGCGGCAGCAACCGCGCGCGGCACGTGATAGGCCCGCGCAGCGGTGGGTTCCTCACGGCGGCCCGAGTACCGCGCAAGTTGTGGATACATCAGCAACAGCGGAGGCAAGACGAAGATTGGGGCGAGCGCGAACACAGCCCGCCAGCTGACGTGATCGCAGAGCCAACCTGCAACTACCGGCCCCACGAACGATGGCACCACCCACGATGCCGACAGCACTGAAAACACCTTTGGTCGCAACGATTCTGGGTAGGCCCGTGCGATCAAGACGTACAACGCCACAATGCATGCGCCCGCCCCCAGCCCTTGCACCGCGCGACCGATGATGAACGTTGCCATGTTGGGCGCACTAGCCGCCGCAACTGCTCCGACCGCAAAGCAGGCGACCCCGGCCGAGAGTGGCAGTCGCGGCCCCGTCCGATCAGCCCATTGACCAGCAAGCACCATCGCGACCAGTGAACTTGCTACCCATGCGTTGTACGTCCATGCGAATAGCGCTAGACCGTGGAGGGAGCGCACGACAACTGGCATCGCGGTCGCGGCCGCCATACCTTCGAAGGCCACCAGCGTCATTACAGCGACGATCCCCACGGTCGTCGCACGATGGCCCGACCCCAGGACTCCTGGAGTCTTGTTCACGCGGGGAACCGAGCGGCTCAGTTGGATCCGTCGTCCGGCAGGGATTCGAAGATCTCTTTGCATTCAGGGCAGACTGGGAATTTCGTCGGATCACGCGTAGGGACCCACACTTTGCCGCAGAGCGCGACCACCGCATCGCCAGTAACGGCGCTCTCGACGATCTTTTCCTTACGCACATAGTGTGCGAACCGCTCGTGGTCTCCGGGCTCGGATAATTGAGTGCGTTCTTCGATCAGGACGCCACCGGATCCCGCTGGTTCGCTCCCATCCGGGGCGCTGATCGACGCGTACTGTGCCAGAACCCTGAAATGTGTGGACATGGCCAGATCCTACGACTGCGTCTATTGTCAGCCAATGCTGAGCGGGCGACTTGCGGGTTCAATCGGAACTTGCCTTGCCTTATGTGCGTTCTTGGCTGCGCTTGGCCAACCGAGCGCAACGGCCGCAACGGCCGCCCAAACGGCTTCGGGTCCAAATACATCCAAGACGGCATCCGCACCCAGGTTCTACGTTGATGGCCCATTGCCGACCATGAGCCCGGGGCCGCCAACCGCGCAAGTGATCAGTGCCAAGAATCCCGTTAGCAAACCGGCAAAGCGCAAGCGACTCGTGCCTCGATTCGAGGTCCCAAGAGGCGGTGGCCGGACGCTGTACCTGACCTTCGATGACGGGCCTGACCCAACCTGGACGCCGCAGATTCTTGCGCTCCTACACCGCTACCACGTTCCGGCAACCTTCTTCGTGATCGGCTACGCGGCGTTCGAACAGCCCGCCCTGGTCCGCGCTGAGGTCAAGGCTGGGGACATGGTCGAAAACCACACAGAACACCACCCCATGCTCACCACCTTGTCGATCTCGAAGGTTCTGGCCAAGGAAGTCTTGCCGGTGAACCGGGTCTTGCGGCACCTAACCGGCTACACGCCCCTGTGTATGCGCCCCCCTTACGGCGACTACAACGCGGCGATTGGACGGGCGATGGCGTCGATCGGCATGCGAGTCGCGATGTGGAACATCGATACGGTCGATTGGTCACGCCCTGGCACAGGCGCAATCGTTGACTCGGTCCTTGCCGGCGCCTCAAACGGCGCCGTAGTCCTGATGCATGATGGCGGCGGCGATCGCAGCCAAACCGTCGCCGCTCTTGCCGAACTACTCCCCCGTTTGATCACCGCGGGCTGGCACTTCGGGACGCTCTGTCACTGAAGGTCCACGCGTTTGGACGTCTGCTTGTCACCCACCGGTAACCCGCCCGCGTGCCGCCGGTCACCTGCATCGCCGAGAGTCTGCTTCTGCAGGCAGCATTCCCAGCCGACGGAAGAGGATCGATGGCACGGCAGGCTCTGGCCCGAGTTCCCGAGGACACAAACTGGTTTTGGCAGGACTTCGGCAGTTGCCGCACTTCCGACCCAGAACTGTTCTACCACCCTCAGAACGAGCGCGGACTGCGCCGGATTCGACGCGAGCGGGCTGCGAAGGCCATTTGTGCCCACTGCCCGGTTCGCATCGAGTGTGCCGACTATGCGCTACGCGCCCGCGAGCCGTTCGGGATCTGGGGCGGCTTCTCCGAAGACGAGCGCGAGCAACGCCTCGCCACCGGCTGACCTAACCTGACGAAACCTGCGTCCACCGGGCAGACTGGCCCCGTGGACCCCCAAATGCGCGTCGACTCCGAAGTCGGGCCATTGCGCCAGGTGATTGTGCACCGACCGGGAGTCGAACTAAACCGGCTCACCCCCTCGAACACGCACGAGTTCCTATTCGACAGCGTGTTGTGGGCCGACCGCGCCCGTGACGAGCACGACGGATTCACTTCGCAGTTGCGCGAGCGCGGGGTGATCGTTCACTACTTCACCGACCTGCTTACCCAGGCCCTTGACGCCCCCGGCGCCCGAGAGTTTGCCATCGAACATCTTGCGCGCAGCGCCGGCCTCGGACCGATGCTGCGAGCACAGTTGGCGGACCTGTTTACAACTGCTTCGGCGACCCGGTTGGTCGAGTGGCTGATTGGCGGGCTACTAAAGATTGACCTTCCCGGTAATGACGACGGAAGTCTGCAGCGGACTCGACTTCTCGACGATGATTTTGTGCTGGCGCCGCTGCCAAATCACCTGTTTCAACGGGATAACAGCACCTGGATCTATGGGGCTCTATCTATAAATCCGATGGCTAAACCGGCGCGTCGCCGGGAGACAATTAACTCCCGCATCATCTACGACTTCCATCCGCTGTTCAGTAGGAGCGCTCCCCGCTACCTAATCGATGACACTCCAACACCTGGTCCGGCGACGATCGAAGGTGGGGACATCCTTGTGCTCGGCAACGGCACAGTGATGCTGGGGCTAGGCGAGCGAACGACTGCACAAGGTATCGAACAGTTGACCCAACAGTTCTTCGCTGGCGACCAAGTTCAACAGGTGATTGTTGTTGAACTTCCACATGAACGGGCTTTCATGCACTTGGACACCGCGCTCACCATGGTCGATCGAGACGCGTTCTCTGTCTATCCATACCTTCCGGCACACTTGAGTTCCTACACCTTGCGGCCACGGGGATCTAGTGGCGACTTCACCGTCAGCGTCAACCGAGAACTCTTCCCAGTAGTAGCAGAAGCGCTTGGACTCGACAAGGTCCGGGTGCTCCGGGCGCCGATTGACGTGCGAGCCGCTGAGCGCGAGCAGTGGGACGACGGCAATAACTTCCTCGCGCTAGGTCCTGGTGTTGTGGTCGGATATGAGCGCAACGTCACGACCAACAAGTACCTGGTTGAGCAAGGGATAGACCTCATCGCGATCGTTGGCTCCGAGTTGGGCCGGGGTCGTGGAGGACCAAGATGTATGACCTGTCCGATCCAGCGGGATGCGGCATGACAAAGGTGGGGCAGGCATGAACATCGACTTGCAAGGCAGGGACTTCCTGAAGGAAGTTGATTTCACAGCGGCCGAGTTTACGTATTTGTTGGATCTGGCAAGCGAACTGAAACACGCCAAACGCAACGGAAGTGAAACCCGTCGTCTTAGCGGTGTGAATCTGGCGCTGATCTTCGAAAAGACGTCTACCCGCACTCGGTGTGCTTTCGAGGTAGCTGCTTTCGATCAAGGCGCGCATGTCACCTTCCTCGACCCCCAGTCTTCTCAGCTAGGACACAAGGAGTCGATCGCTGACACTGCAAAAGTTCTTTCACGGTTCTATGACGGGATCGAGTTCCGGGGCAGTGCCCACGAAACTGTTGAACAACTTGCTGCAGCCGCGGACGTTCCCGTGTTTAACGGCCTGACCGACCGCTGGCATCCCACGCAGATGCTTGCCGACTTTCTCACGATGCGCGAACACTGCCCAGACAAGCCCCTTTCGGCCTTGAGTTACGCCTACCTTGGCGATGCCAGATCAAATATGGGCAACTCGCTGCTGGTTACGGGCGCACTTCTGGGCGCCGACGTTCGGATCGCGAGTCCGCGCGAACTTTGGCCTGACGCTGAAGTTCAACAACTTGCCCAGTCGCTGGCGGGCGCCAGTGGCGCGCGAATCACGCTTACCGACGATCCGGAACAAGCCCTTCCCGGGGCCGACTTCGTGCACACAGACGTCTGGGTGTCCCTCGGCGAACCTGCATCCACGTGGGCGGAAAGGGTTGCCCTGCTTCGAGATTATCGAGTCGACACGAAGATGCTCGACCGCACCGGGAACGAAGCAGTCCGATTTATGCACTGCCTGCCGGCATTTCATGACCAAAACACGACGGTGGGGCGAGATGTCGCGCAGGCGACCGGCCTAACCGACGGCATCGAAGTCTCCAGCGCCGTATTCGATTCATCTGCGAACATCGCATTCGATCAAGCCGAGAATCGTCTACACACGATCAAGGCCGTGCTTGTCGCGATGCTTCCGAATCGCATCTGACCTAGACGACGCCAGCATTCGCACGGCTACCGATTCCGCCGGCAGGGCGCAGGATGCGCAGTTCCGGCCTAGGCCGACCCCGGGACTCGATTAATGCAGCGCGATAGGGGCCGAGGGCGACAGTCGGCTCGTCGCGGAGTTGAGCGGTAGTGACGTTAATGACCAGGACTCCCGTGCGGCGCAGGTCGTCAAGCCGTGCCGGTGAGCCTTCGATGTCGATAGCGCAGATGTCGTCGGTCAATACGAAGGCAACTCCTTCGGGCGCGCGGTAGCCGTGAACCCGGGCTAGGAAACACCCACGCCGATCTAACAGAGTCGGCAAGAAATGTGGCAGCGGGAGTTGCTCGTGTATGACGGCATCTCGCAGTGCTTCGACCGAGTCATCGCAGACACCCAGCGAGACTTCATCGACAGCCTGTCTGATCGCCACCGATCCGCGCACCGGCATAGTTGCGGCTGTCTCAGATAAACAGCTTGCGGCTACCAGACCACGAGACAAGACCTCAGCCACCAGCGGGCGAAGCACCCCAATGTCGCAAATACAGCGTCCGGCATCGATCAATGCCCGGGCAACCGGAGCCACCGGGACTCCCCGAGCAGTGGCTGCCGCTGGCAGATAGCGGGTGCGTTCTATCCGCACATAACTGTGCGATTCGCGGCGCACGTGGTGCGGCACAAGTACGTGAAGTCGGATGTCGATTTCGGAAGAGAACTGCGACGCGATCCGATCAGCCGTTGAGACTCCGTACAGGTGTAGGGCCGCCAGACCGGTCACGACAGCCGCTGGGTCTCCGGCGTAGAGCAATGCCGCTGACGCTTGGCCCGCGGCGCTGGGTGCACAGGCTCCTAGCCTAAAGACGCCCGGCAGTACCCGCTGGTAGTCCCCGCCTGGTCTGGCTCTGACAACGACTGTGGTCTCTGGAACCCCAAGCGAAACTAATTGCTCGGTCGAGATGACACCGTGCTGGGCCGCCGCCAGTTCGGCGGCAGCGATGTCGATTGCCTGGGGTACCGAGTACACCGAATCGGTAGGGATCGATCCGAAACCATCATCGTCAAAGGGACACATGTCTGATCTTGCCCAAATGACAACCGATCGTTCCGGGGCCAAAGTCCCGAGATCAGTTGAGTAACGCCAACCTCAAGAAGCGGTCAACCGCAGTTTGAGGGCAGCTAGCTCCTCGGTCATGGCAGCGGGAAGTCGATCACCAAATTTGGCGAAGTACTCGCCAGTCATTTCGGCTTCGGCCAACCACGGCTCGGCATCGACCCGGAACAACTCGGCCAGCCGCGCCGCGTCGAGGTCTAGCCCCTCTACCGGCAAAGCTCCAGGAGCCGGCAGTCTTCCGATCGGGGTGTCGATTGCGTCGGCGCGACCTTCGAGGCGTTCGACAATCCAAGCCAACACTCGCGAATTTTCGCCAAATCCGGGCCAAATGAACTTGCCTGCAGCGTCCTTACGGAACCAGTTCACTTGGTAGATGCGCGGCAACTTCTCAGGGTCGGCGCCAGCACCAAGGCTCAACCAGTGACCCCAATAGTCAGCCATGTTGTAGCCACAGAACGGCAGCATCGCGAAGGGGTCGCGGCGCAGGGCGCCGACCGTGCCTTCGGCAGCCGCAGTCTGCTCGGACGCAATGGTCGCTCCGACGAAGACACCGTGCTGCCAACTCAATGACTCATTGACGAGCGGAACATTCGTCGCCCGGCGACCCCCGAAGAGGATCGCGGAGATCGGGACGCCGCCCGGGTCTTCCCAGTTGGGGGCGATGGATGGGCACTGCTCGGCTGGTGCCGTGAATCGAGAATTGGCGTGGGCGGCCGGCTCGTCTGACTCCGGCGTCCAGTCGCGCCCCTTCCAGTCGATCAGATGCGTCGGAACGTCATCGGTTAGACCTTCCCACCACACATCGCCATCGTCCGTCAGCGCCACGTTCGTGAAGATCGAATTACCCCAGAGCGACTTGATGGCATTGGCATTCGTCTTTACGCCAGTTCCAGGAGCGACGCCGAAGAAGCCAGCTTCCGGATTGATCGCGTACAGCCGGCCATCAGCACCAAAACGCATCCAACAGATGTCGTCGCCGACTGTCTCAACCTTCCAGCCAGGAACCGTCGGCTCCAACATCGCAAGGTTGGTCTTGCCGCATGCGGACGGGAATGCAGCCGAGATGTAGCGAACATCGTGCGTCGGTGAGGTCAACTTCAGAATCAGCATGTGCTCTGCGAGCCAGCCAGCGTCGCGGGCCATGACCGAGGCAATTCGCAGCGCAAAGCACTTCTTACCCAGCAGCGCGTTGCCGCCGTAGCCCGATCCGTAGGACCAGATCTCGCGAGTCTCGGGGAACTGCACGATGTACTTGGTATCGCTACACGGCCAAGGCACGTCCGACGCACCGTCGACCAGTGGGGCACCCACCGAGTGCAGGGCCGGAACAAAGTCACCGTCGGCACCAATCGCGTCAAGGGCCGCCTTGCCCATCCGCGTCATGATTCGCATGCTCACCACTACGTATGGCGAGTCGGTCAGTTCGACTCCGAGTTCGGAAATCGGCGACCCGAGCGGTCCCATCGAAAATGGCACGACATATAGGGTCCGGCCGCGCATGCAACCGCGGAAGAGGTCTGTCAGGGTTGCACGCATGTCGACTGGGTCGTGCCAGTTGTTGGTCGGTCCGGCATCCCCGGCCGTTGGAGAACAGATAAACGTGCGGTCCTCCACGCGGGCAACATCGCTGGGGTTAGACCGCGCCAAGAAAGAATTGGGGCGCAAGTCAGGGTTCAACTGAACGAACGTGCCTGTGGCCACCAACAGTGAAGTTAGCCGCGCCCACTCAGCGTCTGACCCGTCGCACCACTCAACTCGATCAGGTTGCGCTAACTCAGCGACTGCCGTCACCCAGTCAAGCAACTTGCGGTTGGTGGTAGGCGCGGCAGCAAGTCCGGCAACGCTCATTTGTTCCTCCGAGGTGAGGTCGGGTCACCGACCGAACCATCTTCCCCAAGAACGACACTCGGGGGAAATGCCCAGGGCCCAAATTTGGTCGTTTGTGACCAAGCCAACAGCTCGCTAGACGCGATTGGCCCGCCCCAAGGGGGCGGGCCAATCGACTTTGGTCTTACTTCAGATCGCGCGAACCGCGTCGGCCTGAGGACCCTTGGGGCCCTGCGTGATTTCGAACTCCACGCGCTGGTTTTCTTCCAGCGAGCGGTAACCCTCGGACTGAATCGCCGAGAAGTGAACGAAGACGTCGGGGCCACCGCCGTCTTGAGCGATGAAACCGTAACCCTTTTCAGAGTTGAACCACTTAACCGAGCCTTGAACCATCTTGCCAGTCTCCTTGCGAGGACGAACGGGGCGCGCACCATGCGTCGTCCCGGGCTGCTGCCGCCGTCGTCCACGACAGGACCGATAAACTGGCCTGACGTACATCGTCCGCAGCGAACTGCGGTCGAGCCTTTGACACTCGCGAACTGCTCCTGCAACTGCAACCGTGCCGAAAGTATCACGAACGCCCGAAAAAAGCCCCTGTTCCTCATAAACCGGTTGAATTGCCCCTCATTGTGAGAGCTGGGACAACGTCCGGCCAGCCCAACGCTAAGGCCGTGATAAGCGGCTGGCCCTCACGGCTCGGGACCCGCATTATGGGGTCACAAGCCATTTGGAGGCAGCAATGAATCGAACCACCAGGATGGCGATCACCGCGGTGACCGCCACAAGTGCCCTCACCGGAGTTGGGGTCGCGCTTGCCGTGGCGCCAGCGGGGGCGGCGGCGGTCGCGAGCAGCCCTGCTAACTCAACTGTCGACCCGAGTGCGGCCTACCGGGATCAACTGGCGGCAGCCATCAAGGCCTTGGAAGGCCAAGTTGGCACGTTGCGGTCGGAACTGGTCACAGCTCGCCACGAGCTCGCTTTGGCTCAACAGCGGGCCGCTATTGCCGCAGCGGCTGGCCGGGCAGCCAAATCTGCCAAACAGGTGTATCGCTATGTCCAGTCCCCCGCGACCTCGGCACCAAAGACCCACACCACCACTGGGGCATCGAGTTCTACGGGCGACGACAGCGAAGGTGGCCTCGATGACTGAGCGTCGGGGCCAGCGAGCCCGTTGGACCGGTGCCGCCCTGGTCGCGCCCGTGGCTGCCGTAATTTTCAGCGGCACCACCGCGTGGTCGCTACATCACGACCCGCATGCTGTGGCAGCCCAGGCGACAACGACGCCAGTCGTCGTCACCCCTGACCCAAGCCTGGTGGCAATGAGAGCCACCCTGCTCAAGGCCGCCGCACAAGTTGCGACTTTGCGAGGGCAGGTCGCCAGCCTACGAACGGCCGCGAAGTCGGTCGGTGCTAGCACTTCAACCGGCTCGTCATCCGGTGGCGGGTCGTCAAGCGGCGGCAGCGCGGCCCCAATCGTGATCAACATTCCGGCGCCAGCGCCGGCCCCTGCGACCCACACCACCACCGGCGGGTCGTGATGTCGGAGGCTTCGGCCCCCGACCTTGAGCATAAATTCCGGGCGATGGCCACGGACGTCACTTTCCAGTTGGTCGGACCTAGGCCGGAAAGTGCCGCAGCGCTAGCTCGGGCCGAAGCTGTCTTTCATTCCGTCGAACAGGCCTGTACGAGGTTCAATCCCGATAGCCCTTTGATGCGCGCTAATGCTGATCCGCGCAATTGGCATGAGGTTCCTGTCCTTTGTTTCGACGCGATCGCGGCGGCGGCCGTCGCGCACCGGGAAACTGATGGCCGGTTCGATCCGAGAGTGCTCAAGGCCCTAACGCTCGCCGGGTACGACCGCTCGTTGCCGTTTCGATCGGGCGAGATCAGCCTTACTGGCACCGGCGAAGCAACTTCGAGCAAGGCAATGCGCCGGACCTGGGAGCCAGGTCTCGACCAGGCTAGGAGTCGAGTCAAGATCGGTTCGGAGCCGATCGATTTGGGCGGAATCGGCAAGGGACTGGCAGTGCGGTGGGCGCTGGCCGAACTCGTCGCCAGCAGCGCTGCTGCTCTAGTCGAGGCGGGCGGGGATGTCGCGGTATCCGGACTAGGAACCGAGGGCACGGGGTGGCGGATCGGCGTCGAGGATCCACGCGGCGGATCCGAGCCGGTCGCGGTAGTGAACCTGACCTCCGGTGCCTGTGCGACATCGTCAATCCGGGTCCGGCACTGGCAGGTCGACGGTCGAGCCGCCCACCACTTGATCGATCCGAGGACCGCCCGACCGGCTGAGTCCGGGTTGCTGGCGGTCACGGTGGTCGGTCCAGATGCCGCTGAGGCCGAGGTGTGGAGCAAGTCGTTGTTCCTCGTCGGGCGAGGTGGAATCCGAGCCTTCGCCGATGAACATTCACTGGCCGCACTATGGGTAGATCATGATGGGTTTGTGGGAACCAGCCGTGACCTTAAGCCGCACCTGATTTGGCAGGCCTCGCGTGACAACTGAGCAGCTGCCATCGTCGCGTCGTTCGCAGCCCAACAGACCGATCATCATCGGAGTCGGACGCGGGCTCGGCATCGTCCTTGGGATCGCAATCAGCACGGGCGTTTCCAGTTGGCTAGTGGGTAACGCGATCTCGTCCGTCGCTGGAAATCGCAACGAACTTTGGCTGCTCGCAAGGGCAGCGGGGATTACGTCTTACCTTTTGCTCGTACTGCTTGTCTCCCTCGGACTGGTTCTATCTCACCCATGGCGAACCAGAGTGCGACGCCCCATACCGGCGACCCGGATCCGAATCCACGTGACGCTTGCCGTGTTTACGTTGGTCTTCACGATTTTGCACATCCTCGTCTTGGTGAATGACAAATGGGCAGGCGTCGGAGTTCGCGGTGCACTGTTGCCGATGGCCGCGACCTACCGCCCGCTGGCCGTCACGCTTGGGTTGATCGGCCTGTACTCGGGGCTCCTCTCTGGACTCACGGCAATTTTGGCCGGGCGGATTACGGCTCGGATCTGGTGGCCAATCCACAAGGTGGCTTCGATTTCGCTTGTGCTCATCTGGATTCACGGCGTCCTGGCCGGTAGCGATTCGGCCACGCTGCAAGCGCTGTACTACATAACTGCGATCTTCGTGATCGCCCTAGCAGCCACGCGCTACACGGCCCGAACGCCGGCCGACCTGATCTCTGATTTGAAATCACGTGGCGAACGGCTCCCCCGCCGGTGAGCACGCACGTACCCTCGTTTACCGAGCCCGCCGATCGGCCCACTGCCCCGGCATGGCTGCTCCCAACCATCATTCGTTTTCCCCGCGCTGGCTCTGAAGGCGCCCAACGCACGGCAACTGAATCGCTGTTCGAGCACACCGAAGTCTGGGGCGCCTTTCCGGCGGACGCCGGACGTGAACAACTCGTGGACGAACTCGTCCGCTGCAAGCTCACCGGGCGCGGCGGCGGGCACTTCCCAGTCGCCAGGAAATGGCGCGGCGTCATGGCGACGGCCGGTGGTGGCTACGCAGTGGCAAACGGCGCCGAGGGAGAACCGCTGAGCGCCAAGGACGCCGCGTTGCTGCAAACCAGACCGCACCTAGTTCTAGACGGCCTGCAGTTAGCGGCCATTGCAACTCGGGCCGAACATTCGGTGATTTGGCTCCACGCGGGAGCTACGGCAACGCGAGCGAGCTTGGCCAAGGCCATTGCCGAACGCCGCGTGGCCGGACTGCCAGGACCACACATCCAGCTGATTACCGGCCCTGATCGCTACCTGACGGGTGAGTCAAGTGCGGTAGTAAACGCGCTGTCGGGCGGACCTCCTCTTCCGACTTTTCGCCGCAAACATTCATCCGAATCCGGCGTCAACGGTGCGCCCACGCTGCTGCACAATGTCGAAACTTTGGCTCGAATCGCTGCCATCGCACGCGGTCTGGATCCCACCGGACACGTGGAGCGCGGAGGCATTCCTTCAGCCTTGTTCACGGTCCTTACGCCGACCGGAAGAACGGTTACCGAAATTCGTCCGGACACGACACTCGGCCAGTTAGTCAACTCGCACGTCGCCGAAACTCCGCAGGCCGTGCTGCTCGGAGGTTACGGGGGCAACTGGGTGCCGTGGGCAGAGTTTCAAGCAATACCGGCATCCGAGCCAGCCGCCCAACTTCAAGGCCGATCGACCGGTGCCGGAATCGTCGCACCGCTGCCCACCGACGGCTGCGGCATCGCTGAAACGGGGCGAATCTTGGAGTACTTGGCCGATAGCAGTGCGCGGCAGTGTGGCCCATGCCTGTTTGGGTTGCGCGCCGTGGCGGACCTAGTCTCCGCACTGGCTCGCGGTGAACTTGGGCGAGCCGACCGTAAACGACTTGAACGATACCGAGCCGAAATCGACGGGCGCGGTGGCTGTCACCATCCCGATGGGGCAATGCGATTACTAGCCTCAATGTTCACGACTTTCGCCGTAGACGTTGACTTACACCTTCGTCGCGGACCGTGTCGCGCCGATACCGGGCCCCGGCTAATCCCCGTACCGAGTGCTTGATGGCTGCCAATCAACATCCGGTTCGGCTCCGCGTGGACCCAGTGGCCTGTGATGGCATAGGTATCTGCACACATCTGGCGCCGACTTTGATCACCGTGGATTCTTGGGGCTTCCCAATTGTTGCCGGACACCCGCTTAGCAAGCGGGATCGCAAGTCCGCTGATGCAGCAATCGCGGCATGTCCAAGACGCGCGCTGTTCCTCGATGACCTGCCTAACTAGCAACGGCCCGCACTCACTCTGACTTCAGGCCACCACGATTGCGCGAGGTCATATCGGGGTCCAACACATTCAGCACCGCGTCGCACATCGCGCCTAAGTCGACCACCTGCTGTTCGGTTAGCGGGTCGAATAGTGCGCTCCGGACTGCGGTGACATGGCCCGGTGCGGCAGCGACCAGAACTTCATACCCCGCGTCGGTCAAAATCGCCAAGCTCCCACGCCCATCATCAGGGGCCGGCACTCGGGTGATCCACCCGCGCTGCTCCAGCCGAGACGCTGCGTGCGAAAGGCGAGACTGCGACGAGTTAGCCGCCAGCGCAAGTTCGCTCATTCGCAATTGGCGATTAGGCGCCTCGGAGAGCATGGCCAAAATCAGGTAGTAGGACTGCGGCATTCCGGCATCGGTCTGCAACTCGCGATCTAGGTTTTCCCAGATCAAACCCGTCATAGCAATGAAGGAACGCCAGACATGCTGCTCGTCATCGCTGAGCCACTGAGCCATGGCCGGATCTTAGCGACGACAGCGGCAGGGTGTAGCAGAACTGGGCATTCTGAATTCAGATTGCCCGCCCGATTCGCAGCGCTTCCAAGATCGCCTCCTCGACGGTCCGAGGTGCTAAGGCATCGCCCACCGCGTGGACCTCGACTAGCCCGGCGAGTTCGTGCAGTAACTCGTCCACCGCTTGGTGTCCTTGGGCTAGGACCAGCGCATGTGCTGGAACGATGACCGGCTCGCCAGTGAGCACGTGCTGTAGGTACACGCTGTCTTCATCGGCCCCGTAAGGCCGCACCAGGGGTAGAACCAAGACTCCGGACGTGGCAGCCAGTGCGAGCAGTTCGTCGCGAATGTATTGCTGGAGGAGTTGTCCAGCGAAGTAGCCACTGACCGCCAGCGTTACTCGATGCCCCTGTTGCGCTAGCAAGGTTGCGACACCCAAGCCAACCCAGTCGCAGCGCCAATCAGCGACCACAACAGGTCCAGTCGGCACGGCAGCTCCAGCGATGACTTCCCAAGCGTCGAGCACCACGGCATCGCCGGTTTCCAGTTCGGGCCGGCGCGGCACTGCACCGGTGGCGACTACGACCACATCCGGATTGGCGGCCAGAACGCCAGCCGCATCAAGTCGACGACCAGTCACAATTTCGACCCCGTACCGCGCCGCTTCACTGGTCAGATTCGTAATCGCGCCGCCGAATTCGGCTCGGCCCGGTAGTCGCTCTGCCAGCAACACCTGTCCCCCAACCCGACGCTCAGCTTCGAAAAGCGTTACCCGATGTCCACGCTGTGCGGCCGTAACCGCGGCCTTCAGGCCCGCCGGACCACCACCGACGACGACAACATGGCGCGGCACGCGTACCGGACTGCGGTCGCGGAACTCGTCCTCCCGACCCGACTCTGGGTGTTGGATACACGAAATCGGATAGCCAAGGTGGAAGTGTCCGATGCAAGCCTGATTACAGCCGATGCAGGCACGAACCTCATCGGATTTGCCAGCGCTGATCTTGTTTCCAAGTTCCGGGTCGCAGATCATGGCGCGCGTCATGCCAACTGCGTCGGCATCACCGGCCGCAAGGATTGCTTCGGCAATCTGTGGTTGGTTGATCCGCCCGGTGACGATTACTGGCACCGAGATCGCACCCTTGGCTAGCGCACCGAGCGGCGCGGTGTAGCCAACGGCCTGAGTCATCGGCGGAGCGATATGGTCAGAGCCAGCCAACGTCGAGGAAGTCCCTGCCACTACTGACACGTAGTCGAGCAGCCCATCGGCGTCAAGGAGCCGAAGTGCGGCCAGTACCTCGTCTGACTCGAGTCCGTCCACGCTTCGTTCATCGATCGATATGCGCATGCCGACCGCGAAAGTGGCAGGCACAGCGGCGCGAATCGCGCCCAATGCCGACGTGATGAAGCGCAACCGGTTTGCCAAATCGCCGCCGTACTCGTCGGTTCGCAGATTCACTTTCGGATTGAGGAACTGGGCGGGCAAATAGCCGTGCGAAGCAACAAGTTCGGCGCCGTCCAACCCCGCAGCAGCAAGTCGCGCCGCCGCCGCGCCATAGCTGGCGATCACCTCTTCGATGAGTCCGAGAGGCATTGCGCGCGGCATCACGTGAAATCGCTCGTTCGGTATTGCAGACGGCGCATATGTAACAGGAAGCGAGCCATCCTGGCCTTCCATAACTTCGCGGCCGCCATGGAACAACTGCGCGAAGATCGGTACCTGGTGTTCGTGCACCGCCGCCGCCAGTTTGGCGAATCCCGGGATGCCTGAATCGTCGTCGATCATCAAGACGCGGGATGTGTATTTGGCCGTTGGGTGTACCCCACATGCCTGAACGACAATCAAGCCGACGCCACCGGCAGCACGCGCTTGCTGGTAGGCGATCAACTGCTCGGTTACCTGACCCTCGTGGGCCATAACGGTGTCGTGACCAGTGGAGACGATGCGGTTCGGCAGTACCACCGAACCGATTCGCAATGGGCTGAGTAGCCGAGTGAATGCGCCCTCGGTGCCAGGCTCGGCCATACTCGGTCCTCCATTTGTCCGGTTCCCTAGAGCACCGTAGCCAATGGCGCTACCTTGCAGTCATGGCGACCGGCAAGCGTTTCCCAACCACGCGGGAACTAGCCGAGCGAACCCCTCCAGACCGCGACCGAGTCGTCGACCTCGTCCGTGCCGTCGCACTGGCCCTAGTGATCACCGGACATTCGGTGATGGCCCTAGTGATCTTCAAGCCCAGCGGAGCTGAATTGTCGAACACGCTGGCCCAAACCCCAGCGCTTCAACCGATCACGTGGGTGCTGCAGATCATGCCGCTCTTCTTCGCAGCTGGCGCATGGGTGAACTCGCTGTCCTACGGTCGCGCAACTTCATACTCCGAGTGGCTCTCCGTCCGCGTTCGGCGACTACTACGACCCGTGTTGGGCTACGTCGCATTCTGGCTGCTGATCTCACCTGTCCTACTGGCTTGGAATACCAATGTCGCACTGCCGTTACTCCGCATTTCCACCCAGCTGTTGTGGTTCCTCGGGGCCTATCTGCTGGTCACCGCGCTCACACCGGTGCTGCGACGCGGAGCAGCTCGTCCCGCGTTCGCAACGGCAGGTTGGCTTGCAGCGGTCGCCGTGGTCGATCTGATTCGCCTAAGTGGTGGCCCGGCTGGGGTTGGCCTGCTCAACTTTGTGTTCGGTTGGGCGCTGGCCGGCCAGACGGGCCTGTGGCTGTTCGACGCAAGTAGGCGACCTAGTCGACGGACTGCCTTGCAAATCGCTGGGGGTGCTTTCACAGCGAATGTGCTGATGGTCGCACTCGGACCGTGGCCGCGGTCGATGGTCGGACTGCCGGGTGAGCGCATTTCGAATATGGCGCCACCGTCGCTGGTGCTCGGCCTACACGCGATCACTTTGGCTGCGCTCGTGGCCGCCAGTTACGCACAACTGGAGCGTCTGGCATCGGCTACGCGCATCTGGTTGCCGACGGTGGCGATCAACGCCGCAGCAATGACTATTTACCTTTGGCATCTAGTGGCGCTGATCGTGGCGCTCTTGATCGTTAACTTGGCCGGGCTAGATCTCGTTGGGTATTCAACTTCCGGGTGGGTTGGCCCACGACTGCTCTTCTGGAGCAGTTTTGCACTGCTTACATTGATCTTGGTCCGCACGTTCCGCCCTCTCGAACATGCGAAGTTGCCCTGGTGGGACGCTGCCGCATCGTTTTCGCCCACCCGAACCTGGACTTACCGTTGGCGTTCGGCCGTGTCGGTTGGCGGCGTTCTACTGACGGCAATCGCACTGCTTGCGCTGTCCGTAACAGGACTCGTTGGCTTTCCATTCAATTCTTCCGTGAGCTACGCCGGATTCAGCTTCACGCCAGGCCTAGCGATTGGCGTCGCGGCCATCGGCTTGGTGCTGATCCGGATTGCGGCGGTCGGCAACCCCACCCCTGATGGCAGAAGACTTTGAGCACCTGGCCGGAGCAAGTTGTTGCCGCGTCTACTGCGGCGCTTCAGCCGCATGCCGATCGCGAACGTGCACTAGGTGCGGAGGCGTACATGAAGCATGTTGCGCCGTTCCTGGGGATCCCGGCCGAGCCGCGCCGTAAGTATCTGCGCGCGGCTTGGGTCGATTTGCCGATACCCACCAGTGAACAACTTGGCCGAGCGGCTCGCCAACTGATGCAACTACCTGAGCGCGAATACCACTACGCAGCCTACGACTTGCTGGTGAAGTACCTCGCGAACGCGAACGAGCACTTCTTGGCAGAACACGTGCAAGTCCTGTTGGTGACCAAACCTTGGTGGGACACCGTGGACGGTCTAGTCAATGCAGGAGTAAGTCCCCTCGCCCGACGGTACGAATCGACGGCATTGATTGACGCTTGGTCCGAGTCCGGCAATATCTGGCTGATCCGGGCAGCGATCGGCCATCAACGCGGCTGGCGCACCGACACCGACGTAGATCGGGTCTTGCACCTTTGCGGTCGACACTGGGAGAACGCGGAGTTCTTCGTTGCCAAGGCAATCGGCTGGGCTTTACGAGACCTTGCCCGTTTGGATCCGCCCGCGGTGCGCGCGTTTCTTGCAAGGCACGAGCATCCGAACATGGTGGCCGTTCGCGAGGCCAACCGGGGACTGAACCGTTGAATTCCTAGGCGTGGACCGCAATGCTGCGACCGCCGGTCAGTTGCAGCAGTTCAGCCAAATTTGTTGGCCATACCGCGTGTGGATGCCCGGCAGCGGCCCAGACAACCGCGAAATCACCGAGATGTTCGTCTACGTAGACCGGCAAAACGGTGAGGTGTCCGATCGGTGCGACGCCTCCAATCGACATGCCCGTGACATCGCGCACGTAATTAGCCTCGGCCCGCTCTAACGTCGCCCCCACCGATTGCGCCACCACATCCACGTCGACCCGATGATCTCCCGACGCGAGCACCAGAACGGGGGCACCGGCGGCAACAAAGACCAGCGACTTCACGATCGCGCCTACGGGGACAGCCAGTCCGGCCGCGGCGTCTTCAGCAGTGCGAGCAGTATCGGGCAGCACAACTACGCGTTCGTCCAGTCCGGCAGCGGCCAGCACCGCAGTTACCCGTTGCACGGCAGCGTGGTTACGAATCTTTTGTTCCGACATCGAATGCCTCCGCTGCAAGTTTCACTATGCCAAGCCGCTGGCACCGTATCGCACGTCAATGAATCGTCGATGTCTCTCGGCGCCATATGCCGCTGCGATTACGAGCACAACGCCGAGCCCTTGCATCGCCGTCGGAACCTGGTGCAGGAAAAGGAATCCGACCAGAAGACCGACCGCCGGTTCCAAACACATCAGGGTCCCGAAGGTTTCCGGCGGCAGATCACGCAGTGCCCCCATCTCTAGCCAGAAAGCCGCCACTGGCGTCAGCAACGCCACTCCGCCGGCCGCCAGAAGCAACGAGATCGTCAGGTGAGGCAACGCCGCACCAATGCCGAACGGTGTGGCCACGAGCGCAGCCACCACCATCGACACAACCAGTCCTTCGGCACCGTCGAATCGGTTGGCAACGTGCTGCGTCAGCAGGATGTAGGTACCCCAAAGAACGCCGTCGAGTAGGGCAAACCCGACACCCACCCAGTTGATGTGACCAGCCCAAGGCGTCGTCAGCACAAGGACCCCGACTAGTCCGATCATCGGCCAGATCAGGCCAAGTCGACTTCGCGTCTTAGCCACTGCGACGGCCAGTGGCCCCATGAACGAAAGTGCCACAGCCGTGCCAAGCGGGAGCCGGGCCAAGGCTTCGAAGAACGCCAGCATCATTAGGCCGTTGACCACGCCAAGTCCGGCGGCGGCGCGCAAGTCCGTACGCGGCAGGTGGCGAAGGTTGGGTCGCACGATGGCGACAAGCAGCACCGCGCCCCAAACCAGACGCAGCCAGGCGGCACCGAGCGGGCCGAAATAGCCGAACAGCCCGATGGCAGCAGCTCCGCCGAGCTGAGCCAGAGCGATGGCAAGCATCACTCGGGCCGTGGCGGGGGTCCGGCTGGCGGTCTTTGCTACTGCAGCGGGGTGCAGCGTCGCGAGGGTCATGACCAAGCTTTCGTTGAACTTACGGATGGTGTCGTAGTGCTCAACGCCAGTGTCTCTTGGATTAATCCTGCCGTCCAACGAGTGATTTTAGACTAACCGTGTACGATTACTTCATGATGGATCCGCGGCGACTTCGCCTCCTGCGCGAACTCGCCCGCCAGGGCACGATGCAGGCAGTTGGGGAGGTCACCGGTTACACGACCTCCGGGGTTTCCCACCAACTGGCGGTCTTGGAGCGCGAAGCGGGCGTAAAACTGATCGAGCCGGACGGTCGCGGGGTCCGACTTACGCCTGCCGGACGGCGTCTCGTCGAGCATGCCGAAGTAATTCTGGGCGCCCTTGCCGCGGCCGAGGCCGATCTGGTCACCACGGACGAACCCACCGGACAGGTCCGGATCACTGGTTTCACGTCCTCGATCACGTTTCTCCTAGTGCCGTTGATTGAAGAGCTCTACCGAAAGCGGACTCGAGTTGAGGTTTCGATATTCGAGGGTGAACCACGTGAAGCGGTGGCCCAATTACGTGATGACGAAGTTGAGATGGCCCTTGTCTACGACTACACGCTGAACCCGCGCTTCAAAGAGCAGACCAACTCGCTTCTTATCGGCGTCGAACCGGTTCACGTCGCACTGCCCATCGAGCTTGCCGACAAGCACGGGTTGAATCGACCAACTATCACCGCCGCCGATCTCACCCCGTTCGCTAGCGAGAACTGGATCACGAGTTCTCGCAGTTCCGATGACGACGAACTTTTGTCACGGTTAGGCGGCATTGCCGGTTTTGCTCCGCGCATTAGGCATCGGGTTGACAGCACCCAAGTAATTGCGCGCATGGTTGCCGATGGCTTTGGCCTGTCACTAATGCCTAGGATTGCTCGACCACAACGCACCACTGGCGTTTGCTATCCGGAAATCATCGACCCGGCACTCCAAAGGCGCATTTTCGCTTTGACTCGCCCCGGCACAATCAATTGGCCGCCCTTGGAGCTGGTGCGATCACGACTGCAGGTGCGGTGCCGCGCTCTCGGCCTCGCGTGAACCACCGTCACAGCGCTGCTGCACACCACGTAGGGTAATTAGGTGTCGGAAGATGGCGAAGAAGTCAGTCGGTTCCATAGCAGTCATCCGCATTACCGCTGGATAGCGCTAACCAACACCACGATGGGCATGCTGCTCGTCACCGTTAATTCCTCGATCGTGCTGATTTCTTTGCCGGCCATCTTCCGCGGAATCAAACTCGACCCGCTGAATCCAGCGAATGTTGGCTATTTGCTCTGGCTGTTGACCGGCTTCCTACTCGTGTCCGCCGTTTTGGTAGTTACATTCGGACGCCTCGGCGACATGAAAGGCCGAGTCCGGATCTACAACGTTGGCTTCGTGATCTTTGCGGTCACCGCAGTCCTGCTTTCGCTAGATCCGTGGACGGGCAAGGCCGGTGCTATCTGGTTGATTGGGTGGCGCGTGGTGCAGGCAGTCGGCGGCGCGATGATCACAGCCAACTCAACCGCAATCATCACCGACGCATTTGCGGCCGATCGCCGTGGCATGGCCCTAGGGATTAACCAGGTTGCCGCGATTGCCGGGTCATTCCTGGGTCTGATCATCGGAGGCGTCCTCGCCGACTGGCATTGGCGGGCCGTCTTCTGGGTGAGCGTTCCGGTAGCGATCGCCGGGGCAATTTGGTCAGTCGTCTCGCTTCACGAAACAGGTGTGCGACACCCGGCTCGCCTCGATGTGCCGGGCAACCTCACGTTCGCCCTTGGGCTTGGACTCATACTGACCGGCGTCACCTACGGGATCCAGCCCTACGGCTCAAGTCCGATGGGTTGGGCAAGCCCGTGGGTAATCGGCGAGTTGGTTGCAGGCGTGGTGTTCTTGATTTGGTTCCTGCGCCTCGAAGCCAAAGCGGCGCACCCGATGTTCCATCTTGAACTGTTCAAGATTCGGGCCTTTGCTTACGGAAACCTCGCCGGGCTGCTGGCCTCTATTGCCCGCGGCGGACTGCAGTTCATGCTGATCATCTGGTTGCAAGGCATCTGGTTGCCGCTCCACGGCTATAGCTACGAACGCACCCCGTTTTGGTCAAGCATCTTCCTGATTCCACTGAGTATCGGATTCCTGCTGGCAGGACCCCTTTCGGGATTCCTAAGCGATCGGCTCGGTTCGCGTCGCTTCGCAACCGGAGGCGCGTTGGTGTCGGCTACCGCTTTCATCGGACTCCTGCTACTGCCGGTCAACTTCCCGTACTGGGCATTCGCCCTGTTAACGCTGCTAAACGGCATAGGTTCAGGCATGTTCGGCGCACCCAACGTGACGATGGTCATGAACAGCGTGCCTGCCGCACAACGCGGTGCCGCATCAGGTATGAGGCTTACGTTCTTCAACTCCGGGATGTCACTGTCGATCGGAGTCTTCTTCTCGCTCATGGTGGTTGGCCTAGCGTCGAGTGTCCCGACTGCACTGCAAAGCGGGCTCACCGGGCAAGGCGTGCCCGCCACGCTGGCCAGTCATGTCGCAGCGCTGCCACCGGTAGGGATCTTGTTTGCCGCGTTCTTAGGAATTAACCCGATTGGGGCGCTCCTTGCCCCCACCGGCGTGCTCCAAACGCTGGGCGCCCATCAAGTGGCGACGTTGACAGGCAAGGTCTTCTTCCCAGGGCTGATTTCGCAGCCGTTCTCATCTGGACTGCAACTGGTGTTCGGTGCAGCAGCATTCATGATGGTGCTGGCAGCGATTAGTTCTTGGATCGGTGGAAGCGAAGTTGAAACTAAGACTTCAACTGCAGAGGTCGGCGAACGCACTGGCGAGGAACTCGAATCAACTAAGTAGCGCGGCCGCCATCGCCTTGGTGTGTGCAGGTGTTGATCCGCAGCACGAGCCAATCAGTTCGACACCCATATCGCGCAGGCGCACAGCGTGGGCTGCCATGTCGGCCGGGCTCTTGTCATATTCAAAGTGATCGCCTACTACGTGCGGCAGGCCAGCGTTCGACTGTGCGATCAGGAGCAATCCGGCAGGGCGAGCGGCAACCATGTCCGCCATGATCGCTTCCATCTCCTCTGGGCCGCGGCCACAGTTTGCACCGACTGCCGCAACTCCGAGCGCACCCAATTCAGTAACGGCCAGCGACGGACTGACCCCCATCATTGTCCTCAACTTCGTGTCGAAACTCATCGTGACAAGGATCGGAACGTCCGGCACGACGGCCTGCGCCGCGCGCACTGCGGCCGTAGCCTCAGCAAGGTCGCTGATCGTCTCGATCAGTACGAGGTCGATGCCACCGGCCGATAGCCCACGCAATTGCAGTTCGAAGATCGCCTGAGCTTCATCCTGAGTTAGCGCTCCGAGCGGCTCGAACAAGTCTCCAGTCGGCCCGATGTCACCGGCAACCAGCGCGCCAAACTCGTCGGCCACCGAGCGGGCCAAGGCGGCCGCTGCGTGGTTTAGTTCCTCGACCCGGTCCTCCAACGAGTGCATTCCTAGCCGAGAACTGGTGCCACCGAATGTGTTGGTCGTTATGACACGGGCTCCAGCGCTCAGGTAGCCCCGATGGATGTCGGCCACGGCCGCTCCATGCTCGACGTTCCAGAGCTCAGATGACCCGCCGTCGGTCAGGCCGCTCTCCTGCAACATGGTGCCCATCGCTCCATCGAAGAGCAGCGGACTGTGGCTAGCAAGGGCATCCGTAAGCGAAGTCATGCAGTGAAGCCTAGACGACCCGCCTTTGGCTCCGTTCGCAGAGTGAGCCACTACTGTGCAGGCATGGCAGGCGGAACTGAACCCGGTTCCAAGCGGCGACTGCACCTAACACTTGCGTTGGGGCTCGCACTATCTACCTTGGGACTAACCGTTGAACTTCGGCGCGCGTTGCACGGACACCTATTGGCCTGGGCGTACGTCGTCGAATGGCCGGTGCTTGGGGTCTTCGGCACTTACGTGTGGTGGAACCTGACTCACCCTGAAGCGGCGGAGCGCCGTAAGGCGTCCCGGGCTGCCAGGAAGATCAGTTCTGAACCAAGCATTCCCGAAGACGACCCTGATCTGCTGCGGTGGCAGGCACACCTCGCCCAGCGCAACTCACACGAGACCCGCCCTGAGGCTGAGCCCGAATCAAGAAGCTAGTTCAGCGAACGAAGAACGTGAGCAGCGCAGCCAAGAACCCAGTCAGCGCCACCCAGTTCCAGAAGTACCCGGCAACAACTGCATGCGTATCGTTCCCGACGTCAATCTTCGACTGAAGTGCGCGGTTCCACACGGCAATTCCGATGAACACAAGTACTAAGAGGTGCAAAGCCTGAACGGCCGCCATCGCGATGAATACCGACGCGTATGAACCGTCACTCATGAGAATCGGCAAGGTGGCCAACTGGTAGATCGAGAACGCCAATCCGACAATGGCCAAGATTGTTGAGCCCAAAGCACCCGTCGCGTAGGCCACTCGATCGCCACCAGACAATCGAGAAAGGGCATAACGGTAGGTCAGCGCGCTTGCAACGGTCAGGCCTCCAATCAACCAGACCTGCCAAGAAGCGGCTGTCTTGCCACCAGAAGGAATCCAGCCACCGCTGATGTTCAATGCCCGAAGATAGAAGTACGTGAAGATCAGGCACGCGAAGAAGACCGCATCGCCAATGATGAAGTACTTCACAGCCTTGCGTTGTTGATCGGCCACCTGCTCCGGGGGCAAGTGATGCGATTGCGTCTCGTGTTGAGTGGTAGTCACGAGTGTGCCTCCGTCGAAGAATGGCTGTTGTGGCTCTTGGCCATAATGGCGTGCCTAGAGTCTTCTTCCCCGTACCCGTAGGGATCACCTGTCACGACCGGCAATACCTCGAAATTCTCAAGTATCGGCGGCGAAGCGACCATCCATTCCAACGTCTTGGCCTGCCACGGATTCTCGCCGGCTGGCTCACCTGAACGCCACGAATTGATGATGGCCGAAAGGAACAGCAGCATTCCTGCGAAGATTACGTACGCACCCAGCGAGGTGATCAAGTTCGATACAGCAAACTCGTGGCCATAGGTGGCAACCC
>CAIKAW010000092.1 GCA_903825575.1 uncultured bacterium | reverse complement strand
GGCAGCAAATAAGTGGGAACCCCGGCCAAGGGCTCGGCCAGTGGCTCGTACACGACCCCGAAGTTTGACGACACATCAACGACGTCAACCCGAAGCATGAAACGCATCGAATCCAGATAGGCGACCAGAGCTCCCGCAGTCCCCGGTTCGACCGACATCCACGTTGTCTCACCGTCGTCGACAAGTCGCAACTCATGTTCGACATGTCCATGTGGGGACAGGATCAGCGCCAACGCACTTGCGCCAACTGGCAACGATTCGACATGCGCTGTCGTGAGGGCGTGAAGCCATGTGAGTCGGTCGGCACCCGACACTGTGACGACACCGCGGTGAGAAAGATCCACCGCCCCAACACCTGCCGCTAAGGCACGTTGCTCGCGGTGCGGATCGCCGTAATGCCAGGCCACCCCGAAGTCGCGACTGCTTTGCGGGGCCGGTACACCCAACTCCGGAACAGCGACGCCCTGCGACTCACTCATGAGTTGCCGCCGTTTGGCAATCGCTGCACCGACCGTGAATGGAAACATGCCCAACGTCGGTTTCGAAACCGACGAGGTCGCGCATCGCTTCAATAAACGGACGCGCGACTGCAGCGTCGATGCTGGTGACCTTCCCGCACTCTTCGCACACTAAGTGAATGTGAGTTGCTTCCTCAAGGGCATGGAAAACTGGAGCCCCGTGGCCAATGTGAGCGTGCGTTATGACTCCGACTTCTTGCAGCACTTCTAAGGTTCGATACACGGTCGAGAGATTGACTGCAGCCGCCGTCCGCTGAACAACCGTCAGAATTTCCTCAGGCGTGCCGTGCTGTAACTCGTTAACTGCAGCGAGCACCAACTGCCGTTGCGGCGTGATGCGGTAACCGCGCTGTCTAAGTAGCGCATCCCAGGAATCAGTTGTGGGCTCGGTCATACCTTCACCAGTCGCGCCGAAAGGTGAGACTGCATCGGCTGGCCTACCGCTGCCATATCGAAGGCCCACAGCAAATCACCATCGACGAGCCCGTACAGGCGAATACCAGCTGCATATTCCTTAGCCGACTCGGTGCGGGCTACCACGTCGGTTTGTAGTTCGATCTTGGCGCCGGTCACCGCTGATTCCGAGATAGAGGTCACCGTGACATCTCCAACCCAAACTTCGCTATAGCCAAGCGGATGCGACAACAACACTTCAAGTCGGTTGTCCGGTCGCAGACGCCAGAATCCAGACTCAAACGCCAACGGTCGCGACCTATTTCCGTCCTCGTCGAGGAGCCAACTGCGGCTGGAGTACGCCAGCATCGGGCGGCCGTCGTTAGCGAACGTGACTTCCTGGGCAAACCTGAATTCATCGACCGACGGGTAACCACCGACACCGACACCGACCCAAGTGCCGACCAACCACGAAATCACCGCAATCTCGTGCGGCTGCGGCATTGGCGTCTCTTGCCCGGTCAACTCTGCCCCTTGTACAACTTGTAGACGATCAGCCCGGCGCCGCCCGCGACAGCGATGCTGACCACGATCAGCATGGCGATGAATAGGTAGTCGACCATGTTTCGAGTGTAGTAGCCGCAATCGGAGGTGCCGCTAAGGTCGTTCCATGAGCCGGAACTTGGTATTGAAACTAACTGTCGCTGGTGAAGCCCCCGAGCGTTGCGCACAGGGATTAACAGTGGCAGCAACGGCCGTCGCCAGCGGTATTGCGGTCTCGCTTTGGCTGACGGGAGATGCAGTCTTCTTCGCTGTCCCTGGTCGCGAGCCCAACATCGAACTGCCGTACAGCGCGCCGATGCCCGATTTGATTGCAGCAGTCATCGAGGGCGGACAAGTGACGGCTTGCACCCAGTGCCTAGCTCGACGCGAACTCACGGCCGAGGACCTTGCACCTGGCGTCAGGATCGCCGGCGCCGCCGGATTCCTCGACGAAGCCTTGGGCGATCAGGCCCAGGCTTTGGTCTACTGACGACTAAACAGTCGCCGGCCAAGCAGGTACATCTCGCAGCCGAGGCAGAAGTTGAAAGCGGCGTTTAGGAATGCCGCACCAAGTGCCAACGCCACCGCGATGGTGCCCAAGGTGGATACGCCGCCTAGGTAGCCGGCCAGACCGGCAACGGCGAAAGCCAGCCCGACCCCTTGGGCGAAACGCGGTGGCGCTGATTCCTCAAGCTCACGCGGTGGGGCTAGGCGTGGACGAACCAAACGGCGGTAGACCACGCCGTAGGGCTGGGCGGACAGTCCGACGATCGCACCAAGTCCGAACACGATTGCTTGCACCGCAAGCAACCAGGAACTGCTCGTCAAAAGCACCACAGCAAGAACGACAGTAGTAATCGCTGCGCCAAAGCGTGGGCCGCGCGGATCGATCAAAGAGCCACTACGAGTGGCACTAACAGAGTTTGTAGTCGTTGACATTTCTGACTCCTGAAGGCTGGGACGGGCGGACCAGGTCCGACGTCGAAGCCGACGCCGTTAGCTGGTGCGACAGCTAGAGGAGGACAAACGGCCGTAATCGACCGTGCGTCGGCGAGTCAGCGTGCAAGACATGCAGCGGACTCTAACAGCGGTTGCAAAACCCGTCATCCCGCAACCGTCGCTAATGCGGCGAGCACCGCAGCGCGATCTGGTGCGCCAGTCGCTCGGTGACGAACCCGACCTGCGGCATCCAACACAAGCAGGGTCGGGGTTCGGCGGACGTCAAACCGGCGGATCAATTCGATCTGATCTTCGGCAGCGATTTCGACGTGTGTGACACCCGGCGTATTGGCCGCGACGTCCCCAAGCACGACGCGGGCGGTGCGGCATGGGGCGCAGAAGGCCGAAGAAAACTGCACCAAAGTGGCACGGACGCCTAGTTCGGCACCCAATTCGTCGGCCGAGAGTCGTTCGCCTGCGGGTTGCTGTGGGGATTGGACCGATTGGAATCGGCCATCTGTGTTTCGGCGCCACAAGCCGAAGGCGGTGGTTACTACCAACACCACCACCAACGCGATCAGGCCCGGGCTCATGCCAGCACCAACGTCACCCGGTGGTCCTTGATTCCCCAACGCCTACGGAACCACGGGCCCAGGCGGCTATCCGGGCCACTAGAGCCGGCGTTGCCGCCGCTTCCGCATGGCCCATGTCGGCCTCAATCCAAAGTTCGGCGGCGCCAGCCGCGAGCTGCAGTCGGTGGGCGTGCTCAAGCGGAAAGTAGCCGTCCTGGTCCCCGTGCACGATCAGGAAAGGCACAGGGGCGATTCGCGGCGCCACAACGTCAGGTGGCTCCGGAGCAGGCTGCCAACCATCGGCGGCAATCCGAGTGCCGCGGGCAATCCGGGCGAATCCGCGTCCGACCCGGGTGCCGATCGTGCGATGGACCCAGCGCATCGCCGGAGTGCCGCGGTAGTGCCAAAAAGCCGGTCCGCTCACGGATATCACCGCGTCGACATCGGCCCCCACGTTTCCGGCGTGGCGCACGACAACCGAAGCGCCCATCGAGAATCCAATCGTCGCCACCTTCGCGTAACCCAGCTCCCTGGCGGCTGCAACGCCGGCAGCAACATCGTGGATCTCAAGATCACCGAGCGTGGATTCGCCGCCGGATAAGCCGTGGCCCCGCAGATCTAGGGCGAGTACCCCACCAGACCCGGTCAACCTGGCGGCGACTGCCCGAATCGACGCCGACCCCCCGGCCCCTGTGAAACCGTGGGCAAGGACGAAGCAAAGCTCGGCCGGGCCCGGGTCATGCCAAGCGATGATGCTCACTCCGTCGGAAGTGGTCAGGGGCAGGGCAGTGGTCACGATCGGCTATCCTGACACCGAGGGCCCGGGCGATGATGCCGTTTGGGTCCTTTCGCGCTTTTAGGATCCTTGCGAACGGAGGTGGCTGGCATGAGTTCACTGCTGCTGCTCACGAATGCGCTCCAACCGTCGGCAGAAGTGATTCCCGCGCTCGGTCTGCTCTCGCACGCCGTCAGGGTCTTGCCAGCCGAGGCCAGCGCCCTGCTAGACGCGCCACCGGCAGATGTGGTCTTGATCGATGGTAGGCGCGAACTT
>CAIKAW010000091.1 GCA_903825575.1 uncultured bacterium | reverse complement strand
CGCCGTGAAGACCGGGTCAACAAACCCGGTCTCAGAAGAGAAGATCAATCGCCAAATCACGCCAACCACAACGGGGGCAACGGTCATTGGGGCAAGAATCGACATCCGAATGAACTTGATGCCCTTTACTTCTTTGACAACTAACAGGGCCAAGCCCAACCCCAACAACGTCTCGACGACGACGCAGATAAAGACGAACTTCGTCGTGACGCCCATGGCCGACCAGAACGTCGAATCGTGCATGACGTCCGAGTAGTTCTTCAGACCGGCGCTGCCGTGGGCGCGGCCGTAGAGGTAACGAGTAAGGCTGGCTCGCACACCTTCGTAGATTGGGTAAACCGATACGAGGGCTAGCGCGATACTTGCCGGTATTAGTAGCAGATAAGGCAATAGCCGATCCCGATCCCAGCGACGGGCTCGGTGGCCGGTTGGAGCCACCGCCGTCTTTGTCGCCATCGCTGGGCCTCGCCTCTTGGTTGCCTATTCGTGGTGCTGGAACAGATCAGAACTTCTAGCCGAAGTAGATGCTCTTGTTCAGGTTCAACATCGCGGTGATCTGGTCTGCTGCGTTCTTCAGGCGGGTGGTTGCGATCGTGTGTATGTCGCCACCGCCCAGTGCATCCACAATCGCCAAGTTGAGTTGGGTACCGAGGATGTCCTCGAACTTGGGCTCATCTGGCGTGCGCGGCTTGGGAATGCTGTTGTTGACCGAGTCGGCGATCGCCGGCAACCAGCGGTACTTGGCCGCCGCTGTTGGGTCCGTGAGCGCCTTGTTGGTTACAGCCGCGTTACCACCGTTCTGAGAGAACTGCAGCTGGATCTTGTCGCTGGTGAACCAGTCGAGGAACTTCAACGCGGCCGGGGTGTTCTTCGCCCCTGCCGCTACACCACAGATGAACGTACCGATAGCAGGGCCGGACTTTACCTGCGACGGTGTCGACGCAAAATCGATCATCCCAATGACCTTTGAGTCGGCCGGGTTGTCGACGCCGTTCACTGCGGTACCGGTGTATTCGGTCAACGCCATGCAGTTCCCCTGCAGCATCTCAGCGGTTTCCTGGTCCGTGTCGAACTCCGGCGTGGACTTCGACATGTATGGCAGGAAACTGAGGAACCGGACCAGTGCGCCGACGCCTTCGGGGCCGGCAAAGCCCGGTGACCAGTCGTCGTTGCAGAAGTTGCCGCCGTAGGAGTTCAGGAATGGCAGGAACGACATGACGACGGGGTTGCCCTTTACCCCGCGTGCGGCATAGCCGTAAAGCGTCGGCGGCTTGGCCTTGGCCTTCATGGCGTTGTAGATGTCATCCCACGTCTTGGGAGGCGTGGCGAAGTCGTTCTTGTTGTAGTAGAGCAAGTTGACGTCGTCGATGATCACGAGCGCGTACAGAGCTGGAGTGTCGTTTTTGAAGGCGGCCAAACGTGGTCCACTCTTCGGCGGCCAGTAGCCCTGCTCAAGTCCACGCGGCAAGATGTCGGGGTTCGGCTTGAATCCCAAGGCATCCAAGTTCTGGATGATGCCGCCGGCGGCGTACTCAGGAACCCAGTTGTCATCCATTACATAGATGTCATAGGCGCCGGTCTTGTTCAGGCCATCGCTCTTGGATGCCTGGTACCAAGCGTCGTAACTGGTCTCTTCGTAGACGACCTCGATACCGGTTTCAGCCTGGAACTGCTTGACGTACACGTCGCGGAAGGCCTTCATGGCCGGGTCCTGGAAGCTACCGATTGTGATCTTGCCGCCGACCGAAGCGCTGGCGCTGCTAGACGGTGCCGGGCTGGTAGACGAACTACAGGCCGCGATTAGCGGGGTCGCACCGGCAGCTACAGCGCCGAGTCCGAGGCCCTTGACCACGGTCCGACGTGAGAACTCCGGCTGGTTGCTGTTCGACGAACTCATGCCATCTCCCTAAAGCGAAACGAGATTGTCGGATGTCGGCTTGCTGGTCCCCGCGATACGGGTCCCATCGGTCGGGTGGAACAAATGGATCTTTGCGGCATCCACATGGAGCCCGCAGTTCTGACCGACCTGGAT
>CAIKAW010000090.1 GCA_903825575.1 uncultured bacterium | reverse complement strand
GCACTAGCCGACTCGCACCGCAGTGAGTTCGATCAACTTGTCGCGTTGCAGGTCAAGATGTGCCCGCGCCCAGTCGGCAACAAATGACTCCTGCGCGAACAAGATTACCTGCCGATCGGCGCTGAGCCGCTGTAGCAGTTCAAGTATTCGCTCGGTGCGTTCACCGTCCGCCTGGACAGTGACATCGTCAAGCAACAACGGGCAAGATTCGTTTTCGGTCGTCGCAAGATGTTCCGCTAACGCCATTCGGAGCAGCAGGTAGATCTGCTCCTGTGTCCCTAGTGAGAGTTGCTCGGCGCCACGCCAAACGCCATCGTCGGAGGCGACCGACACCCCAAGCGTTGCGGCGTCGATGAGGGCGCGGGTGTATCGACCATTCGTCACGAAAGGAAGCCACGGCTCAAGTGTGGCCCGCAAAATCGGGGAAATTGAGCGGTACAAGTGCTGTTGTGCATCCGCAAGGAAACTAGCGGTCAACGCCAGGGTGTACCGCAGTTGCTCAACTCGCTCGAGTTCAGTTCTGGCAACTTCGAGGCGCTCCGCGGCAGCCGGAACGCTAGGCACCGACATGGCTCGTTGCCCAACAGCGCCTTCGACTTCATGCGCTTGCGCTGAGACCCGGTCGGCCGAGGATCGCGCAGCATCTTGCTCTCGTCTCGCCTCGGCGAGCATGGCGTCAATTGTCGGGACGAGGTCGGCCCGGTTGGGATCCAGGTCAATTCGCAGCAGAACCTCGTCGCGGGCACCCAGCGCTAAACGAACGGTTTCATCGGCTGCCTCAGCAGCTGCCACCAATTCAGGGTGACGCGCCTTTGTGGCGGCCAATTTCGCTGCCAATTCATCGACCGTGTCCGGACCTAACAGGGACGTCAGCTCGGCTTGTAGCCCGCCACGCGTGGCCACCGCGTCCTCACGCTCGAGTTCTTGTTGTGCGGCAAGCGCACGAAGCTGGGCTGGCTCGCTGGGCAAAGTGCGGGCATTACACCAGTCGATCAAGGCGGTGCGTTGTGCGGACCAATTGCTGAACTCGAGGTCAGCAGCGCGTAATTGCCCTTGCGCCTCAGCTAGTTGAAGCTGAGCTGAAGCCTCAGCGGTTCTTGCCCGGGCCAGCTCATCCCGACTTACGGCAGCAAACTGTTCGGCACTGTGGTCAACCTCCGGTGCATCGAACGGGCCGTCTGAACTATCGCGTGCAAAGAAGCTGCCGCCGGCTCCAACAACAATGCCGAGGACGATCAGGCCAGCACCCAGTAGCGGTAAGCCGATCGCCATGATCGCCACACCGGCTACCAGAGCCGTAGCCCCGACTGCAAGCAACGCCGGGCGCAAACTACGGGTGCTCTCACTGGGTCTCCGGCGACCAGCTGCCTCGATACGACTCGCGACCGCAAGATTCACCTTCGCCTCCGCGGCGGCGCATCGGGCATCGGCTTCTACAACGGCTTCGGTGCAACGACCTAACGCATTCGCTGCCAGTTCGACGCCGACCATAAGGGCTGATGTGTCGGGCGTACGGCTAAGCAAGTGTTCCAGCGACGCGGCAGTGTTCCGCAACTCCGCAACGGGCACGGCCCCCGGACTGGGCGACGCAGAAGCCCCGCCAGAATTGTGTTCGGCATCCGCTAAAAGTTCGGCAATCCGAACCAGGCGCTGTTCTACGTCCGCTATCTCTGTGGCGTTCTTCGCAGCTTCGCCGCGGGTTCGATCCGAAGTCCAGCCATCAGTTGCAGCCTTGCGCGCCGACTGTTCTGCGTTGACTAATTCGTCTAAGCGCTTAGTCGCCGAGGTGAGTCTGGCAATTTCGGTGTCGGCAGCATGTGCCAGTTGTTCGGCATCAGCAACGTGCTGCAGGTATTCGTCGTGAAGCATTTCGGCTGAGCGCAAGTTCTCTTGCGCGGCTGCCAACTCAACTTGGGCGCGGCGCAATGGCTTGACTGCGGCCTTGCTTTCGCTACCGACGTTCTCTTGGCGGAACTTCTCGAGTGATTCGAGAGCCTTGGCCGCCGTCGCATCTGCCGAACCGGCGGAGTCGGCGACTCCCTGCAACAACTGCTGAAGCGAATCGGCAGAGTTCAAGACCCTGAGCAGCTCAGCCTGCCGAATTGCTGCGGTCGCCGCATATGCCTTCCGATTCAAACCAAGCAGTTTCAACAGATCCGGGGACCCGTCGTCCTCTAGTTCGCTGGACAGGTCGCGCCTTAGGTCGAGGTCAAACACTTGGGTGTCGGAATTGTTCAGTAGATCTCGCTGCACTTCGATGCGGCGGCCATCGAACAGCGTTACGGCCGCTCCGACAGCCCACACTTGGCCCGACCACGGCTTGTGCCGGGCCTCGAATTCTTTGTCCTCCGTCACTTGGCCCTTGCCGCGACGACGACCTGCCAACGCCACATACGCCGCCGCATGCCAGCTGGACTTCGCCGACTCGTTGGGGCCGGTGATCACGTTGAAGCCGGGAGCGAGTTCGAGTTTGGCATCGACCAATGGACCGAACCCCTTGGCTGAGACCCACGCTAGGTGCATCTCAACTCACCTCGAGTTCGTCAATGCGACCGTCAAATGCGCGTAGTCCAGTAAGAAGCACCCGTCGTTCGATGTCAGGTTCGAGCGCGGCTGCCTGAACTTCGGCAACGAAACGCCCACGAACCGTCTGCTCCTGGGATATCGCTTCGAGGTCGTATGCCGTTGCGATCGAACCCAGACGCGGCACCAACCCTTCAAGATGGGCTGCTGCGCCAGCTAGGTCTCGTAGTCTGATGTCGACATCCTGCGCCGGCTCGCCAAATAGCGTCACTCGGACAACACCATGTAGTTGCGCGGTCGCCTGCGCCACTCGTTCGCGCACCTGATCCGTGTGTGAGATACCGGTGAGGTCAACTTCAACGTCGTGTACCTCTGAACGATGCACGTCGATGCGTCGACGAGTAATCGAACCGTCGTCGCCAACATCGATTAGAACAGCCCCCCGTTCGCCTGTTTCGCCGAAAGACAACGGGTCAGGATTGCCCGGATACGTGTGCCATTCGCCATCTTTCGGCGCGTGGTAGTGCCCAACGAAAGCATGTTGCAGACCGGTCTGCGGGATCTGCGCTGCATTGAATGGAGCATGTGGCGCCTTGCCACTTTCTTGTCCGGCCAGTTCAGCGTTCTCGGAACCGTGAAACAACGCCAGGTTGATACCGCCGCGGTCTACCGAAAACGAATCGAGGAATCCTGGCGTACCAGCCGAGCGCGCGTGGGCTGCGCCCCACAGAGTCAGCCCGGAAGTGATCTCGACGGGTACTAGCTGCGGGGTTTGGAAAAGGTGCACATTGGAACTCCAGGCGACCTGCCCGTAGAGACTCTTGGGCCCAAACCAGTCGTGGTTGCCTGGGGCCAAGTACACCGGACGACCGAATTCGGCGAACGTCAGCCGCAGGAATTCGGCGGTGTTGGCCGAGAACATGTCGTTTTCGTACAGGTCGCCCGCGCACAGCAGGGCATCGACGTTCTCGTCGAGGGCTACTTGGCAGATGCGCTGGAGCGTCTCGCGTAGGGCACGCCGCCGAGACGCCGCAACATCGGGCCCAGCCCACTTGAAGGCCGTGTCGAGGTGCAGGTCGGAGAACAGCAGGAAGCGCACCTGACCAGCCCTCCATCACATGTTGACGACGGGGTCCATTGTGGCCGGTTCCCCCGACGGTGGGCGGCAGGCGCGAAACAGTCGGATTGGTTAGTGCAATCGACCGCTAGGGTCGATCTAGGTCGCCAGCTTCCATTGGCGTCGAGATCCGCTTCACCCCCGGATGGAGTTAGGCATGACACCAGACACCAGCGGCAAGGCATTACCGGCCCGCGCACAGGTGGTGATCATCGGTGGAGGGGTGATCGGCTGCAGTATCGCCTACCACCTTGCACACCTCGGCTGCACCGACGTCGTTCTCCTCGAGCGTCACCAGCTCACGGCAGGCACCACCTGGCACGCCGCCGGCTTGATCACATCCGCTGGCATGACCGACGAAACCGTTCTGTCTATGAGCCGCTATTCCCGCGACCTCTACGAGCGCCTGGAGCAGGAGACGGGCCATTCCACTGGCTTCCGTGCGATCGGGCACATCTCGGTGGCGACCACGCCACGACGCCTCGAAGCGCTGCGCCGGGCGTCGACGTGGATGCACGGGTACGGCGTTGACGACGTCGAGTTGAGCCCGCGCGAAATTGCCGAGCAGTGGCCGTTATTACGCACCGATGACCTGCTGGCCGGTTTCTACGTCGCCGATGAAGGTCGGGCCGACCCAGTCGGGGTCGCGACTTCACTGGCCAAGGGAGCAAAGCAATTGGGCGTACGGATCGTCGAAGGCGTGAGTGCAACGGGCGTCGAAACCAAGGACGGTCGGGTCACCGCAGTGCTCACCGATCAAGGTCGGGTTGAGACCGAAACCTTGGTTAACGCCGGTGGGGCGTGGGCTCGGCAGTTCGGCGCCCTAACTGGGGTCCACATTCCGCTGCAGGCAGCCGAGCACTACTACCTAATAACCGAGAAAGTCCCTGGCATGGATCTGGGTCTGCCGGTTGTCGAAGATCCGGACAACTACAGCTACTACCGACCCGAGGGCGACGGGATGCTCGTCGGCCTATTCGAGCCTGTCGCAAAGCCGTGGCACGTCGATGGTCTTCCCACCGACTTTGCTTTCGGCAAGATCGCCGCCGACTGGACCCGAATGGAGCCCTACGTCGAGAAGGCGATGGCCCGCATCCCGTGTCTGGCCGACATTGGTGTGCGCACGTTCTTCTGCGGGCCGGAGTCCTTCACTTCGGATGTCCGCCCGCTGCTGGGTCCGGCGCCGGAAATCGACGGCTACTGGGTTGCGGCCGGCTTGAATTCGATTGGGATTCTGCTGGGCGGCGGCGTGGGCCAAACGATGGCGCACTGGATCCTCGAAGGCGTACCCGATGTCGACGTGACCGGGTACGCGATCGACCGAGTCGCCACGTACGAGACGTCTCCTCGATTCCGAGCCGAACGCACGGTCGAGCAACTCGGTGCGCTGATCGGTGATGCGGCATACCCGACCTGGAAAGCACAGTCGGCGCGCAACATTCGACGGACGGTGCTGCACGACCGTTTCGTCGCTGCCGGAGCGCACTTCAACAGCTCGTTCGGGTGGGAGTTTCCCGAATGGTTCGCCGAGGTACACCCCGAGATCGTGCCGGGGTTCGGCCGGCAGGCCACGCACCCGATCATCGCTGCCGAACATAAGGCAGTACGCGAGGGCGTCGGGATCATGGACATGACCCTGATGGCCAAGATTCTGGTGCAGGGTAAAGATTCTGCGGCAGTTCTGAGTCGACTGTCGGCCAACGATGTCGCACGCGAAGTTGGCCGAGTGGTGTACACGCAGTGGCTCAATACGGCTGGCGGCATCGTGGCTGACGTGACCGTAACTCGCTTGGCAGCGGACCGATTCCTCGTTGTCGCCAGCGACATCATTCATCGCCGCATCGAGCCGCTGATCCGCCGCGAGACCCGCAAGGGTGAAGTCGCGCTCGTTACTGATGTCACATCGGCCACCACCCTGTTGTCGGTCCAAGGCCCCGCATCACGCACCTTGCTGCAACGGCTTACCGACGCTGACCTGTCAAACGCGGCTTTCCCGTACCTGACTGCGCAGCAGATCCACGTCGGCTACGCGCCGGTGACGGCCTCACGGGTCACCTATGTCGGCGAACTTGGCTGGGAGTTGAACATTCCCACCGAGTACGCAGCTGGTTTGTACGACGATCTGATTGCAGCAGGCGCTGACCTTGGTTGCCGTCCGATCGGCCTAGCCGCCATGTCGGGCCTGCGGTTGGAGAAGGGCTACCGCGACATGGGCGTTGACATCGACAACACCGACAACCCGATCGAGGCTGGCCTTGGCTTTGCGGTGGCGTGGGACAAGCTAGGCGGCTTCATCGGACGCGACGCACTAGTCGCAGCCCGGGAAGCAAGTGCGCCGATCGATCGGGTTGTTGGCATCCATGTTGCAAATCCCGACCTGGACCTGTACGGACTGGAACCGGTTCACCGTGACGGAGTATCGGTCGGATACGTCCGAGCCGCCGCTTTCGGTCACACCCTCGGTGGACCTGTGGGTCTGGCTCAGGTGCACTGCGACGCTGGCGTGACGAGCAACTGGCTGAGTAGTGGCACGTTCACTGTTCGCACCCCTAGCGGGGACTACCCGGGCGTGGTGCAGGTAGGCCCCTTCTACGACCCGGCCCGGTTACGAATCCTCGCCGCGGACTGACGGCACGTCGCCGCTCCGTGCTAGTTAGGATCACTAGACGTGTAAGGAAAGTGCTCAGCGGTGATTACCCCAAGGTGCAATGCAGATGAATGACCAGGTCGATGCCCGCCCCGAACCGGCTGGTGCCAATGGCACCCGACGCGCGTTGGCGCGAGTTCGTGCCGGCAAGTCGCTGGACGTCACTGAAGCCGCAGTACTGCTCGCTGCTAGGGGAAGCGACCTTGCCGACCTGTGCGAGGCCGCCTCGGCGGTTCGCGATCAAGGCCTAACGGCGGCGGGACGCCCGGGGGTCATCACCTACAGCCGCAAGGTCTTCATCCCGTTAACCCGGTTGTGCCGGGATCGCTGCCACTACTGCACGTTCGCCACAGTGCCCGGGCGATTGCCGGCGCCCTACCTCTCGCCCGACGAAGTCCTCGAGATCGCGCGCGCCGGAGCCGCCCTCGGATGTAAAGAAGCGTTGTTCACATTGGGCGACCGGCCAGAGGAACGCTGGCCCCAGGCCGCCGAGTGGCTCGCTGAAAAGGGCTACGACGACACGCTTTCGTACGTGCGCGCAATGGCAATCCTCGTGCTTGAAGAAACCGGATTGCTCCCTCACCTCAACCCGGGCGTTATGTCATGGTCCGAACTGCAGCGACTCAAGCCAGTAGCACCATCGATGGGGATGATGCTCGAGACCACAGCGACGCGGCTCTGGTCGGAGCCAAGTGGTGCGCATTTTGGTTCGCCGGACAAGGAACCTGCCGTTCGGTTGCGCACCATCGAGGATGCGGGCCGGCATTCGATCCCGTTCACCACCGGCATCTTGGTCGGCATCGGTGAGACATTGACCGAACGTGCCGAATCACTATTCGCCTTGCGCGCTCTGGCGCGTTCGTACGGGCACATTCAGGAAGTAATCGTCCAGAACTTCCGTGCCAAGCCGGACACGGCAATGCGTTCGGCCGAGGATCTCGGACTCGATGAGTACTTGGCAGCGGTTGCAGTGGCTCGCCTAGTTCTCGGTCCGAAGATGCGAATCCAAGCCCCGCCGAACTTAACTGAAGCAGCCGAACTCGAACTCCTAATTGGCGCGGGGATCGACGACTGGGGTGGGGTCTCTCCACTTACGCCGGACCACGTCAATCCAGAGCGCCCATGGCCGCACGTCGACGAACTTGCTGCCCGCACCGAAGCTGCCGGATACACATTGCGCGAGCGACTAACTGCGCATCCGGAGTTCGTTCGTAGTCCCGATCAGTGGATCGACCCGCGCGTTTTGCCCCATGTCCAGGCGTTGGCCGATCCTGACGGACTGGCCGTTGAAGGTCGACTCCCCATTGGGGCCCTCTGGCAGGAACCTGATCCGGCACTTGAGTCGCGTGGCCGCACCGATCTATACGCCAGCATCGACACGGTGGGGCGAACTGGAGACCGGCGGGCCGACTTCAGCGAGGTGTACGGAGATTGGGAAGCCCTAGGCGAGCAGGCCGCAGCGCTGCAGCAGGCCGCACCAGTTCGGCTCGACGGTGAGGTATTGGCGGCACTTCGTAGTGCCGAACGCGAGCCGTCAGCCATCACGGCCGCTGAGGCACTAGCGCTAATGCAATGCGACGGACTCGAACTCGATGCGCTGTGCGCCTTAGCCGATTCGATTCGCCGCGACCGAGTTGGTGATGAGGTCACCTACATCGTCAACCGCAACATCAACTTCACCAACGTTTGCTACACCGGTTGCCGATTCTGTGCCTTTGCTCAACGACGCACCGACGCCGACGCCTACAGCCTGTCCTACGACGAAGTAAGCGATCGGGCCCGCGAGGCCTGGGATGTTGGTGCTACCGAAGTCTGTATGCAGGGTGGCATCGATCCGCAACTGCCAGGAACCGGGTACTTCGATCTAGCGCGCGCCATCAAGCGTGGTGCACCTGACTTGCACCTTCATGCGTACAGCCCCATGGAGGTCGTCAACGGCGCATCTCGCACTGGACTGTCAATCGCCGAATTCCTCGTGCAGGCAAAGGAAGCTGGCCTCGACTCGATCCCAGGAACGGCAGCTGAGATTCTCGATGACGAGATCCGCTGGATCTTGACCAAGGGCAAATTGCCGACCGCCCAGTGGATCGAAGTCGTCACCACCGCGCATGGACTTGGCATCCGGTCTACCTCGACGATGATGTACGGCCATGTCGACGCCCCGGTGCACTGGGTTGCACACCTGCAACTGCTGGCGCGCATTCAAGGCGAGACCGGTGGCTTCACCGAGTTCGTTCCGCTGCCGTTTGTACATCACAACGCACCGATCTATCTGGCTGGCATCTCCCGTCCCGGACCCACCGCGCGAGATAACCGTGCTGTCCACGCAATGGCGCGGATTCTTCTCGACGGACTCGTACCCAACATCCAGTGCTCTTGGGTCAAGTTAGGCGACGACGGGTGCCGTACCGTCCTCAACGGGGGCGTCAACGACCTGGGCGGCACCTTGATGGAGGAGACGATTTCACGGATGGCCGGATCGGAGTTCGGTTCGGTTAAATCCCCAAAGGAAATAGCGTCTATCGCCGTCGGCATCGGCCGCCCAGTCCGGCAGCGCACCACCTTGTACGGCACCGTTTCAGACGAACGGCTCGCTGCAGCAGGTGGTTTCGCCGTCCCGTCGGCACGGCAACTGCTCCCGTTGACCTAATCCGCGCAAGGTAACCTTGCAAGGCTGGGTCGGCCGCCGATCCCGTCTAGATTCCCCGGGGGATTTGTCATGGCTGGGCTTGCCCATTGGTGCTACAGGCACCGAATCACTGTCACTCTGATCTGGGTTGGCGTACTCGTCGCGCTATTCGGTATCACCAGCGCTGTCGGTACTAAGTACTCCGACTCCTTTAGCCTGCCGGGCACCGAGTCGAGCAAGGCCCTCGACCTACTAATGAAGACCTTCCCGAAACAGGCCGGTGACACCGATCAGATCGTCTGGCACACAACGACGGGGACTGTGAACGACGTGGCTGTTAAGTCACGGATCACATCGATGCTAGCGACGGTGGCGAAATCTAAGTCAGTAGCCGGCGTCACGAGTCCCTACTCACCACAGGGCGTTTACCAAATCAGTCGAGATGCCAAGACGGCGTACGCCAATGTCACCTTCACCAAGGATGCCCGTTCCATTCCCAAGGCCGACATTCACACAGTCGTGACGGTCGCCCAAGCGGCGGCAGCACCCGGCTTAGAGGTTGCCCTCGGAGGGACTGCAATCGCACAGTTCAGCCAAGCACCGCCATCGAACTCTGAGGCCATCGGTATTTTGGCTGCTGCGATCATTTTGTTCCTTGCATTTGGATCACTGCTAGGCATGCTTCTACCACTGCTCATTGCGATCGTGGCGCTTGGTTCCGGCTTGCAAGCTGTTGGCCTTCTCACTCACGTGATCACGATCGGGACTATCGCGCCAACGTTGGCCGCGCTAATCGGCCTGGGTGTGGGCATCGACTACGCGCTCTTTATCGTCACGCGTTATCGCAATTCGCTAAAGGCCGGCATGACGCCCGAAGAAGCAGTAGTTCGCTCGCTCAACACATCGGGACGTGCCGTGATATTTGCGGGCACGACGGTGTGTATTGCGCTCCTGGGTCTATTGATCTTGCGCCTGTCATTCCTTGCGGGCATGGGTATTGCCTCGGCAATCACAGTCGTCTTCACGATGGTCACGGCCCTGACTTTGCTGCCTGCGATGCTTGGCTTCTTCGGCATGCGCGTCCTGAGCCGCCGTGAACGTCGCGCGCTGGCTGAAAACGGTCCGAGCCCCGAAGGTGTCTCAGGCGGGTGGGCGCGTTGGGCCCGATTCGTGCAACGGCGCCCGGTCTGGCTGGCACTTCTTGCGCTGGCTGGGATGCTGGTGCTTTCGATCCCAACATTCTCGTTGCGCCTAGGTCTATCGGATGCAGGCAACGGCCCCAGGTCGAGCACGACTCGACAGGCGTACGACATGCTGGCCAAGGGTTTCGGACCGGGCACCAACGGACCGCTGCAACTGGTGGCAGAGACTGCGACCGCGGCCGACCAAGCAACGGTTGCATCACTGGTCACCACCCTGAAGTCGACACCGGGCATTGTCGCTGTCGAGGCTGTACCGGCCAAGCCCGGAGCTTCGCTGGCAATTATCAGCGTCGTGCCTACTACGGCGCCGCAGGATGCTGCGACAAGTAACCTCATTCAACATCTGCGCAAGGACGTCATACCAGCTGCTGTCTCTGGAACGAACGTTCACGTCTACGTAGGTGGAGCTACCGCAATCTTCGATGACTTCGCATCGGTGCTTACCGGAAAACTTCCACTGTTTATTGGCGTCATAGTGGGTCTTGGATTCCTGTTGCTAGTGATCGCGTTCCGTAGCTTGCTCGTACCAGCGACTGCCGCCTTGATGAATCTGCTCGCGGCTGGTGCGGCCTTCGGTGTGATTGTCGCGGTCTTCCAGTGGGGCTGGGGGTCCGAAGCCCTCGGCATCGGCAAGAACGGTCCGGTCGAGGCGTTCCTTCCGGTCATCATGCTGGCTATCCTCTTCGGGCTATCGATGGACTACCAAGTATTCCTGGTGTCGCGAATGCACGAGGAATGGGTCCACACCAAGGACAACACTCGCTCGGTAACGATCGGTCAAGCCACCACAGGGCGAGTGATCTCAGCAGCCGCCGCCATCATGATCTTTGTGTTCGGCGCGTTCGTCCTCGGCGGCGAACGTGTGATTGCGGAGTTCGGCATCGGACTTTCGACGGCAGTATTCCTAGATGCATTCATGTTGCGCACAATCCTGGTGCCGGCGGCAATGCACTTGTTTGGCGCTGCCAACTGGTGGTTACCAGGATGGCTTGACCGAATCCTGCCGCACCTATCAGTGGAACCGCCCGACGAAGGCGAGCACGAGCGACCCGAGGACGAGATCATCTCGTCAGGCAAGGCCCACGTCTAGGGCCACTGGTGCTCGCAAGAAACAGGGCGTAGCGTCGAGTCGAGGTGATCGCGATGACTGTCTTGGTTAGTTACGCAAGCAAATACGGCTCGACCATGGGCATTGCAGAGCGGATAGCCAAAGTCCTTAGCGAATCCGGCGTTGCGGTTGACCTCCAGCCAATCGCTAAGGTCACCAACCCAGCCGCCTACGACGCATATGTCATAGGAGGAGCGACGTACATGGGTTCTTGGCTGTCCGGTGCCGCCGATTTCGTCCGACATAACGCTCCCACTCTTGCCAGCCGACCGACTTGGCTCTTCTGCAGCGGCCCGCTGGGCACAAGCCAAATCGACGCCAAGGGGCGCGATGTCATCGTCTCGGCAGAGCCCAAGGAATT
>CAIKAW010000089.1 GCA_903825575.1 uncultured bacterium | reverse complement strand
GATGTCCCGCCCCATTGCTGTGTGTCTAGCCTAAAACGCCGACTCTGGTACCTGCATCAGGGAGTTGTCGGCTGCCTCGAGCATCGCGCGCTCTACGGAAAGTCGCGGCAGTTGGTTGGCTGCAAAGAAGCGCGCGACTGCGATCTTGCCGATGTAGAACTCGCGATCGCGCTCGCTTACTTCCCGGGCTAGCGCGGCGGCACTCACCTCAGCTGATCGCAGTAGCAACCAGCCGATCACTAGATCTCCGAGAGCCATCAACAGTCGAGTGGTGTTCTGCCCGGCTTTGTAGATTTCTGCCGGTTCGGTTTGGGAACGCAACGCGAACCCGCCCAGCGCGCCGATCATGCCTTGAACGTCGTCGAGCGCCTGCCCAAGAGCTTCACGTTCGACGGCAAACGAGTCACCGTCTACGCCGCCTTTGACGCACTCTTGAATCTCCGAGCCGAGTTGGGTGATTGCCACGAACTGGTCACGGATCATCTTGCGAAAGAACAGGTCCAATCCCTGGATCGCCGTAGTGCCTTCATACAGCGTGTCGATCTTTGCGTCGCGGATGTACTGCTCGATCGGGTAGTCCTGCAGGAACCCCGAGCCGCCGAAGGTTTGCAATGACAGAGTCAACATTTCGTACGAACGTTCGGATCCGACGCCCTTCACTAGTGGCAGCAGCAGATCGTTCATTCGTTCCGGCAGGTCGGGGTCACCTTCACCGGCCTTTGCCAGCACTGAACGGTCCTGCCACATGCCGGTGTAGTGGATCAAGGACCGTAGGCCTTCGGTGTAGGCCTTCTGCCACATCAGAATTCGCCGAACGTCCGGGTGGTTAATGATCGTCACGCGGGGGGCAGTTTTATCGGTCATTTGCGCCAAATCTGCGCCCTGCACCCGCGTCTTGGCGTAATCGAGCGCGTGCAGGTATCCGGTGGACAGCGCCGCTAAGGCCTTGGTGCCAACCATCATGCGGGCGTGTTCGATGACGTGGAACATCTGCGCTATTCCGTCGTGAACCTCACCGACTAGGTACCCGACCGCAGGTTCATCGGCGCCGAAGGTCATCTCGCAGGTGGTGGAAACCTTGATGCCCATCTTCTTTTCGATGTTGGTCGCGTAAACGCCGTTGCGTGCGCCAAGTTCACCGGTCTCGATTTCGAACAGGAACTTGGGGACGATGAATAGCGAGAGTCCCTTGGTGCCGGGTCCGTGGCCTTCGGGGCGGGCAAGTACTAAGTGGATGATGTTCTCGGTCATGTCGTGCTCGCCCGAGGTGATGAAGCGTTTGACGCCCTCGATGTGCCAAGTGCCGTCGGGCTGAGCGACGGCCTTGGTGCGTCCGGCTCCAACATCGGACCCGGCGTCCGGCTCGGTCAGCACCATCGTGGCTCCCCAGCGGCGGTCGACCATACGCTGGGCCATCTTCTTCTGGTCGGGGGTGCCCAGGGCGTTTAGTACGGCCGCCCAAGCTGACCCCGACAGGTACAGGAACGCGCCGGGGTTCGCCCCGAGGATCAATTCGCCGACTGCCCATCGCAGGCTGGGGGCTGCGCCGCTGCCGCCTAGTTCGATTGGCAGATCAAGCTTCCACCACTCGCTGTCCAGCAGGGCTTGGAAGGTTGCCCGGAATTCTTCGGGCACGGTCACCGAGTGGGTTGTCGGATCGAAGGTGGGTGGGTTGCGGTCGCCGGATTCATACGAGGTGGCAAGTACTTCGGTTACGAAGCGCTCGATCTCGACCATCACCTCGCGGGCAGTAGCCGCATCAATTTCGCCGAATGGGCCCTGGCCCAATCGCTCCCCTGCGCCGAACATCTCGAAGACGTTGAACTCGATGTCGCGCAAGTTGCTGCGGTAGTGGGACATCAGGCCTCCGCTGTCTTGTTACTGGTGAGTAACCAATCATGCTACTGACCGGTAACAATTGCAAGAATTGATCCTAAGGCGTTGCCCGTAGCCAAGTTGGTTACTGACTGTTATGGTTTGGCCACCCTAGGGGGCCAAAATGGATAACCTGCGCAGCAGAGTTCGAGATCGACACTTGTACCCGACCGCTGGGTTCACGCTGATTGAGTTGCTTATCGTCATCGTCATTATCGGGATCCTCGCCGCAATTGTGGTGTTCTCGGTCAGTGGCGTCTCGAACAAGGGCGCTTCGGCCGCGTGCAATCAGACACTTGACGAAACTCAGGTTGCGGTCGAGGCCTTCTACGCCCAAACAGGTGCTTATCCGGCCAGCCTGGCGGCCGTAGTGCCTTCGTTCATCAAGACCTTGCCGTCCTTGACTGGGGTCACCTTCAGTTACGCCTCAGCTACGGGTTTTGTCACCGCCACCACATCGGTTGGCGGCCCTGCCACCTGCTAAAACGGCTCTCCCCGGCTGGGAGGATTCGTGCCATCGCCTGACTCGGTTCCTTCTACTGTCGCGGTCATCGGCGGCGGCATTGTGGGTCTGGCGGTAGCTCGCGAAATCGCGGTTCGCTTTCCCGGATCTAGCGTCACCGTCTTTGAACGCGAGTCGACGTTGGCGGCCCACCAGACCGGTCACAACAGCGGCGTTGTTCACGCTGGGCTTTACTACGCACCGGGCAGTCTCAAGGCGTCGCTATGTCGGCGCGGGTCTGGTCAATTGCGCGAGTTCTGTCAGGACAATTCCATCCCGTTTCGCGAACTCGGAAAATTGGTGGTGGCAGCCGATCCGGGCGAATTAGCAGCACTAGCCGAAATCGAACAGCGTGCGCTAAGCAACGGGGTGCCCGATCTGCACCGACTCGACCGTGCCGGTATGGCCGAATTGGAGCCGCACGTTGCCGGCGTCGCGGCACTGCACTCACCGCGCACTGCAGTTGTTGACTATGTCCGAGTCTGTGAGGTTCTTGCCGACCAAGTTCGTGCCGCCGGTGGTCAGGTGCTGCTCAACTCTCCCGTCACGGGCATCACGCAATCGACGGACTCGGTGACGGTCATGGCCAACAGTGAATCGCACTCCTTCGATCAAGTGATCGCGTGCGCCGGTCTGTTCAGTGATGCGGTTTCCGATCTGCTGGGCTCCTCGGATGATTTGCGTATCGTTCCGTTTCGCGGCGAGTACTTTCGACTCGATCACGACGCGGCAAAGCTTGTGAATGGATTGGTCTATCCCATCCCCGATCCGCGGTACCCATTCTTAGGCGTACATCTAACTCGCAGTGTTAACGATGAAGTGTTCGTCGGCCCTAACGCGGTTCCTGCACTTGCCTTGGCGGGTTACCGGTGGCGTGACATTGACGTCGCCGACCTGTGGCACTTCGTCGCCTGGTCCGGATTCGCACACCTGGCCGCCCAGCATTGGCGTAGCGGTGTGCGCGAATTTGCAGGTTCAGTGTCCAAGAATGTTTATGCGTCCCGGGTGCGCCGTTACCTCCCTGCGGTGCAACTCCAAAACCTGCTTCCCGCCGCAGCGGGGGTGCGGGCGCAGGCTGTGGATTCTCGCGGCAATCTCGTCGACGACTTCGCGCTGCGCAAGGTCGGGCGGGTGCTGGTTGTGCGTAATGCGCCTTCCCCTGCGGCTACGTCAAGCCTTGCCATTGCCGAACATCTCGTCAACGAAGTTTGGCCTTAGCGCATCAGCACTTTGCCTTGATCGTTCCCGACGCGGCGTCGTACTTAAGCACTTGGCCCGGGCGCAACCCCTTCAGCGGATCCGATTTCAGCAGTCCCGGGACGAGGTCGGCAAGGGAAGATGGGTTGCCACCGGAGTGCATAGCCGAATAGACCGAGATGGCGGTCTGGATCTCCGCCACCAGCGCACGGCAAGCCGCGATCGCCGCCGGGTCGGTGACGGATGTGGGTGAGGAGTGGCCAGTGGGCTGCCCTGTTGGCATGGTCGACGCGACCGGTGAGCCCAAACCGTCGGTTCGTGGCATCGCAGATTCGGTGTTCACCACGAGAATCGCGCCTGCGCCCATTAGCCCGAGAATGACGACGACGACTAGCACCCCGATCAGTCCGAAGCCCGCGCTGCCTACGGGATCGGCTAGTTCTTGACTGCCCGACTTGTTTTGCTCGTGCCAAGTCATTTCAACGCCCCCCGTTCGCACGATCCCCGATTGCTAAATCCCCGTTCGCACGATCCCCGATTGCTAAATCCCCGTTCCCACGATCCCCGATTGCTAAATCCCGGATGCCGAATTGGGCGAGGATACCTCGTCGCGGATCGGTGCGGACATCATCGCAATTTCGTGCAGCGCCCGTCAGCCCGTCGCCCGCCCGTCGCCCCGCCCGTCAGCCCGTCGCCCGCCCGTTAGCCCATTCGAGGCGCGAACTTTCCCAGCGTGTGCGTTAAGTGCGCTATAGCCACACGAAGCGCACACGCTGAGAAGAATGCCGCCCGGTTGAGTTGATTTCTATGGCGTGTGGGATTCGATCAGGTCAGCCGGGCTCGCGCTCGGAGGTCCAACAACCCGTGACGCTAGATCGCGGGAGAAAGCCTTGAACGATCCCAACTCGGGTACCGGGTTAGTGCCATCCGCTGTGAATGAGGTCGACACATGGACGAAGGAGACTCCGTCGGCAAGACGTAGAACGCGGTAGTCCGCCGTCGCAAGGTTAGTCGCCTGCAACTCCGCGAAGACGTCCGCGATTAGGCCCAGGTGCTCGGCTAGGACTTCGGGCTTGATCGTGTAGGTGACAACGACGCTGGCGTTCATGATGTGCGGTTCCTTTGTTCGGCGTGGGCTTTGAGACAGGTGGCGAACTCGTCGAAGCTGGGCTGCAGGTCTGGGATCGAACGAGTGATGAGCGCTGCCAGCGGACCGGTGTAAACCTCGGTCATCGTGAAGTGGGTCCCGCCGGCCTGCGGTTCGAGCTCGAAGGTCCGGGTTCCGACGAAGGTGCCCAGTGGCATGCCGCCGGTCCACACCATTTGGCGTGGGGCATTGAGCGCGGTCACCTTGACAGGGAAGGCGCGTCCCGGGTTTGCCGTGACCGACACCTTTACTTTGGCGTGCAAACTGATGGTTCCTTGCGTTCCCGTGATCGTCGTGTTCCACGACGCCCAATTCGGCAGGTCGGTCAGGACGTCCCAAACCACCTGCGGTGCTGCGTCGATCTTGATATTGGTTGAGAAACGCATCGATCCCCCCGATTCGTAGGTGAGTGGTTATGGTAACTGGTAGGTTACCGATATGTCTGCGGAATCGCTCCAAGTGCTGGCTGACCCGGTGCGCCTGGCCATCGTCGAAGCACTCGCGACGCAGCCGTCGTCGGTGGGTCTGCTGGCCCAGAGTTTCCCGATTAGCCGACCTGCAATTTCCCGGCATCTGCGATTGCTCAAGGATGCTGGCCTAGTCGAACCAGTGGTCGAGGGAACCCGCCATATCTACCGGGTCCGCCCCGATGGGATCTCAGCGTTGCGCGCCTACATGGACGAACTCTGGCGGGAGGCATCGACGCGATACACAATGGCCGCCGAGAACCTGGCCGGGGAGAACTCGTGACCGCCGAAGAACCGCTCGTCGTTACCTTCGATGTGCGCTCTGGCGCCGACCGAGCCTTTGATCTGTGGACCATGCGGACCAGTCTTTGGTGGCCCAAGGCTCACACCATTAGCGGGGATCCAGACAGCATCGTTTTCGAGCCGTACCCTGGCGGGCGCATTTTCGAGCGCGGCAAGGATGGTGCCGAACACGTTTGGGGCGAAGTCACACATTGGGATGAACCTCGCGAGGTCGCCTTTAGGTGGCACTTGTTCTTCGCTCCCGATCAGGCCACCGATGTCACCATCACATTCGAACCTGACGGGGAAATCACTCACGTTCGAATCAGTCAGAGCGGATTCGCCCGGCTAGGCGAGGCTGGCCAACTGCGTCGGGAAGCAACCACGAACGGTTGGGCGGCGACGGTTGCGGCATTTACCGCAGCCGCAGGAACGGTCTGATCCGGAGCGGGTGACGAGAATCGAACTCGCACTGTCAGCTTGGGAAGCTGATGTTCTACCATTGAACTACACCCGCAGCACGAGCACCGGAGTGCCCGCAGGGGAGATTATGCCTGACTCCGATAGCCTCGGGACATGCTGCTCTCGGATCGCGACATCCGGGCCGAGGTAACCTCCGGCCGCGTTGGTATCGAGCCCTTTGACCCGTCGATGATCCAACCCTCGAGTATTGACGTTCGGATCGACCGCTACTTCCGGGTCTTCGAGAACCACCGCTACCCACATATCGACCCGGCCGTCGAGCAAGAGGACCTCACCCGACTAGTGCAGCCGGCAGACCAGGACCCGTTCGTTCTGCATCCCGGTGAGTTCGTGCTGGCATCGACGTACGAGGTCATCACGTTGCCCGATGACGTTGCCGGCCGATTGGAAGGCAAGTCCTCGCTGGGCCGGCTTGGGTTGCTTACGCATTCAACCGCCGGATTCATCGACCCAGGATTTAGCGGCCACGTGACGCTGGAATTATCAAACGTGGCGACGTTGCCGATCATGATCTGGCCCGGGATGAAGATCGGGCAGTTGTGTTTGTTCCGGCTCTCGTCCGCCGCAGAGCACCCCTACGGCACTGGCGAATACGGCTCGCGCTACCAGGGTCAGCGCGGCCCGACTGCGAGTCGGTCGTTCCTAAACTTCCACCGCACCGAAATCTAGAGCGGCGGACCAGCGGCTGACGTCAGCCGCGAACTGAATCCAGTAACAGCGTCGAAATATCCGAAACGGTTACGGCCGCGCCACCAGAGCTTGCTTGCAGTTGCGTCACCGCGTCATTGACCATCACGCTGCAGAACGGGCAGGCCACAGCAATAGTGGTGGCGCCAGTTGCAACTGCCTCGTTGCCGCGGGTTTCGTTGATGCGCTGACCGATCCGTTCCTCCATCCACATGCGGGCACCACCAGCGCCGCAGCAGAAGGACTTCTCTGAGTTACGCGGCATCTCAACAAGATTGACTCCGGGGATTCCGGCGACCAATTCGCGCGGGGGTGTGTAGACCTTGTTGTGACGGCCGAGGTAGCACGGGTCGTGGTAGGTGATCTTCTCTTCCAGTGGCTTCACCGGAGTCAACTTGCCGTCGCGCACCAATTGCGCGAGCAACTGTGAGTGGTGGATGACGTCGTAGTTGCCGCCAACTTGCGGGTATTCACGCCCAAGTGTGTTCAAGCAGTGCGGGCAGGTGACAACAATCTTCTTCGCCTTGACCTCATTAAGAACTTCGACGTTCGCCATGGCTTGCATCTGGAACAGGAATTCGTTACCGGCCCGACGGGCAGGATCACCGGTGCACGTTTCGCCGTCGCCAAGCACCATGAACTCGACACCCGCAAGGCGCAGCAATTCAGCGACGTTCTTGGTGGTCTTCTTTGCGCGATCGTCGTACGCCCCAGCACAACCAACCCAGAACAGGTAGTCGACATCGTCGGGAATGGCGTCCTCGCCATTGGCACCGAAGACGCGGACCTCGAAGTCCATCTCCTCAATCCAAGAGGTGCGCTTGGCGGCGCTCAGGCCCCATGGATTTCCGTTCTGCTCAACGTTCTTGAACAGTCCGTTGAGTTCGGTCGGGAATGACGACTCGATCATCACTTGGTTGCGGCGCATATCAACGATGTGATCGATGTGTTCGATGTCGACCGGGCACTGCTCAACGCAGGCACCGCACGTCGTACACGCCCACAGCACGTCGGGGTCGATGACGCCAAGGCCGGTGCCAACGAGTGGACGAGTTACTTCGGCCTTCATCTCGTCGCCAAGCTTCTCGAGCAGTTCGTCGTCGTACTCGCCCGGTTCGAACGTCTTGCCCGAAGTAGCGAGGATGTAGGGAGCGGTGGCGAAAAGGTGGTCGCGCAGACCCATCACTACGAGTTTCGGAGACAACGGCTTGTCGGTATTCCAAGCTGGGCACTGCGACTGGCAACGCCCGCACTCGGTGCAGGTGGCCATGTCGAGCATGCCCTTCCAAGTGAAGTCGGTGATCCGACCTCGCCCGAAGATGGCATCGTCGGCAGGGTCTTCGAAGTCGATCTTCGTTGTGCCGCTGAACATCGGCATTAGCGGACCGAGTGCGTTTGGTCGACGTGACGTGGCGACGTTGATAGGGGCCATGAAGATGTGCAGGTGCTTGCTGTAGAGCACCAGCACCAAGAACCCGAGCACGACTAAGAGCTGCAGCAGCAGGCCGACAGTGACGATGCCTTGGTTGGCGCCGAGGCTCAGGCCACCGAAGATGTGTGCGACGACGTTGGACGCAAATGCCCAAGTTGCGTCGTAAGGGAATGCGCGCACCGCAGACTTTGCAGTCACGTTGATCTGGGCCCCGCGATAGAGCAGCAACGTCCACACGACGTTGAAGATCATGAACAGGACAAGCCAGGCGGCACCAGTGTGGGATCCGAAGAAGCGCGACTTGCGTCCGACTGTGTGTGGGTTGCTGCGGAAGCGGATGATCGTGAACGTGATCAGCGCCAACACGACGAGTACCGCGAAGAGGTCTTCTGCCAGACCGATAATCGCCCAATGCCCGATCAGCGGGAAAGCGAAGTCGTCCTTGAAAAGGGCGCCGTAGGTTTCCAGAATCGTTAGCGCAAGAACTAGGAAGCCCCAGAAAGCGAAGAAGTGCGCGAGGCCCGGAATCGTCCACGCCAGCAACTTGCGCTGGCCTAGTACTTCGGTGACTTCGGCCGAGACCATGGCGGCCGGGTTATCAGCGCGCCCAACGGCTGGTTGTCCACTGCGGATCAGTCGGAACAAAGTCCATCCGCGTCGGCCAGCGACCACAAAAGCCGCAAGTGTCAGCAACAGTCCGAGGGTCAGCCGAAGCGCCACGGGTCCTCCTCATACAACGATGGGAGCGCGCGCTCCCGATCCCGTCTGGCAACGCTATCGGTCAGCCGCCACCGACGAGGGACGGGTGGCCATCAGCTGGAACCAAAGCCAGCCTTTCGACGCCGAACGCTGTGTCGGTAGGTCGCCAGCCGGCAATGCCGTGCGTGCCGGTCAGGTAATTGTGAGTTTCACGGTGCTTGAAAAGTCCGTCGTCACTAGGCTCGATCTGCGGGGCGGCTGGCACCAACTGGCATGACGCGCTCGCTGCGTGCCTCGCGACGGGAGGTAGTTGTGGAATCAAGCCCGCAAGGTCCACCCCCTGCGAAAGGGTCCTTTCGCGAGTTCCTAGCGCTTAGGCATATCGAACCGGAATTCGTGCGTTGGGCGCTCGTCGGAGCGGTCTGGGGTGGGGTGGTCGGGGGCATTGTCGGTTTGATCGTTGGGCTCTTCGTCTACGTCCCAACTGCGGTGTTCGCGATGTTCGAGATCGGTATTCCAGGAGCGCTGGTCGGTGGCGCCCTCGGATTCCTGCTCTATTCCCTAACGAAGGCCGGTCGCCGACGCTGACCCCCAAATGCGAGGGCCAAGTTGCTATGAGTCGTAGAGACTCAAGTGACATGCTCCCCAATTTGACAAGTGGCTGGAGCCTGTTGCACGCTATGGGCAACGGAACTTCCCTGGGAGGCAGAAATGGCCCGCGCGGTCGGAATTGACTTAGGCACTACCAACTCTGTTGTCGCTGTACTTGAGGGTGGCGAGCCCACCGTCATCGCAAACGCGGAAGGGGCGCGAACCACTCCATCGGTCGTCGCCTTCGCCAAGAACGGCGAAGTTCTCGTTGGCGAAGTCGCCAAGCGGCAGGCCGTCACGAACGTTGACCGCACGATCCGCTCGGTCAAGCGGCACATGGGCGAAGGCAGTTTCTCCGTCGCAATCGACGGCAAGGACTACAGCGCCCAAGAGATCAGCGCCCGCGTGCTCGGCAAGCTCAAGCGTGACGCGGAGGCTTACCTTGGCGAGCCGGTAACTGACGCGGTCATTACCGTGCCCGCGTACTTCAACGACTCCCAGCGCCAGGCCACGAAGGACGCCGGCCAGATCGCTGGACTCAACGTGTTGCGCATCATCAACGAGCCAACCGCAGCAGCGCTTGCATACGGCCTCGACAAAGGCGACCAGGAGCAGACGATCCTCGTGTTCGACCTCGGCGGCGGCACGTTCGACGTTTCGCTGCTCGAAATCGGCGACGGCATCGTCGAGGTGAAGGCCACCAGTGGCGACAACCTTCTCGGCGGCGACGACTGGGACCAGCGTGTCGTTGATCACTTGGTTACGAACTTCAAGCACGCACACGGCATTGACCTGTCTAAGGACAAGATGGCACTGCAGCGTCTGCGTGAAGCAGCCGAAAAGGCCAAGATCGAACTGTCGAGTTCGGGCCAGTCGACCATCAACCTTCCTTACATCACGGCATCTGCTGACGGCCCGTTGCACCTAGACGAGACGCTCACGCGCGCCAGCTTCCAGCAGTTGACGGCCGACCTACTGAACCGTTGCAAGGCGCCATTTGCATCAGTCATCAAGGACGCCGGTATCTCCGTGGGCCAGATCGACCACGTGGTTCTCGTCGGCGGATCCACCCGCATGCCGGCCGTCACCGAACTGGTGAAGGAACTTACCGGTGGCAAGGAACCCAACAAGGGCGTAAACCCGGATGAAGTTGTCGCTGTTGGTGCGGCGCTGCAGGCCGGCGTGCTCAAGGGCGAAGTCAAGGACGTCCTGTTGCTCGATGTAACCCCGCTCTCGTTGGGGATCGAAACCAAGGGCGGCATCATGACGCGCCTTATCGACCGCAACACCACGATCCCGACCAAACGGTCCGAGATCTTCACCACAGCCGATGACAACCAGCCGTCTGTGCTGATTCAGGTCTTCCAGGGTGAGCGAGAAATGGCTGCCTACAACAAGAAACTGGGCACCTTCGAGCTCACCGGTCTGCCGCCAGCGCCACGTGGTGTCCCGCAGGTCGAGGTCACGTTCGACATCGACGCCAACGGCATCGTGCACGTTTCAGCGAAGGACCTCGGTACCGGCAAGGAACAGTCGATGACAATCACCGGCGGTTCGGGCCTGCCGAAGGACGACATTGAACGCATGATGCGTGACGCCGAAGCACACGCCGATGATGACAAGCAGCGTCGCGAGGAAGCAGAGATTCGCAACAACGCCGAATCGTTGGTGTACCAGACCGAGAAGTTCCTCGCCGAAAATGCCGAGAAACTTCCGGCCGAAGGCAGAAGCAATGTCGACGAACCGTTGATCGAACTCAAGCGCGCACTGGAAGGCAGTGACTTCGAGGCGATCAAAACAGCGGCCGAGAAGGTGTCTACCGCGAGCCAGGCGCTTGGTGCTGCCATGTATCAGCAGGCGGGTGCCGAGGCCGGCGCAGGCGGTGGCGAACAGTCGCACCAGCACAATGACGATGACGTCGTTGACGCTGAGATCGTGGACGAAGGCCAACCTAAGTGAACGAAACCGACGAGTCTGGTGAACCGGTCGAGTCGGTCAAAATCACCGATAAGCGACGGATCGACCCGGTGACCGGCGAGGTTCGCAAGCCTGCCGAATCGGCAGCGCCCGATCCTGCAGGTCCCGAGTCGAACTCCGATTTTGAAGCGGCGGCCGAAGCGCTGTTGGGCGAAGCGGCAGCTGAACTTCTGGCCGAACGTACTGCGGACTTACAACGAGTTCAGGCTGAGTACACGAACTATCGGCGTCGGGTCGACCGTGACCGCGAAGTTGTTCGTGACCAGGCGGCTGGGAGCGTGCTACTCGCGCTGTTGCCGGTGCTCGATGATCTTGACCGGGCACGTAGCCACGGCGAACTTGAGGGTGCCTTCCGCACCGTCGGTGAATCGATTGAGGCAATCGTCGAACGACTTGGGCTCGAAAGATTTGGCACGGTCGGTGAGCCGTTCGATCCAACGATTCACGAGGCCATTAGCCATGAAGAGCGAGACGACGTCGAAGGACCGACGTGCACTGCGGTCTATCAGGCTGGCTTCCTTTTCGCAGGTCGCGTCTTGCGTCCGGCT
>CAIKAW010000088.1 GCA_903825575.1 uncultured bacterium | reverse complement strand
GGCTGCAGCTCGGAATCGACAAATACACTGCAGCCTCTCTCGCGTGGCCCCTTCTGCAGCGGCAACGCAATCAGGTTGCCGAACCCGCCTTTGGGCATCGTGTCCTGATTGGGAAACAGCCGGTCGTATGAGTTCAGCTTGAGCTGCCGCGTGCGTGCACACGTGTGGCTGATGATAGCCGTGCCCAAGCGCCGCGCGTCACGGGCCGAAACCCGGCCGGCGAAGAATACCCAGGCGTGAGCGCCACACCCGGAGCGCGAAATCTCAAGCGACGCAGGCACGCCAAGCGCCTCGCACGATCCCATGAATGCTCGCGCATCCTCCCGCCATTCAGCTTCATCGAAGTCAACGGCGACAAAGTAGCAACTGTCATCGTCCAGCAAGGGGTACACGCCTACCGTGTGCTCGCCCGCCAGATGGCCGTAAATGACCGAATCGGATAGCGGAATCAGCAGGCGATTACCGCAGTCGCCACACTTGATGCGCGGCTTCTCGCAGACCCCGGCTCGCCATTCGTTGGCACAGGCGGGCGCGTAGCCTGACTTGCCGGTAGTCTTGCTCTCCCAGCGGATGGGGTAGATATCCGTCCGCCCGCGAAATAGGTGGCGAAACAGCGCGACCTTGTCGCCAGTAGATAGCTTGGACGGTTCAGATGTTTGTGCCAACGACACCGGCGCGCGCCATTCGATTCCGCGGGCTTCGAGCAGCGAGATTAGCCTGGCGTTCTCGGCTTGCAGCTTGGCGAGTAATTCCTGATCAGACATCGGCATGCGTCACGACGTCACGAGGTAAGTGGTCCGGCATGCTCAGTCACCAGTAGACCTAATGGTGTAGCCGACCGGCAAGCGTAGTGTACTGCAGCTCGAATTGCTCGGCCCGCTCGCGTTGAAGTCGCGCTAGGTTCTGAAGCTTCCAGCGGACGGCCGGGAGTTCACTCACGTGCGGAATGCCCAACAACTCCCACTCGGGCTCGGCCTTGACCAGCGATAGCAAGAAGCGGCGTTCGTCCGCGTCAAGACCAGCGTGCAACTCCTCAATCATTCGATCGCGCGTTTCGAGGAGCACGGCAAGCTCAGTCGGTTGCGAGGTCATACCTACGAAATTCCGCTCGTAGTCCATTCGAATATCGCGCAACTCCGGAAAGAGAACCTCGTGAACTGGTCGGTTGTGACTTGCAAGGTAGACGACGAATGCCCTCCGAATGCCGGGCGTAATACCCTCATGCTTGAAAAGTTCCATGACGTCGAAGAGATCGCGGGGGTGTTGTCGATCCATAGCAGCAACGAGCTTTCCTCCGTAAACGTCTTCGGATGCGAGAACTGGAATCTCAATGTCGGCGAGCAAGGCATCGCGGGCCAAGGGCGTCAGGTTAGCCCGACGCACGCGATGAACCGTGCCACGCATGACCGTGTTGATTTCGACCTTTACTTCGGCAGCGCCACTTCGAACCATCAGCTTCGTGTCGCCGTCACGCCCGGCCTCCGGCACATAAACCGCGAATCGGCGTGCTCGCAAGCGATCTGCCGTCTCTCTGACGGCAGCGTTGATTCGGGCAAGCGCTTCCTCTCGGCCGACAGTGTGATCGGTAAAGACCAAATCCAAATCGACGGACAATCGGGGCATGTCGCGAAGAAACAGATTGATCGCCGTACCGCCCTTGAGCCCGAATTGATCGTCAACAAACACCAGTGGTGCTACCTGGATCAGCAAACGCGCGGTCTCAAGGTACTCGCGATTCATCGTCTCAGAACCAGCAAGCCATCGGACGAACGGGACACCCAGGGACGCGCGCTACCCAGTGGCAATTCGGTTGGATCGAGTTTCGACGACCAAGGTAACTTGAGTTCCTTGCCGAGACTTAGGCACAAGCGCACTGTTTTGATACTCACGCACAAGCGCAAGAGCTCCGTCAGGACATTGGCGCGGAGGGTGTGGGTACTCTGCGTGAGCTCCCGCGCTTCTTGCAGCGGTTGGCGCACGCCCACATCACTCAGCACTTCGAGCAGCGCCCTTTCCGGTTCCGATACCTGGGGCGCATCGGACTGCCCTTCGAATGATGTGGCGTGCAGAGGTACGCCGGGTTCTTCCTTGAAGAGGCGCTTTCGGTGGTAGTCGGCGGGAAATTGTTTCGTGAACCACTCGGGAAGCTTCGCCACATTCCAGCCATAGAGCTGGGTCATGGGTCGCTGCGAAACGTAGTGCCGTATGCCATACCAATCGAGAG
>CAIKAW010000087.1 GCA_903825575.1 uncultured bacterium | reverse complement strand
GATCTCTGACTGGAAGCAGGAATACAACCACCACCGCAGGCACTCAGCCCTGGGCTACCAAACCCCGGCCCGATACGCTGCCGCCTGCACCCACCGAAACTGACTCTCACGAACCCCGGACCAATCCACGGGGTCCGGTCAAAGTCGCCAAATCGGCCGTGTCGATGATGAATCTGTCGGAAGAAGACTTGGCTGAGACAATTGCTGCTGGCTCCAGCAAAGCCGCTAGTCGAGCCCATTGGGCTACTGAGTATTTGGCTCAGGCCGGCGCCGTGACTCGCCCCAAGCGTGGGTTTCTCGTGATCACGAATATCGGTCAACAACTCCTCGCAAACCACCCCGATGCCGTGGCGGTGGCGGACATCAAACATCTACCCGGGTATCAGGCGTGGATGGAGCGATCGAAGGCAAGCAAGAAGAACTCGGCGTCTGGGGGCTCTGCCGTGGTTGACGGTTCCGAGTTGGGTGAGAGCTCGATCGAGCAACTGTTTAACGCTATCGAGATTCTGCAGGAACAGACCGCTGAGCCGTGGATCGAGCGACTGTAGGACGAGGAACCAGTCTTCCTAGAGCGTGCGGTCCTTAAACTCCTGCGCGCAATGGGGTACGGCGGACGTGAAGCAGATACCGAACACCTCGGACAATCACACGACGGCGGGCTGGACGGTGTTATCCGCCAAGACGCTCTCGGCATCGAGCGGATCTATGTGCAGGCCAAACGGTACGCGACCGGGAACAACGTCAGTGCGGCTTCGGTTCGCGAGTTCCTTGGCGCCACAACAGCCATGGGCGCGTCAGGTGGTGTCTTCATCACGACGAGCGACTTCACGTCTGAGGCACGCAAGTTCGTTGAGAAGAGCCCGAAGGTCATCCTCATGAACGGCATCGACCTCGGTCGGAACATGGTTACCTATGGTGTAGGGGTCGCCGACTCACAAACCATTCGGATCACCGACGTAGACGAGAACTTCTTCGACACCGAATGACGCTCTATCGGGCTTGCCACCACTGCGCCGGTCTCATGTCTGCCAGTCATCTGTCCGCGATCAGGTCGGTGGTGCAGTTAGTGACGTGCTAGCAACTGGTCTGCGTGCCGTTCAGCAATTGCCAGCACAGCCGCATGCACCGGGCCGGACACGATCGTTGGGATGACGGACGCATCGGCGACCGTCAGGTTGTCCAAGCCGCGAAATGCCAGGTCACTAGCAACAGGCGCAGTCTCATCGCTGCCCATCCGCAGCGTCGACACCGGGTGGTGATGCGTGATTGCCGCTTGCCGGATGAAGTCGAGCATCTCTTCTGCTGACTGCACTGTCGGTCCAGGCAGGATCTCTTCTGCCATCCACGACTCAAGCGCATGGCTGCGTCCGACTTCTCGCGCCAGGTGGAGCGCGGCAACGAAGTTCTCGCGATCGCGCGTCGTATCCAGATAATTCGGGTCGATCAAAGGCTCGTCATCGGCGGCCGGCCCACTCAGGCGCAACTGGCCGCGGCTGGTCGGACGTGTGACGCCGCAGAACAACGTGTACCCCTGTCCCGGGATTAGGTGTTGAACGCGCGCTGTCAGTTCACTAGAGGTCGCCAACGCAGCAGCGCACCCCACAACGACATCGGGTGCACCCGTCGTCGCCGTGATGTCGGACGGCTTCAAGTAGGTCATCGATTCCGATACCTGCAGTCGCGTGGGGGGAACCGGCTTCGTGGATCGGTACACATTGCCGGCCAGCAGATGGTCCTGCAGGTTCTTGCCGACCTCACAAGATTCGACGATGGGTGTGACGCCCACAGCGGTGAGTTCGCCTGGGTCACCGATGCCAGAACGCATCAGCAACATCGGACTGGCCAGTGCTCCAAGAGCCAGCACAATGCGGTTGGCGGTGAGACGTTCGGCGCGTCCTGCGACTGAGTATGCGATGCCACTAACCGAACGTCCCTGCACTTCCAAACGATCGACAGTGGCGTCCCCAATCACTTCAAGATTAGGTCGGTCCATGATCGGTGTCAGATACGCATCAGCCACGGTAACTCGCTGACCCTGACTGATAGTGAGTGAGTTTGCCGTGACGCCGAGCATCTGACCACCGTTGTGGTCGGCGATCAGCGGGACGCCCAGCTCTTGCCACCCGGCGATGTAGTCGTTCACGACGGGGTTCAACAGGTCAGAACCGGGACGCATAACAGCCAACGGACCGTCGATCCCATGAACCAGACTCTCTCCGCCGGCGAAGTCCTCCATCTGGCGGAAGTACGGGAGCAGTGCGTCCCAACCCCAACCTGAGTCGCCAGTGGTTGCGACCCAGGCATCGAAGTCCTCACGGCACCCACGCATATGTGCCATCGCATGAAGCAGGCTAGAACCGCCAAAGCCTTTGCCGCGTGGCCAATCGAGTCGACGGCCACCAAGTCCGGCTTGCGGCATCGTCCAGTAAGCCCAGTCGTACGAACGTCCGTAGTTCAACGGCCAACGTTCGGGAAGACGCATGTCAGGGTCGTCGACCCACGATCCGGCCTCAAGCAAAACCACTGTGCAGTCAGGGTTAGCGCTCAACCGATTTGCAAGGATGCACCCCGCTGAACCGCCGCCGAGGATTGCGTAGTCGTAAGTGGGCATGCTGTGGACTAGTTGCGCGTGTGTCCACCATCAACGACCAACGTTTGCCCGGTAACCCAGCCGCCCTTTTCGGACGCGAGGAACGCTACCGCCGGGGCGATGTCTGACGGGTAGGCCCGACGCTTGATGGCTTGCGCAGCAAGGACATAGTCGAATCCCTCCTTGTGCGGTCCGTCGAGCACTCCCTCGGTTTCGGTCAGGCCTGGCGCGACCGCATTCACCGTGACGTTCTGTGGACCGAGCTCTGTCGCGAGTGCTCGCGTGAAGCCGATGACCGCACCCTTGGTCGCCACATAGTGAGCACAGTTGGGGGTGCCTGCAACGAAAGTGTTTGACGCGATGTTGATGATGCGGCCGTAGTCGGCTGCGGCCATCATGTCCCCGAGGGCGCGACACATCAGGAATAGTCCGTCGACGTTGACCGACATGACCTTGCGCCATGCCTCGAACGTGACATCGGGCCACGGCGTGAACGGCACGATTGCCGCATTGTTGACGAGCACATCAACGCGGCCGTACTTGTCCTTGAGTGCGGACGCAAAAGCGGCAACAGCCTCTGGGTCAGACACGTCGAGTGGATACGACCAGCCACCGATCTCATCGGCGACCTTCTTTGCGCCATCACCGTTTAGGTCGACCACAACAACCTGGAATCCATCGTTGGCAAGTTCACGGGCAATGCCCGCACCGATTCCCTGAGCACTTCCGGTCACGACCGCTAAGCGACTGTTTGACATCGTTATTCCTTCATGGTCCGGGGGAGGAGTTTGCATCGTTGAGGTTGGACGTGAGGCGCTGGCCGTCTAGTGCAGTGACTAGCCGCCGTAGTACTGCGGAGCCAACTTCCAGGTCAGGAAGGGTTCCATTTCGTGGGACGGGTAGATGTCCGCGCCCTTCTTGCGAGCCAAGTAGTTCAGTCGACGGATCGAGGTCACAGACTGAGTTGGGTCGAGGTGGAAGCCCGCGATCCACTCTTTCTCGAGGGTTGTGCGGGTGTAGGCCGCGTCGCCGCAGAACAGCATGTTGGCGGCTTCTTCGAGTTCGATCAGCATTGAGTAGTGACCGATCGTGTGGCCTGGTGTCTCGAAAACCGTGACACCAGGAACGATCTCGTAGTCACCGGAAATCGGCTTGTACTTCACGCCTTCGTAGTCGAAGGTGAGGTCTGAGTAGCCAAGGCGCTCAAAGGGTTCCGGCACTTTTGCGTGGCGCAGTTCTTCCTTGTGTACGAGCACGGTGGCATTCGTGAGGTACTTGTTTCCACCCACGTGGTCGAAGTGGAAGTGAGAATTCACAACCACGTCAACGTCTTCTGGCCTGTAGCCACAGAGCGCGAGTTGTGCCGGGATCGTCTGCTCGGCTGTCTGGATCGGCTGCTCGAACGGCAGCACGCGATTGACGTGATCAAGGTCGTAGCCAGTGTCAAACAGGATCAACCCGTCCGAATGCTCAACGAGCACTGAGTACACGGGAAAACGCACAGGTGTGCCAGCGTCGATATGCCAGTGGACGTCGGACGCATCGATGACGAGCGAGCCACCGTCGAGCAGGTAGACCTTGTGACCAGACATGGGGACTCCTTGCGAATTTTCACATGCTGCCGATGGCCGCTCACGGTATGGAAAGACACTAGTGCTGTCAAGCCTTTGGAATCTGGCAGGTGCGCCGTAACTGTGCTAACGCAACAAAGCAACTAGCGGTGACGTCCGGTCCGACACTCGTCCGGTCGGCCAGGTCGGCAACAGCGCGACTTCGTTGTTAGGGCAGGGGTGATGGCGCGGGTCTAGCTAGGGCTGGTCCGTCGGTGTAGCCAGGGTCTCCGTAGTGGAACTTCCAATGCCAGCACTGCTTGAGCATGGGCTTGAGGTGAAAGTTGCCGATGCAGACGACGTCTTGGTATCTGCTCACTGAATCGGCTTCGTAGTAGACGCGGCACATGACGCGCCACATTCCTGGTGTTCCGCCGCCGCTCTTGGACAGCAGGTGCATTGAAGGGACCCAGCAGTTGGTGTGCCGGACCTGTTGTGCGAGAGCCAACGTTGCTTTGGGCGCAACGACACGCAGTTGGGCAAGTGCTTGCTCGTCTTGCGGATGAACTAGCAGTGGGGGTGCTGTGTGCGCGGGCGTGCTGATCTGCGTGGGACTGGTCGGTGACGCATATGGCACAGCTGAGCTGGTCGTCATCGAGGGGCTGGACGCTCTTTGGCCGCTTCCTGCAGAACAGCCGGCGACCATCAGCAGGCCGCCCAAACTCAGGGCAAGCACTCTGGCCGTCCGAGTCGTCACGCCGGTACCTTCCCCCAGAGTGTGCGGTTCTCTCGAAGTCGATCATAAATAAGGCCGAAAGTCCCATAAACCATTGACGAACGCCCCTTTTAATCATACTGTACGGCCCACGTTGCGTATGGTGAGAAAAATCGCAGCGACCCCGTCCGCATCAACAGGGAGACCTTGTCCAATGCTCACACTTAAGTCGCGCCGCACAGACGCACGGCTAGCTGTAGTCGCGGGCTTTAGCTCGCTGATGCTCGTGCTTGCTGCCTGTAGCAGCAGTGGAAACAGCGGCCCGTCCGCTTCACCGAGCCCATCTAGCAGTTCCAGTTTCACGGCCGTTTCGATCGTTACCCCGGCCACCGAGGCCGACCACGGTTGGAACCAGATGGGTCTGAAGGGGGCCAAGGAAGCAACAACGGCGCTGGGCCTGCAGCTCGACACGCTCACGAACGTCGGCTACGACAACACTCAGACCATCCTGACCCAGGCGGCTAAGAAGCCCGGTGTTGGTTTGGTTATCGCCCACGCGAGTGGCTTCACGCAGGCGGCCGACAAGGCCAACGCGGCAACCAACGTCCCGATCCTGACAGTGGACTTCCCCAACCAGCAGCTTCCGGGCAAGGTCGGCGTCCTGACCTTCAGCGCGCAGCAGGGTGGCTATTTGGCCGGTATCGCCGCTGCGATGAACACGAAGTCGAACAAAATCGGTATCGCGATCTCGGCTGACGACCTCAACTGGTTCACGATGTCGGGTGGTTTCGTCGCAGGAGCGCGCAGTGTGAACCCGAAGATTCAAATCGACGTGGCATACGTAGGCGCCGCGGCGTACGACGACTCGGCCGGTGGCAAGAAGGTTGTCCAGCAACTGATTGCCAAGGGTGACGATGTCATCTTCGGAATGGGCGATGGCGCAACCATCGGTTACATCGCAGCCATCGAGGCGGCCACCACGCCGGTGAAGTACATCGCAGACATTGGCGACGTCTCTGACCTGATCAAGAACCCGTCGCAGTACCTCACCTCAGTGCTTTGGGTGTTCACCGGTGCTGACACGCAGGCCATCAAGGACGTGCAGGCGGGCACCTTCGCGAACAAGCCGTACAACCTTGACCTAGCCAACGGCGGCATCGCACTGCAGACGACCCCGGCTATGAACTCTGCAACCACGACGGCTACCAACACAGCAAAAGCCGGCATCATCGCCGGAACTATCTCGGTTCCCTTGACGACGTCAAAGTCCCAACTGAACGCTCTCCTGGCTAAGTAGGGCACCGCTTGGTCGGGGCTGGTGCATCTCGTGCCAGTCCCGACCACTCCGGTTGTTTCATTCTTCGATTGGTTCGTGAACTGACGCATCGCATCCACGCAATGCCTTCTTGATCACTGCAAGTAAGCCGTTGCTGATTTGGCCATGACTCGCGTGAGAGGAAGCATGACCAACACCGAGAGTTCGCCCGCTAACGGCGGAGTGATCCGACTACACGAGATCACCAAGGCCTTCCCCGGCGTCATCGCCAACAACAAGGTCTCTTTGGAGTTGCACAATGCCCAGGTGCATTGCCTCTTGGGTGAGAACGGTGCTGGAAAGTCGACGCTGATCTCGATCCTTGCTGGCCTGCAGTTGCCTGATTCAGGAACCATCAGCGTCGATGGCACGCCTGTATTTATCGGCTCTCCTCGCATGGCAAAGCGCCTTGGCATCGGCGTCGTTCACCAGCACTCGACCCTTGTCCCCGGCCTCACGGTTCTCGAGAACCTCATGCTTGGCGAGCCCGGCTTTCGTAAGCGCGAGAAACTGGCCATCCAACGGCTGGAAGAGCTTTCCGATCTCCTTGGTGCTCGGATCCTTCCCAAAACTCCGGCGGCAGAGCTCGGACTAGGTCAGCAGCAGCAGGTCGAGATCGCCAAGGCGATGTGGACTGGCACTCGACTTCTCATTCTTGACGAGCCCACGTCCATGCTCACACCGTCGGCCATTGATGCTTTGGGTGAAAGTCTGACCAGACTCACGGCTCGCGGTTTGGGCGTAGTCCTCATCACGCACAAGCTTCGCGAGGCTTACAAGATGGGTGACTGCGTCACCGTGCTTCGCGGTGGTCGCAATGTTGCTCATCTATCTGTTGAACGCATGGCCACGATGGACGAAGACAGCGCTCGTGCCGAGATCTTGCGCGCAATGTTCGGTGACGAGCTTGCTGACATGGATGACCTGTCCGAGGCCGAGGAGATTTCCGGAGCGACCGTTGCGCGGCGCGAGGTAAGTCGTATCGACTTCTCAAGTGCACCCGTGAAGTTGCGACTTGATTCGGTGACCACTGGCGCACGGTCCATGGATGCCAGCATCACCGATATTTCGCTAGAGATTCGCGCAGGCGAGATTCTCGGAATCGCTGGCATCGATGGCCACGGCCAAACAGGACTTGCTGAGGTCGTAGCAGGACAGCAGAACGCGTTCCGCGGGGTCATCGAGCTCAATGGCGCAGACATCACTCGGCTCGGCGTTCGTGGCCGGCAGGCTGCGGGGGTCCGCTACGTCACTGACGATCGATTGCACGAAGGCACGGTTGCGAACCTGCCCGTCTCGATCAACCTGATGCTCAAGCGAATTGGTGAGGCGCCGTTCTGGCGCGCCGGCCAGATCGACAAGAAGGCGGTGAACAAAGAAGCCGAGCGCCTCATTGAGGAGTACACAATCCGCACCCCATCGCCAGCAACCCGTGTCGGAACTCTTTCCGGCGGCAATATCCAAAAGGTGCTGCTGGCCCGCGAACTCGGCGAAGGTTCTCAAGTCGTTGTCGTCAACAAGCCCACTGCTGGCCTTGACCTCAAGACGGTCCGAATGGTCCATGACGTCCTGCGCGATTTCGCTGCTGGAGGGGGTTCAGTTCTCTTGATCTCTACTGAGATGGACGAACTGATCCAACTCTCGCACCGCATCGCCGTCATCTCTCGCGGGTCAATCGTCGGCATGGTTCCCAACGACGGGCCCGACACGGCAGAGCGAGTTGGCGCCTTCATGATCGGGGGAGCCGAAGATGGCGCAGCGTGAACGTAGTCGCGGTAAGGCCGCGCTCTACCTGGTGATTCGCTCGGTGGTTCCGATTGTCCTGGCGCTGGTCGTCGCAGGCATCCTTATGTTGACGATCGGCAAGAATCCGATTGCCTTCTACACCGATGTCTTCAACAACGGAGTTCTAGGCGGAAACTGGCAAGCCTCGGCGGTCCTCATGACACCGCTGCTGCTCGTCGCGCTCGGATTGGTCGTCGTGTTCCGAGGGCAGTTGTGGAACCTCGGCTATGACGGACAGTTCATGCTTGCCGGTGTCTTCGTTGCCGGCCTTGCGCCACAGATGATGACCCACTATCCAGTCTGGGCAGTCTGGATCGGACTCACAATTCTGGCCGTCATCATCGGCGCCAGTTGGACCCTGATACCTGCTTGGTTGAAGGCCAGATACGGAACGAACGAGATCATCACAACGCTGGTCATGAGTTCCATTGGCATCGGCTTGACGAACATCCTGGTGCAGTACTTCTTCCAAGACCCCACTGTTGCCGAGCCCACCACTGGCACAATGACAACGGCACAGATGCTGCCCAACATTCCCGGCACCCGAATTCACATCGGCTTCATCGTCGCGATCGTCGCGGCCGTGGTGTTGCAGTTCGTTATCTCGCGCACATCATTCGGACTTCGACTCGATATTTTCGGCTCAAGTACCAAAGCCGCACGGCACGTCGGTATCAACTCGACGAAGATGATCTTCGCGCTCTTCATCATCAGTGGCGGTCTGATCGGACTTGCTGCAGCAATGGACATCTTCGGCCAGTGGGGTTACATGCGGACGAACTGGAACCCGGCCTACGGTGACATGGTCGTACCGTTCGTCTTCTTGGCTCGCCTGAGTCCGCTCGGCTGCATCCCGTTCATTGCGTTCTATTCGATCTTCTCGACTGGCGGAATCATTGCCTCACAGGATTCGGGACTCTCGTCGAAGTTCCTTCTTGTGATTGTTGCTTTGATCCTGATCTTTATGTCCATCACTGAGTACATCGGCACCAAGCGTGATCTTGGCCAGAGCTATCTACCCGATGAACTCAAGGAAGTGCTCAGAAGACCCTTTGACCGTATTGCTAGCCAGGGGGCGCGGAGATGAGTCAGCTACTCACGCACACCTTCATCACTGCATTCATCGTCGCATGGCTCGCAGGGGCAATGCCACTCATGCTGGCTGCGGTGGGCGAGACGATCGGCGAGCAGTCAGGTGTGCTGAACCTCGGTATCGAAGGCACCATGCTCGTCGGCGGTTACTTCAGCTATGTCGCGGCGCTGCACACGCATTCGCTGTGGCTAGGCATGCTCGCCGGTGGAATTATGGGCGCCTTGCTTACGTCCGTGTTGGTGATCTTGAGCGTGTGGTTCGGGCTCAACCAGATCGTCATCGGTATTGCCGTCACACTGCTCGGCGGTGGCACAACTGCCGTGCTGTTCTATTCCAACTACTCGCAGTCAACGCCTCGTGTTCCGCCTGCGACGTGGAATATTCCGGGCCTGTCGGACATTCCGATCTTGGGCAAATCCGTCTTCAACCAGCACGGCATCTTCTGGGTCTCGATTTTGCTCATGGTCGTCGTCTCCTGGTTGCTGACGCGCACCAACTGGGGCCTAAGTGTTAAGGCCGCTGGCCAAAAGCCGTTGTCACTGGATGCCGCCGGTGGATCGGTTATGCGAACGAGGTCCGAGGCTGAACTTCTTGCGGGATTCTTCGGTGGTCTTGGTGGCGCCTACCTCGCACTTATTGCAACGAGTGCGTTCACTCCCTTCATGACTGCCGGTCTTGGCTATATCGCGATCATCGTCACGATGCTCTCGCGCGGGAAGATCTATCTGGTCGCGATCGTGGCATTGATCTACGGCTTGTCTGTTGCCTCTGGTACCGTTCTGCAGTTGACAGCGCTCAACGTTCCGACGGACTTGATCTCGATGCTCCCGTACCTGGTCGTAATGGCCATGCTTTTGGTATTTGCTCGCAGCGTCTACATACCCCCGGCGCTTGCCGCGCCTTACACCCGAGGTGCCCGATGAAGGCTCTGGAGTCGCTGCCTGTTAGAGCCACTTCCTAGGCATCGACAACAACCACACGCCCGATCCAAACCCTGGAGGAATCGTGTCCGCCCCCCTGGACTTCACACTCAGTGCCGGCCCCGTTGCTGCATCGCCGCGGACGCTGGCCGCATTGGGCGAGCCGATCACGTATCACTATGACCCTGACTTCCTTGCACTGTTCCGTCGGACGCAGGCCAAGGCTGCCCAGGTCATGCAGACCACGAACGATGTGCTGCTTATGCAGGGTGAGGCGATTCTGGGCCTTGAGGCAGGTGCCAGTGCGCTGTTCACACCCGGTGCTCACGTGCTCAACCTCGTGCAAGGCGTTTTCGGAAAGGGAATGGGCTACTGGATCACGGGCTTTGGCGCGATCCTGCACGAAATCGAGGTGCCGTACAACGACGCCGTTGACCCGTCCGACGTCATTGCCTACCTTGATGCAAATCCGCAGATCGAGATCCTCACGGTTGTCGCATCAGAGACGCCATCGGGCACTGTCTGCAATATCGAAGCGATTGGTCGCGCCTGCGCAGAGCGAGGTGTCGTCACTTTCGTCGATGTGGTGTCTGGCGTCGGCGGCATGCCCTTCAACGTCGATGCCTGGGGCCTCGATGTTTGTGTAGCGGGTTTGCAGAAGTGTCTCGGCGGACCTCCCGGGGTTTCGATTGTCACCGTGAGTCCGCGCGCATGGGAACGCATCAACGCCAATCCGGACGCGCCACGCGACTCATACCTGTCAATGCTGGACTGGAAGATCAAGTGGCTCGAGAACGGTGCGTTCCCCTATACGCCGTCCGTCTCGGACATGCACGGCGCAGAGTCCTGTCTTGATCAGGCGCTGGAAGAAGGCATCGACAACATGATCCAGCGCCACGCACGCGCCGCCGAAGTTGCACGTGCCGGCGTCTTGGGTCTGGGCCTCGAACTGTGGGCAAAGTCCGATGATGTTGCCGCCTGGTGCGTGACATCAGTTCGGCTTGCCGACAACATCGACCACGTCGAACTTCGCACTCTCGCGCGTGCACGGTATGGCGTCATGCTCTCTAGTGGACAGGGTGCAGGGAACCTCATTCGAATCGGCCACATGGGGCCGACGGCGCGAGGCATGTACCCCGTCGTCGGCGTTGCTGCAGTTGGCCAAGCAATTCGCGATCTCGGTGGCACGGTCGATCTCGGAGCCGGACACGAGCAAGCGATGGGGGTCCTCGCCCGACAAATGGCGTTGTGACATCGCTTCGGCAGCAGACAAGGCAGTTATTCAAACCCGAAATCTCAGGAGAACTAGGAACACGTATGCAGCGCACTAACGGAGTCGACAGCGCGCGTCGCGTCCTTGAAATCCTGCTGCAATTCAGCCGTGACAAGCCTGAATTGTCGGTAGATGACATCGTCGCCGCAGCGGACGTCAGCCTGCCCAGTGCTTACCGATACATCTCGCTGCTCCGCGAGAAGTACCTCATTGAAGAACGCCGTAAGGGCTACTTTGTGCTGTCACCTGAGATTCTTCAACTCGCCGATGCCGCCGAGCGCAGCATGGAGTACAGCCGCGAGATCGAACCGGTGCTGAACCAGTTGCGTGACCAGACGGGTGAGACGGCTCTCTACCTACGCCAACTCAATGACGCAGCAGTCTGCGTCGCCATCGCTGAACCAGACCTCGCGCTTCGCATCTCGTTCCAGCCCGGTCACGTCATGCCACTGCATGCCGGCGCCGGCGCAAAGGTGATCTTGTCAGGGTTGACCAAGGCAAAGCGAGACGCCTATATCAACAAGCTGGACCCACCAATGCCCGAAGCTGCGCGCGACAAGCTCGTTGAGTCGCTGACGCAGATCAAAACGCGCGGGATTGCCGTAAGCGAGGGTGAGGTCGATGAAGGCGCGTGGGCCTGTGCTGCATCGGTGACATCGCATGGACGATCGATCGGTGCGATATCGCTAGTTGCACCGAGCTACCGGCTCGATGAGCAGCGCAGACAGGCCATGATCGCCGCCATTACCGACGGAGCCGACCAAATCAGTCGCCTCCTGGCACGGGGCTGATGCCAGCATGCGACACATATATATAGAGCAAGTGCATGGCCCGACCCCGATGCGGCTGAGCCCTACCCCCGCCTGCTCGAGCAATTCGGACGTGGCCGATCGATTGCGTGCTGAACGTTTTGCAGGTAGGTGCGGTTCTTTTGGTAGAAACCTTGACTCGCGGCCTTCAACCAAGGATAGGCTCCCCTATCAAGCAGCGATTGCGCATTCTCAGATAGTGAAAAGAATCCTCTGCCCGTCATCGCCAGCAAGCAGGCGACCGGGCGGACCTGTTTAAACACCGAATGACCCGCCAAGCAGTTGAGCAACAAGGGGTACGCATGTCAATGAACAACAAGCAGAGGCACGCCGAGGTTGTCGGCGCTGGGTTCGCCGGTCTGACCTCAGCCGTGGCGTTGGCGCGTCGTGGTTGGAGCGTCAGGGTGCACGAGCAGGGGTCGCAGTTGCGCGAACAAGGCGCCGGTATCTTGCTCTGGCAGAACAGTCTGCGGGTGCTCGAAGACCTGGGGCTGATCGACGAAATCTATGCCGGCTCGATGACGCCGCATGCCTACGAGACGCGCATGCAGAATCAAACCGTCTCGGTCGAGCCACTCACCGATGTGTGGTGGCGCACCATGACGCGACCATTCCTGCACAACACGCTCGCGACCGCCGCCCAGCGTGAAGGCGTCGAGATTGTCACGAGTTCGGAAGTTGTGGGCGCAACTCCGTCCGGCTCGATCACGCTCGCATCTGGCGAGACCGTTGAGGCCGACCTTGTCATCGGCGCTGATGGTGTGGGCTCTGCAGTGCGCACGTCGCTCAACATTCCACACGAGCGCCAGATGAGCCGAGATGGCATCACGCGTTTTCTTGTGCCACGTCGCAAGGCCGACCTGCAGAAGTTAGAGCCCGACACCGACTGGGACAACATGATCGATTTCTGGAACCTCGACCCTCGAGTGCTCCGAGTGTTGTACACACCAGCCAATGACGACGTTCTGTATCTCGCACTCATGGCCCCGGTTGATGACGTAGAAGGTACCGAGGTGCCCATCAATCTCGACGTGTGGACCTCAATTCATCCGCAACTGGCGCCGGTGCTCGAAGAGACCTTGAAGGTCGAGGGGAAGTACTTCCGCTACCAGACGACACGTCTGGACTACTGGGTTGATGGTCGAATAGCGCTCGTTGGCGATGCAGCCAATGCAATGTGCCCAGCGCTTGCACAGGGCGGCGGTTGCGCGATGATGAACGCTTTCACCCTTGTTGAGGCGGCAACTGCTGCATCGGCTTCCGAGATCCCGGAAGCACTTATCGCGTGGGAAGCAATTGAGCGTCCGTATACCGATCGTTGCCAGACGCGTTCGCAGAACTACGCCGACACGCGTGGCATGTCGCAAGGTAATCAGTTCCAAGGCGAGGTCATGGAGACGATGATTTACAACCCCACTGATCCCAATCGCGGCCACCTGTCAGTCAAGGGAGGCCTCGCATGACCGCAGCTGACGTTGGCTCCGCATACCGGGTGCGACAGTGGGCCAGTTTCGTACAGGAGATCGAGCACGGGGGCGGCCCAAGACCGGCGCAGCCGCTGGTCAAGGCGGCGGTCGGAGTGGTGATCGCCAACCCCTTCGCCGGTCAGTGGGTTGAAGATCTCTCGCCACTCACTATTCCCAGTGCGAGTCTTGGCACCGAACTCGGTCGTCGTGCGGTCGCACTGTTACAGGGCCAGCCAGTCGAAGGCTATGGCAAGGGCGGCATGGTCGGCACTGCTGGCGAGCAAGAGCATGCAGTCGCGTGCATTACGACTGTTTTCGGTGATGCCTTCCGTGCCGCAGTCGGCGGAGGTGCTGCGTGGATCTCGTCCGCGAGCAAAGTTGTTGGAGCTGGAGCATCGATTGATATCCCGCTGGCGTTCAAGGACGAGCTATACGTGCGGTCTCACTATGACGCTGTTACTTTGACCATCCCCGACGCACCGCGACCCGATGAGATCGTCATCTGCGTTGCGGTGTCCAGCCGAGGCCGCATTCACGAGCGCGTCGGTGGTATTTCACGCGAAGAAGCTCTTCAAAGACTGGGCCAGTAGAGCGCAGCGCACTGCTCGGCCCGCGATTCATTGCACCAACCGCGACCGTCCCACTAGGGGACCGATCGGATCAGAAGAACTGAGGCGACCATGGCATATACCCCAGGCCAATACCAACAGGATGAATCCATCGCGAATGTGCTGGACGAGACCGCACGGGCCCATCGCATCCTCGAGATGGAGGGGCATGGCGACATGTCGATGGGTCACCTTTCATTTCGCGATCCGTTCGGCCGCGGGCTCTGGCTCAAGCGGGGCAACCTGGCGCTGTCTGAGGTCGTAGGTGATGACTTCATCCTCATCGACTTCGACGGCAACGTTCTCGAAGGTACTGGCTTACGACACCTTGAATGGCCACTGCACGCAGAGATCATGCGAGCTCGTCCGGACGTAAATGTCGTGGGCCACTCGCACTCACATGCCGCGACAGTATTGGGTGCTCTAGATGCTGAACTCGGCCCTTACAACAACCACGGCGTGTGGTTCGCCGAACACGGTGTTCCGCGTTTCAGCGAAACGAGCCACATCATCACCACCGTGCCGCTCGGTCAAGCCGTTGCCCGAACTCTGGGGCCGGCCGAGGCCATCATGCTTCGCAATCACGGTGTCGCGTTCGTCGGAGCAAATGTCATTGATGCAACGCTCGCTGGCATCTTCCTTGAGAAGGCTGCACGGTTCCAGCTTGATATCATGAGCACCGGCGCAAACTTCCCGCTTCCGTCGCATGAAGAAACCGTCGAGAAGAAGAACCGCATCTACCCCGACAAGGCACGCCGCAACTACTGGATGTATTTCAACCGGCAGCTTGACCAAGCCGAAGCGCAGTAGAGATCTCGCCCTAACCCCTACCCCACACAATGCGTAGCTAATCAAATCGCATTATCAGACAGGAGAATGCCCGTATGAGTCAACTGCCTTCGCCCATCGCCGTGCTCGGCTCAGGCACCATGGGCCCCGGCATTGCCGCAACACTTGTCCGTGCCGGTGCAACGGTTCGCTTGTACGACATCAGCCAAGAGATCATTGATCGGGCTGCTGGCAGTTACAAGTTCGCTAGCGGTGTTCTGGACCAACTCGATCTGCCAGTAGTTGACGGTGGAGAGGTCGTCTTCACCACTGACTTCGCAGAGGCCCTCGCCGACGTCAAGTTCGTCATCGAAGCCGTCCCTGAGAACCTCGATCTCAAAAAGAAGGTGATTGCTGACATGGAGGCAATCATCGGCGACGAGGTGATCATCTCGACCAACACTTCGGGTATCCCGATCTCTGCAATGTCTGCTGACATGCAGCACCCGGGTCGACTCGTTGGTATGCACTGGTCGAACCCGCCGCACCTCATTCCGATGATCGAGGTCATTCCCGGTGAAAAGACTGACGATTCAGCGGTCCAAGAGACCATTGCCATCGTCAAGGCCATCGGCTATCACGCAGTGCAAGAGAAAGAGATCGCCGGCTTCGTTGAGAACCGTGTTCTCTACGCAATCTTGCGCGAGTGCGTTGCCATGCTGAACGAGGGCATCGTCAGCCCGGAAGGTCTCGACACCTGCGTTAAGTGGGGCATTGGCTACAAGTTGTCTGTCATTGGCCCGACAAGGCTTCTGGACATGGCGGGCATGGACATCTATGCAGCGGTGTCTAGTTACCTCAACGCCCAACTCGACAACAGTGCTGAGACGCCCGCTGTGATCACGGACTTGATTGCGCAGGGTCGTCTCGGATTCAAGTCCGGTGCAGGCATGTACGACTATGGCCCCGGTGATGTCGATGCCAAGCGTCGCGACATCGTCGCTGGACTGGTGGCTGCCCGCAAGACGTTGTCAGCGATTACCCCTGTGTGATGCCGGCTGAGCCTCTTGCGGATATCCGCGACTTGCTCTTGCTGCACACACCTCGTGGTGACTTCGCTGTACGCGAGACCGGGGTTGGCTATCCGGTAGTGCTGCTACACGGAACATCTGCCAGTCATGCGGTGTGGGAACCATGCGCCGCTGCCCTCGTTGATGCTGCTCGTTGCATTGCAGTTGATCAACGAGGGCACGGCCGCAGCAGCAAGCCCGCAACCGGGTATGGCGGGCACGACTTCGCGGACGACGTCATCGCCATTCTTGATGCACTGCAACTCGATAGAGCGGTCGTCGCAGGGCATTCGATGGGTGCGCGCAACGCCTGGTTGGTGGCCACCCGTCACGCCGATCGTGTGTCAGGCATTGTCTCGGTCGACTACACCCCATTTGTTGAGCAGTCAGTGCTTGATGATTTGGCTGTTCGCGTGGCAGGTGGAGATCAGGTCTTCACTGATGTGAGGGCGATCGAGGACTACCTGCAGAAGCGGTATCCACGCATTCCCGCTGCAGCGATCAGTCGCCGGGCTCGCTGGGGTTACGTCGAAAGGGCCGCGGGTGAATGGGTGCCACTGGCACCCGCGCACGCGTTGGCGCAATTGGTCGATGGCTTGCGGACCCCATACGTCGAAGAGTTCGAAGCCGTCGGATGCCCAATGATTCACATCCGCGGAATCGACAGTAAGATCGTCAGTGACTATGCATGGGAGGCTGCTCGACCGCATCGTCCGAACGACGACTGGATTGTCGATACAGACTCTGATCACTACGTCGCCGAAGAGCGTCCAGACCCTGTGGCGCAGGCGATTCGCCAGGCCATCGACCTGGTTCACACGACTTCATAGTTCTACCCAACAACCGCTGAGTCGTTCTGAGTGACTCAACCTCGAAAGGCGGTAAGCAGTGCCTCTGTTTGTCGACAAGTTGAAGGTAACCTCGCCCGATATTCGCGCGTTGGGGCCAATACCCGAGCGCTTTAGCGCCGATGGCGGCAACGAGATTCCGCGGCTAGAGATCTCTGGGCTACCAGCCGGAACCGTTGAGTGCGCCGTCATTTGCCATGACTCGGATGCTCCGTTGCCGCAAGGTTTCACTCACTGGACCGTCTACGGCATTGCGCCCGATGAGGGCGAACTCGATCTGACTACCAGTGGCGCGCGCACCGGACCGAACGGCATGGGCCAGTCCGCCTGGTCCGGTCCGCAGCCGCCGCCCGGTCACGGCGTCCATCACTACTACTTCTGGGTGTTTGCGCTTAGTCAGCCGGTTGAGGGTAACCCCACGCGTGAGCAGTTCTTGGCCGCCTACTCTGACGCAATCATTGAGCAGGCGCGTTTCGTCAGCACCTTCCAGCGCTGACCAGGTCAGTGTGGGGCGGCCAAGACTCTGATCGGCTCACCGACCTGGAAGGCCTGAATGTCGTCGAGCGCTTGAGTGTAGTAAACGGCGTAGTTGCGCTCGCTGACGTATCCCATGTGCGGCGTGCAGATGATTCGTGGTTGCGCGAGAAGTGGTGAATCGGCAGGCAGTGGTTCGATGTCGAACACATCAAGCCCTGCTCCGGCTAGTCGACCTGAGTTGACGGCCGCGAGCAGGGCTTGTTCGTCCACGATTGCCGATCGAGCAGTGTTGACCAAGATCGCGTCCGGCCGAATGTGTGCCAGCACCTGTGCATCGATAAGGCCGCGACTCTGATCGGCCAGACGCAGGTGAACACTCAAGACGTCAGCCCTTTGGGCAAGTGTCACTACATCCGGGACCGATTCCACGCCTAGTACGGCTGCGCGCTCCGGCGTTAAGTTGGGACTCCACGCAACCACATGCATGCCAAATGCTGCACCGACTTGCGCAACACGTTCGCCAATTCGTCCGGGTCCAGCAATGGCCAGTGTCTTGCCGAAAAGGTCACGACCCACCACGGTCTGCCAGGCACCCGCGCGCAAAGCAGCTACCTCTTCGGGCAGGCCGCGCAGCAGCTGCAGAATCATCGTCCAGGTCAGTTCGACAACCGGTTCAGCCAGGCTTTCGGTTCCGCATACTGTGACCCCCGCAGCAGCGGCTGCCGCCATATCGATGGCCGGATTGGCCATGCCAGTTGTTACCAGCAGGCGCAGTCGGGGTAATTGCGACAGCACGTCGGCGCCGAATGCCGTCCGTTCACGCATGGCGACAACGACATCGAAATCAGCGAGTGCCGCCACCGTCTGTTCCGGCGTGCGCAGGGGCTCCCCGAAGGATTCGACGCTGACGGTTGGCGCGAGTGAGGCCCAGTGGGCAAACGACCGTGCCACGCCCTGGTAGTCGTCTAGCAGCGCGATGCGGCGCAGTTCAACAGTCATCGCTCAAGCCTGCCAGACTGGAAGGACCGAAAAGAAGAGCCCCCGCACATGCTCTGAGCAGGGGTCTCGTGGTGGCCAGGGACAGGATCGAACTGTCGACCTTCCGATTTTCAGTCGGACGCTCGTACCAACTGAGCTACCTGGCCTTCGTGCGTGGCGATATTACCGTAGAGAGCGAGGCCGCCGGGCCGTGGTGGGCGTGAGGGCCCAGCCAAGGAATCCTTGCCCTGCATCAGCAAGGTCAGTTCGGTGCGGGCGAGGGAGCACCTGCTCGAAGTCTCGACCGATCAATGCGCTGCCTCAAGATCAGGACAAGGATCTTGGCCTCTTGACCGGGTTCCTGACACGCAAGACCATCCGATCATGAGCCGACGCCGCGTTTCCCCATCCACGTTCATCGCTGTGGTTGCCACGATTGTGGCCATTAGCAGTACCTCGGCTGTTGCTTCGGCGTACATCACCGGCGGCATGATCAAAACCCGCACGATCACCGCCGGCAATATCGCCAAGAACACCTTGACGGGCGTGGAGATCAACGAGAGCAAGTTGGGCACGGTGCCGACGGCCACGACTGCCGCCAAGTTAGCCGGTTTGCCGTATACCTCGTACCTAAGATCAAATCGGGTGCAGTCGGGCGTGATCGACTTCAGCACGGTCGCGAATGGGACCTATGGCTGGGTGTTCACTGATAGTCGGATGGGCATTCGCGTTGGCTGGAGCCCCAATGGCGTCGCGTTTCAGAACACAAACGCCGCCGCCAGCATTTGGGTAGAGGGCACCGGGTGGGCTTTCTCCACCATTCCGCACGCCACGGGACCCACTCAGGTGCTCCCGGGTGCGTACACGAAGTACTCCTGGGATGCCATCGGCGGTTTCTACGTGAACTTCTTGGTCGAGAAGACTGGCCCAACCGCTGCTACATCGCAGGCGATGTTTGTCACTTGCATGCTGGTCGACGCAGCGGGGGCCCCGCGATTTGCGTGTGTCGGGGTCGGTTGATCTGACCGCTGAAGGGACGGATGGCCTCTTGACCGGCTATGTGCCGCGCAAGATCATCCGAATATGAGCCCACGCCGCATTTCCCCGTCCACCTTCCTAATCGCTGTTGTCGCGATTGTGGCGATTAGCAGTACCTCTGCTGTTGCTTCGGCGTACATCACCGGCGGCATGATCAAAACCCGCACGATCACCGCTGGCAATATCGCCAAGAACACCTTGACGGGCGTGGAGATCAACGAGAGCAAGTTGGGTACGGTGCCGACGGCCACGACTGCCGCCAAGCTCGCCGGCCTGCCGTATACCTCGTACCTGCGCAGCACCCGGATCGATTCAGGAACAATTGATTTCGTCGGAGCGGGCAGCGGGCCGGTGACGGTATTCACTGATACCCGAATTGGCTTGCGTGTGAGCTACCAGAGCCCGTGGGCGGTCGTCTTCACCAACACAAATGCAACAGCTCATCTGACGGTCGCTGGCGTCGGATTCGTCGCCTCGGCCAGCCCGGACTCGCGACCCCTGTTCGACCTGGTCGCAGGCGCGTCCCGCCAGGTTACTTTCCAGGCAGTTGGCATCACATACGGCACTTTCATGGTTCGCCGAGAAGGCGGTGCGGTGGCCACAACTCCGCTGCTGCAGGTGACCTGCTTAATGCGCGACGACCTGGTCGCCCACCGGCTCTCGTGCGTTGGGGTGGGATAGCCGCTTGGGGCTTGACTGCTTGAGCGCACCTGAACTTGCTGGCGACCCCGACCGGGCTCGAACCGGCGACCTCCGCCGTGACAGGGCGGCGCGCTAACCAACTGCGCTACGGGGCCTTACTCAGAGCATGCCCTGAGGTGAAGCCGTGCCCCCAACGGGATTCGAACCCGTGCTGCCGCCGTGAAAGGGCGGAGTCCTAGGCCGCTAGACGATGGGGACCAATCCATGACCGGCGCCGAACGTCCAGCCCCGTCAGGGACCGGGACAGCATATGCGGTCGGGGGCTCGGGCTCCAAAGCGGGCACGTGACCCCGGTCAGTCCAGGAGTCGGTGGGCCGAGTCGAACAGCGAGCGCTCGGCAAGACGAGCGGTCACCAAGGCCGCTACGGCGGTCGCCGCCAGCAGCATCCACATGACCACGATCTGGTATCGGATTGCGGTCAGGGGTGCGACTCCAGCCAGGATCAGGCCGGTCATTGCCCCCGGCAGGGCGATCAGGCCGACGGTCTTCGTGACGTCGATGCCCGGGATCAGCGAGGTGCGCAGGGCTGATCGCAGGTGGGGTGCAAACGCTTCCCGGCTGCTGAAACCCAGCGCTAGACGCGCCTCGATCTCAAGGCGATCGGTGTCGGCCTGTTCCTTGAGTCTTCGAAGCACCACCCCAGCGGCCTGCATTGCAGAGCTGACGACCATGCCACCGACCGGAACGACGACCCGCGGCTGCGCCACCACGACGTGCAGCAGCAACAACGTGCCGAGAGTGGCGCCGGTACCTACCGCGATGCCGATCAGGGCCGCGCGGGTTGCACCCGGAATGCCCTTGCCGCGGCGGCCAGCAACTCGGCCAGCCACTAGCACCATCGCTGTCACCCAGCCGAGGGCACCGCCGAGTCCGGCATGTTTGAAGAGCCAACCCAGGAGTGCGCCCACGATGACGAGTTGGACGCCCGCGCGGCCCGCAGCGATAAGCAGTTCCTTGGTAACCCCAAGGTGTTCGCGGGCCGCAACAAGAGCTGCGACAACGACCAGCGTTACCGATGCAAGTACGCCGAACCACGTCGGCACTTCGACGATTGCTGCAAGTAGTACCGAAACCATCATGCCTCACCAGCCTCGTCGATCGGGCGGGCAATATCCAGGTAGGCAACCGAATTCGGTGGTCCTACATCAACAACGCGACCCCCGTCGAGAACTACGACCGTCTTCGCAAGTCGACGTGCTTGGTTGCCATCGTGGCTCACAAGAATCACGGTGAGGTTGTCTGCGATTAGTCTGGCGATCGTGTCTTCAACGGCACCGGCGCTAGCTGCGTCCAGACTAGAAGTGGGTTCGTCGAGCAGCAGCACTTGTGGATCGAGCGCCAACGCGCGTGCCAGGCAGACTCGTTGAGCCTCGCCGCCAGACAGCGTGGTCGCCTCACGCGTGGCAAACGAAGCGTCGAGTCCGACGCGCACCAACAGGTGTGTCACGGCTGCGTCGGTCAAGTCAGTTGCACCGAACCGGACGTCTGCGGCCACCGTTTTCGCAAGGAGCGTCGGGCGTTGCGCGACTAGAACGGCCCGACGCCGTAGGGAAAGCACGTCGAGTGAAGTCAGTGGTTCGCCGTGGTACTCGACCTGCCCGGATGTCGGCTCCTGAAAGCGATTAAGCAATCGCAACAAGGTCGACTTCCCGGCACCGGACGGCCCGACAAGGGCAGTGCACTCACCGACGCGCAGATCAACGGTCACAGCCGAGAGCAGCACGGCATCGTTCTTGCGCACCGTGACGTCCCTGAGCCGGAATGCGACCGGGTCCACTCCACCTCCAAGTAGGTGGCCCGATGCTAACGCTCAGCGCAGGTAAGCCGCGAAGAAGTCGCGATTG
>CAIKAW010000086.1 GCA_903825575.1 uncultured bacterium | reverse complement strand
TCGTGGTCAGCATGCAAGATCAACAGCAGGTCCATCGCACGTACGAGGACCGGGTCGACGTGGTACGGCTCAACGGGAAGACCGAACGTCATCCACAGGAAGTTCTCGACCAAACCGTGGGAGTTGTCCGGATACAGCATTGGCTGTCCGACTGACTTCTTGTAGGCGTACGCAGCAATCGTTGGGAGCTTTGCCAACAATCGAACGGTCGAAAGTTCGACTTGATCGGGATCCATCGGATCCAATGAGTCTTGGTAGAAAGTGGAAATCGCACTCACTGCGCTCGAAAGCACCGGCATCGGATGTGCATCCCGCGGGAACCCGTCAAAGAAGCGCTTAAGTTCTTCGTTGAGCAAGGTATGGCGCTGAATTCGGTCGGCGAAGGCCGATAGCTCAGATGTTGACGGAAGCTCACCGTAGATCAGCAGATAGGACACCTCAAGGAAGCTGCTCTTGGCCGCAAGTTGCTCGATCGGATAGCCGCGGTAGCGCAGGATTCCAGCATCGCCATCGATGAAAGTGATCGCCGATGAGCATGACGCGGTGTTAACAAACCCTGGGTCTAAGGTCACGTAACCGGTCTTGGCCAGCAGGCTGCTGACGTCCACGCCGGACTGACCTTGCGTTGCTGGCGCGACGGCCAACTCGAGTTCGCGATCTCCAAGGTGCAACGCGATCCGGTCGTTCATTTGCTCTCCCTGCCGTGTGTCATGCCAGTGGCTCGATCATCGTCGCTAGCAGCGCGGGCGCGCTGGAAGGGTCCAAAGTCGCAGCACCGGCCAACTTGCGACCCTTGGCTGTGACATGGGTCACCACGCGTAGGCCTCCGGTGCAGTCCCGCCTGGCCCCGGGAAGATCTCGTCGAGCCGACTTAGGGCTGCCTCGTCGAGGGTGATCGTCAACGCTCGCAGCGCTCCGTCTAGTTGGTCCTTGGTGCGCGGGCCAACAATCGGGGCAGTCACGGCGGGTTGGTGGAGCAGCCAAGCAAGCGCCACGTCGGCCGGATCTTCACCGCGTTCCTCGCAGTACTTCTCCCAGAGCACTAGGGCGGGACGATTCTGCTCAATCCCGTCGGCTGCCCGTCCGCTAGCGCTGCGACCCATCGTCCCGGCGGCTTCCTTGCGTAGCACTCCACCGAGCAGACCGCCATGCAGCGGCGACCACGGGATAACACCGAGGCCATAAGACTGAGCTGCCGGCAACACCTCCAGCTCAACGGTGCGCTCCAACAAGTTGTAGATCGACTGCTCGCTGACTAGGCCGACGAGGTTGCGCCGACGTGCAGCTTCCTGCGCAGATGCAATGTGCCAACCCGCGAAATTCGACGATCCGACATAAAGGATCTTGCCTTGCTGGCGCAGGACCGACATTGCTTCCCAGATCTCGTCCCACGGCGTAGCGCGGTCGACGTGGTGCATCTGGTAGACGTCGATGTAGTCAGTCTGCAATCGCTTCAGCGATGCATCGCAGGCGCGGCGAATGTTGAGCGCGGAAAGTTTGCCGTCGTTGGGCCAGCTGCCCATATCGCCGTACAACTTGGTAGCCAGCACGGTCTTCTCACGTCGTCCGCCGCCAAGTGCAAACCATTCTCCGACGATTTGCTCAGTGAGGCCGCGGTTCTCGCCCCACCCGTAGACATTGGCAGAGTCGAAGAAATTAATGCCCTCGGCATGCGCTTGGTCCATGATCGCGTGGGCGTCAGCCCGAGTGGTGACCGGACCGAAGTTCATTGTGCCCAGGCAAAGGCGGCTAACTTTCAGTCCAGTACGCCCTAGTTGTACGTAGTCCATTTGTTGCTCCCCTGACCGAAGGCTGGTCCCCAAACCTACGCGACGCGAGCCGGCTGCGCTCAGTCGCGGTCGGCCAGCAGGGGCTGGCCCGGATCCCACGTTGTGCCGGATGCTTTATCTGCACGCCGACGTGCAATTCCGCTCAGGGCTTCAAGCACGACGCGGTTGGCAAGCGCCGCGGTTATGTCGGCGTGGTCGTACGGCGGTGAAACCTCGACAACGTCGACGCCAACGACGGGCAGTTCGTAACAGATCCGTCGGACGGCATCGAGCAACTGGCGCGCGCTAAGCCCACCCGGCTCAGGCGTCCCGGTACCCGGCGCATGTCCCGGATCGCACACATCGACGTCGACAGAGAGGAACACTCCATCGCACTCGTCAGTTGCGATCGTGAAGGCTTCAGTCAAGCAGTTCTCGAATCCGCGGTGCACGATTTCAGTCATCTCGTAGGAGCGCATCTTCTGTTCGGCCATCCAGCCCAGAGTTTCGGGGCCCGGCCAGTAGCCGCGCAATCCCAGTTGCAGGAAGCGATCGCCACGCACGGCACCGGACTCGATCAAGCGCCGCATGGGCTGACCGTGACCGATTAGCGACCCGAACTCAATGTCGCCGGTGTCTGCGTGCGCGTCGAAGTGGATCAGACTCACGCGACCCCAGCCGACATGGCGCGCGACACCCGTGGCATCCGGCCATGTGACGGTGTGGTCGCCACCAAGGACCACCGGAATCGCACCTACGCTCGCGATGGTGGCTACCGCAGTTTCAAGGCTGGCGCACGATCGGGCCGCATCGCCGCTGTACATCTCGACGTCGCCAGCATCAACGACGCGTAGATCCTTAAGTCCGTCGACGCGCATCGCCAACGAAGGACGCGAACCGTCGTGCGGCAAGTAGTCGGTGGAGCGAATTGCCTGCGGGCCGAAGCGCGCACCTGACCGGTACGACGTGCCACCGTCAAACGGCGCGCCAATGATCACAACGTCGGCAGTGTCATAGGTGGCGGGATCTTCGAGGTCGCAGCGGTCGACGCCGAGGAAGGTGATGTCAGGGCCAAACATGGGTCCGTAGCGCATGGGTTGACCCTAGTCACCCGAACGCCTTCAGGCCATGTACCCGGATTCGACCGAAGTTCAGGTCCAGGTTGTGGAACCGGTAGATACTGAGGAAGTAGGAGGCTCCAATGTTTGGTCGGCTGCTGCTCGCAGGTGCCACGGCCCCCGGCGTCCGCCGGACGGTCTTGGCAATTCCGGGTTCCTCTCGAGTTGTTTCCCGTTTCATCGCCGGTGAAAGCCAGGCCGATGCGATCCGGGCGGCCGAGCACCTCACTCGCGAGGGCTTCAAAGTCACTATCGACCATCTGGGCGAGGACACCACCGATCTCGAACAAGCAACGGCGGCCGCTGATTCTTCGGTTGCCCTGTTGGACGCTGTCTACGCAAACGGCTTGGCGGCGTCAACTGAGGTTTCAATCAAGTTGACCGCGCTCGGTTTGGCGCTGCCGGACGGCGAGGCAATCGCTTTCGAGAATGCCGCACGCATTGTTAGGCGGGCTGCCGAGGTGGGCACCACTGTCACGGTCGACATGGAAGATCACACCAAGACAGCAGTCACCTTGGCCGTGGTCCGACGGCTGCGTGAGATTCAGCCAACGACCGGACTGGTTTTGCAGGCGTACTTGCATCGCACACCGCATGACATCGACGAGTTTGCCGCCGCCGGTGCGCGGATCCGTATTTGCAAGGGTGCGTACAACGAACCCGAAACCGTGGCGCTAACCTCCCGCAGCGAAATTGATCGCGGATACGAACTTTGTCTGACGAAGTTGTTTGCCAGCAATGCCTACCCGATGGTCGCAACCCACGATCCGAAACTCATTGCACTCGCCGCGTCCCTAGCCCAGCGTCATGGAAAGAACGCGGGCGATTTTGAATATCAATTGCTCAACGGAATTCGTCCAGATGAGCAGCAGAAGTTGGTCGAATCCGGCGCAACTGTGCGCGTCTACTTGCCCTACGGCAGCCAGTGGTATGGCTACATGATGCGGCGAATGGCTGAGAAGCCGGCCAACCTCGCGCTGTTCCTGAAGGCGATGAGCAGTCGTAGTTAGAGGCGGCAGACCGCACGCCTAAGTAGGCTGATCCCATGGAACTTCGAATCTTCACCGAGCCCCAACAGGGCGCCACCTACGACCAGTTGCTCCGAGTCGCTAAGGCTGCCGAAGCGTGTGGCTACGGCGCTTTCTTTCGATCTGATCATTACCTTGTAATGACGGACGAGGAACTGCCGCACGATGCGGTGGGACTCCCTGGCCCGACGGATGCCTGGATCACGCTGGCCGGGTTGGCGCGGGAAACCACCACCATTCGGCTGGGCACGCTCGTCACTGCTGCCACGTTCCGCCTGCCCGGACCGCTAGCAATCAGCGTCGCTCAGGTCGACCAGATGAGCAGTGGCCGCGTCGAATTGGGATTGGGAACCGGCTGGTTCGAGGCTGAGCACACCGCCTATGGAATCCCATTCCCGCCCGTGCGCGAACGCTTCGACCGGCTAGCCGAGCAGTTGGACATCATCACCGGGCTCTGGTCAACGCCCGTGGGTTCCACTTTCGATTTCACGGGCGCGCACTACCAGCTAGCCAACTCCCCGGGATTACCGAAGCCTTTACAGCAGCCAATTCCGGTGATCATCGGTGGCAACGGAGCGGTCAGAACTCCGGCCCTGGCCACCAAGTTCGCGGCCGAATACAACGTGCCGTTCGATTCCGTTGCAAATACCGCAGCGGCTTTCGACCGCGTGCGCGCTGCTGCGAGGACCACCGGTCGCGATCCGGCCACCATCACGTATTCCGCAGCACAGATTCTTTGTTGTGGTCGCACCGACGCCGAGATTGCCCGACGTGCTGCGGCCATCGGTCGAGATGCTGACGAAATGCGGGAGCACGGCTTAGCCGGAACGCCAGCAGAGATCGTCGAGAAGGCCGCGCAATTTGCGGAAGTCGGCGCCACTCGGCTTTATCTTCAGGTCCTCGATTTGGCAGACCTCGACCACCTAGAACTGGTGGCGGCCGAGGTCATGCCAAAGCTCTAGGACTACTTGCTTTGGGTGAACACCTTTGTGGCTGCAACCCCGGCACCGGAATGGTTCAACGCCCGTACCTGCACGCGATAGACGTGAGCCTTGACCAGCCCAGTACGACTAGCACTACGAACCAGTCGGGTCGAGACCCAAGCTGACCAAGTTAGGCCGCCGTTGGTGGACCAGCGCACCTGATATGCGGTAACAGCACCACTTCCAAGCACGGCTGGTAAGACCCAAGTGACCGTCGCTTTATGAACCAACGGGAACGTGATTGCCAGCGACCTTGGCGCACTCGTGGTGCCCACAATGATCGAGGCGGACTTCACCGACGCCGAGGAAGTTCCGGCGGTGTTAGTTGCCTTCACAGTGAACGTGTAGGCGTGAGCGTTAACCAACCCGGTCACCGTGCACGAACGCACACCAGTCGTGTGACAGGTACGTGTTAGTGCACCAACCTTTGGGGAAGCCGTAACCGTGTAACCAGAGATCAAAGAAGCACCCGGATCAGTTGGTGCTGCCCAAGAAACCACAGCCGCACCACTACGAGCACTCGCAGACACCGCGCGAGGAGCGGATGTAAGACCAGTCGTGATCCGACCGATTCGACCAGGTCGGGCATCCTGTCCGAACCACATCGCACCATCTGGCCCAGCAGCGATTCCGGTCGGCCAACCCCCGACGGCCATACCAGTGGAGAACTCGGTCACTACGTGCGTCGTCGGGTCAATCCTGCCGATCCGATCACCTTGAGCCTCAGAAAACCACAGTGCCCCATCGGGCCCCGGTGCAATTCCGAGCAGATACGAAGAGGGCGTAATCCCGGTTGCGTACTCAGTGACCACCTTGGTTGTCGGATCAATGCGCCCGATCCTGTTACCAGCTACCTCTGTGAACCAAAGCGCCCCATCCGGGCCGGCAGTGATCCCCCAAGGACTGGTATTTGACGAAAGAACAGGGTACTCAGTGACTACATGCGTCGTAGCGTCGATTCGACCAATCTTGTTGGCAAGTAACTCGATGAACCACAGCGCCCCATCAGAGCCGGCCGCGATCCCGACCAGTGCAGAGGACGGGCTAATCCCCGCGGAGTACTCGGTGATCACTCCAGTTTTGGTGATGCGACCGATACTGGACGTGCCATTCTCGGTAAACCACATGGCGCCATCTGCGCCCACAGCTATCCCAGCCGGGTGAGAACCAGTCGTCATACCTGCCGAGTATTCGGTTACCACGCCGGTCGTAGTGATCCGACCGATGCGGTCAGAGTTCTCGGTGAACCACATGGCCCCATCCGGACCGGCCACGATGGCACTTGGTCCCGACCCTGGAGTGATCCCGGCAGAGAATTCGGCGATGGTGCCGCTGGGTGAAACGCGCGCGATCCTAGAAACTGCGTCGTCGCCCTCCGTTACCCACATTGATCCATCGGGGCCCGCCGCCACCATCGTTGGTCCGCTATTCGCCGTGGGAGTCAGAAACTCCGAAACCTTACCCACCGGAGTGACGGTGGCAGCCTTGGCGGAAGTAGCCGATGCCGGGACCGCAACTCCTAGACCGGCAAGAAGCATGCCAATTACGGCGAGGGAAGAAGTTGAACGGCGCACGTGTATCTCCGTGGGTGAGGATTGTTAGCCGGTAGGTCTAGCGACTGGACCATCGTTCGGGACGGAGTGTGCATTTTGGGTTGCCATCGGTGGCAGCCCAGTTGCAATTGTCGGATTCGGCTTTCAACGGACGAATGGCCCTTGACTTGGCTTTCAAACGATTTCATTTGCGAATACGTTCTTCCGCGGCGATCGAGTCAATGCGCCGCACACCCGTCAAAGTTGGAGTCGAAAAATGAAGCGCACTGCCACTGCCACGTTGATCTGCGCAGCCCTCGCAATATCGGCTGCGCTGCTGCCTGGCACGGCAGCTGCGGCTGGAGCGCCGACTGCGCCGGTCACTAGCCCGATTGGAACTGTCACCGAGTTCACCACCGGCCTGACCGCGAGCAACGGACCCCAGGGCATGGCGATCGGTGCCGACGGCAACTTATGGTTCACCGAGAGCGGTAGCAAAGTTGGGCGCGTTACTCCAGCTGGTGTAATCACCGAATTCTCGACAGGCATCACGCCGTTCAGCAATCCGTGGGCGATGACAAGCGCCCCAGATGGCAACCTATGGTTCGTTGAACAGTCGGGAAACCGCATCGGACGTGTCACAACTGCTGGAGTCATCACCGAGTTCTCGGCCGGTATCACCGCTAATGCAGGTCTCAACGGCATAGCCGCCGGCCCCGATGGGAATCTGTGGTTTACCGAAACAAACGCCGATCGGATCGGACGTATCACGCCAGCTGGCGTGGTCACAGAGTTCTACAACTGCTGCGGCTCGAATCCATGGGGAATTGCTGCTGGACCCGATGGTGCCCTTTGGTTCACAGAGCAGGGCATCGGGGTTGACCGGATTGGACGCATCACGACCGACGGAGTAGTCACCGAATATGGTGGCCTGACGGCAGGCAGTCGTCCGATTTACATCACGGCCGGCTCTGATGGAGCGATGTGGTTTACCGAGTACCAGGGAAATCGGATTGGGCGAATCAGCATCAACGGTTCTACCGTTACTGAGTACCCGACTGGTGTCGTCGGCCAAGCACCTTTATTCATTACCCCCGGAACTGACGGCACCCTTTGGTTTACCGACGACATGCATGCCAAGGTCGGACGCATCACGACCGCCGGGGCCATCACCGAATTCTCAACCGGCATCACTAATGCAGGCACCACCCAGATCGTCCTGGGGCCAGATGGCGCAATGTGGTTCACCGAGTTCATGGGAACTGGCGCAATTGCCGAAATCAGCACCGGCCTAGCATCCCTTCCTTCCGGGAATACGTTGTGGGCCTACGCAAATGGGACCGGAACACCTGCTGGCTGCCCGGCGATCCCGGGTTCGCCGACCGTCGGATGTTCGCTGGGTGAGGCGCTGAACCAGGCCGTCGCCGGCGACACCATCTACCTCGGCACCGATAGAGGCAATGGTTACGTCGGGAACTGGGCTGTTACCACCGCTGGAACTTCTGCCGTGGCTCCACTCACGATTGCCGCCGCCCCAGGAGTGACCCCGGTTCTCAACGGCAACCGTGGAGTGACCGACGCCAACTGCACAACCATTGACTGCACCAACTCGGTCCTTTCGCTGACCGCGGGCGTGTACTTGAACCTGAAGGGCACGACCGTCACTGGGGCGGGCACTGGGGCGGGCGCTGGGGCGGCCGCAATCGTTAACTCCGGCGGAACTCTCAACATCAGTTACGGCTCGTTCTATAGCAACTTGAACACGGGCATCTGGAACACCGCCGGCGGAAGTCTCACGGTTGCCGATTCCGGGTTCGCCGGCAACATCGGTGGCGACGGGGCTGCGATCGACAATGCCGACGGGAGCACCGGAGCAGCAACTATCGTCCGCACAACATTCTCAGGAAACGTTTCAAACAATGTCGGAGGTGCCATTGACAACGCGGATAACGGCGGAATCGGGAGTCTGACGGTAACTGATTCGACTTTCGTAGCCAACGCCGTCAGTGGAGGTTATGACGGTGGTGCCATCGGCAATGGCCTAGATAATGGCAATGGGACCCTGACCGTCTCGGGTTCAACGTTCGACTACAACACTGCCGACAACAATGGCGGCGCAATCGTGACTGGCACTTGGGGCGGAACTGGCACGGTGCAGATTTCTACCTCGACGTTCGTTGGGAACTACGCATACTCCTATGGCGGGGCCATTCAATTCGGTACCGGCACAAACCAGATCTGGGCTTCAACATTTTCAGCGAATAGTGATGCGAACGGTGCCCAATTAGACATCGGAGGAACTCTCAATTCAGCCGCCAATGTATTCAGCAATGGCCTGTGCACTGGCACCTGGGCTGACGCCGGCTACAGCGTCACATCCGATGCAAGTTGCCTGGGCGGGTCGCCCTCCGCACACAGCGTGGTAGCCCCGACCCTTGCGGGCACTCTTGGGATCCTCACAAACAACGCCGGTCCGACACTGACGATTCTGCCGGCGTCGGGTAGTCCCGTGTTCGGAATGATCCCGAGTGCGACGAGCGTCTCGCTCGGTGGTTCCCCCGTTCAGTTATGCGGCACCACCGATCAGCGTGGAGTTGTCAGTCCAGCCGCCACTGCCTGCAGCGCCGGTTCGGTGCAGGCAGAGCTGGCAAACCTCAACGCGCCGACGAGCATCACCGCCAGCCCACGGAACCATTCAGCTGTTGTGGGTTGGATCGCACCAAGCAACACGGGTGGCGCGGCAATCTTGGGTTACACGGTCACCGCCAGCCCGAAGGTGGCCGGAGTTGACCGGACTTGCACGACAACTGCTGCCACCACTTGCACGGTTTCGGGCCTAACAAACGGAGTGGCTTACCGATTCACAGTCACCGACCGCAATAGTTCGGGCCTATCTCCGGCATCCGCAGCTTCAGCCGCGACCATCGCCGGACCTACCGGTGTACCAAGGTCTCTGGTGGCAGTGTTCCCGTTGGCCAAAAAAGTAACCATCACGTGGAGCGCCCCTGCGCTGCCAGTTGGGATCGGCACCATCACTGGATACCAGGTGCGCTGGTCATCAAACGGCGGAGTTACGTGGAGCGCCTGGATCAGTACTGGTCTGACGCGTCGAGCTAGCCGCATCGGATTGGTCAAGGGCCACGCCTACCGCGTGCAGGTGCGTGCCCTGAACGTAAGCGGCGCCGGACTGGCCGCAACGAAACTGTTTACCCAAACCAAGTAGACACACTCTTGGCGCAGGTTGGCTAAGAAGTTCTAGCCGCTGCAAGCCACTCGTCGAAGTGGCTTGCAGCGGCACCAACCGTTGTCGAATCGCCATGGCCGGTATGAACCACCGTTTCGGGCGGCAGGTCTAACAGCCGAGTGCGAATTGATTCGGTCAATACCGGATAACTGCTAAATGATCTTCCGGTCGCACCGGGACCACCCGCGAAAAGCGTGTCGCCTGTGAACACGACGCCTAGGCCTTTGACGTAGAAGCAACAGCCGCCGGGCGAGTGGCCCGGAGTGTGGCGAACTTGCACGTCGACACCGCCGACAGCTAGCAACTGGCCATCAACTAGTTCACCGTCCGGCTCCAAATCCGGATGTGTGAGGTGCCATACCGGAAGGTCCGCCGGGTGCAACAGGATCGGTGCACCGGTCGACTGTGCGAGCGCTGGGGCACTGCGGATGTGATCGTCGTGAGAGTGCGTGCACACAATCGCTACTAACCGTCGGCCGCCAATAAGGTCGCGGATTGCGTCAACGTTATGTGGTGCATCAAAGACGATGCATTCAGCGTCGTTGCCGAGCACCCAAACGTTGTTTTCAACGTCAAACGTTTCGCCATCGAGCGAGAACGTGCCTGAAGTAGTTGAGTGATCAATCCGTACGCTCACGGGAAGATAACCACCGAACGAAGTACGTCACCGTGGTGCATCTTCTCGAACGCTGCTTCGACATCGCCCAAGGCGATCTCCTCGCTCACAAAGCGCTCGAGCGGCAGCCGTCCCTGCAAATACAGGTCGATCAGCATCGGGAAGTCGCGACTGGGCAAGCAGTCCCCGTACCAACTCGACTTCAGCGAGCCACCGCGACCGAAAACGTCGAGCAGCGGGATGTCGATGCGGTGTTCCGGCCGCGGCACCCCAACGAGCACAACGGTGCCGGCAAGGTCGCGGGCATAGAACGCCTGTTGCCAAGTCTCGGGAATACCGACCGCGTCAATCACCACGTCAGCGCCATTGCCGCCGGTGTACTGGCGGATCATCTCGACGACGTCTTCGGTCTTGGCATTGACGGTGTGGGTGGCGCCGAGTTCCTTGGCAGTAGCCAACTTTCGGTCATCGACGTCGACCGCAACGATCGTCGTGGCGCCAGCAAGCTTGGCTCCGGCAATTGCCGCAGCCCCGACTCCCCCGCAGCCGATAACGGCAGCCGAGTCACCTCGCGAGATTTGGCCGGTATTGATTGCGGCACCGAGTCCGGCCATCACGCCGCAACCCAAGAGTCCTGCTACTGCCGGTGAGGCCGTGGGATCGACCTTTGTACACTGCGCGGCCGCCACCAGCGTCTTCTCGGCGAACGCTCCAATGCCCAACGCAGGCGACAGTTCGGTTCCGTCAAGGAGTGTCATGCGCTGCTTCGCATTGTGCGTGTTGAAGCAATACTGCGGTCGGCCCTTCTGGCATGAACGGCATTGGCCACACACCGCCCGCCAATTGAGAATCACGAAGTCGCCCACGGCGACGTCGGATACGCCAGATCCGATGGCCTCAACAATTCCGGACGCTTCGTGCCCGAGCAGGAACGGGAACTCATCGTTGATCCCGCCCTCGCGGTAATGCAGGTCGGTGTGGCAGACGCCGCACGCCTGGATGCGCACAACTGCTTCGCCGGGTCCTGGATCAGGAATCACGATGGTGACTAGTTCGACCGGCGCACCAACTGAACGTGCGATGACGCCGGAAACTTGCTGAGGCATTTGTGACCCTTCTTGTAACGACCAGTTTGGACAGTATTGCGATCAGCTACCTATGTTCAGGCCCGATGTGGAAACTGACCGAAATCGGGGTCCCGCTTGGCCTTGAACGCTTCGCGACCTTCCTGGGCTTCGGGCGAACCATAGAAGAGCAGGTTGGCATCGTGGGCCAACTGTTGGATACCCGAGTAACCGTCTTCGGCCGCATGGAAACTGGCCTTCATCAGGCGCAGCGCGAACGGTGATAGCGCGAGCATCTCGTGACACCACTTGACGGTCTCGGTTTCCAGCTCGGCCAGCGGAACCACCGTGTTGACCAGTCCCATATCGAGCGCCTGTTGCGCGTCGTACTGACGGCATAGGAACCAGATCTCCTTGGCCTTCTTCATGCCGACCAGTTGTGCGAGCGAACTGGCACCGAAGCCACCGTCGAATGAGCCGACCTTCGGGCCGACCTGACCGAACCGCGCGTTGTCTGCAGCAATGGTCAGATCGCACACAAGGTGCAGGACATGCCCTCCGCCGATCGCCCAACCCGCCACCATCGCGACGATCGGTTTGGGGCAACGACGCATCTGCACATGCAGGTCGGTGACGTGGAATCGGCCGGTCGCGCTTTCGTCAGTCTTGTAGCCACTGTCACCACGTACGCGCTGGTCTCCGCCGGAGCAGAACGCCAGATCACCTGCACCGGTCAAGATGATGACGCCCACGGACTCGTCTTCGCGTGCAATGTTCAGCGCCTCGGAGACCTCGATCAGCGTCTGCGGACGGAAGGCGTTATGCACCTCCGGCCGGTTGATCGTGATCTTGGCGATTCCGTCGCCGGACAGGGCGTACTGAATGTCGGTGTAGGCGCCACTGGACTGCCAGTCCACCAGAGAGCCACTCGTGGAATTCGTCATGGGTCCATTCTCGCGGGCGGCAGTTTGCCTAGCCACTCACCCCACCCTTGCACCAACCGCCAGCCCTTGCGGACTTCATCCAGGCACTTCTTCTGGTGTAGCCACGCGGCCGGTTCGTAGGCACGCCCAATCGCCAGATTGGTCCGACGCAGCATGTCGACGCGCGGATGATCACGCGGCCAACCTCGAGGTGCAGTCTTGAGAAGTGGCGCATCCATCAACTCGTAACCAGCCCGGCGCACTCGGGCGATCTCCTTGTCGAATGCCGTCGCCAACTCGGGCGTATCGGCGGCGTTACGCCAGAGCCCAAGCTGGGTCTTGGTTGGCTCGTACCAGCCACCGGCTAGGTAGAGCCCATCCGCCGAAAGCTGCAAGTACAACGATGGTCCGTCGTCAGGCACAATCACCATGCCCTGATGCGTCTTAAGCGGACTCTTATCGTTGGAGAATCGCACGTCGCGGTAGGGCCGGAAGATCTTGGCCTCACCGAATTCGTCGGCCAGCAACTCGGCCAGTTCGCGCAGTGGCGTGTCGACGGCGTCGCGGTAGATGTTGCGATGCTCGTTCCACCACTCACGAGTGTTGTTGTGCGACAACTCGGCATAGAAGTCGAGCGCTGCCTCAGGAAACCCAGTGAACCCCATGCCCAGAATCTACCGATCAAATGCCAGCAAGACCCCATACTTCTCAACATGGCTGAAACCACGCGTACGCCACCAAGTCAGTTCGTCGTGATACGTGACGCTGGCCCCGACGATCACGGCGAATGGCTGCCGCTTTGGCGCGCCTACAACGACTTCTACGAAGCTGAGGTCTCGGACGAAGTCACGGCCAGTCTTTGGGCTCGCATCGTTAGTAACGAGTCAACGATTGCAGCCAAGGTGGCGACAGTTGACGCCCAGATTGTTGGCTTCACGATCAGAGTGCTGCACCCATACACGTGGGGCACCGGGTTGGCGTGCTTGATGGAAGATCTCTACGTTGACGCTTCGGTGCGACAGCAGGGCGTCGGTCACGCTCTGATCGATGCCCTGCTGTCGGACGGTGCAACGTATGGCTGGGAGCGCCTGTATTGGCACACCAAGCACGACAACGCAACGGCCAGGCGCCTTTACGACGCATACACGCCAGCAGATGACTTCGTGCGCTATCGCATTGCTTTGAACGCGCAGTAGACGTACCTACGCAGTATTAGGAAGCTTCCGAATCGCGGGCTGGTTCTAAATGGTCCATCGACAACGCAGCACCACCTTCTCTGAAGACCCACGAACTGACCGCAACTCCGGCCACACCCAGACCACCAGACATCAGGACCAAGCCCCAGTTCAGCCACCATGGCTGTCCAGGTATCGCCCTCGGCCAAGCAATGTTGATCGCTTCGAGAACCACCCAGATGGCGGCAATCCATGCAACCGGTCCACTCCACTTGCCCATAGACGAAGGACCTGGTGTCCACTTGCCCCGTCGGCGATAAAGCACCAGAGCTACGAGCGGTAGGCAGTAGGAGATGTAGAAGCCGGCATTCGTGAACGACAGTAATAGGGCATAGGCGCTCGACGGCCCAAGATTGACAAGCAACAGCGCACTCGAGACCACCGCAGTCAATGCGATGGAATTCCGCGGAACCATCTCTTTGCCGCCGAGTCGAGCGAGGACGCCTGAGAACGGAAGGGCACGGTCGCGAGCAGTCGCCCAAATGGATCTGGTAACCGAGGCCTGAACCGCGATCATGCTAGCGGCGAAGCCAATAGTCACCGTGAAAAGGAACATTCGACCGACGCCGCTTCCCAAGGCTGACTCAAGTGTGGTGGCGATCGGGGAGGTGTCTTTGCCCGCGATGATGTCGCCAAAGTCCGGGACGGCGAGGATCATGCCCAGGCAGGCAAACATCACCAGACCGCCAGCTGCTGCCAGCGAGAGCGAAATCGCCTTTGGTAGCACCTTGCGCGATTCCTGAACTTCCTCAGCGATTGCCGCCCCAGCCTCGAAGCCGAGGAACGACCATCCGATGTAGCCGACCATCGCCAAGAACGGCAGGCGCAGCCACGTAAGGCCATGCGCTGTCCCTTGCGTCGAGAACAGGATGCTCAAAGGATGGATTCGGTGGAAGAACAGCAGCATGAATCCAATGCCGGCAGATGCCACCAATTCGCAAGTCATGCTGACATAGAGAAGGATCTTGAGGAATGGGCCGGCAATTCCATTAGCGAGCGAACCAAAGACGATGATTCCAATCGAGACAAATAGAACCAACACCTTGGAGGGAGCATTAACTCCCAGGGCGGGTAGTAGATTTGTTGCTGCAGCCTCGGCCAAGAATGAAAGCCCGATCGTCAAGCCCCAGGCATAGGCCCAGTTCGTGTACCACCCCAACTTGCTCCCGCCGAGCTCACGCGCCCAGGCATAGACCGCGCCCTGAAATGGCCACTTGGATACCAAGTCACCGAAAACACCTGATACCAGAAGTTGGCCGATCAGAACGATCGGCAAGGCCCAGAAGAAAGCTGGGCCGGCAATCGCCAAGCCGAGACCAAATGCTGAGTAGATGCCAACGATCGGAGAGATGTCGGAAAATGAGAGTGCGAAGGCGTTCCGAACGGTGAATTCCCGTACCGGAATATCCGCAGACAGGTCTACCTTTGATTCGCTCACTTATCTCCCCAATATCTAGTCGCTAGGTGGGCCATTACTTCTTGGTTCCCTTTCGCTTCCCAAGGTGGCCTTCAGCCACGAGGGTTCCCAGCACATCCATGATGACTCGGCAACCCAGTTGCGCCGTCATGTCGCTGACGTCGTAGGGCGGTGAGATTTCGACCAAGTCCATCCCACAGATACCTTCTTTGGCGATCATTCGGACAGCCTTTAGCGCCTCACGAGGAAGCAAGCCACCCGGTTCAGGCGACCCGGTACCTGGAGTGAAACCAATGTCAACAGAATCGATATCAAATGACAAGAAGACCGCGCTGCAGTCTTTCCAAGCGACCTCGAGGGCAATCTCAACTGCCTTCTCGATCCCCATATCCTCAATGTCGCCGATGGTGATCACTGTGGTTTCGCGCTCACGCGCCACCGTCAGACCTGGCCGAGATCCGTACCACCCGCCAATTGCGATCTGAACCAGATTCTCTGGCTTCACGTTCGGAATGTTTGTCGCGTGGAAGAAGTGGGTGGTGTGCATCCGCTCGTCCATATCCTTTTCTTGGATATCGATGTGGCGGTCGAAGTGGATGATCCCCAGATTGCCGTCTAAGTGCTTGGCGATCCCACGAATGTTCGGATATGAGACCGAGTGGTCTCCTCCGACAATTACCGGAAAGACACCTTTGCTGTAGATGTGAGCAACGGCCTTGTCGATCTGGTCGAAAGTCTTCTCGATATTGGATGGGATCACGAAGATGTCGCCGATGTCGCACATCTCTAGTTCTTCGATTATGTCGACACCGAGGTCGAGGGAATAACCGTCGTAGAGGGCTGAGATGCGGCGGACAGCCTGCGGCCCAAACCTGGTTCCAGGACGGTATGTCGTACCCATATCGAAAGGTGCTCCGACAAAGGCAACGTCGTACTTATCGACGTCGTTTACGTCCTCGCAGTACGGCGACTTGAGGAAGGTGTTGATGCCAGCAAAGGCTGGTTGGCCACCTCGAACGAAAGTGGTGATGCGACGGTCCTCAACCGAGTCCGAAGCTTCCAAACCCAACTCCAGCGCCTTAGCGCCGAGGGCCTGGATCTTCTCATCACCGATTTGAGCGAGCTGTTCCATCATCTTGGTGGCATGCAGCGTGCCTCTGTCGAAGGGCTCCCGAGCCGAATCGTGATCGTGTTCTCCCATGCTGATCTTCACCTTCCGCGAGCTTCGTCGGACCGGCGTGAGCCACTGGGTGGTAATTGGGCCTTCGGGTCCTTGACCAATTAGGGAACAAGATGTAGGACAACTTCTTAAGTTGTCGTATTACTAAGGCATCTACCACTAGTTGTCAACCCTTTTCGGGCTTGGAATGTTGCTCGCGCCTAGCCGGAGCCGTGCCGACCCCGAGTAGCACTTCGACCTCAACCGACGAGGGGGCGAGCCATTTGAAGGTCAGTCGGCAGCTAGAGTTTGATCGTGGTCTCTGCAACAAGCCCCCGCTGCCAATCAAATCTGGGTCGGTAGTGGCGCTAGAGAGAACCAGCTTTGTCCCCCTGTACTACCAACTACAGGAAACGCTGAAGCAGCAGATCGAGTCTGGCGTCTGGGGCGCAGGAGATCGCCTCCCATCCGAAACTGAACTCGCCGCTGCACATGGCGTGAGCCGCGTAGTAGTGCGTAGGGCGCTGTCGATTCTCGCCGACGACTTGCAGGTACGACGAGTAAAGGGCAGCGGCACCTACGTCGCACAACCAAAACTCGGACTGCAAGCTGGCGGCTTGACGAGGGCCCTCAGCGTCGCTCGACCAGTCGACTCAAAACTCACGCCCATAGACATGAAGACAGTCGCTGTAGTGGGGCCGACTCGAACCGCGCTTGAATTGGGCGATTCAGAATCGGCAATCCGACTGACTACTTTGTACGAGTTGGAGGGGTTGCCGCTATCAATCTGCTACTCGTACTTTCGCCCCGAGGCCGCACGCTGGCTCAGCAAACTTGTGACGGTAGGAAGACCGCTGGACCCTAAGAAAACCCTTTCTGACTGCGGAATTTCGTGGTTCAAGGGATCCAGCGAGGTTGAAACAAGCCTCTGTGGGGCATTCGAGGCAAAGGAATTCGGGATCCCCGTACGCTCGGCAGTCTTTGTCGTCCTAGCAACCGAATACCAGCGGATCGACAAGCTGGTACATCCCTTGGAAGTTGCTCGAGTCGAGTACCGAGGCGATATCGTAAAACTTCTCACTGAGTAGCTCGACTGCCATTTAAGGGGGAACCATGACCGAACAACCAGCACACCCAGCCAACGTTCGACGGGGCGTCGGCATCGTGGCCGATGGCACCTTCCACATGCCGACTCGAGTGCAGTTTGGCCGGGGCATCTTCGACACCCTTGCGGATGAAGTCAATGCGTTCCAAGCCAAGCACGTCATGATCGTTTCTGACCCTGGCGTTATCTCGCTGGGCTTCGTCGATCGGGCGGTAAACCAACTTCAAGCCGCCGGGATCGAGACGCTCGTCTTCAGTCAGGTCCAGCCCAACCCACGCGATATCCATTGCGTCGCCGGTGCAGACCTTGCGCGTGAGAACAACATTGACCTGATCGTTGGCCTCGGTGGCGGATCGCCTGTCGACACTGCCAAGTGCATCGCAGTATTGCTCACCAACGGTGGACACCCGCGCGACTGGGAGAACTTTGGGACTTTGCAGCATCCACCGATCCCCGTAATCGCCATCCCAACGACGGCCGGCACCGGCAGTGAGGTCTCCCCGTCAGCAATCATCACCGACACGGTGCGCAAGAAGAAGATGAACCTGTTCGATCCGCGCATTTGCCCAGCCGTCGCACTGGTGGATCCCGATCTGACGTTCTCGGTGCCGCCGAAGGTGACCGCCGCAACCGGGATGGATGCGTTGAGTCATGCAATTGATTCATTGCACTGCCGGTTGGATACGCCCGCGTCAGATGGAATGGCACTAGAAGGTGCCCGACTCGTGGCCATGTACCTGGAACGAGCAGTTGCTGACGGCAATGATGTCGAAGCCAGGTGCGGCATGATGCAAGCGAGCCTCGTGTCCGGTATCGCTGTTGGGATCACGGACGTCTCGGGCTGCCATTCGATTGCTGAAGCAATTGGCGCCACGTACGACACTCCGCACGGCATCACCTGCGCAGTCGGCCTGCCGATGATCATGGACTACAACTTCGAAATCTCGAAGGCTAAGTACGTGCGGTTGGCACACGCATTTGGATTGCCCACTAACGGCGAAGACGCTGCCGTTGCGCAGTCGGCAATCACCTATGTCCGAGAATTGAACGAGCGACTTGAGATTCCACGATTGACGGAATTGATCGACCCAGCCGATCTCGATCTGTTGGCCGCCAAGGCGTTGGCCAACACCTCAACTGCTTCCAACCCACGCGCTGCCGATGCGGCGGACTTCCGTGGAATCTTCGAGAAGGAACTGGCCATACCGTTCGGCGAATTGGTCGGCAGGTAGGGCGGGCGAATATAGGTACCCTTGGGCAATCGGGCACCCTAGCGCGATGAGCGCGCCGGCTTGCACTTCGGTTTCGACTCCTTCGGCTATCACAGTGACACCCAAGCGCTCTGCAAGGGCAATGATCCCGGCGACAAGGCGACGGTCGAAGGTATTTGCCGTGATGTCGCTCACGAAGCTGCGGTCGATCTTTAAGACGTCAGCGTGTATCTCGCGCAGGTACGCCAGGGATGCGTAACCGGTACCAAAATCGTCGATAGCCAATTGGATCCCCGCTTCACCGAAGAGCCGCAAATTTTCGCGGGACTCTTCAGTCTGAATCAGCAAGGTGGTCTCGGTAACTTCGATGCATAACAGTTTTGGGTCCAGGCCGCTGGCTTGAATCGACGCGGCCGTCTTGGCGAACAGGTCAGGATCGGCCAGTTGGTGCGCTGACATATTTACCCCGACGGTGAGTTGACGGGCTCCAGGCACCGCATTCCATTGTGCAACCTGGTCGCACGCTTGCTGTAGAACCCACTGGCCAATCTCGTCCAGCATTCCGTTGGATTCAGCCGAATCGATAAACCGCTCGGCATCAAGCACATGACCCGACGGGTGATTCCAGCGCAACAGTGCTTCGACGGACTCGGTCTGACCGGTCAGCAGGTTAACCTGCGGCTGATACCAGACCGCGAATTGTCCGAGTCCTAGAGCTGGGCGAAGGTCTGATTCCACCTGAAGGCGTTCGGTCAGGGCTAGTTTCAGATTCGAGTTGAATGCTGCTACCCGGTCGCGCCCTTCGTCCTTTGCAACAAACAACGCGGTGTCCGCTTCGCGCAGCAGATCGCCGCTCGTGCTTTCCGGGGCCGACACAGTGACGCCTATGCTGATGGTCGCGAAAGTTGAATGGCCTTCGACGTGCAGCGGAACGCGGAACGCCTCGACGAGGCGTTGGGCCTGCCCTAGAGCTTCCTCGATTCCTTCGAGGTCACGTAAGACGACGACGAACTCGTCGCCACCCACGCGCGCAATCATGTCTCCGGCCCGAACGATCGATTTGAATCTTGCCGCGGCTGCGACCAGGAGTTGGTCACCGACTAGGTGGCCGAGCGAGTCGTTGACATTCTTAAAGTGGTCGATGTCGATCATCAAGAGACCAACACAAAGATGGGTTCTGAGGTCGGCAGCTAGCGCCCGATCAATGTCGTCGAAGAGTGCTTCACGGTTCGCCAACCCTGTGAGTGGGTCATGTGTGGCGCGGGTGGTGAGCTCGAGCTCGCTGACCCGTCGGCGGGTGATGTCGCGGTTGCCTGCCATCACGTGTTCGACGGCCCCGCCTGCTCCAAACATCGGTGAAAGACGAACGTCAAAGTATCGACGCCCATCAGGAAAGTCGCGAAAATACTCAAACGATCGCCCCACACCTGTCGTCGCGACTTGGGCAACGCCGGCGCGCAATGGCGCGAGCTCCTGGTCAGAGAAACCGAGTTCTTCCGGGTTGTGCCCGATCCATTGCTGAACTGGGATGCCGCTGCGCACCGCTACTTGCTCGTTTGCATATTCCACGCGGCAGTCAGGATCGAACTGAAGAATCTGATCCGGCGAAGCGTTCAGCACCGCGGTGAGCAACTCCATCTGGGCTCTCAAGCGGATTCCAAGACTCGACACCACCTTGGCCACGGCCACCACGCAGATCGCAGCAACACAGAAAAACAGGGGCGACGGTGTCTCCGGATTGATCGCCAAAACCGCGCCGTAACCAACCACTGCCCAGGTCACCAAGGGCCACAGCCGCGCCGGTGGCCGGTAGTAGGCCGTAAACAACACCAGAAGCAAGATGGACAAGGCACCGAGAATCTGACTCTCATCCAGCTTCCGGACTAAGACAACCAGATCCATCAGGCTCAACGCGACTGCAACTGATGCATCCAGCCACCACAGGCGACCCAAACGAATCCCAATCGAAGTCACGCCAGCCAGCAACAAGAAAGCCAAACCTAGAAAGAAGTCGACGGCCCGAGGCGAACTAAGTGCCGGTGGGAAGATTGCGAAGGCGAAGCGGAACGTCGAAATTAGTAACTCGAGTCCGGCCAACATGGCGAACGGACTAACCGGCACGCCCTTGCGGTTGCCCGTTGCAGGCGCAACTTCGGACTGACTGGTCGGTCGCAACCGCGTCAAATCATCGACTTGTCGGTATTCCCCATATCGGACCCTTCAGCCCCCTGGCCTCGGGCTTAGCTAACGATGAATCGCATGTGATCAATTGAAGATCACCTTGGTGCCACCCCTGTATGTCAGAAGTAGCACGGAAAGCAAGTTCTCACTAGGGTCCAGCGTCATTCTC
>CAIKAW010000085.1 GCA_903825575.1 uncultured bacterium | reverse complement strand
TCAGGCTTGAGTCGCGGCACGCCCTGATGACTCGGATCGCGATCTCGCCGCGATTCGCGACCAGCACCTTCTGCACGCGCATCCTCCGAGCCAGGCGACGGGCGCTCGTGCCGCGTCGGGGTGAGTCTAGGGAACGGGAGTTAGGGCCAACGCGACGGGCGGTCTGCTTCGTCAGTGGGCCACAGCGAAGTCCATTCGACGCCCAGCCCAGCGAAGAGTCGGCGAAGAAGCGGAAGTGACAGCCCGGCGACATTGGCCGGGTCGCCTTCGATGCCGTCGATGAACGGGCCGCCGAATCCATCGATAGTGAATGCTCCGGCGACGCTGGTTGGCTCACCAGTCGCGACGTAGGCAGCAATCTCAGCGTCGGTTGGAGTTCCGAACCGCACGACGGTGCTTCCTACTGCGCTTGCCTTGGTGCCCGTGTCCAGCCGAATCACAGCGTGCCCGGTCAGCAGAATCCCAGATCGGCCACGCATTTCATGCCACCGCCGGACTGCGTCGGCAGCGTCCTTAGGGCGACCGAGGGCCACACCATCAAGGTCCAGGATCGTGTCTGCGCCAACTACAAGAATTGGGTCGAGGGCGTTCGCGACATTCAGTTGGGCAGCAACGTTTTGGGCCTTGGCTTCGGCCAGTGCCAGTGCCAGCGGTCCCGGCGACCCCGGGCCCAGTGTCGCCTCGACTGCATTTTCATCCACATCACTTACGCGCACCTCGACCGATACCCCGGCTGCTCGCAGCAAAGCACGGCGGGCAGGGGAGGCCGATGCCAAAACGATCGTGGGGCGGGCCGTCATCGAGGCAGAGCCGACGCCCGCCAGGCACCACGGCCGGCGGACACCTCTGGTCGCATCATTCGAGCCGGGTCGCACCATGGCGACCGAGTCGCTCGCGGTGTCGACGTCGCCACATTCGAGAGTTGGCCGACGACTGACACGAGCGCCGCGAGTTCCTCGTCGTTCAGATGGCCGCGCACGATACGCAAGTAAGGCACGTCGGTCACAGCGGGATGTTTCCGTGCTTCTTCGGAGGAAGCGTTGCCCGCTTGGTTCGCAGAACGCGCAGCGCCCGCGTGATGTGGATTCGGGTGTCGCTCGGCGGAATCACGCGGTCGATGTAACCGCGCTCGGCTGCGATGTATGGATTTGCCAGCGCATCCTCGTATTCGAGAGCGAAACGGGCGCGTTCGGCCGCCGGATCTGTGGCTGCAGCCAACTCGCTCCGATACAAAATGTTAATCGCGCCCTGAGCGCCCATTACCGCAATCTGGGCGGTCGGCCAAGCAAGATTGATGTCCGCGCCCAGGTGCTTGGAACCCATGACGTCATACGCACCGCCATAGGCCTTACGCGTAATAACTGTGACCTTGGGGACTGTCGCCTCGGCGTAGGCGTAGATCAGTTTTGCGCCACGTCGGATGATGCCATTCCATTCCTGGTCGGTACCCGGGAGGAAACCAGGCACATCGACGAACGTGATGACCGGCACGTTGAACGCGTCGCAGGTACGAACAAACCGCGCCGCCTTCTCTGATGCCTCAATGTCCAGTGTCCCGGCGAACTGCATCGGCTGGTTAGCCACAATCCCGACTGGACGGCCCTCAACTCGGCCGAACCCGATGAGCATGTTCGGCGCCCAAAGCGGTTGCACCTCAAGGAATTCGCTCTCGTCCAGCACAGACTGGATGACCGTGTGCATGTCATAGGGCTGGTTCGGTGAATCCGGAATCAAGGTGTCAAGTGCGAGATCTTCCGCCGATGGAGTGAGGTCTGCGGTGACGTCGTACACGACTGGTTCGTCGAGATTGTTGGCTGGTAGGTACG
>CAIKAW010000084.1 GCA_903825575.1 uncultured bacterium | reverse complement strand
AGCATCGGCACGAGCTTCGGCCGAGTGCTCCATGTCGGAGACCGCGTGGCTGGCAGCATCGGCAGCAGATTCGCCGTGGGCGACCGCATCCTCAACGAGAAGGGCGGCTGCAATCGGGTCTAGACCGGCCTCAACGGCGGCGGCCTCGGCGTCAGACATTGCCTGCGCTTCGGCGGCCCGCGACTCAACTTCGGCGCGGTCGATCAGGATGAGGTCTAGGTGCTCAATAATCCGGCGTACCGGATCACGCTGAACGTCACGCGGGGCCACAACGTAGGTCTCGCCGGCCAACTCCACTTCAAAAACAACCCGCGACTTACGCAAAGCAAGGACCAACTCGCGCTCTGGCAGGGAGACGTGAACGACCGCTGAGCCGCGACCGTAGATGACCGCCGGGATCAGACCGGCCCGCCGAGTGGTTCGAGCTGCGCCCTTGCCAAAGGTGTCGCGGGGCTGGCCGGTGATCTTGACGGTAGACATTGGTCCTCCTGCTGCGGTCGGATCCCCGGCGACGCGCCGGTGGCCCGCCGCGTCGATAACGGTGGCCATCGCCACCCTCGCCGAGGAGTGTCGTGAGTCTACGGCAGAGCCGCCCCAGCGCCGAATCGAGCCGAAACGCCTCGACTAGAAGGGGTAGGTCTCGAACAGGCTAGTAACGGAACCGTCGTCGAAGACCTCGCGAATGGCTCGAGCCACCAGCGGCGCGATCGAAAGGACAGTGAGTTTGTCGAACTTCTGATCCTCGGTGATCGGCAGCGTATTGCAAACAACAACTTCGCTGATTCGCGAGGCCGAGAGCCGTTCGGCGGCCGGAGCCGAGAGCACGCCATGGGTAGCGGTCACGATGACGTCGGCGGCGCCATTGTCGAACAGCGCGTCGGCGGCATGCACGATGGTTCCCCCGGTGTCGATCATGTCGTCGACAACAACGCAGATGCGGTCCTTCACATCACCAACGACCTCGAGCACCTTTGCCTCATTCGGCACGTCGGGATCGCGGCGCTTATGAATGATCGCCAGTGGGCTGCCAAGAATGTCCGTCCAACGTTCGGCTACCCGGACCCGGCCGGCATCTGGAGACACGACAGTGATCTTGGATCGGTCAACGCGACGACCGACGTAGGTCGCAAGCAGCGGCAACGCAAACAGGTGGTCGACCGGTCCGTCGAAGAATCCCTGAATCTGAGAGGTGTGCAAGTCGACCGCCATCAGTCGGTTAGCACCGGCAGCCTTGAAGAGGTCGGCAATCAGCCGCGACGTGATTGGCTCACGGCCGCGGTGCTTCTTGTCTTGGCGGGCGTAACCATAGAAGGGCATGACCACAGTGATTCGCTTAGCCGAAGCGCGTTTCAGCGCGTCGACCATGATCAACTGTTCCATGATCCACTTGTTGACCGGAGTGGTGTGGCTCTGCAGCACGAATACATCGCACCCCCGAACCGATTCTTCGAAACGCACAAAGATCTCGCCATTGGCGAAGTCGTAGGCACTTGTCGGTACCAGATCGATCCCAAGTTCGGCTGCGACTTCGTCAGCCAATTCGGGATTGGATCGGCCGGCGATCAGCACCATGCGCTTCTCGTTCGCCACCTTGATTCCGGTCACTAGTGCGACTCCTCGCCGTTGTTCGTTTCAGTCGGGATATGCCCGCTTGGCTTCCCACCAGCTGCTATTGCAGCAGCCGCCGATTCAGTGCCTGGTCGACGCCGTAGCACCCAACCAAGGATCGAACGTTGCCGTCCGCGCGCAACTGCCATCGCGCCTGGCGGCACATCCTCGACGATCACGCTTCCGGCCGCCGTGTATGCGCCATCCCCGATGGTCACGGGAGCAACCAGCATCGTGTCGCTTCCGATGCGCACGTGATCGCCGACCACAGTGCGATGCTTTGAAACGCCGTCATAGTTGACGAAGACCGTCGCCGCACCGATGTTGGTGCCAGCTCCGATTGTGGCGTCGCCGACATAGGACAAGTGGGGCACCTTGCTGCCGGCCCCGACCGTCGAAGCCTTGATCTCGACGTAGGCACCCGCTTTGCTACCCGCACCGAGCACCGTCCCGGGACGCAGATAGGTGTAAGGCCCAACCTCGGCGTTAGCACCAATTTCTGCTGAGTCAGCCGTAGTCGATCGCACCCGTGCACCTTCGCCCACCTGCACGTTTCGCAAAGTCGTGTCAGGACCGACGCACGCACCAGTCGCTAACTTGGTGCTTCCCAACAACTGGGTATTTCGCAGCACAGTTGAGTCCGGTGCTAGGTCGACGTCGACGTCAAGCCAGGTCGTGCGCGGATCCTGGAAGGTGACACCTGAGCGAGCCCAGTCGCCCACTAGGCGATCACGCAGTAACGCCGCAACCTCAGCGAGTTGGGCACGATCATTTACCCCGAGGATCTCTTCCGGCGCGTGGCTACGAACGGCAACCACTCGACGCCCGCTCCGGCGCGCGATCGACACCACATCGGTCAGGTACTCCTCGCCTTGGCTGTTGTCGCGGGACAACTGGCCTAAGGCCTCGGCCAAGAAGTTGGGTTCGAAGGCGTAGACGCCGGAGTTGATCTCAGTCACTTCCAACTCGGCCACGGTGGCGTCACGCTGTTCAACGATCGCCTCGACATCGTCAGTGATCGCATTGCGCAGGACTCGGCCGTACCCGTTTGGGTCCGCGACCTCGGCAGTCAACACGCGGACTTCGCCCTCAGCAGCCAACAGTCGGCGCAGCGAATCAACAGTTAGCAGCGGAGCATCGCCGTAGCAGAGCACTACCGGCCCAAGTGCGGCCAGTACATCTGGCGTCGTCCCCTTGGCACTAAGGGCAGCAAGTGCTTCGCGGGCGGCATGGCCGGTACCCAACTGCTCAGCCTGAACGGCCACCGTCACGTCCGGCCAACCCGAACTTAGATGAGCCACAACTTGATCGCGCCCGTGTCCGACCACAACGACCAAGTGAGCCGGAACTAGCTCAGCGGCGGCCCGAAGCACCAGATCTAACAGCGGGCGTCCGGCGATTGGATGCAGCACCTTTGGCAGTGCTGAGCGCATCCGCTTGCCTTCGCCCGCGGCGAGAACCACCACGGCGGAAGGGCGAAGGTCGGTCACGAGGGCGGCTCCATGCGCAAGGCGGGACGGGTCACGTCCCGATTCCGATGGGATCGGGCAACCGAGGAAGTCAGGGTCCAATCTAGTCCCGCCGGGTCGCCGTCCGGCAGGGAGTCCGGCCTAGCGTTCACAGTTCGACGACCTTGGCTCCCGGGGCAGGAATCGAACCTGCGTCGTACCCACATTCAAAGTGTGGTCGCCCCTGCCAGCAGAGCAACCCGGGATCGGCCACCTTGAGGGTACGACCAACCAACGCCGGCGCGGTGTTCGGCACCACCAGAATCGGGCAAGATGGCAACGTGACCCCGCCCCCGGAGCGTGCGCCCGCCCGCCGCAAGCCCGCCGAACGGGTCCGGATGACCGGCAAGGAGCGCCGCGAGCAACTGCTCGACGTCGGCCGCGCCCTCTTCGCCGAGAAGGGGTTCGAGTCCGTCAGCGTTGAGGAGATTGCGGCCAAAGCCGGAGTGTCTAAGCCGGTGGTTTACGAGCACTTCGGGGGAAAAGAAGGCCTATACGCGGTAGTCGTTGACCGCGAAATGAATCGGCTGCTCGGAATGATCAGCGGGGCCTTGACCGCCGGGCACCCGCGGGCCCTTCTAGAACAGGCCGGCTTGGCGCTGTTCGAGTACATCGAGACATCGACCGACGGGTTCCGAATCCTGGTCCGTGACTCACCTGTCGCATTAACGACCGGCAGTTTTGCCAGCCTGATTCTCGACATTGCTACCCAAGTCGAGTACCTGCTGGCCCGCGAATTTGAGGCCCGCTCATACAACCCCAAGCTCGCCGGCATGTACTCACACATGCTTGTCGGCATGGTGGCGCTCACGGGGCAGTGGTGGCTCGACGTGCGAAAGCCCCGTAAGGACGAAGTTGTCGCACATCTAGTGAACCTGGCTTGGAACGGGTTGGCCCACATGGAATCGCGCCCGGTCTTGATTACTCGCGGTCGAACCCGACCCGCCGGCACCACCCCGAAGATTTAAGTCGGTCCCGCAGATTTGTCTCGATGTCAACAGATCGGCCGTAGACTCCGACTGTGCCCGAACCCGATGAGGTGGATCGACTAGTTGCCGCTTGGCGATCTGAGCGCCCGGATTTGGATGTGGATCCGCTGGAGGTCCTGTCACGGGTCAGCCGGCTGGCAAGGCACCTAGACCTCGCGCGCCGCCAAGCTTTCGCAGCCCATGACCTCGAGGCATGGGAGTTCGACGTGTTGGCCGCGCTGCGTCGGGCCGGTTCCGACGCCGCTCTGTCCCCGGGGGCGCTGCTGACTCAGACGCTCGTGACTAGCGGGACTATGACAAATCGCATCGACCGCCTGGGCGCCCGCGGGCTCGTTGAACGCGAGGCCTACCTGCCCGACCGTCGCGGAGTAATCGTCCGGCTCACTGAGTCGGGGCGAACGGCTGTGGACGCAGCCCTCACCGACCTGCTCGAACGCGAGGCGAACATCCTGGACGCCATTCGACCAAGTGACCGCAAGGTGTTGGCCTCACTGCTTCGGGAAATCGTCCGGCCGTTTGACGACGCAAGCGCCGGCTAACGCCAACGACTTCTCAGTCGATCAATTCCGCCTGTTCAAGCCAACGTTCTTCCAGCGCATGCCGTTCGGTCTCAAGACCGCGCAATTCCGCTGCTAACCCAGCAACCTTGACGTGATCGTTAGCTGCACTGGCAAGTTCGATGTGAAGCCGCTCCTGCGACTCGCGGATTCGTTCTAGAGTGCGCTCTAGGCGAGCCACCTCTTTGCGAATTTCCCGATCTGCACCACCAAGGGCCGAGACGCTCGAAGATCCCGCTGCCCTGGCGGACTTCTTTCCAGCGGAAGCTGAGTTCAGCTTGAGGTACTCATCGACTCCACCCGGCAGGTGCCGCAGCGACCGATCGTGCACGGCGTAGATCGAATCGCAGACTCGCTCTAGGAAATAGCGATCGTGTGACACGACAACCAACGCCCCTGGCCAGCTATCTAGCAGGTCTTCAAGGACCGCCAACGTTTCGACGTCAAGATCATTTGTCGGTTCATCAAGCAGCAGAAGATTGGGTCCGCCAAGTAAGAGACGCAAGACCTGGAGCCGACGACGCTCACCACCAGAAAGATCAGCAACTCGCGCGTCGAGCCGACCCCCGGTGAAACCGAACCCCTCCAGAAGCGATGAAGCGGTGTAGGTCCGTCCACGACCCGCATCAATCACACGCCGAATCGACTCCACGGACTGCAAAACCCGCTCGGTGCCATCAAGTTCGCCAAGTTCCTGTGACAGTTGTGCGCTGACTACCGTTCTGCCGCGAACAAGACTGCCGGCTGCCGCCGGGAGAGTGCCAGCAAGGAGCGCCAGGAAAGACGTCTTGCCGGCACCATTGCGACCCAACAAGCCAATCCGGTCGCCAGGTCCAAGATTCCAGTCAACGTGTCTTAGCAACACGTTGGGTGGATCGCCGACTGACAAGGTCACGTCCTTCAATTCAAGTACCTGATTGCCCAAGCGCGCGCTGGCCAATCGCTGCAACTCGAGTCGGTCTCGCGGTGGCGGTTCATCCGCGATCAACTCAGCGGCCGCATCTAGGCGAAACTTCGGCTTCGTTGTGCGTGCCGGCGCACCGCGGCGAAGCCACGCTAATTCCTTACGTAGCAACGACTTGCGGCGATCTTCGGCAACTGACGACTGACGTTCGCGTTCGGCACGTGCGAGTACGAATGCCGCATAGCCTCCGTCGTAGCGATGCACAGTTGCACCGACCACTTCCCAGGTTTCCTCGCAGACGGCATCAAGGAACCAGCGATCGTGTGTGACAACTACGAGACTTCCGCGCCGCTTGGCCAAGTGCCCTGCCAGCCAGCGAATTGCTTCCAGATCCAAGTGATTGGTCGGCTCATCGAGTAGAACCACGTCGGGATCTGAAACAAGCAGGGCCGCGAGGGCAACGCGACGTCGTTCACCGCCGCTTGTTGCCCCCACCACCGTGTCCATTCCGGCAGGAAGCATCGGCAAATCAAGCCCGCCGAGCAATCCGGTGAGGATGCCCCGGATGCGAGCGTCGCCAGCCCACTCATGTTCATCCCGGTCCCCCAAGATCACTGTGCGGGCAGTTGCTTCGGGAGGCAACTCGTCGCCTTGAGTTAGTCGCCCGATCGTGGTGCCCGCAACCCCAAAAACCCGACCCGAGTTCGGCACCACAGCGCCTGACATGGCAGACAGCAGCGTTGACTTCCCGCTGCCATTGCGACCAACAACGCCAATGCGCATTCCGTCGAGCACGCCGACAGTGACGTCATCGAGTACCGTTCGGGCGCCGAAATGCACGGTAAGACTTTCAACCTGGACCAAAGTTGGCGCCACGAGTCAGCGCACCCCGACGGCTTCGACGAGGGCCGCACCGACGACCGGACCGGCGGCGCGGCGGACTGTACGACACAAACCCGTGGCAGTTAGTGCCACCGCAAGGTCAAGTCCGGCTCCTTCATCTGAGACTAGGAACGCGCAGGTTGGACCGCTGCCGCAAACGGTGGCACCCAGCGCACCAGCTTCGGTACCGAAATCGAGCAGTTGTCGAAGTTGGGGACGCAAAGCGAACGCGGCGGGCATTAGTTCGTTCACCAACGCGGCTCCCAGCGCCGCAGCGTCGCCAGCGGCGAGCGCGGTGAGGACTGCGACGGAAACTTCTGGGTTAGCTACCGAATCTGAACCGCGCAGCCGATCGAGTTCGCCATAGACGGCAGGTGTCGAAAGCCCGCCAGCGGCAACTGCAAACACCCAGTTAAAACTGCCGCGGCTAAGCGCAGGAGTCAGTACTTCCCCTCGACCAGTGCCAACCGCAGTGCCCCCGTGCAGCAAGAACGGAACATCCGACCCCAATTCGGCGGCTAGTCGGGATAGTTCAACCCGACCTAAGCGGGCATCCCACAACACGTCGGCAGCCATTAGCGCAGCTGCCGCGTCGGCGCTGCCTCCGGCCATTCCAGCGGCGACCGGAAGTACTTTGGTGATCCCAATAGCGACCTCAGGCTCAACTCCTACGAGCGCCGCGACTGACCTGACCGCCCGGGCCGCAAGATTGTCAGTCGAGGTTGGTACCTGATCTGCATCTGCCCCAGTAACAGTGATCGAGAGCGGTACTCCTGGAGTCGCAGTGAGGCGTACGTCGTCGCACAGATCCACGGCTTGATAGATCGTCGCGAGTTCGTGGAAGCCGTCCTTGCGTAGCGGACCCACGGATAACTGCAAGTTGATTTTGCCCGGCACCCGCACGGTCACACGGGCCTCAGTCATGAGACGAGCCTAGATGCTTGCGCCGTCCCCATGCGCCAGTGCTAGCCGAGCGAAGTCAGTTACGTCCAGCGCTTCTCCTCTGGCGCCAGGGTCAACGGCGGCCGCCCGGCAAAGTGCCTCAGCATTTGCCGGCGAACCAGCCCACTGAGCAAGGGCGGCCCGGAGGGTCTTACGGCGCTGTGCAAAGGCCGCATCAATCAAGGTGAACGTGGCTGCTCGATCTCCCGGAGGACTAACGCGTCGACTGAACGCGACAAGTCCGCTGTCGACGTTGGGCTCGGGCCAGAAAACCTTGCGGCCCACCGCGCCAACCCGGCGAGCCTGGGCGTACCAAGCCATTTTCGCGCTGGGGATCCCGTAGATGCGCGAACCAGGAACCGCGGTAATTCGGTCAGCAACCTCAGCCTGCACCATCACCAAACCGCGTTGCAGTGATTCGAACCGCTGCAGCAGCGTTAGCAACACTGGCACTGAGATGTTGTAGGGCAGATTCGCAACTACGACTGTCGGCGGCGGCCCAGGAATCTCCAGCAAGGCCAAGGCATCTGCGGTTACAACGGTAAGTCGCTGCAGTGCTTCGGGCATCCGGACGCCGACTGTTTCGGGCAGTAGCGTAGCCAGTCGTTCGTCGACCTCTACCGCGACAACTTGCGCCCCGGTTTCCAACAATCCCAGCGTCAGCGACCCAAGGCCTGGACCAATTTCCAAAATCACGTCTGCCGAACTCACCTCCGCAGTGCGCACAATCCGGCGCACTGTGTTGGGGTCGATGACGAAGTTCTGGCCCAGTCGTTTGGTGGGGCGAAGCTCAAGACGACCGGCGAGTTCGCGGATTTCAGCAGGGCCCAACAGCCCGGTGGCACTCACGGTGGCCACTGTAAGGCGATGGGTCAGAGGTACCGACTGCAGTAGGGCCATGGGGAACTTCCGCTGCGCTCATACAGGAGTTCGGCGCGATAGGTCTGCTCAGCTCCAGAGGCATCAGTCGGCAGTCCGCGACCGCCAACCGATAGCCAGGTGCTCACCAAGAACTGGTACTCGCCGAAATAAAGTCCACGCGTGACCGCATGAATGCGGCCGCCGGCCTCGCACATCGCCAGTCTGTGCCAGTTCAGGGCGGCCACAGCAGCCGGAACCGCAGGAAAGTGCGAGGGGGAGTGATAGCGGTATACGTGTCGGGTACCAACGTGAATGATCAGATTACGAACCTTGGTAACAACGGTTTTGCGTACCAACTTGATGCTCAGCAGCTTCTTGCCGCGGACGGTGCTCACATATACCAACCGGGTTACACCCGGATGACCGGACTGCCGCACCGAGGTATGTCCCACGAGCAGCGAAGAGTCCGCAATCTTGATCGTTCGGAATCCGATCCTGATCAGCTTGGAGCTTGTGACTCGAACGATGGCCGCCGGCGCTGGTACAAGGCGAATTCGGCCGGTAGTAGTTCCGAATCTGATTGGGGAAGCCACTGGCAATGCGGCGAGCCGGGTTGCGCCAAGCTCGATGGCTCTAGTGGAGAAGGCGACTGGCTGAGAATGAACCAGTGTTACGGCCAACGTTCCGGGCACTTCAGCAGGTGAGGACCCTGGGCCGCCCGATACCCCGACCAGAACTGCGCAGGCAGATAGCAGGGCAAGCCCGGCGAGGACGGGTGCGCGATTCATGCCCCTCCACTCCTCGCTGGTCCCGGGCACGGACGAGGCGCCAAACCTTCAGCGCCTGCTCCGATCCGGCGATTGCCTCTCGGGAAAGTAACCGGGGAAGGCCCGACTCGCCAACCCACGCCGCGCCGTAAGTGGGGAACTTGTTACGTATGTGACTGGTGTGACTATTGAGTCGATAAGCGGTCGTCGAAATGTGACCTGAACCACCTTCAGCCGGACTTCAGAATTTACCGAATACGTGCTGCGTGTTCGTGAAGGTAGCCGCGGCCAAGGCGTCTGGATCTACCATCCGCACCGCGGCCATGGCTCGCAGAGTTTCCGGAATCAGGTAGGAGGCGTTCGGCCGACCACGATGGGGAACTGGTGCAAGGAACGGAGCATCGGTCTCAACAAGCAACAATTCGACCGGAGTGACGAGCAAGGCATCGCGTAGCGCTGGGGAGTTCTTGAAGGTCACCGGTCCAGCGAACGACAAGTACCAGCCCCGCGAAACACATTCGCGGGCAAACTCGGCATCCCCCGAGAAGCAATGCAACACAACTGTTTCGGGCCGCTGCTCGTCGAGCACCCGCATGACGTCGGCATGTGAATCTCGGTCGTGGACGACGACTGGCTTGCCCAACGACCGCGCCAGCTCGATGTGGCGACGGAAGGACTCCTCCTGCACCGCGCGCCCCTCTGGCCCGGTACGAAAGTAATCGAGGCCGGTCTCCCCAATAGCTCGCACGTGAGCCCCACTTGCGAGCGTCGCAATCTGCTCCCAGGCCGATTCGAATGCGCTTCGACCCGATTTCGCGACCAGCCGGGGGGCTTCGTTCGGGTGCAGCGCGACCGTGGCAGCGATGCCCTCGTGAGTTGCAGCCACTTCGCTGGCCCAGATCGAACCTTGGACATCGCAGCCGACTTGGACGATGTGGCTCACCCCGACCGAACGCGCCGCCGCCAGCGCCTCGGCCGGGGTCCACTCCGGTTCGGAGTCCAAGCGCATGTCCAAGTGGCAATGCGAGTCAATCGCCGGATGCCCTAGCGGCGCCGGAAGCGGCGGCCGCTGTGTACCTGCGTCAGTCACGACGCCGGTTCGTCCAGTCGCGGGAACAGTGATTCGCCCTTTACGACCAGCGAGCCAGCCGGCAATTGACCCCAGTCGCCGGCCCCCGTAACCAACTGGTCGCCAATAGCGCCAAGGCCAGCCGCCGCACCTAGCTGCGACCAAAGTTCGGTGGTCGCTTTTGGCATCACCGGGTGGTAAAGCACGGCGATCCCCCGCAGCGATTCGCAGATCGTGTAGAGCACGGCATGCAGCCGTTCGGTTTCACCATTCTTTGCCAACACCCAAGGCGCCTGCTCAGTCACGTAAAGATTGACCGCGTCAACGAACTCCTTGATTGCCCCGATTCCGCCGGCGAAGTCAAGAACAAGCACGGCAGCATCGGCTGTGGCGGCGGCGGCCGAAAGCTTGTCACGAAGTGCGGTCTCGGCTGGGCCCAGCAGACCTGAACTTGGCAACACTCCTTCGCAGTAGCGCTCCACCATCGCGGTTGCGCGGGCAGCGAGGTTGCCCAAGCCGTTGGCCAATTCGGCCTGATAGCGCGCCGCCATGTCCTCCCAGGAGAACGAACCATCTTGACCGAACGCGATGGCGCGCAAGAAGTAGTAACGGAACGCATCAGAGCCAAAGTGATCGACGATGGTGTGCGGAGCAATGCCAGTGAGCTTCGTCTTGCTCATCTTCTCACCGCCGACCAACAACCAGCCGTGGGCAAAAACTGTTGCTGGCAAAGGCAATCCGGCGGCTAGCAGCATTGCCGGCCAGTAGACCGCGTGGAAGCGCAGGATGTCCTTGCCAACTAGGTGAACACTGGCCGGCCAGGTCTGCTCGAACTGCTCAGCCTCCGGTGTCCCCGGTTCAGCGCCGTAGCCAACCGCTGTCACGTAGTTCAGGAGCGCGTCGAACCACACATAGACGACTTGCGCCGGATCCCACGGCAGTGGAATCCCCCACGACACTGACGACCGTGACATCGAGATGTCGGCCAACCCAGACCGAATGAAAGACAACACTTCATTGCGCGCGCTGGTCGGCTGGACAGCCTCGGGGTGGGCCTCGTAGTGCGCCAACAACGCATCCTGGAATGAAGAAAGCCGAAAGAACCAGTTCGGCTCGGACAACGACTCCACTGGGCGCCCGTGCACTGCACACACCTGCTCGCCAGCGAACTCTTCAACGCCTGGTACGAGGTCGCCTGGAAACTTGAACTCTTCGCACCCAACGCAATAAGGGCCTTCGTATGACCCTTCATAAACGTGGCCATTTTCACGAACGACTTCCCAGAACCGCTGCACGCCCTTGCGATGTCGTTCTGAGGTTGTTCGAATGAAGTCATCGTTGGCCGCATCCACGGTCGACAGGACTGGGCGCCAGGCGTCGTCAACCAACCGGTCACACCAGTCCTGCGGCTGCACCCCGTTTGCGGCTGCCGTCCGCGCCACCTTGGTTCCGTGCTCATCGGTCCCGGTCAGAAACCAGACCCGCTCGCCCCGCTGTCGGTGCCACCTAGTCAAAACGTCACCAGCAGTCGTCGTATACGCATGGCCGATGTGTGGGGCATCGTTGACGTAGTAGATCGGCGTCGACAGGTAGAAAGTGGCCTCTGACATGGTTCGAATCCTATGGGCCACTCATTGCCACGCTATTACCGCGCAGCGACAACGGCGGCGTACACCTCACGCTTGGGCAAGCCAGTGGTCGTCGCAATGGCCGCAATAGCGGCTTTCCGATCGCTCCCGGAGGCCTCCAGTTCCGCAACGCTTCTAGCCAGTTCAGCTGGCGTCATGTCGGGCAGCGTCCGGGCGGCACCTGCGATGACGATTGTGATCTCACCGCGAACACCTTCGGCCGCCCATTCAGCCAGGTCTGACACCGCCCCCCGACGTACTTCTTCGTAGGTCTTGGTCAACTCCCGACAAACCGCAGTTGCCCGACCGGGCCCAAACTCCACCGCGATATCCGCGAGCGTGGCAGCCAGCCGGTGTGGGGCCTCGAAGAAGACCAAAGTGCGCGGGTCGCTAGCAAGTTCGCTCAGGCGACGACGTCGTTCACCAGATTTGCGTGGCAGGAAACCTTCGAAGGCAAACCGGTCGACCGGAAGTCCCGAAAGGGTAAGCGCCAAGAGCACCGCGGAAGGGCCCGGTAATCCGGTGATCGCAATCCCGTCCGCGATGGCGGCGGTGACCAACCGGTAGCCCGGATCGCTAACGGACGGCGTCCCAGCATCGGTCAACAACAAAACAGTGCCCCCAGTGCGCATTGTTTCCAGCAAGCCAGGGATTCGTTCGACTTCGACGGCGTCGTAATACGACACGATTGCCCGTGCTATTTGAACGCCCAACGAAGCCGCCAGTCTTCGGACCCGGCGCGTGTCCTCGGCAGCTACCACGTCAGCGGAGGCCATGAGGAGACGCAAGCGGTCGGTGGCATCGCCAGGATTACCGATCGGCGTCGCCGCAAGCACCAGCCGACCGACTCGCTCGGGCCCAGGTACTTGCTTGGAAGTCACGTGGACATGGTGACAGGAGCCAACGCCGGGCGGAACGCGGTCCTAGCGTCGGCATTTAGGCAACCTGCCCGCCTACGATGGCGCGGTGACGCTCTTGCTGCCGACCAGACCCGAACGGGTGCCGATCGTCGACGTCCCGTCGGTGATCGAGCGACTGCGGCGACCGTGGCCAGTCGGGGGCTGGCGTGGGTGGCTCGGACCACTGTTCGTTACGGCAGTTGGTGCAGTGCTCCGCTTCTGGCACCTTGGCTCGCCACACGCCGTGGTATTTGACGAGACCTACTACGTCAAAGACGGTTTGTCACTGGTGCGGTATGGGTTCGAACATCAGGCGGTCGATGGCGCCGACAAGATCCTGCTGGCGACGACCAAGGACTGGGCGCACGTACCGATCTTCCAGACAACTGCCGAGTATGTCGTGCACCCCCCGGTTGGCAAGTGGGTGATCGGCCTGAGTCAAATGATCTTCGGGCCAACACCATTCGGGTGGCGGATGCTGGTAGCAGTTATGGGCACGCTGGCGATTTTGATGGTCGCCAGAATTACGCGCCGCCTTACTCGCTCTAACCTCGTCGGAACTCTTGCCGGACTACTCATGGCCATCGACGGCATGGCGATCGTCCTGAGCCGCACTGCCTTGCTAGATGGCGTATTGATGTTCTGGGCGTTGGCAGCTTTCGGGGCAATCGTGATTGACCGCGACCGGTCGAGGGCTCGTTTTGCTCGCCTTTTGGAGCACGGTGGTCCGGATGCGTTGGCCACTCGGTTTGGCCCGGTGCTGTGGTGGCGACCTTGGCGCTGGGTGGCGGGCATCAGCCTCGGCCTTGCCTGCGGCGTCAAGTGGAGCGGCCTGTATTTCGTTGTCGCTTTTGGCTTGCTCACATTCATCTGGGATTTCAGTGCTCGCCGACTGATCGGTGTAAAGCATCCCTTCCTGGGCGCTGTCCTAGTCGATGGTGCCCTAGCAGTCGTTTCTATTGTCGTCACAGCCGTCGCCGTTTACATCGCGACTTGGAGTGGTTGGCTGCTGACCTCGGGCGGCTACGACCGCCAATGGGCAGCGCACCGATCGTCGTCCTACGGATTCATTCCCTCGGCATTGCGGTCGCTGTGGCACTACCACGCAGAAGCTTGGGCCTTCCACACGAACCTGCACACCCCGCACGGCTACATGTCGAACCCGTGGGGCTGGCAGCTGCAGGCTCGACCGACGTCGTTCTACTTCGACAGCCCCAAGGCGGGACAGTCGGGCTGCACCGCTAAATCGTGTTCGGCTGAAGTCGTCGCACTCGGCAATCCACTGATCTGGTGGACTGGGTTGATCGCAATGCTGCACCAGGTCTGGCGCTGGGGTGCCCACCGCGACTGGCGGGCTGGAGCAATCCTTGCCGCGTACTTGGCCGGTTGGGCGCCGTGGCTGCTCTGGCAAGAGCGGACGATCTTCACCTTCTACTCGATCGCATATACGCCGT
>CAIKAW010000083.1 GCA_903825575.1 uncultured bacterium | reverse complement strand
TAACTTGGTGGGCCACACTTCCAAGAATCATCGAACGCGCATCCGATAGCCCCCGAGTGCCGACTGCAATCAGACCTGCACCGACCTGCTCGGCTACCTCAATCAAGATGTTTCCAACCTGATCGGTGGCACCCCGGTGGAGCTGTCCGGTTGTGTCGATACCGGCCGCCTTAAAGTCGGCCACTGCAGCGTCGAGCACGTGATGCGCTTCGGCTGGTTCCTCTAGTGTCTTCGGTCCACCCCGGCCAGGGAAGACCAAGGGCTGCACGTGCACAACGAGCACCTTGTCGCCCTGCGCCTTGGCCAACTCCTTGACCTTGTCAGCAGCCTGATTTGCGTGCTGAGATTCGTCGAAGCCAAGCACAATCGTCCCGAACATGTCATCTCCCTAGTTCAGTGTCAGCAGGGCAATTCTACTTCAACAGGGCCAATCTCTACGAGGAAACCTTAGAACCAGCAGCTGCCAATTCCTTCTTGTCACTGCGCTTGCGCCACATGTTCAGCGGCACATAGGTCGCCATGATGATCAGACCTAGGAAGAACAGGAATGGTCCCTGCGTCGGGTCTCCCAGCACGATGGGAGGAGCGTTATAGCCGCCGTAGAAGTACACGACCATCCAGAACAAGAAGATGGCCAACGCCACCCACTTCATAAACGTGGGCAGACGGAACGGACGCACGGCGTCCGGAACCTTGTGGCGGTATACGAAGTACCCGGCTAGCGACAATGCACAAGCGAACAGGTACCCGGCGTTGCTGAAGATGTAAATCCGGGCTGGTGATCCGAAGAACACCACGATCGCCGAGGCGATGACGTTGAAGCCCATGGCGCGGGCCGGAACATCGTGCTTGTTGGTTTGGCCGAACCACTTGGGCAACTGCCCATCTTCTGAAGCCTGGTACAGAGAACGCCCCACACCCATGATGGCGTTAAGCACGCTCAGGAGCAGAGCTGCAATCAACGGCAAGCCGATGAACCATTGCACCCAACCGCCGCCGCCGAAGATCTTTCCGGCGAACTCGGTGTACAGGGTCAACGGGTCGGCACTCTTGATGGCCAGACCGAAGACGCCGACAAAGACCAGCGGAGTCATGATGTAGATAAACACGCCGTAAATGCCTTCGACGGTCATGGCAATCTTCGCGTCCTTGGCCCCGTTACGGCATTCGCCCACATAGCAGGCGGCAGCTTCCATCGCGATGACGTTCCACGTGATCGGGAACATCCAGCCGAAGAAGAACGCAGGTGAGCCAACCACGCCGGCGGGCAAGTGGAAGCCGCTCACGTTTCCCCAGTCCATGCTGCCGGACTTGAAGAAGGGCAGGAAAACCAGGGCAGTTAGCGGCAACATCGAAACTACGCCGAGCAGGGTTGCGAATCCTGCACCGAGGCGGATTCCGAAGTACGAGGCGATGTAGATGATGACCAAGATCACGACGGAGGTGATGAGCACGCCGACTGAGATCGGGGCGCCGTACTTTCCGAAGAGGTGAATCGAGGCTCCCGACGGGAGTCCCCAGAGGGCCTGGATGTAACTCGCGGCCAAAATCATGTTGATCGGGGCGACTGGGAACCAGCCGAGCCAGTACGACCACCCGGAGAACCCACCAAGCCAGTCCGCCCGCTTCTTACCTAGCAGCGGCTCGAAACTAGCTGCGGCGTAAGAAGGCACGCCGCCGGCCCGGTCCGGCCACATGCACGCAAGCTCGGCCAGACAAAGACACAGAATCAATCCGAAGACGGTGTTTATACCCATGTACAGAATCGCAGACGCACCCATACCTTGCACCGCTAGCGGTGCAATGCCGGTGACGAGGATCGTGCCTGCTAGGCCGACTACGAAGGCTCCCCACCAGTTGGTGTGCTTCGCAAGTCCGACGTTTCCGTCTGTACTCAAAGTGCTGCTCGCCATTCTCGCTCCCGATGGTTAGTGACGAAGAATCGCCGGAATTACCTAGCCGTCGTTCAAAGCGCCCGCAGGCCTCGTGGGCTGCGCCGAGCTTTGTGCCCCTGATCTGTGGTCGAACGTTATGAGTCAGGCCGCTATGCGTCAATGATTTTCAGAAGGTTGCTCGTGTTGATCTTTAGGAAACACCTACGGACCGCAGGCCCATAAGGCATCTGCGGTCCGTAGGTTTGAGTGCAGGACTAGCAGCCGGCGGCCGCAAGTGCCTCCGTCGTGAACACGGTGCTTTGCAGTCCGTTCTTTGACTTCGAGTACACGAACCAACTTCCGTCGGCCTGAGAATTCTCGCCGACTAGGCAGAACGCTGTGGATGTCGCAGATTCGACATACACGACCACATTCTGTGACGCGCTAAAGGTGATGCCGGGTGCTGCTGCAGCCAGCGATACGCCTGCACCAGGCGCAGTACCGGCAGGAGTTGCACCGGTGCCGAGAACCTTGGTGAAGTCGCCGTTGTTGTCTACCGCCGCAGACTCCACCGCGGTAGCGGCATTCCTGAGGTCACTCTTAGCAGCGGACTTGTAACCGTTCTGTCGTTGCGACAAGAACGTCGGGATTGCGATAGCTGCGAGAATGCCAATGATGATCATGACGACGAGCAGTTCGATGAGCGTAAAGCCATCCGTGTTCTGCGCGGATTGGCGCAACCGAGTGCGCATTAGTCCCCCTTCAAGAGCCGACCCCCGTCGACTCGGAACAGTTGTTAAGGCGATATCGGCCAATCAGGGCAAAGTCTTGAGGGGAGGTGACGGCCTAGCTGGTGCAGCCGGCGCCAGTCACCACAGTTATTGGCTTAGCCAGGGTGGTCAAGACCTGAGCGGCCGTGGCCAGCCCGACGTATCCCTTGCCGACGGCGAAATCGACCGAGGCGTCTGAGCGACCGTCGTTGACCAGCTTCGCCCCAATGGCGTAAGCCAGCAGCAGGGTCGCCCCCTTGGCGCCGGTCGGGCCGTAGCGGATTTCCCCGACGGTTTCCAGCGTCTTACCCAAGGGGTCATTGGTCTTGCTCAGGATTATGAAGCCATCCGCGGCTAGGTCAGCGCCCGTTCGGCGGGCTAGACCTGCGATATGCGCGGCGTTGTACACGTTCAGCTGAACTTGTGAGGGATTGGGGAGCCCGGCTCCGACAAGCGCTGTTTTGGTGACGCACGGCTGGGATGTGGAGCTCGGGTTTGGAGTCGCCGAGTTGCCAGAACCCTTAAGCACATATGAGGCCCCAAGCCCGGCCGCAAACGCAACCAGCATGGCTGCCACGACGAGCATGGTGGTTAGCAACCGACTTCGGCCGGAGTACCCGTGGTTACCAGACATGTGCAAACCTCACCCTAGATTTCGTCCAGTGTAAGTGCCGGACGCACGGGCGATTGGTAGACGCGGCGGAGGATGCGGGATTCGAACCCGCGAGGGGTTTCCCCCAACACGCTTTCCAAGCGTGCGCCATAAGCCACTAGGCGAATCCTCCGCGAGGGAGGCTACCTGCCCGACCCCGATCTGTGGAAACCGCCCGTGGTCGTTGACGACAGGAGCGCCTAGAATCGCTGCCGACCCCCCGCGCGGCGTCATCCTGCTGAACCCCCCCAGGGCCGGAAGGCAGCAAGGGTAAGTGGGCCCTGATGGGTGCGCGGGGGGTCACCCCCTGCGGCTAGGGTGCACTCGTGTCGCTTGCTCTGTATCGCACCTACCGCCCCGGACGGTTCGCCGACGTCATCGGGCAGGAGCACGTCACCGAACCGCTCAAGCGGGCACTAGCCAGCGACCGGGTCCACCATGCCTACCTGTTCTCCGGTCCGCGTGGCTGCGGCAAGACGTCCAGTGCCCGAATCTTGGCCCGCAGCCTGAACTGCGAACAGGGACCCACAGCCGAACCTTGTGGTGTGTGCCCGAGTTGTATCGACCTAGCGCCGAATGGGCTTGGTTCCCTCGATGTTGTTGAACTTGATGCGGCGACGCACGGCCTAGTCGACGACGCCCGTGACTTGCGAGAGAAAGCGATCTACTCGCCTGTTTCCTCTCGCTACAAGATCTACATCATTGACGAAGCCCACCAGTTGGGCCCGGCTGCTGCTAATGCGCTCCTCAAGCTGGTCGAGGAACCGCCGCCGCACTTGCGTTTCGTATTTGCCACGACAGAGCCCGAGAAGATCATCGGCACGATTAAGTCGAGGACGCACCACTACGCGTTTCGACTCGTGCCCGTCCGAATCCTGCAGCAGCATCTGGCGCTGATCTGCGAGCAGGAGGGTGCCGTGGCAGAACCGGCCGCGCTCGCACTTGTCGCGCGCGCAGGAGCCGGCAGCGTTCGAGATGCGCTTTCTATTCTTGGCCAACTCCTGGCCGGGTCAGGTGCGAGCGGGCTTACCTACACAGAGGCAGTTGCCCAACTAGGCGTGACCGACCTGGCCCTGCTCGACGACGTCGTGGGCGCACTGGCAACTCACGACGGGGCTGGCTTGTTCCACGTCATCGACAGGGTTGTTTCCGCCGGGCATGACCCCAGACGCTTCGCCACGGATCTGCTTGAGCGGTTGCGGGATCTGATTGTGCTGTCTGCGATTCCCGAGTCGGGCGACTCTGGGCTCTTTGACGTGCCAGCCGACCAGTTGACCACGATGCGCGAGCAGGCAACTGGCTTTGGCTTAGCCGAACTGTCGCGCGCCGCTGACTTAGTGAGTGCTGGGATCTCGGAACTTAAGGGAGCGACCGCGCCGCGACTGCAATTGGAGTTGCTTGTGGCCCGGCTGCTACTTCCCGGCGCGGCAGAGGGATCGGCGGGAATGCTCGCTCGACTCGATCGCGTCGAACGCCGGTTGGCTGCGGTCGGCGAGGGCGGGTTGCATGCAAGCCTCAGTGCTGACAGGCCTGCAGTAAGTGCCGCAGTTTCGGCCACGTCCGCGATTCCTACGGACGTCGATCCGGAGCCAACTGCAGCCGTGGCCGCGACTCGGGGTACGCCGCGGGCACGGACAAACGACACTCCTCCAGTACCACCAAGCACGCGTCCGTCCCCGAGTGCTCCAGCCAGAATCAGTGATGTCCTTGGCGCGGCTGCAATTGCGCCGCCAACCACGGCCACTGCCCTTCCCGAAACCGTGACAGCAGAAGTGCCTTCGATGGAATCGATTCGCGCCCTTTGGCCGGCAGTGCTCGAAGCAGTCAAGTCGTCGTCCCGCATTGCTTGGATGTTGGTCGAAGATTCGCGGCCACTGTCGGTGTCCGATGGTGTGCTAACGCTGGCCTGCGCAGATCAGGGGCGGATCGTTCGTTTCAGGTCTGGTGGCGGCCACGACGAGCGTCTGCGCAGCGCTGTGATCAACGTGTTACGCGTGGACCTCAGCGTCGAGCTTGTGCTGGATCCCCAGCATGCAGCGGCAGAAACCGCGGCGCCGGCCAAGGCCAAGGCAAGCCCGGTAACTCGGCCAAAACCAAGTGCTGCAGAACCGAATCGGGCTTCGGATGACGTAGCCGAAACTGCACCCTCCACAATTCAGGCTGACGTGGTGGAGCCCAACTCGGATGAGCCCAACGCCGACGATCCGGATCTAGATCCCACCGGTTTGTCCGGGATCGCCTTGATCGAACGTGAACACGGTGGCAAGTCCATCGGCGAGTTTGAGAACGGCTGAGGC
>CAIKAW010000082.1 GCA_903825575.1 uncultured bacterium | reverse complement strand
TGCAGTAGTGCCTTGGTGCGGGAGAAGGGATTCGAACCCTCACGTCTGTTAAGACAACAGGACCTAAACCTGCCGCGGCTGCCATTACGCCACTCCCGCGAGGAGCACAGCCTAGAGGACGGGGGATCGCGCCCAATCGCACCCCGGACGCCGATAGGGTCAAGGCCGGTAACTCAGGAGGCGCAGTGGCCAGACAACGCGTGATTCGCCCTTGGTGGCAGACCTGGTGGTTCATCAGCCTGCTCGTCGTGGTGCTGTGTTTGGTGCTGGGCGCCTTGTCTTACAAGAATCTCAAGCAACCGCATGCCAGCCCAACACCGGTGGCCACAGCCACCAGATAAGCAGCATTGGGAGTCGTGCGCTGCGAAGCGTAGGCTCGAGCCAACGTAAGTCGCAGATCGGCTTAGCCGGATGATCAGGGAGGAAGCCAATGTCGGTGCCTGATTCGATAGTCGTGGCCGCCCCTAACCGGACGTCAGCTGAGATCGCTGCCGAGCTTGACCGAACCCGCGAACGGTTGTCCGGTGACGTTGAAGCGCTGCGCGACTACTTCGCTCCCAGCAATTTGGCTCGCCGTGGGTCAGAACGCGCAACTGGTTGGTTCCTCGATGACTTCGGTGGCATTCGCCCAGAGCGGGTGGCCGCTGCGGTGGCGCCAGTCGCCTTGCTCGTCTTGGGTTTCGGGTTGTCCCGGCGACGTAGTTAGTCCTGACCGAGGTACGCCTTCTGCACGTCTTCGTTGATCAGCAAGTTGGCGCCGGTGTCCTCAAGCACGATCTTGCCGCCCTCGAGCACATAGCCGCGGTCGGCAAGTTTCAGCGCTGCCAAAGCGTTCTGCTCAACCAGCAACACGGTGGTACCGGTCTTTCTAAGTTCGGCAACCGTGGTCATGATCAGCTTCATCATGATCGGGCTCAATCCCATGCTTGGTTCGTCGAGCATCAGCAGGCGTGGCTGATTCATCAGCGCGCGTCCCATTGCCAGCATCTGCTGCTCGCCACCGGACAACGTTCCGGCGGCCTGTTGGCGCCGGTCGCCAAGCACGGGAAACATCGCATAGGTGCGGTCCAGGTCAGCATCGAGTTCGCTGCGCTTGGCCGACTTGCGCAGGAACGCGCCTAGCAGCAGGTTCTCTTCGATTGTCATGCGCGCGAACACGTGGCGACCTTCGGGGGAATGACCTAGGCCCAGCGACACGATCTCGTGGGCCGGAGTGGCGTCGATGCGGGTGCCATTGAACGAAATCGTCCCGGCTGCCGGTCGGTGCAAGCCAGAAAGTGCGCGCAGCGTAGTGGTCTTCCCGGCCCCGTTGGAGCCAACGAGGGTTACGACTTCACCTTCTTCAACCCGAAATGTAATGCCCTTGACGGCTTCGATCTTGCCGTAGGAAACGTGCAGATCGGTGACCTCGAGCAGCGGGCTCACGATTGCTCCTCGTCGGTCGTACCCAAGTAGGCGGCGATCACGCGGGGGTCGGACTGGACTTCGTCCGGAGTCCCCTGCGTGAGCAACTCGCCTTGCACCAGCACCGCTACCCGGTCGCACAAGGTGAAGACGAAGCGCATGTCGTGCTCAATGACAACGATCGCAAGTCCCTGATCGCGAATGCTAAGGACCAGGTCGCGGGTCTCGCGGGTTTCCTGCGGGTTCATTCCGGCGGTCGGCTCGTCGAGTAGCAGCATGCGAGGTTCGCTCGCTAGCGCCCGGGCGATCTCGAGCCGACGCTGGTCGCCATAAGGCAATTCCTTGGCCAGCAGATTCCAGGCGGCGTCCAGCCCGACAAATGAAAGCAACTCATGAGCGCGCTCGGTACTCTCGCGCTCTTCACGTCGATAACGCGGCCCGCGCATGATCGCGGTGAGCACCCCAGCGCGGGTTTGCGTATGGCGACCAACCATGACGTTTTCGAGCGCCGTCATGTTGGGGAACAGCCGGATGTTCTGGAAGGTGCGAGCCACGCCAGCCTTGGTCACTAGGTGCGGGCGGCTAGACAGTGGCTTGCCTTCGAAGATCACTCCGCCGGCAGTTGGGCGATACATGCCGGTCAGGCAGTTGAAGAAGGTGGTCTTGCCTGCCCCGTTCGGGCCAATTAACCCCACGATCTCGCCGGGGGAGACGGTTAGCGAAACTCCGTTAACCGCAATGAGCCCGCCGAAGCGCATTTCGATGTTGTTGGCCTGCAGGATCGGCGCGACCGTCGTGTTGGCGCTCATCACAACTCCCCGATGGGCAAGGGTTCGGCGCTGCGAGATCCCGGCGGGGCTGCCAAACCGTCGCCACCTTCGGCCCCCACCGGATTTTCCGGACGATCATGGAATTCGCGGGCCCGCCGCGCGTTCGGGATGATCCCTTCGGGACGGAAGCGCATCATCAAGACAACGGTGAGTCCGAACAGCCAAAGCCGATAATCCTGGA
>CAIKAW010000081.1 GCA_903825575.1 uncultured bacterium | reverse complement strand
TACAAGCTTGGCAAGGAGTTCTGCAATCGGCGCAACGGAGTACCCGGATAGATCAGGCGAAGCTGCGACATAGACGCGCGTTGCACCGTACTCAGCCAGGCTTGCGACGACCGTCCCTTCGGCGTCGCCGGCACCGACTAGTACGGCGACCGGCTCACCGAGTGAGCGAGCCAAAGTGAGAAGTTCTAGCGTGACCTTCTTGACCGCGCCGTTTGCGTGATCAGCCAGGACGATTACCTGTGACATGTCTGCTCCTGACCGGGTCTTAGATGAACTTCTGGCTGGCGAGGAACTCAGCGACCTGCTGGCCGCCTGTGCCGTCGTCTGTTACGACTACGCCGGCAGATCGCGCGGGGCGCAATGAATACGAATCAACGCCGCTGCGCGCACCGGAGAATCCGACGCTGGCTGGGTCAACTCCTATCGCAGCGAGATCGAGCGTCTCGACGGGCTTCTTCTTGGCCGCCATGATCCCCTTGAAGGACGGGTAGCGGGGCTCATTGATCTTCTCGACCACGCTCACGATGGCAGGAGTCGTGGCCTCGACTACGTCGTAGCCGTACTCCGCAACGCGTTCGATGCGCGCGGTTGAGCCCGACACCTCAAGTTTTCCTGCGAACGTTAGTTGCGGCAGGTCGAGGTACTCGGCCACCAATGCCGGCACCACTGACATCCGCGCATCGGTCGACTCGGAGCCAAGAATGACTAGATCGAATTCGCGACCGCGCAGCGCCGCCGCGATCGTCGTTGCCGTTGCAAACGCGTCGCTGCCGTGGAGCGCGTCATCGCAAATGTGGATGGCCGCATCGGCCCCCATCGACAAGGCCTTGCGAATCGTTTCGCCAGCCTTCTCTGGGCCCATCGACAAGATCGTGACTTCGCCACCCTGCGACTCAACCAGACGCAAAGCTTCTTCGACTGCATACTCGTCAATTTCATTCATGACGGCATCGACGCCAGCACGATCTAGTGCATGATCCGAATCCGAAAGACGCTTCTCTGCCCAGGTGTCTGGGACCTGCTTTACGCAAACAACGATCTTCATCGCCGGGGATCCGATCTCCGTCAAACTGACGGTCCGCTGCTGCTAGACGGGACTGATAATGCCCTACTGCACCGATGCACTAACTACTGGGTAGGACGCGTTTTGGTGCAACATCGTTGGTCTCCTAGTGATTCTCGGCGGGTGTGACCGGGGACTGAATTCGACGCCGAGCCGCTGCCTCGGCTGGTGGGCGTGAGCCCAAGATGCGGCTGAGCACCGCGAATGCCAACCCGAGCAAGGGTCGGGTGACGACCGTCGAAACTGGCGGTAAGCCCAGCAACCTTCGCTGCTTGTCTGGCAAGGTGGAGATTGCCCCGGCAAGCAACACCAAATAGGCCGGGCGGGCGAAAAGTGGAAGTGGTGGGTTGCAGATGAATCTCACCGTGCGACGCGTCACTTCTCCGACGGCCAGCACACCGTCGTAACTCGCTAGCGCAGTCGCAAGTCCAGCGGCGCTCGTGGGAGGATCGAGCACCCCCACGGCGGCACCTGCCAGGGCCCATTCCCGGACATAGGCGTCAGGACCACCTGGAATCTGACCACCCCACATCTTCTGGGCTGCCAAGAATGAGTCCGTGAACGTCAGATGCACCCAGGCCAGCAGGTCGGGGTCAACCGCGCTATACGGAGCCAAATCACCGCTTGCCGTTGGGTAGTCGCCAACCACTCGACGATGCAGGCCTCGGACTCGGGCCGACTCTCGATCGGCAGCGGCTCGATCCCCGAACGTCACAACGGTCAACCATTGGGTGGTGCCAGCCAAGCGGCCCAGGGGATCTTCGACGTAACGCGAATGCCGGTCGACGCCAGCAAGGACAGCTGGGTGCAGGGTCTGAAGTAGTAGTGCCCGGATTCCGCCTACCAGCGTCGGCAGTGAACCGTGCACTGCCCAAGTTGCCGAATCCGGTCCGAAATAGCCGGCATCGGTACCCTGCGCCAAAGCTTCAACCCAATCCGGACGCCCGTCGGGCTCGCCAGAAACGATGCGCCGAAATCCGTCGGCAATCCGCTCTTGAAACACAGCACCCTTCCGTCAGGCTTCGACGTTAGGTCAGGTATTGCCAGAGCGCACGTTGAATCTGGACTAGCGGCCGGCGAACTTCGCCTTACCTGGTCCCGACTCGATGAAAGAGGCCATCCCCGTCGCCCGATCAGGGGTCGCAAAAAGGGCCGCGAACTGCGCCCGCTCGATCTCAAGGCCGGTGCCAAGGTCGACTCCGAAACCACGGTCGATTGATTCCTTAGCAGCCCGCAATGCGTAGGGCGGACCGAGCGCGAGCTGTCGAGCCAAGGCGACCGCAGTGTCGTAAACCTCGGCGCTGGACACGACCCGGTCAACCAGACCCATAGCCAACGCTTCGGCTGCATCGACAAATCTGCCTGTAAAGATCAGATCCTTGGCTCGAGCGGGGCCGATCAACCTGGGTAGCCGCTGCGTGCCACCAGCACCCGGAATAATCCCCAACAGGATTTCCGGCTGCCCGAATTTTGCATTGTCGGCAGCCACACGCAGGTCTGCGCACAGAGCCAGCTCGCAACCTCCCCCTAGTGCAAATCCAGTTACAGCGGCGATCACTGGCTTTGGGATCAAGGCGATGGCCGCGAAGGAGTTAGTAAGAGCGGTCGATCGGTCGACCATGTCTTGGTAGCCCCAGTCGGCCATCTCCTTGACGTCGGCACCGGCTGCGAAAAGCTTGGGTCCTCCATAGATAACCACGGCACCAACATCCTTGCGTTCGCCGACTTCGGCGGCGCATTCGGCAAGGCGAGTTTGCATGGCCACATTCAGGGCGTTCATCGGCGGTCGGTCGAGTCTGATAGTTGCTACGCCATCATCGACCGTTAGTTTTACTACGTCACCCGCTGGCTCTAGCGCATCGGTTGATTCAGTCACGGCAGCCTCCAGTGCTCGACCAAAGGCTAGCGGCCGCTAAGACAAGTCCTGCCACAGGCCGGGAGCGTTAATGCAGCCTTGTGATCGCCCGAGCAGATGCAGCCCGAGTAAGTCGTAACGTCCAAAGGCGGTTGTTGTACGAGATCGCAAGTACCGATACATGATCTGGCTAGTTAACGAGGTGTGCCCTAGTCCGATTGCATGGCCAAGTTCGTGCAGGAGAAGTTCGCCTCGTGTAACCCCAGGCCCGAAGCCCGGCTTAAAGCTTCGATTGTCGGCGGCGTTCAGCACGACGAAACCGCGACCAATGTCTGCAGCCACAACTCCGGCTGCGTTCTTGGTAGCGCGGACTGCAAAACCACCGACTCCGGCCGCCCCCGCAAGCATCAACGTGGACGGATGTTTGGCATCAACCCAGGCGATGACTATTTCAGCCGGCTCGCCACCAGCGGTCGTCGCCTTGGACCAGTTCGACCCAGTCGGTCGGTAACTTGTCGTGCCTCGATACCCGAACGTGATTCCGGTCGCGGCGCCAAGCAGCACGAAGGCCCGCTTCACATCGGCGATGGCGCTAGCTCGGCCAGCCGACGTGCCTGCAGCCAGCGCAGCATTCACTTTGTAGGTGACTACTTTCTGGCACGGGTTCCAACGTTCGACAACGGCGGTAGAAAAGAAAGTGGACCGCTGCAGGGTGTACCCGACGGAGGCATCCCCCGCCGGTAGACCGACCGAGCCCGCCAAGGCAAGGGTCAGGCCGAACAGTCCCAGTCGCCGACTCCTACTCCTACTCCAACCACCCATTGGCCCATCCTGCCTGCTCATCGCGGCGAACCCAAACGGATCCGCATTATTCATCGGCACCACGGCCGGGCAGACTGAAACTAGCCAACGCCGATAGCCGAAAGGGGGTCAGGCCAAGTGAACGACTCCGAGCGAACCATCTGGCCCGGCGCACCCGAGCCATTGGGCGTGACGGTTACCGAGAGTGGGGTGAACGTTGCGCTGTGGTCCCCAGACGCCAGCAGCGTCGACTTCGCACTTATCGAAAACGGCCACGAAACCGCGTTCAGACTCCCGGAGCGCACCGGACCGGTTTGGCACGGATTCATTCCGGGCATTCCGGTGGGCTCGACTTACGGCTTTCGCGTGGCCGGACCCTGGGAGCCAAGCCAAGGCCTGCGCTACAACCCGGCGAAACTCCTGATCGACCCGTATGCACGAGCGGTTTGCGGCGAATTGACGCCCAGTGCGGCGTTGCTCGACCACCAGCCCCACGACGAGTTCAGTCGAAACGATTCTGACTCCTCGCCATTTGTGCCTCATTCAGTTGTCGTAAGTAGTGCTTTCGACTGGCGCGGGACTAATCGACCTGCAACTCCGTGGTCAGACACGGTGATCTACGAAACTCACGTGCGCGGCCTGACGATGCGACACCCGGGTGTTCCCGAACATTTGCGCGGCACCTACTCCGGGCTAGCCCAACCGATCGTCATTGACCACCTCCTCAAACTCGGCGTCACAACTGTTGAACTACTTCCGGTACACCAACACGTGCCCGAACTCGACCTGCTCGAGCGCGGCCTGACAAACTTCTGGGGCTACAACTCCGTCAACTACTTCGCACCGCATGCCGGGTACGCCGCGACGGGTCACCTCGGCCAACAGGTCGACGAGTTCAAGGCAATGGTTCGCGATCTGCACGAGGCCGGACTCGAAGTGGTCCTGGATGTTGTTTACAACCACACAGCTGAAGGCGGTCGCAACGGCCCAACCTTGTCATTCCGCGGCATCGACAATCCTGGCTACTACCGTCTTGGCAGCGATCGCCGCGAATACGTTGACTACACGGGCACTGGTAACACCCTAAATGTGCCGACGCCGCACGTCCTGCGTCTGATCATGGACTCGCTGCGGTACTGGGCTACCGACATGCGCGTTGATGGTTTCCGGTTTGATCTGGCTTCGGCTCTAGCGCGCTCGCTGCATGATGTCGATTTGCTCGGAACGTTCCTCACGACGATCGAGCAGGACCCGATCCTGCGCCGAGTCAAACTCATTGCCGAGCCTTGGGATATTGGCTCAGGCGGCTATCAGGTTGGGGAGTTCCCGCCGCTGTGGAACGAGTGGAATGACAAGTACCGAGATTCAGTTCGAGACTTCTGGCGCGGATCTGGAAGTGTCCGGGAGTTGGGCTGGCGGCTGGCCGGTTCGTCCGACCTTTACCAAGACGACGCCCGGCGGCCAACGGCATCAATCAACTTCGTCACGGCCCACGACGGTTTCACCTTGCGCGACCTAGTGACCTACGAACATAAGCAGAACTTGATCAACGGCGAAGGTGGTCGGGACGGCAGCGAAACGAATCGTTCCAAGAACTACGGCGTCGAAGGCGAGACCGACGATCCGCAAGTCAATGCCGTTCGCCAAAGACAACTGCGCAACCTGCTCGCAACTTTGTATCTATCCGCTGGCGTGCCGATGCTCGTTGCCGGGGACGAAATGGGTCGAACCCAATCCGGAAACAACAATGCGTATTGCCAAGACAATGAAGTGTCGTGGGTGAATTGGGACCTAGCGGACTGGCAGCAGCAACTACTTCGGTTCACTCAACTGCTCGGTGCGCTTCGGCGCGACCACCCGGTATTCAGGCAGCGGACTTTCTTTACCGGACAGACTAACTCCCACGAGCAACCTGCCGACGTAGCTTGGTTCGGACTTGAGGGACAACAGCTTGACGATGCTGGCTGGCATGACGCTGCTGCGACGACAATCGGCATGTACCGGTCGGGTGCAATCCTTGCTCCGAATGCGCACGGTGAATCGATCGTCGATGACAGCATGCTTCTGGTCCTGCACTCAGGGGACACTGAAGTGCAGTTCCACACTCCTGGCTTGCCATATGCCAACGAATATCGAGTGCTGCTTGATACGTCACAACCCAATGCCGATGAATCTCGAACTCTCGCGGCCGGAACGTCGATCCTGTTGCAGCCGTTGAGCGCCATCCTGTTGGCCGCAGAGCTGCGAGATCAGCGAACTAGGAAGTAGCCCAATCTGGGGCGGCCTGAAGACCAAGTTCAGCCGCGCTGGTAAGCCCAGGGTGGTTGGGAACAATGCGCAGCGTGTAACCGAAGGGTCCGCTTCGGTCCAGTTCTAGCCCGGCTTCGTACCGCCAACGGTCTCCGTCGGCCACCGCAACCGCCAGACTCATCACCACTGGTTCAACGAGGACGTCATCGGCATCTACGCGCCCATGTAGCAACTGCACAGTCACGTCATTTGGACTCAACCCCGCTAAGCGCACGGTAGCCCGAATCGAAATCGGGGTGCCAATAGTCGGACTGGTGTCCAGTCCGGTCGTCTCAACGTGCTCGATCGCGACGCCCGGCCAGGCGGCTCGCACCGCGCCCTTCCAGTCGGACAATTCACGGGCCAAGCGGTAGTCGTCAGCGGCGGCTCGGCCAGCCGATTCGGCAGCCGGTACGTACAAATCAGCGACGTAGTCATGCAGCATTCGGCTGGCAAGTACTTTCGGCCCAAGTGTGGACAGTGTGTGGTGAACCAGATCGACCCACCGAGCAGGGATTCCGTGTTCATCACGGTCATAGAACGCGGGCGCGACCGATCGCTCGATCAGGTCGTATAGCGCACTTGCCTCGATCGAATCGCGCCGGTCATCATCTGCAACCCCGTCGGCCGTTGGGATCGCCCAACCGTTGCGTCCGTCGCACCATTCGTCCCACCAGCCGTCCAGCACCGAAAGGTTCAGCGCGCCATTTAATGCTGCCTTCATTCCTGAGGTACCGCAGGCCTCGAACGGTCGCAGGGGGTTGTTGAGCCAAACGTCGCATCCCGGATACAAGGTTGAGGCCATGCCGATGTCGTAGTTCGGCAAGAACACGATTCGGTGGCGTACATCGGCCCCGTCAGCGAACCTGACAAGTTCTTGGATCATGCGCTTGCCACCGTCGTCCGCCGGATGGGCCTTGCCCGCAACCACTATCTGGATTGGCCGCTGCGGGTCGAGAAGCAACCGGCGTAGTCGGGTGGGGTCCTGCAACATCAACGTCAATCTCTTATACGAAGGCACGCGCCTTGCAAAACCAATCGTCAAAACATCTGGGTCTAGAACGTTGTCCACCCAGCCCAGTTCGGATTCTCCGGCTCCGCGGGCAATCCACGATGCGCGGACCCGAGTGCGAGCGTCACTGACCAAACGCTCGCGCAGTCTGCGTTTGGTCGACCACAGTGCGTCGGGCGGGATCTGACTCATGCGTTCCCAGGAACCCGGATCTTCAAACAGCGACCCGACGCCGTGCTCGTCCGCCAGGTCGCGTATGTCTCGGGCTACCCAAGTCGGGGCATGCACCCCGTCGGTGATCGACCCGATTGGCACTTCGGCGTTGTCAAATCCAGGCCAGACGGCCGCGAACATCTCGCGACTTACGCGGCCGTGCAACTTGCTAACTCCGTTGGCCCTTTGAGCTAGGCGCAAGCCCATGATGGCCATGTTGAATACGCTTGCATCGCCGCCTTCGTAGTCCTCCGCGCCAAGGGCTAGCACCCGGTCCATCGGCAATTCATTGTTAGCGAACTTCGCTAACTGTTGGCCCACTAGTTCGGCCGGGAAACGATCGATTCCAGCCGGCACCGGAGTGTGAGTCGTAAAGACTGTGCCGGCCCGAACGACTTCTAATGCCGTTGCGACCGAAAGCTCGGCATCCATAATGAGGTCCCGCATCCGTTCCAGACCCTGGAAGCCAGCGTGACCCTCGTTCGTGTGATAGACCGACGGTGTCGGATGCCCTGAGATGACGCAGTACTTGCGGATGGACCGGATTCCACCAATGCCCAGCAACATCTCCTGCTGAAGGCGATGGTCAGTTCCACCGCCGTAAAGCCGGTCGGTCACCTCGCGTTGGGCTGGAGCGTTCTGTGGCACGTCGCTATCGAGCAAAAGCAAAGGAACCCGACCGACTTGGGCAACCCAAATCTGGGCGGTTACGTCCACGTCTCCGGTCGGCACGACTATTAGGGCCGGCGACCCGTCAGCCTCGCGAAGCAACCTGACCGGACGCCCGTCGGGATCCAGAACCGGGTATCGCTCTTGCTGCCAGCCGTCGAACGACAGGGTTTGGCGGAAGTACCCCGAGCGGTAGAGCAGCCCAACTCCGATCAGTGGGATGCCCAGATCGCTAGCCGACTTGAGGTGGTCGCCAGCCAAGATTCCAAGGCCGCCAGAGTACTGCGGCAACACCGAGGTGATCCCAAATTCAGGCGAGAAGTAGGCGATCGCAGCTGGGAAATGCGTTTGGCCCGGATCCGCTGCGGCCTGCTGGTACCAGCGATCGGACGTCAGGTAGTTCTCCAGATCGCCGCACAGGTGGTCGATCCAGTCGACAAAACCAGAGTCTTGGACCAGTGCCTGCCAACGCTCGGGCTTTACCTCAGCTAGCAGCCGGACTGGATCACGACCAACAGTTAGCCAGAGCGCTGGGTCGATCGACTCAAATAGATCGCGGGTTTCCACATGCCAAGACCAGCGCAAGTTCGTCGCCAGAACGTCTAGGCCGACCAATCTGTCGGGAAGGAGGGTTCGGACTGAGAATCTGCGGATCGCTTTCACGCACGTCACCTTATTTGGGGCACCAGCGCGCCCATCGGCTGCCCGTCAGGTCGGCACCGCCAAGGGGCACTGAGCCGATAGGCTCGGGCTGATGGCCGGAACCAAGAAGCCCACTGCCGCGTGCCGGGTTCCAAGCCTGCTCACCGGCCGGTTTCCCGTGCTCGACGTCCTGCCGACAGTCGAATCCGGACGTCGGCCAGCCAAGGCGGTTGTCGGCGAAATCATCCCGGTCACAGCCACGATCTTCCGCGAGGGCCACGACGCGTTGGGTGCCGACGTTGCCCTTTACCGAGCCAACGCGACCTTGGTGCAGCGAGCCAGGATGGCACCGCTTAGCCCCGGGTCGGATCGGTGGAGCGCCATTGTGCGCCCGGATACCCAAGGTGAGGCTTGGTTCGTCATCGAAGTTTGGGACAACCCTTTGGATACTTGGCGGCACCGGGCCAAAATCAAGATCCCGGCAGGCCAAGACGTTGAACTCGAACTTAGTGCGGGCGCCGCATTACTCGAGCGAGCCTTGGCCGGCCTTCCCAAAGGCAAGGTGCGCCAACCGATAAAGCAAGCGATCGCCGCGTTGAGCGACAACTTAATACCGCCTGAGCACCGACTAGCAGTGGCGCTAGCCGATCCGGTTTGGGAATTGCTCGGACAGTTCCCGCTGCGCGATCTCGTTTGCGAATGCGGGCCGTGGCCGTTGCGCGTCGAACGCGAACGCGCACTCTTCGGAAGTTGGTATGAGTTCTTTCCCCGTTCAGAAGGGGCGCGCCAAAGACCACCAAAGTCTGGGACTTTCGCTACGGCATCCAAACGGCTCGCTGCCATAGCCGACGCCGGGTTCGACGTCATTTACCTGCCACCGATTCATCCAATCGGCAATGCATTTCGAAAGGGCCCGAACAACGGCCTTACCGCGGCCCCTGGCGATCCTGGGTCTCCGTGGGCCATCGGCGCAACTGCGGGTGGCCACGATGCTGTCCACCCGGATCTTGGAACTTTGGCCGATTTTGTGGACTTCGTGGCTAGGGCGAAAGATCTTGGCCTAGAGGTCGCCTTGGACTTCGCACTGCAAGTTTCTCCCGACCACCCTTGGGTCAATGCCCATCCCGAATGGTTCGTCACCCGCGCCGACGGCTCGATCGCCTATGCCGAGAATCCACCCAAGCGCTATCAAGACATTTATCCGATCAACTTCGACGTCGACCTACCCGGACTGTTGAACGAAGCTGAACGCATCATCGGCTTCTGGGCGGACGCGGGGGTGCGCATCTTCCGGGTCGACAACCCGCATACCAAACCACTCACATTTTGGGACGAGCTTTTGCGGCGGGTGGCAACCAGTCACCCGGACATCCTGTTCTTGGCCGAAGCATTTACCGGTCCGGCAATGATGCGAGCCCTTGGCGAAGTCGGCTTCCATCAGAGTTACACGTACTTTACTTGGCGCAATCAGCCCGCCGAGATCGTCGAATACTTGACCGAGTTGAGTGGGCCGGCCGCATCGTTCATGCGGCCAAACCTGTTCGTCAATACTCCCGACATCCTCAGCGACTACTTACAGCAGGGCGGGGCGGCCGCATTCGCGATTAGAGCCACTCTGGCAGCAACGCTTGCTCCGACTTGGGGCATGTATTCGGGCTTCGAACTCTATGAAGCAACTGCATTGAAACCAGGCAGCGAGGAATACCTGGACTCCGAGAAATATGAATACCGCCCGCGTGACTGGACAGGTTTGGAGTCGCGTGGAAAGACTCTGACTCCGTACCTGCGAACCCTAAACCTGATTCGCCGCGAGCAGCCGGCCCTACAGCAACTGCGCAACTTGGTCTTTCACCCGGTTTCCGGACCAGATGTTCTCGCCTACTCGAAGCAGGATGGCGACAACATTGTTCTCGTGGTGGTAACGACGCAGCCACGCGGCGTCAGGCAAGCAACGGTGCACTGGGATCTTGCGGCGTTGGGATTGCAGGACGGGTTTGAAGTCGTAGATCAGCTCTCCCAAAACACGTGGACCTGGGGATCAGACACCTACATTCGACTCGATCCCCTAGTTGCGGTCGCACACATAGTCGTGGTCAAACCGGTCGTATCGTGATGGTCGGTCCCAACCAGCCTGTCGGTTCCTCACAATCGCGATTGGTTGCGGCAGGTCGACACCACGATCCGCACTCGGTCCTTGGCCCGCACCTAGCAGACGGCGCGGTGACGATCCGCACGCTAAGGCCGTTGGCAACCAGTGTCTGCGCAATCATCGCTGCCACCCGTTTCGGCTTCACTCACGAAATCGACGGGATCTGGTCTTGCACGCTTGACCTTTTGCAGGTTCCCGACTACCGAATCGAAGTAACGTACGGGACCGACGTGCGGGTCACCGACGATCCGTACCGCTTCTTGCCCACGCTGGGCGAACTCGACCTGCACCTGATTGCCGAAGGCCGCCACGAAGAACTTTGGCAAGTCCTCGGCGCCCACACCACGTCCTACGAAACGCTCTCCGGACCGGTGACAGGGACGGCATTCGCCGTTTGGGCACCGAATGCCCGCGGCGTTCGAGTCGTCGGCGATTTCAACTTCTGGGACGGCACATCACATCCCATGCGTTCGCTGGGGGCGTCGGGCATTTGGGAGTTGTTTGTGCCCGATGTTTTAGACGGTACTAGTTACAAATTCGCCATCCTCGGACCAGATGATCATTGGCACCTCAAGGCCGATCCAATGGCGCAATACGCCGAAGTCCCCCCGGCAACTGCCTCGCGCGTGTTCACTTCGCAATACAACTGGGGCGACAACGACTGGATAACTCAACGGGCAGCAAAGAATCCGCACCTCGGACCGATGGCCACCTACGAAGTTCATGTCGGGTCGTGGCGACCGGGGCTCGATTATCGGCAACTTGCCACCCAGTTGACCGACTATGTGGTCGCACGTGGCTTCACTCACGTCGAATTCCTGCCCGTAGCCGAACATCCTTTTGGCGGTTCCTGGGGCTACCAAGTCACGTCCTACTTTGCTCCCACCTCCCGCTTTGGTACGCCCGACGACTTCCGGTTCCTTGTCGATGCCCTGCATCAGGCTGGAGTAGGGGTTCTGCTGGACTGGGTGCCCGCTCATTTCCCTCGCGACGAATTCGCCTTGGCGCGTTTCGACGGAACCGCGCTGTATGAGAATCCCGACCCTCAACGCGGCGAGCACCCGGAATGGGGCACGCTGATCTTCGACTTCGGCCGGCCTGAAGTACGCAACTTCTTAGTTGCTAACGCGGTCTACTGGTGCGAGCAATTTCACATTGATGGGCTTCGTGTCGACGCTGTTGCTTCCATGCTCTATCTGGACTACGCCCGAGCAGAAGGAGCCTGGACCCCAAATACGCACGGTGGCCGCGAGAACCTCGAAGCAGTAGCGCTGCTTCAAGAGGTCAATGCCACGCTGTATCGGCGAGTGCCCGGGGTTATTACCGTCGCCGAGGAATCAACCGCATGGCCCGGCGTTACGCGTCCAACGAGCGAGGGCGGCCTTGGTTTCGGCCTGAAATGGAACATGGGTTGGATGCACGACAGCCTTGATTACATGGGGCATGACCCGATCCATCGACAGTTTCACCACAACGAACTGACGTTTGCGCTCGCCTACCAGTGGAGCGAGAACTTCGTTTTGCCGTTGTCACACGATGAGGTCGTGCACGGCAAGGGCTCTTTGCTGCGAAAGATGTCCGGCGATCCGTGGCGGGCCTTTGCAACACTGCGGGCTTACCTTGCGTACTTCTATGCGCATCCTGGCAAGAAACTGCTCTTCATGGGTGCGGAGTTTGCCCAATCAAACGAATGGTCAGAAACCAACGGACTTGACTGGTGGCTGCTCGACCACAGCGAGAACAAAGGTGTACAAGACTGCCTGACTGAGTTGAACCGTTGCTATGTAAAGACTCCGGCGCTATGGGCGCGCGACCACGAACCAGGCGGATTCGAATGGATCGATGCAGACGATAGCGCCGCCAACGTCTTCTCCTGGCTGCGCTACGACGCCGACGGCAACGCAATCGCGTGCGTGAGTAACTTCTCGGCTGTACCTCGCGCCGGCTACCGACTTGGGTTGCCCAGAACTGGTCAGTGGAGTGAAGTGTTGAATACTGACGCCACCACCTTTGGCGGCACGGGCACCGGTAACGGTGGCGCCGTTAACGCAACTGGGGTTGGGTGGCATGCTCGGCCGGCATCAGCCGTGCTTACCTTGCCACCGCTCGGCACGATCTGGCTTCAAAGCCCGCCGAACTAGAACAGCGTCTATCTAAAACAGCGCCGAAGCCAAAGCCGTCCGCGCCCTAGCCACCTCAGGTGACTCCCCCATGATTTCGAACAGCTCAAGCAACCGCAGCCGAAGCAGGTTGCGTTCAGGCCCCGCCGTCAGGCGCACTAGCGCGATCAATCGGTTAAATGCCGCTACCGCGTCACCGTTGATCAACTCGGCGTCGGCGGCTAGAAGGCCAGCAGCAACATCATCCGGATCGGCATCAGCTGCAGTCACATCGACGGCACTATCGCGACCATCAGTACGGCGCAACAACTCAACTTGCGCTAGCCCGGCCTTGGCTAACTGGTCGGCTGGACTGGCCGCGAGTAGTTCGCGATAAGCCTGTGACGCGGCATCCCAGTCTCCGGCTTCGATCGCATCGAACGCGACAACTAGACGCGGATCCAGCGGCGGCTCAACTTCGACTTCAACATCCTGTGACTCGTTCGGGGCAACCGCACCTGGCACCGTGCCTACAAGCCCTTGTTCGGTGGCGACTCGCAGCACTTCGTCGATGAACCGCCGAACTTGAGGCGCTGGAAGAGCGCCTTGGAATAACGGCAGCGGCTGACCCTTAATCACCGCGAAAACTGACGGAATCGACTGCACTTTGAACGCCGCTGCGATCTGCTGTTCGGCGTCAACGTCAATCTTGGCCAGCAACCAACGTCCCCCATCGGCAACCGCTAGTTGCTCCAAGATCGGTGACAACGACTTGCACGGCTCACACCAAGTAGCCCAAAGGTCGATGATCACCGGCACCGTCATCGACAGCTCAATCACGTCAGACTCGAAAGTCGCCGTCGTGACATCGCGCACCACTCCGGAGCCGGAACCGCGCGTCGCTGCGGCCCCTACCGGACCTGCCGCGCCGGGGGCCGGCGAAGCCGAGCGCCTAGCCAAGGCACCTAGATCGACCGCACCACGCATACTGAATGACTCGCTCATGGCGCCATCTTCTCCGACCCAGCTAGCGCTTCGGCAAGCCGATCGGCCGCCGTGTAGGCATCGGTGCGGCCTTCGGCCACCGAACGGGCAAGGGATTCGAGCCGGGCGTCGCCGCGAACCTCGCCGATCCGGGCCCGCAAAGTCGCGACGGTCAGGGCCTCGACTTCTGCCGCCGCGCGACGCACCCGCCGCTCGAGGAGTCGAGCTCCTCCAAGCAGGTAGTCGCGATGGGCGGCCAGCGCGACCAGCAGGGCGTCAATCCCTTGGCCCGTGGCGGCCGAGAAAGACACAACTTCGGGCACCCAGTCGCCCGCCTGCCGGTTCCCAAGGGCAACCATGCTGCGCAATTCCCTGGCCGTTGCAGAAGCACCGTCACGATCAGCCTTGTTCACGCCGAACACATCGCCGATCTCGAGGATGCCAGCCTTGGCTGCTTGGATGCCATCGCCCATGCCCGGGGCCAGAAGCACCAAAGTCGTGTCGACCGCGGCCGCAACTTCAATCTCAGATTGCCCAACACCAACCGTTTCGACGAGGACGACGTCAACCCCAGTGGCATCAAGGACGCGCAACGCTTGCGGGGTCGCAGCTGCCAGGCCACCGAGGTGACCGCGCGAAGCCATCGATCGGATGAAGACGTTCGGGTCGGTCGCGTGCTCCTGCATTCGGACTCGGTCACCCAAGAGCGCGCCGCCAGAAAATGGCGACGAAGGGTCGACCGCAAGCACACCCACGCGCTGGCCTGCGGCACGGTAGGCACGGACTAGCGCCGACGTGGTCGTGGACTTACCGACTCCAGGGGCACCCGTGATGCCAATGACATAGGCCTTACCTGAATCCGGCGCAAGTGCGGACATGACTTCGCGAAGTTGCGGTGCCGCCGACTCGACCATCGAAACCAACCGCGCTACCGCCCTCGGCTGCCCAGCGCGAGCCCGCGCCACTAAGTCGGCAACAACCTCCGCTCCCCCGACATCGCCGGAGGATTGTGCTTGGGTCAACTCCGCGGGACGCGCAGGATTAGGGCGTCGCCCTGACCGCCGCCGCCACAAAGTGCGGCCGCTCCGACCCCACCACCACGACGCTTCAACTCAAGCGCCAGATGCAAAGCAATCCGCGCACCTGACATACCAACGGGGTGACCAAGTGCGATCGCGCCGCCATTGACGTTCACGCGATCCGGGTCGACACCCAACTTGCGCTGCGACACAATGCCAACCGCTGCAAACGCCTCGTTGATTTCAATCAGGTCGAGGTCTGTCGGTGCGATTCCTTCTCTTGCGCACGCCTTGGCAATCGCATTCGCCGGTTGTTCCTGCAGCGACGCGTCGGGGCCTGCGACGACTCCGTGGGCTCCGATTTCAGCTAGCCAGCTCAGCCCGAGCTCTTCTGCTTTGGCCTTGCTCATGACCACAACAGCACACGCGCCATCTGAAATCTGCGAGGACGAACCAGCCGTGATAGTGCCGTCCTTCGCGAAGGCCGGTCGCAACTTACCAAGCGACTCCACTGTGGTTTCGCCTCGAACTCCTTCGTCAACGCTGATAACCACGGGGTCACCCTTGCGTTGCGGAATCGATACTGGTGCGATCTCTTCAGCGAATATCCCAGCCGCAGCCGCACGGGCGGCAAGCTGGTGTGAGCGAGCTGAGAAAGCATCCTGCTCTTCGCGGGTGAGGTCATAACGTGCGTTGTAGCCCTCGGTTGAAACACCCATGGCTACCTGATCGAAGGCGCAGAACAAGGCGTCGTGGGCCATCGAATCAACCAGGGTCGTGTCGCCGTACTTGAACCCTTCGCGTGACTTCGGCAGCAGGTGCGGTGCGTTAGTCATGGACTCCATGCCGCCAGCGACGATGATCTCGAATTCGCCGGCGCGGATTAGTTGGTCGGCCAGTGCAATGGCATCGATTCCTGAAAGGCAGACCTTGTTGATCAACAACGAAGGCACATCCATTGGGATCCCACCGGCCACGGCGGCCTGACGAGCCGGCATTTGTCCGGCACCGGCCTGGATGACTTGGCCGACGATCACGTAATCGACTTGTTCGGGTGCGACTCCAGCGCGTTCGAGCGCCGCCTTGATAGCCACCCCTCCCAGCGCAGGAGCCGACAAATCCTTCAATCCACCGAGGAGTCGACCCATTGGCGTACGGGCACCTGCGACGATTACCGAGCCGGACATGACGACCTCCTGATCGAGTCACAACCTGACCTGAAACGATACCGACGACGAGTCCCGTCAATCGCCCCGGGGAGGACCATCGTGACCAACGCCAGACCAGCCGTGGGAGACCTGCTGGGACCGCTGGTTACCCGGATTGATCACGTTGGCCTAGCAGTCGCTGATTTCGATGCAGCGGTCGAGTTTTACGCGCGAACATTCGGGCTGCCACTGGTGCATGAGGAGATAAACGAAGACCAAGGTGTCCGCGAGGGAATGCTGGCGGTCGGGGATGCCTTCCTGCAACTCCTGGCCCCGCTTGCCCCTGACTCAACTATCGCCAAGTTCTTAGACCGCAATGGCCCTGGCGTACAGCAATTGGCTTTCGGTGTCGTCGACGTCGTCGCGGCAGCCGTCCGGCTCCGGGCCGCTGGCCTGCGGGTGCTCTACGAGTACCCGCGCCCGGGCACGGCGGGATCCTTGGTTAACTTCGTCCACCCAAAGGATTGCGGCGGCGTGCTTGTTGAGTTAGTTCAGGCAGCCGTCGAGCGCTGAGGTTGGCTACCGGGTAGGTTTCACCGCACCGCACCCCCCAGCTTCAGGAGCCGAGATGCAACAGATCCTCGACGCCATTCTTGCCGGCGCAAACGAGTCGATCGGAAATCTTCGACTGCCCGAGACGTATCGCGCCGTGACCGTCCACCGCGACGAGCAACAGATGTTCGATGGCGTGTCGACGCCCGAGCGCGATCCGCGTAAGTCGCTGCACGTGGAAGATGTCCCGCTACCGGAGGTTGGCCCCGGTGAAGCACTGGTTGCGGTAATGGCCAGCTCAATCAACTACAACACAGTGTGGTCGGCAATCTTTGAGCCGGTTTCGACATTCTCTTTCTTGGCGCGCTACGGCCGCACTAACCCACTGGCCAAACGCCATGACTTGCCCTACCACGTGATCGGCTCCGACCTGTCGGGCGTCGTGCTGAAGGTTGGACCCGGTGTCCACACTTGGGCACCAGGCCAAGAGGTAGTCGCCCACTGCCTTTCCGTTGAGCTGGAAAGCCCACTCGGGCACAACGACACAATGCTCGATCCCGAGCAACGAATCTGGGGTTTTGAGACGAACTTCGGCGGCCTAGCGCAGGTTGCCTTAGTCAAGGCCAATCAACTCCTGCACAAGCCAGACCACTTGACTTGGGAAGAAGCCGCCTCACCCGGGCTCGTCAACTCCACCGCTTACCGCCAGTTGGTCTCACGCAATGGTGCCGGGATGAAGCAAGGCGACCTCGTCCTAATTTGGGGAGCCTCCGGTGGCCTCGGCTCCTACGCAACCCAGTTGGCAATCAATGGAGGGGCCACTCCGATTTGCGTCGTGTCTTCTCCTGAGAAGGCGGAGATAGCTCGTAGCCTGGGCGCGGAGTTGATCATTGACCGGGCTGCTGAGGGGTACAAGTTCTGGAAAGACGAGCACACCCAGGACCCGAAGGAATGGCAACGGCTCGGACGCCAGATTCGTGACCTTTCTGACGGCGACGATGTGGACATCGTTTTCGAACATCCGGGCCGGGAGACTTTCGGCGCGAGTGTGTACGTCGCCCGCAAAGGCGGGACGATTGTCACGTGCGCGTCAACATCGGGGTACATGCACGAGTACGACAACCGATACCTGTGGATGAGCCTGAAGCGAATCGTCGGGTCACACTTCGCGAACTACCGCGAAGCCTGGGAGGCCAACCGGCTGATCCAGCGCGGCAAGGTACACCCCACGCTGTCCAAAACCTTTGCTCTAGAAGACACCGGTCAGGCCGCATTCGAAGTGCACCGCAACCTGCACCAAGGAAAAGTTGGGGTGCGCTGTCTGACCCCCGAGGAAGGCCTGGGGGTCCGAAACCCAGAGCTAAGAGCCCGCCACCTAACCGAGATCAACCGCTTCCGAAACACCTGAGGAAAGTGCCGTGGGTGCGCATAGGTGAAACAATCGGCGCACCCATGAATGGAAGATATGTTCGGGTCTGATGACTCCCGGACGCGCTACCCAACGACCCTTGAGCCCGAACCCGCCCAGCAGGACGATGGTGCCGTGAGGAAACCAGTGGCGCCGCAACCTCAGCCCCAGATCGAGCCGCAAGCGTTCGGCGGTCCTTTGATCCTCACCGTCGCCGACGTCGACCAACTCATTCGCAGGTTGGGTGCTGACGGTCGCACCGTGATCGGCCCGAAGGTCGACGGACCGGTAATCGGCTATCAGCCAATCGGCGGCGCGGCCGATTTGCCGTCCGGCTGGGGTGATGAACAGGGGCCCGGTCACTATCGACTGCGACGACGTGACGACGATGCACTGTTCGGATACGCGCTGGCACCGACGTCGTGGAAGCGCTACGTCTTCCCGGCTCGCAGCGAACTGTTCCGGGCGCGACGTGAAGATGGCGCGCTAGCTATAACCACGATCCCCCCCGCGAGACCTCGGTATGCATTCATCGGAATGCGGGCCTGCGAAATCGCTGCCTTGGACGTCCAGCGCCGGGTGTTCATGCGACCCGAAGCACCCGACCCGACTTACGCGGCAAATACCCAAGACATGTTTGTGGTGGCTGTGTCCTGCGGCAGTCCGGCGGCGACCTGCTTCTGCGTATCTGCAGGTACCGGGCCCGAAGCATCAGGGGGCTACGACATCCGGCTCACCGAAGTAAATTCAACGCCCAACTCCCCTGACCATTATTTCGTTGCAAATGCTGGAACCCAAGCCGGGGCGGACGTGCTTGCTCAACTCGCATGCAAACCGGCATCTGATTCCGAAACGGGTGCCGCAACCCAGATCGTGCAGGCCGCGGCGACCGCAATCGGACAAGGCGTGAAGCTTGACGATGTCCACGAGCTACTCGCCCGCAATCGCGAGAATCCGCGTTGGGATGACGTAGCGGCCCGCTGTCTATCCTGCGGGAATTGCACCATGTCGTGCCCAACTTGTTTCTGCAGCGACGTCGTAGACGAGAACCCCATCGGCGATGATGGAGTCGTACGAGCGCGGGTATGGGCTTCTTGCTTCGGTGTCTCCTACTCGCAAATGCACGGTGGGAATGCGCGAACGTCGACCAGTTCCCGATACCGCCAGTGGCTGACCCACAAGATGTCGACTTGGGTTGACCAGTTTGACGTGTCTGGCTGCGTCGGCTGCGGTCGTTGCATCACTACCTGTCCGGTAGGCATCGATATCAGGACCGAACTTGAGGCGATTCGGGCCACAGATACCGCCACCAAGTACCCCGAAAGTGTTCGGCCACAAACCGACGAAGGGCTAGCCACATGAAGTCGATCATGGAAACCCTTGCGGCGCAGCCAATTTTTGCCGACATCGATGAAAGTACCCTGACGCTCCTAGCGGGCTGCGCGCGGCACCAGCGAATCCACGCCGGCACTCGACTCTTCACCGAAGGCGCGCCTGCCACAGACTTTCATCTAATCCGCGAAGGCCGAGTAGCGCTAGGCATCTACACACCGCACGCTGGCTTGGTGACATTGGAGACGCGCGGCCCGGGTCAGATTGTCGGCTGGTCATGGCTGTTCCCTCCATATCGCTGGCACTTCGACGCCGAAGCCCTCGAGCCTCTCGCGACCATCCAATTCGACGGCCATTGCATCCGAGGCAAGTGCGATAGCGATCCGGTACTGGGCTACGACCTGATGAAACGCTTCTCGACGCTACTCGACGCAGACCTTCGTTCAACTCACCTTCGACTACTGGATGTGTACCACCGTGCGCCGACCAGCTGATCTCTCAGGCGCCGGCCCCATGACGCCGACCGTTGCTCGGGTCGTTGACCGTGTCGTCGAAGGGCCAGGGACAGTCACGCTTGTTATCGAGTTGAGCGACGCGCTGACGGCTCCGGCGCCGGGCCAGTTCAATATGTTGTGGGCCTACGGCGTTGGCGAAGTACCAATTTCGCTTTGCGCAGTCCCGCCATTAACCAACGTCATCCTTCACACGATTCACGACGTTGGTGCCGTGAGCCATGCGCTTTGCGAGCTCAGGCCCGGCGATCAACTCGGTGTCCGTGGACCTTTCGGCATCGGATGGGATCTGACGCCAGCCCGAGGTCAGGATGTGGTGGTGATGGCCGGCGGGATTGGGCTGGCGCCATTGCGGCCAGTTGTGGAGGCAATCTTGGCGGATCGCGAAGCCTACGGTCAGGTGGCGGTATTGCTAGGTGCCCGGACGCCCAATGATCTGCTTTTCCCGGCTGAGACCGCAGCTTGGAGCCTGTCGCTCCAAGTCGAGACAACAGTCGACCGCTCTGCTCCGGGTTGGACTGGCGACGTCGGGGTGGTCACCACACTCCTCGGTCGAATTCGACATAACCTAACTGATGCGGTCGCATTCGTGTGCGGCCCAGAGGTCATGATGCGATTTGGTGCCCGCGCACTGCTGGATCGCGGAGTTTCCGCTGAAGGTATCCAAGTGTCGATGGAACGCAACATGCAATGCGCCGTCACGATGTGCGGGCACTGCCAGTTTGGCGAGTTGTTCGTTTGCTCGGACGGACCGGTCTTCCCGTGGGCCAGAGTGGAATCGATGCTTGGGGTGCGCGAACTGTGACTACGAGCCGCCCCACGCTAGCCGTCTGGAAATTCTCGTCTTGCGACGGCTGTCAACTCACTTTGCTCGATTGCGAGGACGAGATTCTCGGCCTTTCAGAGGCTATCGATATCGCCTACTTTCTTGAGGCGGGCCACGATCGTGTCGATCAGATGTACGACGTGTCGTTGGTTGAGGGGTCTATCACCACGGCTCACGACGCCGAACGCATCCGCGAGGTTCGCGCGGCGTCAAGGAAGTTAGTGACTATCGGGGCGTGTGCTACCTCCGGCGGCATCCAGGCACTGCGTAACTCCGCCGATGTCCAAGAATTCACGTCGATCGTGTATGCGCATCCAGAATTTATCAAGACGCTCGAAACATCGACGGGAATCGCGGACCACGTTCCGGTAGATCTCGAACTTCGCGGCTGTCCGATCAGCCGAACTCAACTACTGGAAGCGATCTCGGCTCTGCTAGCCGGCCGTACGCCCAGATTACCTAGCTACTCGGTGTGCCAAGAATGCAAGCAGGCTGGAAATGCCTGTGTGCTTGTCGCTTCGGGGACCCCGTGTTTGGGGCCGGTGACACAAGCAGGCTGCCATTCCCTTTGCCCTTCGATTGGACGCGGCTGCTTTGGCTGCTTTGGGCCCAGCGAAAGCGCTAACACAGCCGCTCTGACAGAGCAATTGCGTCGCGTCGGTACCAACGATCGCGACATTGAACGCAGCTTTAGCACCTTCAACGTAAACGCACCGGAGTTTAGGACCGCCGCCTTGGCCCTGTACCCGATCCAGTCCCCAAGGCGAGGTTCTGAATGACGCATTCACATCGCGGTATTCGCACTCTAGACGTACGGGCGTTGACCAGAGTTGAAGGCGAAGGCGCCATGCATGTCAACGTTGTTGACGGCCAAGTTACGGACGTTCGACTTGAGATCTACGAACCGCCGCGCTTTTTCGAGGCCCTGTTACGTGGGCGCAATTTCACCGAGCCCCCGGACATCACAGCCCGCATCTGCGGCATCTGTCCAGTTGCGTACCAGATGAGCGCCTGTCATGCGATTGAGCAGGCCCTTGGCGTCACGCTTCCAGCAGACTTGAGGGACCTACGGCGGCTGCTGTACTGCGGTGAATGGATCGAAAGCCATGCGCTCCACATCTATCTGTTGCATGCTCCTGACTTCCTAGGTTTTCGAAGCGCAATCGAATTGGCACGCGACCACCGGGCCCTGGTCGAGCGTGGTTTGAGGATGAAGAAGGTCGGCAACGAGTTGATCGAAATCGTTGGTGGTCGCGCGATCCATCCGGTCAATGTGCGAGTTGGTGGCTTCTACCGATCTCCAAGTCAGTCAGCGCTAGCCGCGCTAGTCGAACCGCTGCGTCGCGCCCGGCAGGATGCCCTTGACACGGTGGCCTGGGTAGGTGGTTTCGAGTTCCCCGACTTCAACGGTGACTGGGAGCTAGTCTCACTTCGCCACCCTCACGAGTATCCGCTGAACGAAGGTCGACTCGTCTCGGATCGTGGCCTCGATATCGATGTCGCGAATTTCCTCGATCACGTGGCGGAGGAACACGTGCCGCATTCCAACGCCCTGCAGGCACACTTGCTTGAGCGTGGGGAATACCTCGTCGGACCACTGGCTCGCTATTCGTTGAACTACGACAAGTTGCCCGAAATCGCAAGGCAGGCCGCAGTTTCTGCCGGGCTCGGACCGGTATGTCGCAACCCCTTCCAGAGCATCATCGTGCGGGCTGTGGAATTGGTTTTTGCTCTTGATGAAGCTCTACGGATCGTTGAAAGTTACGCGCCTCCCCGTGCCCCTTCGGTTTCGGTTATCGGACGAGCCGGTAGAGGCCATAGCTGCACTGAAGCACCTCGTGGGACTTTGTACCACCGCTACGACATCGGGGCCGACGGTTCAGTGCTCGATGCCGTGATCATTCCGCCAACATCGCAGAATCAACACGCAATTGAGCACGACATGCGCGAGTTCGTTTCACAACGACTGCATCTTGATGACGGCGAACTTACTAGGCAGTGCGAACAAGCGATCCGCAATTACGACCCCTGCATTTCTTGCGCCACTCACTTCCTCGACCTGACGATTGTCCGCGCCTGATGCGTCCGATTGTTATCGGGATCGGAAACCCGTACCGACATGACGACGGGGTTGGGTTGGCCATCATCGAAGCGGTCGCCGAGCTGGGTTTAGCAATCGACGTGGTTGAGGAACTTGGCGAACCGGCCGCTCTAGTCGAACGCTGGCAGGACCGCGAATTGGCGATCTTGGTGGATGCGGCTGAATCGGGCTCCCAGCCGCCCGGCACTGTTCATCATTTCGAAGTTACGGCGACGTCTGATGCTTCCGGGCTGCAGTTGACTACGGCCGGGAGAAGTAGCCACGCCCTGGGTGTCCAAGACGCAATCGAATTCGGGCGCGCCCTTGACCGAATGCCAACGCGTCTGGTGATCCTCGGAGTCGAAGTTGCCGATATGTCTTCGGGCACCGGCCTAACGCAGGCTGTGCGTAGTGCGGTGGCTCCTGTTGTAGAACTCATTGCCGAGCAGATCGCTCAAGCCACTACCCAATTGGCGACCACGCAGCCGCCACCCGACCGCTAGCCCACGCCCTGGGGCTAGGTTGCAACGTCGAGAAGCATATGAATTGCTGCGGCGACTTCTACGGGTGCCTCCACCGGTGTCAGATGCCCAACTGCTTCGATGCGTCTAACCGGAACCTGCAATGCCTGAGCCATCGCGTCCTGTTCGAGCCAGCCCGCTAGCGCGTCGTCTTCGCCCCACACAATTGTCGCCGGCCCAGTGAAGTCGCGTAGCTCCTGAATTGAGTCGGGACGTTGGGCCATTGCTCGTTGCACCCACGCGATCGCTAACGGATCTGCCCCGTGAATCCAGTCGCGTACTCGCTCTACCAGCTCTGGGGATTCGGTAAGTGTTGTCGGACCAAGAAGGCCCGGGAGCATGGCACGGGCTAGCGCCGCGACGTTACCGCCAGCTTTCATGTCGTCCGCAATCCGCAGGCGATTCGCCCGCGCGTCGACGCCGTCAGGTCCCGGCTTGGTGTCCACCAGTCCGAGTCCGACGATTCGCTCAGGTGCCCGCCGGAGAAGGGCCATCGCAACGTATCCCCCGAGCGAGACACCAGCGACTACCGCTCGTTCGATCCCTGCAGCGTCGAGGCCAGTGAGGACGTCGTCGGCAAGCACGTCCAGACTCGGCGCGGGTATCGTTGCGTCGTTGGAGTCGGCCAAGGGTGTCGCACCGAAACCTCGAAAGTCCGGAGTTAGCACTACCCGTTCGATCCACCGCGGTGATTCGCGCAGGCACCCAATGACGTCGTCCCAGACCCGATGATCCAGCGGAAAGGCATGCAGCAAAATGAGCGCGGGCCGGTCAATCGAACTCACGGAGCGACCAGCAGGCCACCGTCGATCACCAATTCCTGACCGGTCATGAATGATGATGCATCTGATGCTAAGAAGACCGCGGGTTGGGCTAACTCGTGAGGTTGCCCCCAGCGATGCATGGGTACACCAGCGAGCACGCCAGCTTCCGTCTCACCAGAGGTCCGCAGGAAGTCAGTCAGATCGGTCTCAATCCAGCCTGGGGTTAAAGCGTTAACGCGCACTCCGCTCTCCGCCCACTCAAAGGCCAAGGTTCTGGTCAGCGAAAGAACTGCTGCCTTTGCTGCCGCATAGTGAGCCATCCCAGGTACGGCGCCGTGCCCGGCAACCGACGCGACGTTGATCACGGAGCCGCTTCCCTGGGCCAATAAATGAGGTCCGGCAGCCTGGCAAACCGTAAATACCGAATCCAAGTTCAGGTGCAGGGTGCGCTCCCACCCTGCCGGACGCATGCTCACGGCTGGCCACATAAAGGAGTTGCCGCCGGCGTTATTCACCACGATGTCAAGCCCACCAAGCGCGTCGATGGCGGCAGCAACGGAGGCGCGGGTGGCCTCCGCGTCTAAGACGTCGGTCGGTAGGACGACAGCTAAGCGTCCAAATTCAGATACTCGGGCACTCACCTCTGCCAACGTCTCGCCATCGCGTGCGAGAAGTGCCACGTCGGCGCCTGCGGCTGCGAACGCAATTGCGATGGCTCGGCCGATTCCACGCGACGCACCAGTCACGATTGCTCGTCGCCCGGTCAAGTCGAAACTCATGTGGCTCTCCGTTCGCTAGTGAGGGTCACGCCAAGTCATTCCACGAGCTCATTTCGCCGTTCCACGTCGTCGGCAGCGGCCCTATCTCCGGTGCCAGCCAGTGAACTGTTTCATCCAGCACAATACGCACCAATGGCTCGCCGACCCACAGGTGTTTGGCGCCTGGCACTGCAATCACTTGCGCCTGCGGCACGACGGCAAACCTTTCCCGTGCTGCTTCGGGCCGCAGGTAGTCGTCGAACTCCGGTACGACGGCTACCAGCGCCCGGCCGGAAACAGCCCAGTGCAAGAGGTCCTCGGGCTGCGAGTAGTGCAACGGGGGCGACAGGAGAATCGCGCCTTGTACCGGGTCTACATCGCCGTGGCGAATGACGACGTCAGTGCCGAATGACCAACCGAGTAGCCAAGGGTCTGGCAATCCAAGTGCAAGCGTGAATGCAATTGCAGCCGCCAAGTCGAGGCCCTCGGCCGTTCCACCGTCGAAGCGACCTTGACTCGTGCCAGCAGCACTGGCCGTGCCGCGTGTGTTGAAGCGCAGGATTGCAACGCCGGCTAGTGCTGGTAATCGCCAAGCCGCTTTGCGAAGCACATGGCTGTCCATCATTCCGCCATGCGTCGGGAGCGGATGCACACAGATCAATGTGGCGGTCGGGGGCCGTCCAATCGGACTGGCCAGTTCCCCAACCAGTTGCAGTCCATCGGAAGTCTGCAGCGTGATTGGTCGACGTTCAGCGGGCAGCACGGAATTGGCCCGAATCCTATTCATGCAGGGACGCTAGTACCTAGGTCCGGCGCCACGTGGGCCGCGCGGAGCGCGGCGTTCACGCGCTGTCCAGCAGGCCGAGTGCCAGTGACGACGATCTTCCTCGCCGGCAGCCATATCGGCCGGCCAAGCGACAACGTGCGGGGTGGCCGGACGGATTTCTTGGTCACAGCCTGGGCAGCGATAGGTCTTCACGGACGAAGATCCGGTGATGCGGCGAACTACCCAGTCGCCGTCGGAGTGTTCCTCAACCTCTTGCCGCGCTCCGACTCGCAGTTCGAGGGGCGCATCATCGCGACGGCGGTTTCGGCGGGCCAACGCTCACACCGCATACGTTCGAAAGCCACGCCCGGTCTTACGTCCGAGGTACCCAGCCGTAACGAGGTGCTCAAGTAAAGGTGCCGGGGCGAAGCCGCGCTCGCGGAATTCTAGGTACAGCGTCCGCTGAATCGCATGTGAGACATCAAGTCCGACAACATCCAAAAGTTCGAATGGACCCATCGGGTACCCACAGCCAGTCTTCATCGCGGTGTCGATGTCGTCGGCACTGGCGTAGTTCGCCTCGAGCATCTTCACCGCGTCATTCAGGTACGGGAACAACAATGCATTCACAATGAAGCCAGCCCGGTCGGCACACTGGACTGGGTGCTTTCCAAGCCGCTGGCAAACATCAATGGCCGTCACGATCACGTCATCTGATGTCGCCACGGTGTGTACGACCTCAACCAAACGCATCACGGCGGCCGGATTGAAGAAGTGCAGCCCAACGACATCCTGTGGACGCGAAGTCGCCGCTGCCAATTCGACAACCGGCAGGCTCGACGTAGTCGTGGCGATCACCGCTCCGCTACGACAGATCTCATCGAGCGCGGCGAAAAGCGCGGTCTTGACACCTAGTTCCTCGACAACTGCCTCAATCACTAAGTCCACGCGAGACAGATCGTCCAAAGTCGACGTACCGGTCACGTGCGTCAGCGCTTCAGCTCGCTCATCTTGCGTTAACTTGCCGCGAGCGACGCCCTTATCGAGTGACTTCTGTAGATTCGCGAGAACCTTTGCGACCTTCTCGGGCGAACGCGCGACAAAGATAGTGTCGAATCCAGCGCGGGCGAATACCTCGATCATCCCTGTTGCCATGGTGCCTGAACCAACAATTCCGACCGACTGGATCGACCGCGGGATTGGACCACTGCTCGCATCGTTGATCGGAGTTGCCGCATCCGGGATGACTACTGGGGAGTTGGGCTGCTCATAGGAGTAGAAGCCTCGTCCGCTCTTGCGCCCGCGTAGACCTGCCGTGACCAACTGCTTAAGTATCGGGCTGGGTGCATGAAGTCGGTCTCGGCCCTCGCGGTACATCGTGTCTAGCACCTCGTATGCCGTGTCGAGCCCGATCAAGTCGAGTAGCGCGAGCGGCCCCATGGGCAGGCCGCAGCCCAACCGCATGGCTGCGTCGATGTCCTCTCGGGTGGCATAACGGTTCTCGTACATCGAGATTGCGTGATTTAGGTAGCCAAAAAGGAGAGCGTTCGCGATAAACCCGGCCTTGTCACCTACAACCACCGGCTCCTTACCCAAGCTTTCTGCAACTCCACGTACCGTGGCCACAACTTCTGGGTCAGACACGACCGTTTGCACAATTTCAACGAACCGCAAGACCGGGGCCGGGTTGAAGAAGTGCATACCCACCACACGTGCAGGACGCGAAGTGGCGACGGAGATCTGAGTGACCGACAAAGACGACGTATTACTTGCCAAGATGGCGTGTGGGGCGAGGATGCCATCTAGGTGCGCCATGATCCGGCGCTTGAGTTCGAGTTGCTCGGGAACCGCCTCAATCACCAGATCGCGATCAGCTAGGTCATCTAGCGACGTCGAGTACTTGATGTTTGCCAAGATGCCGGCCCGCTCAACGTCGGTGAGCTTGCCCCGGCTGACAGCGCGATTTGTCGACCCGTCAACGTGAGCCCGGCCGCGCTCGACAGCACCCTCTGATTCGTCGACACCGAGCACGTCATAGCCAGCGCGAGCAAAAACCTCGGCAATGCCGGCCCCCATCGTCCCGAGGCCGACGACCCCGACCTTGCTGACCTTGCCTTCCATTTGGCTCCCTGCGATCCCGTTCGATTGGGGCACGCCCTCCGCGGACGGTCGTGGGCAGTCTCCCACTCGGCGGTCATACACTCGGAACCACCCTCGGCCGCCCAGCCGCGGCCACCGGAACCGGAGAGCGGACATGACGGTAACCGAGACTTTCGACATTCATTCGCCAACCACCGGGGGATTGGTCGGCTCTTTCCCCGTCCTGGGGGTGGACGCTGTCGAGGAAGTCGTGGCTCATGCCCGTGGAGCCGGTCGATGGTGGGCTGGGTTGGGCTTTAGGGAACGATCGCGGCGCCTGCGCCGGTGGGCGGCTGACATCGCAGCTCACGAGATCGAATTGGCGCAACTGATTGCGTTGGAAACTGGCAAGCCGTTGCCGGACGCAGTCCTCGAGGTTGCTCTTACTCTTGATCATCTTGCTTGGGCCGGCCGCAATGCTTCGCGAGTTCTAGGAAAGCGCCGGGTTTCGCGCACCATTCTCACGGCCAATCAGTCGGCCAGCCTCCGCTACGAACCGTTCGGCGTCGTCGGTGTTATCGGCCCGTGGAACTACCCGGTATTCACTCCAATGGGTTCGATCGCCTACGCGCTTGCCGCAGGGAATGCCGTTGTGTTTAAGCCGAGTGAATTCACAACTGCGACCGGCGCCTGGCTAGTCGAATCTTTCGCCCGAGTCGTGCCCGAGCATCCGGTACTGCAGCAGGTCTCGGGGCGTGGAGGTACTGGTGCAGCGCTTTGCCGATCGGGGGTCGACAAGGTGTCCTTTACCGGCTCGACGACGACAGGGGCTCGGGTGATGGCAACTTGCGCCGAGTCGCTTACGCCGGTGGTCCTCGAGCTCGGAGGCAAGGACGCGCTCATCGTCGATGTGGACGCCGATGTGTCCGCTGCGGCGGATGCGGCAGCATTTGGCGGGGTCTCAAACGCAGGTCAAAGTTGCACGGCGGTTGAGCGGGTGTTCGTCGTGGCCGAGCGCTACGACCAGTTCGTGGCGGAACTGTCCGCCATCTTGCGCAATCTAACCCCCGGCAGCCAGGACGGCGCTTCGTACGGCCCTATGACGATGCCCAGCCAGGTCGAAGTTGTCAGGCGACACGTGGACGCGGCCCTTGCCGATGGCGGACGAGCAGTGGTGGGCGGACCCGAATCGGTAGGCGATCGCCTAATCGGCCCGATCTTGCTCACCGATGTCCCTCCCGGCAACATTGCTGCGACCGAAGAGACTTTCGGACCCACGATCGTGGTAACCAAGGTCCGAGACCTAGACCAGGCAATCGAGTTGGCCAACTCAACTCCATTCGGTTTGGCCGCATCAGTCTTCGGCAAACGACGAGCGCAGGAAGCGGCGGAACGACTTCGAGTCGGCATGGTCAGCATCAACTCTTGGGTTATGTACGCCGGAGTCCCTGCCTTGTCTTGGGGAGGGGTCGGCAGTTCAGGATTTGGCCGCATCCACGGCGCCGACGGACTTCGCGAATTCGCTAGGTCCAAGGCAATCACCCGGCAGCAGTTCAAGGCGCCGATCAGCCTCACCTCGTTCTCGCGGGCAAAGCGAGCCACCGACATCGTCGTTCGCTATGACCGCCTGCGACATCGGCGCTAATTCTCGATGCGCCTTGTCATTGCTCACTGTTCGGTCGACTACGCCGGACGTCTAAGTGCCCACCTTCCGTTGGCGCCGCGACTGATTCTGGTTAAGGCCGATGGCTCAGTTTCCGTGCATGCGGACGATCGCGCCTACAAGCCGCTGAACTGGATGAGTCCCCCATGCGCGGTCGTCGAGGACGTAGATGATGCCGGCACCGGAACGTGGGAAGTCACGAACAAGGCCGGCGAACGACTGGTCATCACTTTTGTCGAGGTTTTCCACGATTCCAGCCATGAACTCGGCCAGGACCCCGGACTTATCAAGGATGGCGTCGAAGCACACCTGCAGGAGTTGTTGGCTGAACAAGTCGAACTGCTTGGCCGAGGGTGGCGGCTCGTGCGGCGCGAGTACCCGACGCCGATCGGTCCCGTTGACTTAATGTGCCGGGACGCGGCGGGTCTGGCAGTGGCGGTGGAAATCAAGCGACGCGGTGACATTGACGGCGTCGAGCAGTTGACCCGGTACCTCGAACTGCTTAACAGAGATGAGCTACTAGCCCCAGTTGCTGGAGTTTTCGCCGCCCAGGAGATCAAACCCCAGGCCCGAGCGCTAGCGAACGACCGCGGGATCCGATGCCTAGTGCTGGACTACGAAACTATGCGCGGCATGGATGACGTGTCAGCCCGGCTGTTCTGACAGAATCTGACCATGGCGGATTCACTTATCGTGCCGGTGCCGGACGGCACCGCTCTAGCCGTGAAGGTGCGTGGACTGCACAAGTCCTACGGGGATACCAAGGCTGTTGCCGGGGTTGACCTCGACGTGATCCGCGGCGAATGTCTGGGACTGCTTGGGCCGAACGGAGCCGGCAAGACCACGACAGTCGAGATCCTTGAGGGCTACCGAAAACGCGACGCCGGCGAAGTAGAAGTTCTTGGTCACGACCCGGCCCACGGCGATCTCGACTGGAAGTCGCGACTTGGGATAGTCCTGCAATCCACCCAGGACCTCACCGACCTCACGGTGGTCGAAAGCCTGAGTCACTTTGCTGCGTACTACCCAAATCCTCGCGACGTTGACGAAGTTGTTGAGGCGATCGGGCTGACCGAGAAACGCGATACGCGTGGGGGGAAGCTTTCTGGCGGTCAACGGCGGCGACTTGACGTCGGCTTGGGAATCATCGGTCGCCCAGAACTACTGTTTCTTGACGAACCAACGACCGGCTTTGACCCAGAAGCGCGCCGCGAGTTCTGGGACCTCATTGCACGTCTCAAGGCCGAGAACACGACGATCTTGCTCACGACCCATTACCTCGAGGAAGCTCAAGTCCTTGCCGACCGAGTAGCGATCATTGCCGCAGGCAAGGTCATCGCATGCGACAGTCCGGACCGAGTCGGTGGCCGGCAAACCGGTACCGCCGAGGTGAGTTGGCTGGAACACGGACAAACCCGTTCGCAGCACAGCGAACACCCAACGGCGTTTATCGCAGATTTGGCTACCCGGTTCGGCGGTGAGGTTCCTGAATTGGCAGTGCGTCGGCCAAGCCTGGAGGACGTCTACTTATCCCTTGTCAACGACGTCGGGAGCCCGGAATGACCACGGCTACTTCATCGACACAGCAGCACACTGCGGTGCACGTCGGGCTAGTGGGTGCGCTAAAGCTCGGAGGCCGCCGAATCGGCATCGAACTTAAACAATTCTTCCGGGATCGGCAGTCAGCGGTGTTCAATTTTGCCCTACCAATGATGTTGATGATCATCTTTGGTTCGGTATTCGGTAACCAGAAACTTCCACCGACCCAAATTACATTTGCGCAGTACTTCGTTGCCGGGATGATTGCATCGGGAATTCTCTATACGAGCTTCCAGAACCTCGCGATCGCCATTCCAATGGAACGCGATGACGGCACCTTGAAGCGGTTGCAAGGTACTCCGATGCCGAAGTTGGCGTACTTCATCGGCAAGATCGGGATGGTATTCGTCGCATACGTCGCTCAGGTTGCGCTATTAATCCTCGTCGGGAAATTGTTTTTCAAGATCAGCCTGCCGGGTGGAAGTCAGTGGCTGACGTTCGCTTGGGCAAGCGTCTTGGGCCTAACCGGATGCACGTTGCTTGGAATCGCGTTTTCGGTTATTCCTAAGACAGGCAAGGGCGCTCCAGCTGTCGTCACCCCACTCATTTTGGTGCTCCAATTCACCTCTGGCGTGTTCTTTCAGTACAGCCAATTGCCCGCCTGGATGCAGCAATTCTCGGCGCTCTTCCCGCTCAAGTGGCTTACCCAAGCGATGCGCGGAGTCTTCCTGCCGGCCCAAGCGTCTGCGCTAGAAACGACCGGCTCCTTCGAACTTGGTCGTTGCGCACTGGTGCTCGGTGCCTGGGTGTTGGGTGGCCTGCTGTTGAGCCTGACGTTATTCAGGTGGAATCGCCGGGGCGAGTCCTAGTCGGTAATCCGACCTGCCCAAGAAACACAACGCCAATGCTCTGAACTGTCTTGAATGACCTCAACGACATCACAGTTGGCAAGCAGGTGCGTGGCAACGGTCAATGCCGGCAGGTTTGGGCATAGCGTGCTGAGCCCCAACGCCAGTACGCCGCCGTGCGACACCACCGCGATGGTTTCGCCTTTGTGAGACTGGGCCAATATCTGGACCGCTGAGAGGAAACGAGTGACAATCTCTTGCCCTGTCTCGCCGCCTGCGAATCCGCCACTAAGGTCACCAGCACCAAGCCAAGCGGTGAACACTTCTTCAGCGATCGGGCCGACCTCATCATCATGTGCGCCTTCGTGGACTCCAACGTGGAGTTCCTGCACTCCATCGATTGCAGTCGCGTCGAGCCCGATCTGCACACCAATATCGGCTGCCGTCTCACGCGCCCGCAGTAACTGGCTTGAGTACAGCGCCTGAACGCCGGCATCCTTCAGTCGTTGACCGACAGCAGTCGCTTGCTCATGTCCAAGTTCAGTGAGCGGATGAACATGCGGCGCCGAGGTCCAGATGTTAGTGGCATTGCCGGTGCTTTCTCCGTGCCTGATAAACAGAAACTTGGTGCTCGCGACAGTCACGACCCGACCAATCGAGTCAGCCCGTGCGCAACGCGAATCTCATCAAGCAATTTGGACATGATCACCGTGGCATCGAAATCCTTCGGCGTGAAAACCGCTGCGACTCCATTCGCCAGCAGCCATTCGGCGTCGGCATCAGGAATGATTCCGCCGACGACAACCGGAACATCGGTCACGCCCGCAGCGCGCAAACCCTCGACAACCTGGGGCACTGCCACCCGATGGGAGCCAGACAGGATCGAAAGGCCGACGCATTGAACGTCCTCGGCCACGGCAGCAGCGACAATCTGTGCTGGCGTCAGCCGAATTCCTTGATACACAACCTCAAAGCCGGCGTCGCGCGCCCGCACCGCAATCTGTTCGGCACCGTTGCTGTGTCCGTCTAGGCCCGGCTTACCGACTAGAAGGCGCAGGTGGCCGCCGATCGCGATCCCCGTTTCGCGAACAGCCACGCGTAACGCCGCCAAAGACGGTGTGGGTGCGGCAGTACCGACGGCGCCTGAGACCCCGGTTGGAGCGCGGTATTCGCCAAACACATCCCGGAGCGCACCAGCCCACTCCCCCGTCGTGACGCCCGCGCGAACGCATTCGAGTGTGGCTGGCATCAAGTTCTCGGCGGTATTGGCGGCGGCAATCAGTTGCGCCAACGCAGCCGATGACCTAGCTGATTCCCGGCTTGAGCGCCACCGATTGAGCGACTCGCGCGCCTTGGCTTCGACAGCCGGATCCACTTGCATGACGGAGGAATCGATATCGACCGTCAGCGGGCTCGGTTCGGTGTTCTCGAATGCATTGACTCCGACAACGATTTCTTCACCGGACTCGATGCGGGCCCTGCGGTCAGCATGCGATGAGACAAGCGCAGACTTTAGATACCCGCTTTCAACCGCCGCCACAACACCACCGAGCGAAGCCACCTTCGCCATCTCCTCGCGGGCGGCGGCTACCAAGTCGGAAGTCATTTTCTCGATAACTACCGAGCCATCGAATATGTCCGGGTATTCCAAGAGGTCGCTTTCAAAGGCAAGCACCTGCTGGATTCGCAAGGACCATTGCTGGTCCCACGGGCGCGGCAAACCAAGCGCTTCATTCCATGCAGGCAACTGAACAGCCCGCGCTCGGGCATTCTTGGAAAGCGTCACGCCAAGTGTTTCGAGCACAATTCTTTGAACGTTGTTCTCGGGTTGCGCCGCCGTAAGTCCGAGTGAGTTCACCTGTACCCCGTACCGAAAACGGCGCTGATCCGCATCGGTAACCCCGTAGCGCTCCAGCGTCAATTCGTCCCACAACGCAACGAAGGCCCGCATCTTGGACAGCTCTTCGACGAACCGCACCCCGGCATTCACAAAGAACGAGATGCGCGCAACTACATCGCCGAACCGTTCCGGCGGCACTTGCCCCGAATCGCGCACGGCATCAAGCACCGCGATCGCCGTGGACAGCGCAAAAGCCAGTTCCTGCACAGGCGTCGCGCCAGCCTCTTGCAGGTGATAGCTGCAGATGTTCGTCGGATTCCACTTTGGCACATTGGTGACGGTGTAAGCGATCACATCAGTCGTCAGGCGAAGACTTGGCCCGGGCGGGAAGATGTAGGTACCGCGCGACAGGTACTCCTTGACGATGTCGTTCTGGGTAGTCCCCGACAATTCGATTGCCGGTACGCCCTGTTCCTCGGCAGCGACGACATACAGTGCCAGCAGCCACATCGCCGTCGCATTGATGGTCATTGAAGTATTCATTTGATTCAGCGGGATTCCGGCGAACAGGGCTCGCATATCGCCCAGGTGCGTAATAGGCACCCCGACCTTGCCAACTTCGCCAACGGCCAGGTCGTCGTCCGGGTCGTAGCCCGTCTGGGTTGGCAGGTCGAAGGCCACCGAAAGGCCGGTCTGTCCCTTGGCTAAGTTCTTTCGAAACAACTCGTTTGACTCAGTGGGCGAGGAGTGGCCAGCGTACGTTCGCATCAGCCACGGCTTATCGCGAGTCACGGAGCACCAGTTCCCAGATCGGTTTGGATTCGAGTCACATCGGCGCCCAACCGTTGCAGATCCTCAACAAAGTGGGCATAACCACGGTCAACATGCTGAACCTCGTGGACTGTAGTTATCCCTTCAGCAACCAGCCCGGCCAGCACCAACGCCGCACCGGCGCGGATATCGCTGGCTTCAACAGGGGCGCCGGATAGGCGTTCGCGCCCGCGCACCAGCGCGTGGTGGCCATCGGTGCGCACCTCGGCACCCATCCGTGCCAATTCCTGAACAAATCGGAACCGGGCTTCGAACAGATTCTCGGTGACCATTCCGGCCCCCACCGCAATCGAATTCAGCGCAAGGAAGTGCGGTTGCAGATCGGTTGGGAATCCCGGGTAGGGCAAGGTCACGACATCGACCGCCAACGGACGTTTGGACATGCGTACGCGGAATCCGTCGTCATGAACCACAACGTCAGCCCCAGCCTGGGCAAGTTTGTCGAGCGCAATCTCGAGGTGGGAAGCATCTGCGTTGTTGATGGTGATGTCGCCCAACGTCAGGGCTGCAGCGACCGCCCACGTCCCAGCAACGATTCGATCCGGTACAACTCGATGTGTGACGGAGTGCAGTTCCTCGACCCCGTCGATCATCAGGGTCGAGGTTCCTATTCCATCGATTTTGGCTCCCATCGCGACCAACAAGTGCGCGGCGTCGACGATCTCCGGTTCACGCGCTGCGTTGTCGATCACTGTGGTGCCCCGAGCCAACACGGCTGCCATTAACAAATTCAACGTCGCGCCCACGCTCGGGAAGTCCAACCACAACGTGGCACCTACAAGGCCACCAGGCGCGCGTGCAACCAGATACCCGTGTTCACTTTCGACGGTGGCGCCAAGTCGTTCAAGGCCGGAGATGTGCAGGTCAAGGCCGCGCGAGCCAATATTGTCCCCGCCGGGCAAGGCGACATCGGCGATACCTAGGCGTCCGAGCAGTGGGCCGAGAACATTGATGGACGCACGCATTCGTCGCACGAGGTCGTAGTCAGCTTGGTGCAGCGGCTCGGCCGGAACGTCGATTGTTAGGCGCCCCAATACAACGTCATGCTCAACTTCGCAGCCGAGGCGCCGCAGCAACTCGGACATGATCGCGACATCGAGGATTACCGGCACATCCTCGAGGATGGTGCGACCTTCGGCAAGGAGCGCAGCAGCCATCAGCATCAGCACGCTGTTCTTCGCGCCCGGGACCCGGACCGAACCGGCCAGCCGGGCGCCGCCGACGATCCTGATGGCCTCCACGTGGGCCATGGTAACCAGCGTCCACCGAGCCCGCCGCCGCTATGGGGCCTAAGGTGGTCCCGTGGTCAATCTAACTCGGATCTACACCCGCACCGGCGATGACGGCACGACTGCTCTCGGCGACTTCAGTCGCACCGATAAGAACGACCTTCGGCTCAACGCCTATGCCGATGTCGACGAGGCAAACTCCGCCATCGGGGTCGCGCTGGCGCTTGGCGACCTGCCTCCGGACCTTCACAAACTGCTGATCCGGATCCAAAACGAACTGTTCGATGTCGGAGCCGACTTGTGCACGCCGGTGATCGAAAACCCCGAGCACCCACCGCTGCGAATCACCGAGGACTACATCGTTCGTCTCGAGTCAGCGTGCGACGAACACAACGCAGCACTTAGTTCCTTGCGGTCGTTCATCCTGCCTGGAGGCACTGCTGGCAGCGCCCTGTTGCATGTCGCGCGCACTGTCGTGCGCCGAGCGGAGCGCGCCGCCTGGGCTGCAGTAGACGAGTACGCGCAGGGTGTAAACCTCCTGACAGCCAAGTACCTCAACCGGCTATCTGACCTGCTCTTCATCCTTGCGCGGGCAGCCAACGGCACTGCTGGTGACGTCCTATGGACACCCGGCGGCGAACGCTAGATTCAGCTGACGCTTACCCCAGCTACTTGAAGACGAAGTTCGGCTCGGGCTAGGTCGGCTTCGGCCGCCTGCACGTCCAGATCAATTCGTGCTTCCTCGGAAGAGTCAGTGCGGCTTGCCCCGGCCCGCAACGCATCTAGGCGACTTTGCGCATCGGCCTTGGCGGCCTCGGCCCGCGGAACGTCAATGTCGGTGGCAAGTTCGGCTACGCCAACAACCAAGGTCACGCGGGTGGACACACCTGAGATCGGACCATCGCCCACGCCAGCAACACCCTCAACTGCTCCGCGACCGGTGTCGACCTGCACGTAACCGCCGTGAATGGCCATCCGCAAGGGTTCTTCGTCAACTCGGTCTACTCGGACCTCGCTAGAAATCAGATCGCCCACGAAAGCAGCATGCCCCGCCAGAACGGTCATGCTGCCGCCGGATGTCCGCAGCGAAACCGCAGTCGCAGCGGCCGCAACCAGCACCCGCTCCGGGGTGACGACCTCAAGGGCAAACGTGTCTGCCATTACTTTGAGCCGCCCTCCAGCGTTGCGGCCTTGGCCAACACCGACTCGACGCCGCCGACGTTCAAGAACGCCTGCTCTGGGACCGTGTCGAGGTCGCCGTTAACGATCGCCTCGAACGACTCCACCGTCTCGTCTACCGGAACGAAGATGCCTTCGACGCCCGTGAATACCTCAGCAACGAAGAACGGCTGCGACAGGAAGCGCTGGATCTTGCGGGCCCGGTTGACCGACACCCGGTCCTCTTCGGACAGTTCGTCCAGGCCGAGGATCGCGATGATGTCCTGCAGTTCCTTGTAGCGCTGCAGCACCTGCTGTACGCGACGAGCAACCGCATAGTGCCGATCGCCGACGATCTCGGGGCTCAGGATGTTCGACGTTGAAGCCAGCGGGTCCACGGCCGGGTAGATACCCAAAGCGGCCGTTTGCCTGGACAACTCGGTTGTTGCGTCGAGGTGTGTGAACGTCGTGAACGGCGCCGGGTCGGTGTAATCGTCGGCGGGGACGTAGACGGCCTGCAGCGAGGTGATCGACTTGCCTCGAGTAGAGGTGATGCGCTCCTGCAGTTCGCCCATCTCGTCGGCCAGCGTCGGCTGGTAACCGACGGCCGAAGGCATCCGGCCTAGCAGCGTGGAAACTTCAGATCCGGCCTGCACGAAACGGAAGATGTTGTCGACGAACAACAGCACGTCCTGGTTCTGCACATCGCGGAAGTACTCGGCCATCGTGACAGCGGCCAAGGCGACCCGCAGGCGCACGCCCGGCGGCTCATCCATCTGGCCGTAGACGAGGGCAGCCTTCTCCATGACGACAGACTCGCGCATTTCAATCAACAGGTCGGTGCCTTCGCGGGTGCGTTCCCCGACACCAGCGAACACCGACACACCGCCGTGGTGGGTGGCGACGCGGTGAATCATTTCCTGAATCAACACGGTCTTGCCGACACCGGCACCACCGAACAGGCCGATCTTGCCGCCCTGTACATATGGCTCAAGCAAGTCAATGACCTTGATGCCGGTCTCGAACATGGTTGCGCGTGGCTCAAGCTGGTCGAAGTTCGGGGCAGGACGGTGGATGTCCCAGCGCTCGGTGATCTCGCCGATGTCCTTGGTGTCCAAGGGTTCGCCAAGCACGTTGAAGACGTGGCCAAGGACGACGTTGCCGACTGGCACGCTGATCCCGCGACCGGTGTTACGCACGGGTGCGCCACGCACGAGTCCGTCGGTCGGCTGCATGCATACACAGCGAACTCGACCCTCGCCGATCTGCTGCGCGACCTCGGCTGTGATGGTGACTTTCTGGCCCTCGAGATCGACGTCCATCTCGACGGCAAAGTTGATCTCGGGCAGGGCGTGCGGCGGGAACTCCACGTCGACGACGGGGCCGGCGATTGCCACGACCCGACCGTTCTCCAGCGGTGCGCCCCCGGCGCGGCCGGTCTCGGTTGCGGTGATCGTCATAATCGTCAGGCTCCCTTCGGTCGACGGAGCGCCTCAGCGCCACCGACGATTTCCATGATTTCAGTGGTGATTGAATCCTGCCGGGCACGGTTCATGATGCGACTTAGCGTGCGACTAAGTTCGTCGGCGTTCTCAGTGGCAGCCGCCATGGCGCGCTGCTGTGCCGTGAAGAAGGAAGCGGCGCCTTCAAGGAGGGCTGCGAAAACTTCAGCTTCGACGGCACGTGGTGCAAGTTCGGTCAGCAGGCGCGCGGCATCCGGTTCGAACTGCGTGTAGCCGACCAATGGCGCCTTGACGTCGGACTCATCTTCCAATGGGGCCGCCGTGGTCGCGGGGTCAACTAGCGGCAGCAACTGGGTTGTGCGTACCGCCTGAAGACCAGCCGAAAGGAAGCGGGTCGAGACGAGTGTCAATTGGTCGACGTCGCCATTAATGAATGGGGCTGCAATAGCAGCCGCTACCAATCGAGCGTCGGAGAATTTGGGTTTGTCCGCAAAACCTTGGAACGATTGCTCGACCTCGATGCCACGGAAACGGAAGTATGCGGGGGCCTTCTTGCCGACGGTAAACAGCCGGACCTCAACCCCAGCCTTGCGGTACTCATTGACCAGTCGTTCGGTCGCACGAAAGACGGCCGTGTTGTACGAGCCGCTAAGGCCACGCTCACCCACGATTGCAAGGATCGCCACCCCGGTCGGTGCTTCAACTGTGCCAAGAAGCCGGCGGGCAGCGGTCGGGTCGCCCTTGGCTGCTTCCACAACAACTCGAGCCATGCCATCGCGGTAACGCTTGTTGGCGTGGATCCGCTGCTGCGAACGCACAATCTGCGACGCGGCAATGAGTTCCATCGCCTTGGTGATCTTCTTCGTCGCTTGGACGCTCTTGATCCGCCGCCTGAGTACCCGCTCCTGACCGCCTGCCATAGGTCAGTCAACCTTCCCGGTATCGAATCCGGCGACGAAGGAAGTCAATGCCGCATCCAGCAGCGCTGCGTCGGGCAGAGTGCCGGTAGTGCGGGTGTGAGTGAGCAAGTCCGAGTGATGTGCCCGGAAGTTCTCGCGCAGTTCAGCCTCGAATCGGCGCACCTCAGAAACCGGAACGGTGTCGGTCCAGCCACGGGTGCCCGCATATACAACGAGCACCTGCTCCTCGACCGGCACGGGCGCGTTCTGCGGCTGCTTGAGCAACTCGGTGAGCCGGTAGCCACGGTCAAGCTGCGCTTGGGAAACCTTGTCGAGCTCGGAACCGAACGTTGCAAACGACTCGAGCTCGCGGAACTGAGCAAGGTCAAGCTTTAGCGTTCCGGCAACACCCTTCATGGCCTTGATCTGTGCAGCGCCACCAACTCGACTCACCGAGTTGCCGACGTTGATGGCCGGACGAACACCGGAGTAGAACAGGTCGGCCTCAAGGAAGACCTGACCATCGGTGATCGAAATGACGTTGGTGGGAATGTAGGCCGAAATGTCGCCGGCCTTGGTCTCGATGATCGGCAGCGCGGTGAGCGACCCGCCACCAAGGGCATCGGACAACTTGGCTGCGCGCTCGAGCAACCGGCTGTGCAGGTAGAAGACGTCGCCGGGGTAAGCCTCGCGGCCCGGGGGGCGTCGCAGCAACAGCGATACCTGGCGGTAGGCCTCAGCCTGCTTCGACAAGTCGTCATAGACGACTAGTGCATGCTCGCCGTTCTCCATCCAGTGCTGACCCATCGCGCAACCGGCGTAGGGGGCAAGGAACTTGAAAGGCGCCGGGTCACCAGCGGAAGCCACGACAACGACCGTGTAATCCATCGCGTCATGCTCGGTGAGCGTGGCGACGGTCTGCGCGACCGAGGAGTTCTTCTGGCCGATAGCAACGTAGATGCACTTCACACCGAGACCGCGCTGATTAATGATCGTGTCGATCGCGACCGTCGTCTTGCCGGTCTTGCGGTCGCCGATGATCAGTTCGCGCTGGCCACGACCAATCGGGGTCATGGCGTCAATGGCCTTGATGCCGGTCTGTAGCGGCTCGGAAACTGGCTGGCGGCCGATGATGCCGGGCGCCTGGACCTCCATACGACGAGTGATGTCCGTGGCGATCGGACCCTTGCCATCGATCGGCTCGCCAAGCGCGTTCACAACGCGTCCGAGCAGCGCGTCGCCGACCGGAACGGTCTGGATGCGTCCGGTCGCCCGGACGACCTGCTCCTCCTCAAGTCGGTCGACTGATCCCAAGACGACTGCACCGATGGTGTCTTCGTCGAGGTTCAGCGCCAACCCGAGGGTGCCGTCTTCAAACTCGAGCAACTCGTTGACCGCAGCACTCGGCAAGCCGGAGACTCGCGCGATGCCGTCACCGACCTCGACGATGCGCCCCACCTGCTCCGAACCCACCGCTGGGGTGTACTCGGCCACGTGCCGTCGCAACGCCTCCGTGATTTCGTTGGCGTCGATCGTCAGCTCTGCCATCAACGTGCTCCCTTGTCTGCTGATCCATGCTCGGGTCCGTCAAGTAAGTCTTCCCAGCCGCGGCTGAAGAGGTGTTCGTGCAAAGCATCGAGCCGCCCGCGGGTGGTCGAGTCGATCTGCAAGTCGCCAAGTTGGACAAGTACGCCGCTTAGCAACTTCGACTCAATGCTCACCTGCAGTTCAACTGGGTTGCCAGCAAGCGCCGAAAGCGCGCGGCCTAACTCGTCGCGCTCAGCGGGGGCAATGTCGCGAGCCGAGTGGACCCGCGCCACCCGCCAACCGCGGGCGCGCGCCGTGTGCTCGACCAGGAAGTCCAAGGTGCCAACCAGATCGCGCGGTCGGCCACCTTCAATCGTGTATCCGACGAGGGCCAACGTGGCTGACTCAACCTTGCCTGCCAGTAACGCGTTGACGACGGCTAGTCGAACTTCAAGCGGAAGGTCGCGGTTCGAAAGGGCCGTCCGCAGTGACGGCATTGACTCGACGGTACGAGCGAAGCGGAAGAGTTCATCCTCGATCTGCGGCAAGGAATCGGTTGCGACAGACTCGAAAACGAAGGTGGCGTAACCCCCCACCCGTGCTCGAGCGGATAGATACCCCAACGCTGGTTCTTGGACTGCGATTCCTTCGGCCGCGTGCCGGGCGCGGGCTGCCAACCATGCCAGCGCCGCCGGCAGTTCCGGGGCAGATGCCGCCCCGGCCGCAAATGCCGCACTTCGCCGGGCCTGGCTGGAGACACGATCGGCAAGCAGATCATCAACGACGGCGCGTCGGGTGGCCGCGGACATTGAGGTATCAGTCAAAGCCGCCCGCAAGACAGGATTGCCGTCCACTAACGAGTGAACGGCTTCCAATTCCTCCGCCAACGTCGCCAAAGCCGGTCCGGAGACTGACTCAACGACGGCGGCGGCGAACCCCTGCAGGCTTGGTTTCACGGACGCGATCCCGCTCCCGCGGCTGCCGCGTCGGCCTTCAGCGCGGTGACCGCAGCGTCAATCAGGTCGCGGTGTGTCGTGGCGTCAACTTCGCGGCCGATCACGCGCTCGACGGTGTCGAACACGATCTCGCCCATCCGGCCAGCAGCTTCCTCGACTGCACGCTGACGGTGGACTGCGACCTCAGAGTCGGCCTTGGCCAAGATCCGGTCGTACTCGACCTGCGCCTTGGTCACGGCCTCGGCCCGCACTTGGTCGGCCGTGCCATTGGCCTGCGCAACAATCTCGCGGGCCTGACGACGGCCTTCCTCGAGTGCCGCACGGCGCTCACCATCGGCAGCGGCCGCATCGGCACGAGCCACATCAGCGGCCTCAAGCGAGGACTTGATGTGCTCCTGACGCTCCTCGAGCGCCTTGTTGATCGGCGGGAGAATGTATTTGCCGATCAAAAAGACAATGACAAGGAAGATCGCCAACTCGACGAAAAACGTCCCGTTGGGAAGCAAGAAAATCGATGCTGTTGGCACCACGTCAACGCGCTCCACTTCGTCCGGACCACGCCAGTTCTTGCTCAATCATCGGCAAGTGCTGTCGTAGGTCCATCGCAGATCTGGGGTTACTTGCTCGAGAAGACGTAAACGAAAACGACCATGAAGAGCAGGTTGATGAAGTACGCGGCCTCAACCAGACCAACGGTCAGGAAGAAGTAGGTACGAGCCTTGCTCTCAATTTCGGGCTGCCGAGCGATCGCCTGGATCGTCGAGCTACCCACAAGGCCGTCACCGATGGCCGCGCCGGCGGCACCGCCGGCTAGTGCCAGACCGCCACCGATTAGGGCTCCAGCTACGCGAATCGCGCTGTCAAGCCCAGCATCTACTGCCATTTCTCCTCCAGAGATCGCTTGCTGCTGCTGTTTCGAAAAGTCTTTCGGGTACCCACGACGGACAAGTCCGATGCGCCGCGGGGTCGCCAAATGCTAGTGCCCACTGGTATCCATCCCGATACCGAGGTAGATGATCGTCAGGAGGGCAAAGATGAATGCCTGAATGGCCCCAATCGCCATCGCGAAGATCTTCCAGGGCAGCTCACCGAATGGAATCGCCCAAATGGGAACCAAAGCCGTAATCACGGTCACCATCAGGACGCTCGCGAAAAGGTTTCCGAACAACCGGAATGTCAAAGTGATCGGCTTAGTGATCTCTTCGATGATGTTAATCGGGAGCATGACCGGGTAGGGCTCTAGGTAATGCTTGAAGTAACCCTTGAAACCGCGCGCCTTGATGGAGTTGTAGTGGACCAAGGCAATCACGGTCAGGGCCATCGCCAGCGGAAGGTTCACATCAGAGGTCGGTGCTGGGAACCACTCCGGGTTATGCCCAGATGGGATGACCTCAATCCAGTTACAGACAAGAATGAAGATGAAGATAGACATGGCCAACGGCACAAACTTGCGCCCAGCCGGGCCCAATGCCGACCCTGCGATCTCCGAGACCTGCTCGGTCAGCGTCTCCCAGATAAGTTGCAGTTTGCCGGGGACACCTGACGTCGCCTTGGCTCGCATCGCGAATCCAAGTCCGAGGACCACTGCCGCCGCTGCCAGACTCGACCAAACGATGTCTAGCGAGATCGTCATTCCAAAAAGTTGTGCCGTGGCCGCGTGCCCGCCGACGTCAATCGTTGCGGCAGAGTGCACAACACTTGTCGAGACCATCACCGGTATTCCTCATCCAGCCTTGGTTGCGATTATGACGCGACCTGCGTTGACGACAAAAGCAATCTGGAAAAGCACGAGCCCGACCACCATGCCGATTCCAAGCGGGTGGTTCAGTAAAACCAAACCTATGGCAACCGCGGTGATAAGCGTTAACCGGACTGCACTGTTCTTGCCCAGCAGGCGGCGCACCGACTTGGTCTCCTCGGCCTGATCGGCAGGTACCCGAAGGACTCCGGCCCCAAGGATTCGCACATTGAAGATGGCCGCGACAATCCCGATCACGATTCCAACGGCGGCAGTCGGGGCAGACAGCCAGATCGAGACGCCAAACCCAATTAGGCCAAGTGCGATTGCCGAGAACACAGTCGGGCGCATCACGCGGGTCAGGGAGTCAGGCTTGAGGTCATCGAGCAAGGTCGTCACGTCCGCTCGCTGGACGTCACAAGAAGCGCTTGATCTGCGCCACGACGGAAACCACCGAAACTACGACTCCCAGCACGACTCCCACGATCAACAACGCAGGTGCAGTGTGCAGTCGAGAATCGGCCAGTAGGCCCAGCCACACGCCGGCCCCGACGCTGGCCGCAATCGAGATTCCCATGCCCAAGAACGCTGCTGCACCGGGGAGGGAGGACTGAGTTGGACTTCGCTCCGGACCGGTTTCGTCGGTCATGTCCGCTCACCCAAAGTGAGCCGGCCGACCACTGCGAAACCACTGAGGTCCTCTCTAACTGATCGGCTCCGAGCCAGGCTTTTCACCGCGATTACTAGCCCGCGGGCGCCCCGTGCGTTCGATCCAGAACTGTACACGGGGCCATCATGCCCACTCCCCCCGGGGAGGAGGCAAACTCAGACCCGGAACCGAGTCTGCAAGGTAGGCCAGCGGACGGCCAACACCAGCACCACAACACCCGCAAAGAACCCAAGTGCAGCCACGGCCACCGGCACAAACGCCAATGCCACCGCTGCACCTGCGATCAGCAGTGTCCATAGGTGCAGGAGCAGAACCGCCCGCCGCTGCGAGTGTCCAAGTTCGAGCAGGCGGTGGTGCAGGTGCTCCTTGTCTGCGGCAAAGGGCGAACGGCGAGCTCGGGTGCGACGAACCACTGCCAGCAGCAGATCAATCAGAGGAATCGCAACTACCGCCACAGGAAGCAGGATCGGAAGCAGCGCGGGTAAAAGCGTCGTACCTTCCAAGGCGCCAGTGTCCACTTGGCCAGACATCGTGATCGTGGAGGCCGCGAGCAACAGACCGATGAGCATGGCACCGGTATCACCCATGAAGATGCGGGCTGGGTACAGGTTGTGGGGCAAAAATCCAAGGCAGATCCCTGCCAGACAGGCCGAAATCAGGGTCGGCATCGTGGCACGCTGAAAGCCGTACTCGACCGATAGCAAATACGAGTAAGCGAAGAAAGCTAGGGCGGCGATCGCGACAATCCCGGCAGCAAGTCCGTCGAGGCCGTCGACGAAGTTGATTGCGTTAACCGTGACCACAACGACCAGGACCGTAAGAACAATGCTCGTAGTCGGGTCGAGTACCACCGAGCCACTGCCGGTCGGAAGGTACAAGACCTGTACGCCCTCGAAAGCCATTACGGCCGCAGCTAGAACCTGGCCCGCAAATTTCGTCGGCGCATCTAGGCCAAAGCGGTCATCCACGACCCCGAGCGCGACGATCAGGGTGCACCCTGCAAGCAACCCGAACCATTCGCGAGTGTGCGGAAACACTTCGCGCATCATGGGCAACTTGCTGGACAGCAGCATCCCGGCCAGCAGCCCAAGGAACATGGCAAGTCCCCCCAGCCGAGGCGTCGGCTCGGCGTGGACATCGCGATCGCGGACCTCGGCTACGGCTCCGATCCCGATGGCCAAGCGACGGACCGGGGCCGTCGCCAAATAGGTCACCGCCGCGGCGGCGAACAGGCAAAGCAGATACTCACGCACCTGAGCAGGTTAGCCCCGCGGGTAAGCCGGGTGGGTCCGACACAGGCCCAGCACCTCTTCGGCGACTGCCGTGGTTTCCGCTGAACTCGTTGAACGAACGGCCCTACCGATGCAGTTTGCTATCGCTGCCATCTGATCGACCGTCATTCCTTGGGTGGTCACGGCAGGTGTCCCGACCCGAATGCCCGAGGTCACCGCAGCTGTCGCCGGGTCGAAAGGAATCGAGTTCTTGTTCAACGTAATTCGTGCTGCATCGCAGCGCTGTTCAGCCTCGGCTCCGGTGACGCCGACGGCCTGCAGGTCGATCAGCGCGAGGTGAGTGTCTGTTCCCCCTGAGACCGGACGCATCCCTTCGGCCGCCAGGCCGGCGGCCAAGGCCTGTGCGTTAGCAATCACGTTCCGGGCGTAGGACTGGTATTCCGGGGTCGCTGCTTCCTTCAGAGCGACAGCCTTGGCCGCGACCGAATGCATGAGCGGACCACCCTGCATCATCGGGAAGACTGCCTTGTCGATTGCAGCGGCATGCTCGGCCTTGCAAAGGATCATCCCGCCGCGGGGGCCGCGGAGCACCTTGTGAGTCGTGAAGCACACGACGTCGGCGTAGGGAACTGGGCTGGGAATCGCACCGCCAGCCACGAGCCCGATGAAGTGCGCTGCATCAACCATCAGGATCGCACCGACTTCATCGGCGATCGATCGGAAGGCCGCGAAGTCAATCAGCCTCGGGTAGGCCGTGGCCCCGCAGATGATCATCTTTGGGCGCCGCTCGAGGGCCAGGCTACGGACTTCGTCGTAGTCGATGAGCTCGGTGTCCTGGCGCACCCCATAGGAGGCGATATCGAACCACTTGCCGGAGAAATTCACCTTGGATCCGTGCGTCAGATGCCCACCGTGCGGCAACGACATCGCCATAACGGTCTCGCCCGGTTTTACGAACGCGCCGTACGCGGCGATGTTCGCTGAGGCGCCCGAGTGCGGCTGTAGGTTCGCGTGGTCAGCGCCGAAGAGCGCCTTGGCGCGCTCGATGCCAAGCATTTCGGCCTTGTCGACTTCGGCGCACCCGCCGTAGTAGCGGCGACCCGGGTAGCCCTCGGCGTACTTGTTGCTCAGGGTCGAGCCAAGTGCCGCGAGCACCGCAGGGGATGTGAAGTTCTCACTCGCGATCAGCTGAAGGCCACCGCGAAGTCGATCGAGTTCGGCCAAGACGATGTTGGCGATCTCTGGGTCGGAGGACTGGAGGGCGCCGAAGTCTGGGCCCCAGAAAGGCACGGCACTAGCGTTCATATTCGGTTCCCCCGTGGTTCGACTCCGGTACGTGGCCGGAGTCTAACCAGTCTGGCGCAGCTGTCTCAGCCCGAATCCGGCCCAAGTAGATCTGGCACCACCGTGCGCAACAGTTCCAAGCTCAAAGCGCCGACCCGCAATGCTCTCGGCTGGTCGCCGGAAACGTCGACGATCGTCGACGGTTCGATTGTTGTGCTCGGGCCGCCATCGAGATACACCCGGACCGCTTCGCCGAATTGCTCCAACGCCTTCTCAATTGTTGCTGCGGGAGGTGACCCGGACTTATTTGCGCTACTCACTGCCATCGGTCCTACCTTGCGAAGTAGTTCGATCGCAGCCGGATGTAACGGCATTCGCACCGCCACCGTCCCGGATGTGTCTCCCAGATCCCACTGCAGGGTCGGTTGCGCGCGGGCCACGATCGTCAGGGCTCCGGGCCAAAACGCTTCGATCAGGTCTCGGCCGGCTCCGGAGAGGCTGCGCACCAATCCGTCGACGGTCTTGGGTGACCCGACAAGCACGGGGACCGGCAGATTGCGGCCCCTGCCTTTGGCATCCAACAAGGCCGCAACGCCTTGCACGCTAAAGGCGTCGGTGCCGATGCCGTAAACAGTGTCGGTTGGCAACACCACAAGCTCGTGGCGGCGCATGGCGTTAGCCGCCGCATCCAAGCCAGCGATCCGGTCTTCCGGGTCAGCCAGATTGATTACCAAACTCATTGCAAGACTCGTTTCGCCATCGTGAAACGGGGCCGGCCATTTAGGTCCGGTCGGTCAATGACGGCAGTGAAGGCCGGGCCACTTTCGGTTTCGGCCGCCCGGATGACGGCCGGCACCCCTTCTCCAGACGAAAGTTCGCCCTGCTCGTCGCCGTGCTCGATGATCAGCAGGCCACCTGGACGAAGCAGCCGCACGGCCGAGTCCACGATTAGTCGCACCACTCGAAGCCCATCAGGTCCGCCGTACAGGGCAGCTCGGGGATCGTGCTCGCGCACCTCGGGATCCCGCGGCACAGCGTCGTCCGGAATATAGGGCGGGTTAGCAACCACGATGTCGACCCGGCCTGCGATCTCAGCTAAGGGTTGTTCACGCTGCCCGAGTTCACCAGCATCGGCCAAGATCAGTCGATAAGTACTTCCTCGTTCGGCAATCTTCACGCCCAAGGATGCTGCGTTGCGCTCCGCCCACTCCACCGCAGACGGCTCGATTTCGACCGCGATGACGTCCACATCGCACGCCTCGGTCGCGATAGCCAAGCCGATGGCGCCGCTGCCGGCGCACAGGTCGAGAACCAGTTGCCTTCCGGAGCCGGCATTGATTGTGCGCAATGCCACCTCCGCGACCAGTTCAGTCTCCGGTCGTGGAACAAACACCCCAGGACCGACCTGCAAATCCAGCCTGCGAAAGCCCGCCACCCCCGTCAAATGCTGCAAAGGGACCCTCGCCGCCCGTCTAAGCAGCAGCGACTCGAATCGCACGAGCTCGACATCGGGAACTGGGTCGGACATCAATAACCGGTTTCGTCTTACGCCGCGGACTAGGGCCAACAGCTCGGCCGCGTCGACGGCTGGGCTGGGAACTCCGGCAGCCGCAAGGCGACGTTCAGCATCAGCCAGGACGGCTCGGATGGTGACAATCCCCTCGTCGGGAGTCAGCGGTCCATTCACTTGGGTGTTCCGGGGGTCGCCGCCGAAAGTCGGGCGGCCAAGTCCGCGGCCAGGCAGGCCTCAACGACCGGATCAAGTTCGCCGTCGAGCACCTGGTCAAGGTTGTAGGCCTTGAACCCAACTCGATGGTCGCTGATGCGATTCTCTGCAAAGTTGTAGGTGCGGATGCGCTCGCTCCGGTCGACCGTGCGCACCTGCGAGCGCCTGGTCTCCGATGCTTCCAGATCTGCTGCTTCTTGGGCCGCGGCCAAAATCCGAGCTCGCAAGATTCGCATCGCCTGCTCCCGGTTCTGCAATTGACTCTTCTCGTTCTGGCACGAAACCACGATCCCAGTAGGCAGGTGGGTGATCCGCACGGCTGAGTCGGTGGTGTTCACGCTCTGACCGCCCGGTCCAGAAGACCGGAAAACATCTATGCGCAAGTCGTTGGGCTCGATCTTGACGTCGACCTCTTCGGCCTCGGGTAGTACGAGCACGCCAGCAGCCGAGGTGTGGATGCGCCCTTGCGACTCGGTGATAGGGACGCGCTGCACTCGGTGAACTCCGGCCTCGTACTTCAGCCGCGCATACGGGGCTTCATTTGGTCCAACCATTCCTCGCGCCTTAACCGCAACGTGGACGTCTTTGTAACCGCCCATGTCGCTATCTTCGGCTTCAAGAATCTCCGTGGTCCAGCCGCGGTTTTCGGCATAGTGCAAATACATGCGCAACAAGTCGCCAACGAAAAGCGCTGATTCTTGGCCACCCTCGCCAGCTTTGAGTTCGAGGATCACGTCGTTGTCGTCTACCGGATCACGCGGCACGAGCAGTAACTGCAACTTCGCCGCGAGGGTGTCTCGTTGCACAAGAAGTTCGGCTGCCTCTGCAGCGAACGCGGCATCGTCGGCTCCCAGTTCGGTCGCCGCACTCAGGTCAGAATCTGCATCGCGCCACGCAACCCACGTGTGGACGATGGGACGCAGTCGGGCGTACTCGCGACCAAGTTTGCGAGCTAGGGCCGGATCGGCATGGACAGCCGGATCCGACAACTGGGCTTCTACCTCGCCCAACTGTGCGGCAAGTGCCGCCATGGATTCAAACACGAGATGGCTCCCGATCCCGACCGGCAGCCAACGGCTACTTTTCGGCTGACTTCTTCCCGAATCGCGCCTCGAACTTGGCAACGCGGCCGCCGGTGTCGAGGATCTTCTGCTTGCCCGTGTAGAACGGGTGACACTGCGAGCAGACGTCAGCGTTAATCACGCCGGTCTTAGCTGTGCTGCGGGTCACGAACGTCGAACCGCAGGTGCAGTGCACGGTCGTCTCGGCGTAGGCCGGGTGGATCTCGGGCTTCACAACTTCTCCTTCAACTCGTCCCGGGTCGCTGCGATGGATATCGCACCGTGAACCGGGAGCCTGCCAAGTCTGCCATCGCCGCGTGCTAGGGCCAAACCGGGTGCCCGGCTCAGTCGTCGTCGGCCCCCATGCCAGGGGTCGTCTTCTGCACTTGGAGCAGGAATTCGTTGTTGGTTTTGGTCTCCCGCAACTTGTTCAGCAGCAACTCGATCGCCTGCTGAGAGTCGAGGGCATGCAGCACCCGACGAAGCTTCCAGACGACCTTGAGTTCCTCAGGTGACATGAGGAGCTCTTCCTTACGGGTACCCGAAGCGTCAACATCGACGGCCGGGAAGATTCGCTTGTCAGCCAAGCGCCTATCCAGCTTGAGCTCCATGTTTCCGGTGCCCTTGAACTCCTCGAAGATGACCTCGTCCATGCGGGACCCGGTCTCAACGAGCGCCGTGGCAAGAATGGTGAGCGAACCACCGTTCTCGATATTCCGGGCCGCGCCGAAGAACCGCTTTGGCGGGTAGAGCGCCGTGGAGTCAACGCCACCGGAAAGAATTCGGCCGCTGGCCGGGGCCGCAAGGTTGTAGGCGCGACCGAGGCGAGTCATCGAGTCCAACAAGACGACGACGTCGTGGCCCATTTCAACCAGTCGCTTAGCTCGCTCAATCGCGAGTTCAGCAATGATCGTGTGGTCCTCTGCGGGACGGTCGAACGTAGAGGCGATTACCTCACCCTTGACCGAGCGCTGCATGTCGGTGACCTCTTCAGGCCGCTCGTCAACCAAAACGACCATCAGGTGGCACTCGGGGTTGTTTACCGCAATTGCATTCGCGATGGCTTGCAGCACCATCGTCTTGCCAGCCTTGGGTGGGGAAACAATGAGCCCGCGCTGTCCCTTTCCAATGGGACCGACGAGGTCGATCACCCGGGTGACCAAGTTGTTCGACTCGGTCTCAAGGCGAAGTCGGTCCTGCGGGTACAGCGGAGTCAACTTGCCGAATTCGATGCGATTGCGCGCCAACTCTGGGTCGGCGCCATTTACCGTCTCGATCCGCACGAGCGGGTTGAACTTCTCGCGGCGCTCGCCATCGCCAGGCTGGCGGACCATGCCCGTGATGACATCGCCCTTGCGCAGCCCAGCCTTCTTCACCATCGACAAGGAGACGTAAACGTCATTCGGACCTGGCAGGTAGCCGGTGGTCCGGACGAAGGCGTAGTTCTCCATGACGTCGAGGATGCCGGCGACGGTAACCAGAACATCGTCATCGTTGACTTCGGGTTCAGACTCGAAGCGATCACGTGGCGGGCGCGGGCGCTGCTGGTCGCGCGGTCCGCGATCCTCACGGTTGTAGCGGTCCCGACCACGTCCACGACGACGACTACGACCGCGGTCGTCTTCATCTGTGCGCGGACCGGCGTCGGCGCGGGGGGCGCCATCGGTGCGCGGGCCAGCGTCGTTGCGGGGCGCGCTGTCTGTACGCGGGCCTCGGTCATCGTTGCGCGGCGGGCGATCGTCGTTGCGCTGACGATCATCGTTGCGTGGGCGATCGTTGCGCGGCGGACGGTCATTGCTTGTGGTTTCAGGGCGGTCGTTGCTGGCCGACTCGTCCGCTGCGGCCGGCGGTCCGGCGGGTCGTTCGGCACGCGGCTGGCGGGCCGGGCGTTCGCTACGGGCCGGGCGTTCGGCCGGTGCGCTCACCTGGCGGGCCTGAATTGCGGCGACTAGGTCGCCCTTTCGCATGGCTGATGCGCCGGTGATTCCCAGCTTCGAAGCCAATGTCTTGAGCTCCGGCAGGAGCATGGTCGGTAGTCCCGACCCAGAGCCACGCCCGGTGGGGGTGGTTGTGACAGATTCGGTCACTCTTGATCCTTAACAGATAGGTCCTCGACAGTCCGGTGCACGATTATTTGTGCCTGCGGATGTCGGGATTGGGCCGGAGAGAAACTCCGGACTCCCGTGAACGGCAAAACTGTAGCACCTTCAGGCGCCTACGCGCGCCCCGGTCAAATCAAGCCCCAATTCGCGTACGTCGAGCCCGCTGCCGACCAACTCACGCACCCGCTCCAAGATCGGCTCGACCGAAAGCACTAGCACGGTCGGTCCGGCCCCCGACACGACTGCAGCCAGCCCAGCGTCACGCAAGAGTTCGACTTCTCGCCATGTTTCCGGGTACGCCTCGCGCCGCTGTTCCTGGTGAAGTCGATCAAAGGTCGCCGGCAGTAGTAAGTCAGGTCTGCGAGTTAGGGCTTCAACCAGAAGTCCGGCTCTAGCGACATTGATCACCGCATCACAGTGCGGCACCGAAGCCGGAAGCACGGCACGTGCCCGGCTTGTCGCCAACATTGTTTCAGGCACCACAACGACAACTCGCAACGCAGCGAAAGGTTCCATACGGACCGCCTGCGCAGAACCGTGGCCTCCCGGCAAACCTTGGACAGGCTGGCTATCAATCCAGGCCAGAGTAAATCCGCCGTAAAGAGCTGCGGCAACGTTGTCCGGGTGTCCTTCTAATTCACTGGCCAACTCAAGGATCCGCTGATCGGAGACTTGGGTTTCGACCAGCAAAGCGCGGGCTAGCAGAAGTCCTGCGACGATGGCCGCGGCCGACGATCCAAGCCCGCGGCCATGCGGAATCTTGTTGTGGCAGACCAAATGCACTCCCGGAGGCTCAACCCCAACCTCGGCGAATAGCCGTTGCATTGCCTGCCACACCAGATGGGTCTCATCCCGCGGCAAGGTGGTGTCGCCCTCGCCTGTAACGTCGATCCTTAGTTCCGGGGCTAGCGTCGCACTCAGTTCGTCATGAAGGTCAAGGGCCAAGCCGTATGAGTCAAATCCGGGACCGAGATTCGCACTCGTGGCCGGAACCCGCACGCTGACCGTGGCGCGCACGAACTCGTTCACTCGACCAGCCCTAGGCGTTGCGCCACTACTACTGCGTCAACAGGTACCGGCAGCGGTTCGGCGCTTCCTTCCAAGGCCCAGTGCGGGTCCTTTAGCCCGTTCCCGGTGACTGTGATCACGATGGTCTGGCCTGAATCCACCAGCCCGGCGTCGTAAGACTTGATCAGCCCTGCCACGCCGGCAGCGGAGGCAGGCTCGACAAATACCCCTTCGCGCGCAGCCAGCATCCGATAGGCCGCCAGAATCTCTTGATCGGTAACTGAATCGATTTGCCCGCCAGACTCATCCCGGGCGGCGATGGCTTGCTCCCATGACGCGGGATTACCAATTCGGATCGCGGTCGCGATGGTTTCTGGTTCCAGCACCGGATGGCCCAAAACGATCGGCGCTGCACCTGCGGCCTGGAAACCCCACATTCGCGGCAAGGCGGAAAGACCTGCGTCGGCGTACTCGCGGTAGCCCTGCCAGTAGGCCGTGATATTTCCAGCGTTGCCGACCGGTAAGCAGTGGATGTCCGGGGCTTGGGTCAGCGCGTCGACAATCTCAAACGCGGCGGTCTTCTGTCCCTCGATGCGGTAGGGATTCACGGAGTTGACGAGCGCAACTGGATAGTTGTCGGCCAGTTCACGCGCCAGCGTCAGGCAGTCGTCGAAGTTTCCCTGAACGTGGAGCAGAGCGGCGCCGTGGACAAGGGCTTGCGCGAGCTTGCCCATCGCGATCTTGCCTTCGGGCACCAGGACTGCGCAGGTCATTCCGGCTTTCACGGCGTAAGCGGCGGCGCTGGCACTTGTATTCCCGGTCGATGCGCAGATCACAGCGCGCGCACCGTCCAAGGCCGCTTTTGACAAGGCCATCGTCATTCCACGGTCTTTGAATGAGCCGGTTGGATTGGCCCCTTCGACTTTGAGGAAGACTCGACACCCTACGAGTTCGGAAAGATGCTCTGCCAACACCAATGGCGTACCACCCTCACCAAGGGTGATTACCGGCATGTCCGCCGTGACCGGCAACCGGTCGCGATACTCATTGATCACGCCACGCCATTGCGGCGATGCCGGGGTCATGAGGTCTCCCCCTCTACCCGCAGCACCCCGATGACACTGCGGACCGAATCCATCTCGCGAAGGGAAGCCAAAGTTCTGGCCAGAGCTGCGTCGCGCGCGAGGTGAGTGCGCACCATCAACATGGCATCAGCGCCATGTCCGTCCTGTCTGACGTTCTGGATGCTCACGCCGTGTTCAGCAAAGACCGTCGCAATTGCAGCAAGAACGCCAGGTCGATCGGCGACTTGCAGATTCACGTAGTACCGGGTCAGCGCCTCACCGATCGGGCGGATCTCAAGATTGGCGTAGGCCGACTCGCCAGGGCCACGAGAACCAGCGACCTTATGGCGAGCCACAGCAACCAAGTCGCCCATCACTGCCGAAGCTGTTGGGGCACCGCCGGCTCCGCGGCCATAGAACATGACCTGGCCAGCCGCGTCCGCTTCTACGAACACAGCGTTGAACGCGTCGCGAACGCCGGCCAAGGGATGGGTACGCGGAACCATCGCGGGATGCACTCGCACGCAGACGCCGCGCTCATCATCGGATAGTTCGGCAACCGCAAGTAACTTGATCACGAAGCCCATGTCGCGGGCAGCAGCAACATCGGCAGCGGTTACGTTTGACAGGCCCTCGCGGTGCACGTCGGCGCCGGTAACTCGCGTGTGGAAGGCCAGGCTCGCCAAAATAGCGGCCTTTGCTGCGGCGTCAAAGCCTTCGACGTCAGCAGTGGGATCGGCTTCGGCATAGCCCAATCGCTGCGCCTCAGCTAATGCGTCGGCGTAGTCCGCCCCTTCTTCGTCCATCTTGGTCAATATGTAGTTAGTGGTGCCGTTGACGATTCCGAGGACCCGGCGAACTCGGTCTCCGGCCAACGAGTCGCGCAGCGGGCGCAGCAGCGGGATCGCCCCAGCCACACTGGCCTCGAAGTACAGATCAAGTCCCCCCGCCGCAGCGGCATCGTGCAAGGTGGCTCCGTCTTCGGCAAGAAGTGCCTTGTTCGCGGTCACGATTGACGATCCGCGGGCCATGGCGGCTAGCAGCAAGGTCCGAGCCGGTTCGATTCCGCCCATGACTTCGACGACGATGTCGGCTCCACGTGAGACCAATTCGTCTAAATCAGTTGTCACCAGCGACGGATCGATGCCATCGCGAACTTTCGAACCGTCGCGGACGCCGACGCCGATCAGTTCGATCCGTGCACCCACGCGGGCCAGAAGGTCATCGGCATTCTCGGAGAGCAGCCGGGCGACTTGGGTGCCGACGGTGCCCGCACCTAGCAATGCCACAGTCAGCCGTGGCGGTTGCTGTGCGCCGTCCTCACCCATGACTACCTCCGTTGCCGCGCCAGATCAGAACGTGCGTTAACTGTCGATCGGGGTCCAAGACTGTCAGATTGGCAGTTTCCCTGCGTACCTAGGAGGCGTCAGGGCCGGGGAACAGTTCCACATCGAGCGCTAAAAGGTCATCGACCGACTCGCGCCGAAGTACGAGCCGCGTGGTTCCAGCGCTAACTGCCACCACGGCCGGGCGCGGAACGAGGTTGTATGTCGACGCCATTGCGCGGCAATAAGCCCCGGTTGCTGCAACTGCCAGCAGGTCACTCGGGACAACGTCCGCGGGCAGCCAAGCGTCGCGGACGACAATGTCGCCGCTTTCACAATGCTTGCCAACCACACGGGCCAAGGTCGCTGGGACAGTGGGGGCCCGCGACGCGAGAGTGACCGTGTAGTCAGCGTCGTAGAGCGCGGTGCGGATGTTGTCACTCATTCCGCCATCGACCGATATATAGGTACGGCTGTGCCCACCACCAAGATCGATGGGCTTGACGGTGCCAACCTCGTAGAGGGTCACCATGGTTGGTCCGACGATGGCCCGGCCTGGTTCAACAAGAATCCGCGGCACCGTCAGTCCACGGCTGGCTGTCTCGCGTTCGACGATTACCCGGAGCCGGCCCGCCAGGTCTTCGATCTGCAGGGGGTCATCGTCGGAGACATACGCGATGCCCATGCCGCCGCCTAGGTCGAGTTCGGCTAACTCGACCCCATGCTCGTCACGCACATCCGCCAGTAATTCCACCACTCGATGCGCGGCGACTTCAAAGCCATCGGCGTCGAAGATCTGCGAACCAATGTGCGAATGCAACCCGACCAGTTCGAGCGAATCCAGCCCCAGCACTCGCCGAACTGCTTCAGCTGCTGCTCCCCCGGCTAAGGAGAAGCCGAACTTCTGATCCTCGTGGGCAGTAGCGATGAACTCATGGGTGTGCGCCTCAACGCCCACTGTGACGCGAATCAGGACGCGGGCTTTGACTCCGCGGTCTTCAGCCAACGCCGCCAGTCGCACCAGTTCTTCAAACGAGTCGATTACGAACCGGCCGACGCCCGCGTCTAGGGCCTGAGTCAACTCCGAAGCCGACTTGTTGTTGCCGTGGAACATCAGGTTTGCGGGATCGGCTCCGGCCCGAAGAGCGAGCGTCAGTTCGCCACCAGTGCAGACGTCGATACCGAGCCCGGCTGCGGAAACTTCGCGTACAGCAAGCCCAGCCAAGAAGGCCTTAGCTGCATAGAACACCGTCGGTCCTGGACCGGCGTCGGCAAACGCAGTCGCGAACGCGGCTAGCCGCGACCTGAAATAGTCGAGGTCCCACACAAACAATGGCGTCTGATACTCGGCCGCAAGATCCCGGACGTCGACACCCCCCACGTGCATGACGCCCTTGAGAGAGCGTTGCGCGGTGATCGGCCAAACTTCAGCTGCAAGTTCGCCGAGCTGTACTGCATCGATCGGTGCGATCGGGATTGCAGGACTCGTAGAAACATCTCCATGACGCGGACCAGCCGGGTGCGCTCGCACGATTACATCCGTTCCGGAGCGCTGACGCCCAGCAAATCGAGCCCGTTGGCGATTACCTGACGGGTCGCGGCGCAAAGCCACAGGCGGGCAAACGAAACCGGCTCGAGGGACTCGTCGCCGCGAGGAAGCACTCGGCACGAGTCGTAGAACTTGTGGTAGGCCGTCGCCAGTTCTTCGAGGTAGCGGGCAACCCGATGCGGTTCACGCAATTCGGCCGCCGATGCAACGATGCGAGGGAACTCACCTAGTGTGCCAAGCAGTGCCTTCTCGCGCTCGTGGTCGAGCAACGCCGCATCGAAACCGTCCATGGCAATTTGGCCGGCCGGACCAGAGCCCGCGACCCAGTCGATCCCAAGTTCGCTGGCATTACGCAGCACCGAACTAATCCGAGCGTGCGCATATTGCACGTAGTAGACCGGGTTCTCGTTGGTTCGCTGGACGAGCAGGTCGAGGTCGAGCACCAGCGGCGATGTGGCTGGATAACGAATCAAGCTATAGCGGGCAGCATCAACTCCGACCTCGTTTACGAGATCTTCTAAGGTGATCATGTTTCCAGCTCGCTTGGACAGGCGAACTTCTTCGCCGCCCTTCATCATCTTGACGAGCTGGCCAATCACAACGTCGATGGCGTAGTTCGGATCATCGCCAGCACACGCGGCGACAGCCCGCAGCCGGTTCACGTAGCCGTGATGGTCGGCGCCGAGCAGGTAGATGCAAATATCGAAGCCGCGGTCCCGCTTGTCGACGTAGTAGGCGATGTCGCTGGCGAAGTAGGTAAGTTCTCCATCGCTCTTGATGAGCACCCGGTCTTTGTCGTCGTCGAAGTCCGTAGTGCGCAGCCAAACTGCACCCTCGAGCTCGAACACATGACCGTGTTCGCGCAGTCGTTGCATGCCGCGTTCGACGGCGCCCGATGAGTGCAACGTCCGCTCGGAATACCAGACGTCGAAATGGGTATGGAAGGTTTCAAGGACCTGGCGTTGCTGGGCTAATTGCAGTACGTAACCGGCCTCTCGGAAGGCCACCATCCGATCAGCCTGTGAAAGTTCGAGGATGCCGGGATGTTCGGCGACAATCCGAGCCGCCAAGTCCACGATGTAGCTGCCGTGGTAGCCGTCTTCCGGCACCGCCTTGCCCGTGGCGACAGCTTCTAGTGAGGCACCAAACCGGTCGAGCTGTACCCCCCGATCGTTGATGTAGAACTCGCGCGCAACCTCAGCGCCTGCCGCTGCCAAGACACGAGCCATGGCATCGCCGACGGCAGCCCAACGGGTATGACCTAAATGGAGCGGTCCCGTCGGGTTAGCAGAAATGAACTCGACGTTGATCCGAACGCCAGCCAGCGTCTTGGAATAGCCGTACTGCGTTCCTGCGGCGACGATGGTGCGGGCTAATTCTCCTTGCGCAGACGCGGCCAAGGTCAAGTTCAAGAAACCTGGACCCGCGATGTCAACTGCTTCCACCCCTGGGGTCCCGCGAAGGCGAGCTGCAATGACTTCTGCCACGTCGCGGGGCGAGCGACCAACTCTCTTGGCCAAGACCAGTGCGATGTTGCTCGCATAGTCGCCGTGGTCGCGGTTGCGTGGACGTTCGAAGTCAATGGTCGGCAGTGGCTCGACGGCGGTTAACTCGCCCGCGGCCACCGCCGCCGCCAGAGCTGCCACCAAAGCCTCGCGCAACTGCCCAATTTCCATCCCCGAACCCTACCCGCGCCCGCATTCGCGAAGAATGTGCCGTGGGCGCGCATAGGTGGAACAACCGAAGCCAGCACGAATGAACGGTTTGTTTTGGTTCGAGCCGCTTCCGGCCGCGGCCCGGCGGCCAACTGATAACCTCGCCTTCCCGAGCCCCCGTAGCTCAGGGGATAGAGCGGTGCCCTCCGGAGGCATAGGCGAAGGTTCGAATCCTTCCGGGGGCACCACATCAGCCCCCACGTACGCATCGAACCAGCGCCCCACAGGTCGGTAACTGCCTCAGGTGAAGATGGGCCCCCGGGTCCGAGTGCGCTTGATTTCAAAGAATCCGTCGGTGCCAGCAACCAGTTTGACGCCATCCCAGAGTCTTCCGGCAGCCTCGCCGCGTGGGGTCGGGCTAACGACCGGACCAAAGAAGGCCATCCCGCCGACGTGAATGACAGGAGTCCCGACGTCCATTCCCACGGCGTCCATCCCTGCATGGTGCTCGGCCTTGAGCGCGACGTCCCACTCGTCGGACTTCCTGGCATCCGCGAGCGAGGCAGGTAGTCCGACCTCAGTCAGCGCTTCGACGATGACCTTGCGCGTCAGATCGCGGCCCTGATCGTGGCGACGTTCGCCGAGGGCCGTGTAAAGCGGCCCCACGACTTCGTCCCCATGCAACGCCCGGGCAGCCACGACGACCCGCACCGGACCCCAACCCTTGGCCATGAACTTCACATACTTCGCTGGCATTTCCCTGCCTTCGTTGAGGTAGGAAATGCTCATGACGTGCCATTCCACGTCCACCGGTCGCACTTTCTGGACTTCAAGCATCCACCGTGAAGTCACCCAAGCCCAAGGGCAGCTCGGGTCGAACCAGAAACTCGCCGTTTCGCGCTTGCTCATCAGGGCTCCAGAAAGTGATCAAGTGGTGCGCGATCGATAGTAGGTGGTAAAACCACGCCGGGCCGCCTCCGCCTCCCGGCTGGACGCCCCCCTCGTGGAAGGATGCAACGCTGGGGTGGCACATGCGCAGGCATGGACGGTTCGGTTGATTGACGGGGGAAAAGTGTCTGGGACGGACATCACCGAGGCGGCCGCGCGTGAGCGGGCCGCCCTAATCGGCGTCCACGCATATCAGGTGAGTCTTGACTTAGGTGTCGGACCCATCTTCGCGACGCGAACGCGGGTCCGGTTCCAATGCCGTACTCCCGGCGCCGAAACTTGGATCGACCTCATCGCAAATAGTGTTGAGGCCATCACGCTCAATGGTCGCGACCTTGACCCAAGGGTCACCTTTGTCGGCAACCGAATTCTGCTGACGGACCTCGCGTCCGAAAACGAGTTGGAAGTGGTCGCCTCCTGCAACTACATGCAGACGGGCGAAGGTATGCACCGTTTCGTTGATCCGGTGGACGACGAGGTGTACCTATATACCCAGTTCGAGTCCTCGGATGCGCGAAGGGTCTTTGCTTGCTTCGAGCAGCCCGACCTGAAAGCAACCTTCCAGATCGACGTGACGGCTCCTGATTACTGGACGGTCGTTTCGAACGCAGCGACCCCAGTGTCGGAAGCAACTACACAAGGCCGGGCGATCTGGCGTTTTGCAGCGACGCCGCGAATCTCCACTTACATTTGCGCAGTAGTTGCCGGCCCGTATTACGGCGAGCACGACGAGTACGTCGGGCCAAACGGAACTTACCCGATGTCCGTCTACTGCCGAGCTTCACTTGCATCGCACCTTGATGCCGCCGACATCTTCCTAACGACCAAGCAGGGCATGGCATATTTCGAAGAGCAATTCCAGCGGCCGTACCCATTCGGAAAGTACGACCAGTCGTTCGTCCCCGAATTCAACGCAGGTGCGATGGAAAACGCCGGTTGCGTGACCCACCACGAAAGTTACCTTTTCCGTGCCCGCGTAACGGATGCTGCCTACGAACAACGGTCCAACACGATCTTGCACGAACTTGCTCACATGTGGTTCGGCGATTTAGTGACAATGCGCTGGTGGGACGACCTGTGGCTAAACGAGTCTTTCGCAGAGTGGGCTTCTCACGACGCGAATGTAAAGGCCACCCGTTTCCCTGAAGCGTGGACGACATTTCTGATCCAACGCAAGGCGTGGGCCTACCGACAAGACCAGCTTGCTTCTACCCATCCGATCTACACCGAGATTCACGGAACTGACTACATCGCATCCAATTTCGACGGCATCACTTACGCAAAGGGAGCCGCGACTCTCCGCCAACTGGTGGCGTGGGTCGGCGAGCCAGCATTCTTTGCCGGACTACAGGCGTACTTCGGAAAGCACGCCTGGGGTAACACCGAAATTGCTGATTTGCTAACGGAGCTTTCCGCAGCATCTGGCCGGAATCTTGAGGCATGGAGCCAAGAATGGCTCACGACAGCTGGCGTGAATCTGCTGCGACCCATTATCGACGTTGATACCACCGGTGCCATAACTCGTTTGGCAGTTGAACAAGAGCCGCCGACCAACCCGCCTGGGCTTCCGTCCGTACTTCGGTCGCACCGCCTAGCCATCGGTTGCTATGACCATAGTGATACTGGGTTGGTGCGAACTGCTCGGATTGAGGTTGACATCGCAGGCCCCTTAACCGAGGTGCCTGAGCTAGCTGGAAGGCAACGACCAGCGCTGCTTCTGCTCAATGATGACGACCTTACGTACGCCAAGATTCGGCTTGACCCCGCGTCTTTGCAGGCGGTGATTACTGGTTTGCCTCGCCTGCATAGCCCGATGCCGCGGGCGTTGATCTGGGGTGCCGCGTGGGATATGACTCGCGACGCCGAGATGACAACCGCACAGTTCTTGCAATTGGTGCTTGCAGGTCTCCCTGACGAGTCTGACATTGCGATCACCCAGCAACTGATTAGTCAGGTGCGTCAGGCAATCGATAGTTTCGCAGCGCCTGACCGCCGCGCTTCGTATCTGATTCGACTCGGGCAGGCGCTTAGGACCCAGCTCGATGTCGCGGCTCCGGGAAGTGATCAGCAGCTCGCCCTACTGCGTGGTTTTGCTGCAACTGCCGAATCTGCTGCTGATTTGGCTTTTGTGGCCCAGCTTCGCGATGGCGGTGCTCAACTTCCCGGACTTGTGATCGACACTGAGTTGCGCTGGGCGTTGCTGCATCGGTTGATCATCACAGGTCATGCAAATGGGGCTGACATCTCCGGCGAGCTTGCCCGTGATGAGACCGCAGCCGGCCAGCGGCACGCGAAGCAGGCTTATGCGGCTCGTCCGACTGCGGAAGCCAAGCATCTGGCTTGGGCTGAGGCCGTCGAAGGTGATGATCTGACCAATTCCCTGCTTAGCGCCACGGTGGCCGGATTCATGCAGCGCGATCAAGTCGAACTGCTAACGGAATACCGCGAACGATATTTCGCCGAGATTCCCATTGCTTGGCGACGTCGCACGCATGAAATGGCATTCACCGTCGGAGCAGGGCTGTTCCCCTCGTACCTGATCGACGAAACCACTGTCGCACTGACCACCACAGCGATCGACGACCCCGATCAACCTGAGCCACTGAGGCGACTCATGGTGGAAGGGCGTGACGGAGTTCAGCGTGCGCTGCGTGCCCGAAGTTACGACGGCGCGACGCCGCCGGAGTGATCTGGTCGTCTGCTCCGACCGCTAGTGCTGAGGCTTGAAACCAGCCGAAACCGCGTGCACAAGATCCAGAACTCTTGTCGATGCAACAAGTTGCTCGAGGCTGACTGGCTCCCGATTCGGCCCGCCAAGCGGAATGCGCCAATTTGGGTACTCCAGATGAGTACCGGGCTGGTTCTGGGCGCGCTGCTCTCCGACTGCATCGGCCAGCGAGATCGCCAGCAACCGCGCGGCTGACTTTCCTAGTATGCGGTGGAGTGCCAAAACCACTTCCTCATCGCTCGGGTCTGGCGATGCCAAGGCACCCTGCTCAAACGCGAACGCCACCCAATCGGCGCGCTCGGCTGCGGCCAATGCGTACTCGACAGTCGGATCGGTACGCAACAGCCCGAGGCGTTCTCTGATTCGCACATGCTCAGCGCGCAAATACCCAAGTGTGGGTGGAAGGTCGTGCACCGTGACTGCCGCCAAGGAGTCTGCGGGCCAATTCTCCGGCGGATTGATTCGACCCACTCCCCAGCGCTCAAAAAACAACACCGTTGTTCCCGGAAGTCCGCGACCTTCTAGCGCCTCAGCAACATGAGGTTCAACGGTGCCGAGATTCTCACCGACGACCACCGCCCCAGCCCGGGTGGCCTCGAGAGCCAAGATCCCGAGCAAAGCGTCGGCGTCGTAACGCACATATGTCCCGCGCGTTGCCGGCTGTCCAGCCGGAATCCACCAAAGCCGAAACAAGCCGATGATGTGATCGATCCGCAGGCCGCCCGAGTGCGCCAGGTTCGCCCGCAGCAATTCGCGAAATGGCGCGTAGGCGGCGCTGGCTAGCGCATCAGGTCGCCAAGGTGGCTGCGACCAGTCCTGCCCGTTCTGGTTGTACCCATCCGGCGGCGCACCTACCGAGACACCTCGAGCAAAGAGTTCGGGCATTGCCCACACATCAGCGCCGACTGGATGTACGCCAACCGCCAGGTCGTGGATAACGCCAATTCCCTGGCCAGCGGCCAGGGCGATGGCTTGGGCATCGAGTAACTGTTGCTCGACCTTCCACTGAAGCCACGAGTAGAAGTTCACCCGGGATGACAATCGTTCCAGAGCCGCTGGAACCCCCTGACCATTGATGTCGACAAGGTCGACCGGCCACGCGCTCTTGCGGCTCGCACATTCCTCTGCGATGGCGCACCAGAGTGCGAAGGAAGTCAGCGCTTGCCCCTGTGCAACTAAGTACTTCTCGAATTCAAGTTCACCGCCGGTGGAGCGACCGTGCTCGTAGACGATCTCTAAGGCGGCAAGCTTGGCCAGCCAAGTTGTGTCGCGCTCGAGCAGCTCGCTAGCTGCAGCGGCGGCACGTGCCACCGCTAGATATTCGGAGATCAACTTTTGATCGGCATCAGACAAATCGACGAACTCGGGAATCTCTTCTACGCGCAGGTAGGCCGGATCCACAAAACGTCGCGACGTTGGCAAGTAGGGCGAAGCGGAACGTGGCACCGTTGGAGCAGCAGCGTGCAGGGGGTTGACAATGATGTGGTCGGCACCCAGGCCGCCGCTCCACCGCGCCAACGACTTCAAGTCTGCGACATCCCCAAGCCCCCACGAACCTGCTGAACGAACTGAATACAACTGCGTTGCAAACCCCCATCCGCGCCCACGTAACTGCGGTTCGGGTGTGCGCGCTGGCGTGACGACCAACACGCACTCGTGCCGCCCAGTTGCAGTTTCGGTAACTAGCCGGTGCCAGCCAAGCTGCAGTCCGGCAGGGATCTCGATCAGTGCCTCACCAATCAACGTGTCAGCCCACTGCCTCGGCTCGACGTTGTGTTCGACTTGGATCGGCATCGTGGCCACCGTTGCAGCCGCTGCGGCCACGACAAACTCGTCTTCAGAGTCAACGTGCGCCTCAAGCTCTATCCAACTTCGAAACGAGGTCCCGTGCGGTATGTGAACAGGGCATTGGGCGACTCGATCAGTTCGCATAACGACCACCGGCGGGAGAACCGCAGCCCAGCGCCTGCGATCCAACTCCGTAAGAGCGGCTTGCACTTCGATATCGTCGCTAGCCGGAAGGTCCAATGCCGCAAGTACCTCGCGCACGACGGCATCGGGAACTTGCACCTCAACCCCGGCTTGGTCTCGGTAATTCATTGCAACACCGACTCGACCAGCAAGTTCGGCGAGCAGCAAAGAACTGGCCGTCACCAGCAAGCCGGCTTGCGCTGAATCCACGGACGCGCTGATTCAAGTTGAGCGGCCAACGCTAATAGTGGACCCTCCTGGGCGATGCGTCCGACGAGTTGAATCCCAATCGGCAACCCTTGCTCGGTCCAGTAAAGGGGCAAGGTGATGGCTGGCTGACCGGTGACGTTGTAGGGCGATGTGAACGGCGTAAATGCTTTCTGTGCTTCAAAATCAGCTGCCGGGTCTTGGTCGTTGCGCAGTTGGCCGATGAAGGCAGGTGGAGCGGCTAGGGTCGGCGTAAGCACAGCGTCGAACTCAGCAGTAGACCGCAGGGCTGCCCGAGAGAGCAATCGAATCGTTGACACCGCCGTTGCGATGTCGAAGCCCGAATAACCGCGGCCTTTCTCTCTTAGCCACCTGGTCAACGGTGTCAGGATTGCTTCCTGCTCTTGTGGAATCGGCGCCCAAAGCGCCAGCGAAGCCCAAATCGTTTCGAACAGCGGCACCACGCTGTCGTCGAAAGGTGGATCGATATCTACCACCTCATGCCCTAAGTCAACTAGCAATTCGGTGGCGGATTCAAAAGCCGCCAAGCACTCGCGGTCAACCGGGGCATTGGAAATGACTGGCTTCGCGTAGCGCCCGATGCGCAGTCGAGCAGGCACACGGGTGACTTCTGAGAGGAAGCCGCCACTTGGGCGAACCAAACTGGTCGGATCATCGGCGAACGGCTCTGCCATGACGTCAAGCAATGCTGCGACATCAGCAACCGTGCGACCGATCGGACCTTCAACGGTTAGTTCACCAAGTAGGTCACCTAGCGGCCCGCTGCTCACCCGATAACGCGATGGCTTGAGTCCAACCAGGCCGCACACACTGGCAGGTATTCGTATGGATCCCCCACCGTCCGACCCCTGTGCTGCCGACGCTAATCCGGCCGCCACACTTGCGGCTGCGCCACCGCTGGAGCCACCAGCTGATCGATCCAAGTCCCACGGTGTTCTTGCTGGCGGGGCAACCGCATTCTCGGTGTAGCAAGGCAACCCGAATTCGGGTGTATTGGTCTTTCCCGTGCACACCAAGCCAGCTCGACGCATGAGGACGACGACAAAATCGTCGAAGAACGCGACGGTGCTCGGAATCGCAGATCCGTAAGTGATTGGAATGCCGGCAAGATTGTTTAGGTCCTTCACGGGTACGACGACACCGTGAAGCGGGCCCAGTGGGTCAGGATCAAGTTGTCGAGCAGTGTCGGCCGCCCGGGCTTGGTCCAGTGCCAATTCCGGGGTCAAGGTAACAAAGGCTCCTACCTGCGGACCCAAACTCTGGGAGCGTCGCAGGTAGTGCTCCGTCAACTCCACGGACGTGAATTCGCCACGGCGAAGTGCAGCACCCTGCTCTAGGGCTGTCAGGTCATGTAACTGAGCCACGACGCTCAGCCTAGGTCCGGCGGTCTCGCTTGGGGGCACATAGGGTCTGTCTATGCCTTTATCCAGAGTCCAGCTAAGCGGCGGTCGGCCAAACTACCCGGTCGGCGAGCGTTCTGACGTAGTCGATGTCTTATTCGATCATCAGGTGCCAGACCCGTACCGCTGGCTCGAAGATGCCCAGGGACCTGGCACCCAAGCTTGGTCGCTAGCGCAAGACGCGTTATATGCCAAAGCCGGTGAGCAATGGCCTGGACGAGAGCGGCTTCGGACTCGGCTCGGCGAATTACTAGCAGCCGGTTCGATCTCACCACCGGTCTGGCGTGGCGAACGCCAATTCCTAATGCGACGCAACGGTGATCAAGAGCACGCCCAACTGCTCACAATTGATCCCGATGGAACTGAACGACTACTGATCGACCCAATGCAACTCGACGCATCCGGGCTGACGACTTTGGACGCCTGGCAACCATCAAAAGAGGGCCACCTGCTGGCGTACCAAGTCAGCGAAGGTGGGACCGAAGAATCAATCGTACGTGTTATGGACGTCGCTACCGGCGCGATCGTCGACGGTCCCATAGATCGGGCAAGGTACTCGCCAATTGCGTGGGTTCCTGGCGGAACTCAGTACTACTACGTGCGCCGCCTTGCTCCCTCGTTGACTCCTGAAGGCGAAGAACAATTCCACCGCCGGATTTGGTTGCACACCGTAGGCACCGACCCGGGAACCGATGTCATGATCTTTGGCGAGGGGCTCCTAGCCACGAACTATTACGGAGTCTCCGTCAGCATGGATGGCCGTTGGCTCACCGTGTCTGCAGCAGAGGGAACGGCGCCACGCAATGACATGTGGCTCGCTGATTTGTCCACCTCATCGCTTGCTGAACCAGACTTCCGAGTCGTGCAGTTAGGGGTTGATGCCCAAAGCAGTCTGCACGTTGGCCGAAACGGCGTGGCATACATCTACACGGACCGCGACGCTCCCCGCGGCCGTCTGTGCACGGCCGACCCGAGTACGCCCGATTATGACTCATGGGTGGACCTAATCCCCGAGGACGAAATTGCAGTTCTTGACGGTTTTGCAATCCTTGATGGTTCCGAACTTGCCGAAGCAGTCCTGCTCGTTTCGCATACCCGTCACGCGGTGAGCGAACTGGGCGTTCATGACCTCGCAACGGGACGGCGAATGGCGACGGTGCCATTGCCTGGGCTGGGTTCTATCTCGGGAGTGGTCGAACGTCCCGAAGGCGGACATGAGGCTTGGTTCGGTTACACCGATCACACAACCGTTTCATCTGTCTTCCGCTATGACGCGCGTACCGACACCACAGATGTTTGGTCGCAACCGCCCGGGGTGGCCGAAGTCCCAGAGGTCATAAGCCGGCAGGTGGAATATCGCTCGGCGGATGGCACAACCGTGCGCATGTTCGTCCTCACCTCCGCTCATGCGCCTAGTGGGCCGCGCCCGACAATCCTCTACGGCTACGGAGGTTTCGGCGCGCCTATGACTCCGGGGTACTCGGCAACGATCTTGGCGTGGCTCGAACTCGGTGGTTGCTATGCCATTCCCAACATTCGAGGTGGGTCCGAAGAAGGCGAGCAATGGCACCGCGATGGAATGCTTGCGAACAAGCAGAATGTGTTCGACGACTTCCATGCTGCTGCTGAATGGTTGATCGAAGAAGGCATCACCACCAGCGACTTGCTATGCATTAGCGGGGGCTCAAATGGTGGGCTCCTTGTTGGGGCAGCGCTTGTACAGCGTCCCGAACTCTTCGCCGGCGTCGTGTGCTCCGCCCCGCTGTTGGACATGGTGCGTTACGAGAAGTTCGGCCTCGGCTCAACGTGGAATGTCGAGTACGGGTCAGCAGATGACCCGGTTGAACTCGAATGGCTGCTCAGCTACTCGCCGTATCACCATGTCCGCCAAGGAAACTCGTACCCGGCAACGCTCTTCACCATCTTCGACGGGGATACCCGAGTTGATCCGATGCACGCCCGCAAGATGTGTGCGGCGCTACAGTTTGCGACCACTTCGTCGGCGCCGATCCTGATCCGGCGCGAAAGCGACGTGGGACATGGGGCTCGTTCGCTCTCGCGTTCGCTGGACCTTTCAGCCGACGTATTGTCCTTCCAGGCGTGGGTTACGGGCTTGGAGGTGACGCCATGATTGCCGTTGGACTATTGGCTGCCGCAGCGAAGCCCGTAGCAAAGAATCCAGCCGTGACTTGGCTGATCGGTAGCGGGTTGAAGTTGCTGCTGATCCTCGTGGTTGCCGGGTCCGTGCACTGGCTCCTCGTGCGGATCATCAAACGAGTTGTGCGGCAGATGACGCTTGCGGCCCGCAAGGAACGACTTGGACAAGTGAAGAAGGCAGCTCGCACAGCAGAGCTCGCCCCGATCATGATGACCGAACGACGCGAGCAGCGGGCCAGCGCCGTTGGACAGTTGCTGCGCAGTTTCGTAGCGTTCACGGTATGGGGAATCGCGCTCCTCCTCATCCTTTCGATCCTCGGCATCAACGTCACTCCTTTGCTAGCCAGCGCAAGCGTTGTCGGCGTCGCATTCGGATTCGGCGCCCAAACAATGGTCAAAGATTTCCTCGCCGGGATCTTCCTAATCATCGAAGATCAATTTGGTGTCGGCGATGTGGTGGATCTTGGTCCGGCGATGGGGACAGTCGAGGAGATAACTCTTCGTATCACTCGCTTGCGCGACCTAACCGGAATCGTTTGGTATGTGCGAAATGGCGAGATTCTGCGCGTTGCGAACCGTTCCCAGGGTTGGACGTTGGCGATTGTTGACATTCCTGTGGCCTACAAGGAAGACCTGGAACGCGTGAGAGATGTGATCGACCGAGTTGGCCAGGAGATGGATGCGGATCCAGCATTCGACGATGTGCTGCTGGGCGTGCCTACCTACGCAGGGGTCGAATCGGTGACCGGGGATGCGGTCTTCGTCCGCATCACAGCGAAGGCTGCGCCCACGCAGCAGATTCCGGCATCCCGTGCAATCCGAGAGCGAGTGAAGGTGGCGTTCGACCGCAATGGAATCAAGGTTCCAGTGTTAGTGCGCACCGTCGCGCCTGGAACGCCTACCTTGGGTGGCGTCAACCCCGCGTCCCCCACTCCGCCTACCCCACCTAGCGGATGAACAAGAGCATCGGCGGTCAATCAGAATTGGGTGCACAGTGACTGACAAGGCGACGATGTTCGAACAGGTCGGGGGGCGTGAGTTTTTCGTCGACCTCGTCGCCGACTTCTACATCGGGGTTGCGGGCGACGATGTGCTGCGCCCGATGTACCCAGACAGCGAACTGACCGAGGCCGCCGAACGTCTGACGCTCTTTCTAGTTCAGTACTGGGGCGGACCTAGCGACTACCAAGAGGCCCGGGGGCATCCAAGACTTCGGATGCGACATGCGCCGTTCCCCGTAGATGAAGTGGCGCGGGACCGGTGGTTGCAGTGCATGGCGGTAGCCGTGGCCAACCGCGGACTTGAGCCTGAACTCGCCCAGGCGTTCTGGACCTACTTCACAATGGCTGCCGAGTCCATGATCAACACCCCGACCACCCACACGGGATGAAAGTGCCATTCACTCCGCCGCTTCCATGATCAATGTCCCCTGGGTTCGCATAGGTGGCACATCCAGCACATTCAAGCGCGAAGAAAGGGCCATTCATCACGGGTTGGGCACGGGCTAGGCACGGGTTAGGCGCGGGCTAGGCGCGGGCTAGGCACGGGCTAGGCGCGGGTTAGTCGCGGGTTAGTCGGCGGTAGGTCGCCCGATGCGGCCGGGCGGCGTCAATACCAAGCCGCTCCACCTTGTTCTTCTCGTATGACTCGAAGTTGCCTTCAAACCAGAACCACTGCGAATCGCCCTCGTACGCCAAGATGTGCGATGCAACTCGGTCAAGGAACCATCGATCGTGCGACACCACTACGGCGCAACCAGGAAACTCCAGAAGCGCATTCTCCAGACTTCCGAGCGTTTCGACGTCCAGATCGTTTGTCGGTTCGTCGAGCAGCAGAAGATTGCCGCCCTGCTTAAGGGTGAGCGCAAGATTGAGGCGGTTCCGCTCACCGCCGGATAGCACGCCCGACGGCTTCTGCTGGTCCGGACCCTTGAAGCCGAAGGCCGAAACGTAGGCCCGGCTTGGCATTTCGACGTTACCCACCTTGATGAAGTCCAGTCCGTCTGAGACGACCTCCCAGACATTCTTCTTGCCGTCGAGTCCGCTGCGGCCCTGATCGACGTAGGACAGCGACACGGTTTCACCGACTCGCACGCTTCCGCTGTCGACAGTTTCGTCGCCGATGATCATGCGGAACAGCGTCGTCTTACCGACTCCGTTCGGGCCGATGACGCCGACGATTCCGTTGCGCGGCAGCGTGAACGACAGGTTGTCGATTAGGACTCGGTCGCCGAAGCCCTTGGTTAACTTGTCCGCTTCCACGACGACGCTTCCGAGTCGCGGGCCCGGTGGAATCTGGATCTCGTCCATATCCAGTTTGCGGGTGCGATCGGCCTCGGCTGCCATTTCCTCGTACCTGGCAAGTCGCGACTTGCTCTTGGCCTGACGCGCCTTGGGGCTACTGCGCACCCACTCCAACTCGTCCTCGAGTCGCTTACGCAGCTTTACGTCCTTCTGCCCCTCGACCTTAAGTCGGGCCGACTTCGTCTCAAGGTAGGTGGAGTAGTTGCCTTCATACGGGTACGCGCGTCCTCGGTCGAGTTCGAGGATCCACTGCGCGACGTTGTCCAAGAAGTAGCGATCGTGGGTGATGGCGATAACTGTTCCTGGGTACTTCTCAAGGTGCTGTTCGAGCCACTGCACGCTCTCGGCGTCGAGGTGGTTGGTCGGTTCATCGAGCAGCAGCAGGTCGGGTTGGCTCAGCAGCAATGCACATAATGCAACTCGACGACGCTCTCCTCCCGATAACACCGTCACATCTGCATCAGATGGGGGGCAACGCAGAGCATCCATCGCCTGCTCGAGTTGGGCGTCAAGGTCCCAAGCGTTGGCGTGTTCGATTGCTTCTTGCAACACCGACATCTCGGCGAGTAGCGCGTCGTAATCGGCATCCGGCTCTGAGAGTTCGACTGAGATGGCGTTGTAACGATCGACTTTCGACTTGATGCCGGACACGCCAGCTTCAACGTTGCCCAGCACTGTCTTGGTTTCGTCCAGCTCGGGTTCCTGCAGGAGTACGCCGACGCTGAATCCTGGCGTCAACATGGCCTCGCCATTGGATACGTGCTCCATGCCGGCCATGATCTTCAGCAGGGTCGACTTGCCCGAGCCATTGGGGCCCACAACCCCAATCTTGGCCCCCGGAAGGAAAGACAAAGTCACATTGTCGAGGATTACCTTTTCGCCATGTGCCTTGCGGGCTTTCTGCAGTGTGTAAATGAACTCAGCCATGGTCGCAGACTCTAGGCGGTACTGCCTCCAGCCTTTGCGGTGCCCTCGGGGCTGAATGGAAAGTAGGCCGTTAGGGTTGCTGCTGCCGTAACGGGGTCGCCAACGAGGCGTTCAGCGCCGAGGACCTGAGCAACAACGTGGGCTGCTCCAGGCCCAGCGAGAAAGAGACGCGTTCGCGATGACAGCGGCTGCAATTCGTCCAATATCGAGCCAAAACGCTCTGGGACTAGCGCCGACAGCACAACCGCCTTTGGCCTTAGCACCGCATATGCGCGAGTCACCGAACCGACGGGCATGTCGGCTCCCAGGAAGGTCACCCGCCAGCCGTGCCGATGCAGTGCTAAGCCAAGGCTGATCAGCCCGATGTCATGGCGCTCGTTTGGCGGGCACGCAAGCAAAACTCGTCGGCCAGTGCCGGCATCCCAGCCCCGAGCAAGGGCCAACATTCGTTCGCGAATCAGCGCACTGGTGAAGTGCTCTTCAGAGATTGAAAGCCCGGCTTCCTGCCGTTTCCCGACTTCGCGAATACACCAAAAAAGTACGTCGTCCACCACCGTCGAGACCGTGAATGCGGCGATCACTTCGTCGATTGCGGCATGGGCGGCGCGAGCGTCGAACGCCAAACAAGCCGCTAGCAGGGCTTCACGGGGGCGCTGAAGAAGGCCGGTATCAATCGGTTCAACCGGCCCAGCAGATTCGTGAAGAACACCACCCCGGGCACGTTGAGCGGCCTGCGCCGGAGCTAGGCCGGTGGCCATGTATCCGAGCATGGTTCGCACTTGCGCCTCGTCAGCAGCCGAGTACAGCCGGAAGCCGGACTCAGTGCGGGCTGGTTCAGGGACTCCGTAGCGCCGCTCCCACGCCCGCAAGGTGCCAACGTTTACCCCTACCAGTCGCGCTAGGGCGCCGATCCGCATTTGCGGTTCATCGGTGGGGGTCAATGCGGCTCCAAATTGCGTGGTGTCAAGGCCTTGTCTAGAGTATGTACTAGATCTGAACAACTATCCAGAACGGGGGAGCCCTAATGCGCTATGTAGCCACCGTGTCAGTAGCCGGCCGCCTGCCGGACGTGTTTGATTACTTGGCACGTTTTTCGTCCGCAGCTGACTGGGATCCAGGGGTGGCCGAAGCCAAACAGGGCACGGCTGACCCGGTAGCCCTTGGTACCAAGTTCGATCTGGTCGCGGTCTTCCTTGGCAATCGGGTGCCAATGACGTACGAGATCGTGGAGTACGAACGGCCTAATCGCGTCGTCCTGCTAGCCGAGACGGCTACTGCAAGGTCTCTGGACACAATTACTTTCGCCAAAGTGGATGACTCCACGACAGCGGTTACCTACGACGCAATTCTCGACTTCAAGGGAATTGCACGACTGGCCGCTCCTTTGCTTTCACTAGCGTTCCGGAAAACCGGAGACCGGGCGGCCGCAGGTCTGGCAAGTTGCCGCCCCCCGAGAAACTGAAATGCCGCTAACCCGCCTAGTCGATGGTGCACTCGAGGCCACCGTGGCCTTGAGCTTCGGACGGCCCGGGAGCCTGGTCAGAAGCCGAATGGCCCATTGGCACGAGCCGGACAAAGGCACAGGCAAGGTCGCACTCGTAACCGGGGCTACCGGCGGAATTGGCTTAAGCATCGCAACCCAATTAGCCGCTGCCGACTGGGACGTTTGGCTTCTCGGCCGAAGCGAAACAAAACTGGCTTCAGCGTGCTCACAGATCACCGCACGACAGCCAAATGCGAAGGTCCACGCATTGAGCGCAGACTTAACAAATCTTGCGGCCGTTCGTTCAGCCGCCAAGTACCTGTTAGGCGAAACGGAGCGCATAGACGCGTTGATACACAACGCGGGTGCAATGAGTCATGGGTACCTGCGCACCGTTGACGGAAATGAGCAAACCGCCCAACTCCACCTAGTCGCGCCTTTCGTGCTCACCCACGAACTGCTGCCCGTGCTTCGCGCCACTGCAGGATCACGCGTGATCACGGTTTCGTCCGGGGGCATGTATACCCAGCGATTGATTGTGACGGACTTGGATCCAACACCGGCGGACTACGACGGAGTAAAGGCTTACGCGCGCACGAAACGGGCGCAAGTGGTCTTGAATGAAGTCTGGGCTACCTACCCGCAGGCGAAGGGAATCACTTTCCACGCCATGCACCCCGGGTGGGTTGCAACGCCCGGACTAAGCGAATCGCTTCCGCGTTTTGAGAAGTGGCTGGGGCCACTACTTCGGTCGCCAGATCAGGGCGCAGACACCGCCGTCTGGTTGGCCACTGCCCCAGAACCGTTGGAAAGCAACGGACAATTCTGGCACGACAGGCGGATCCGGGCCACCGTGCGTTTACCCGGCACCGCCACCCCAGCTTCAGAAGCAACGAAGCTGTGGGCTTGGACCGAAGAGCGCGCACTGCTATCGGGCGCGAAGTCGACATGAACACAACCGCACTCCCTTCAGGAACCACTGCTCGACCGACCGCCGCCGTAATTGGCAGTGGCGTCGCCGGACTTACCGCTGCCTACGTCCTGCAACGCAAGTTCGACGTCACGCTTTTCGAGTCTGACGAGCGTTTCGGTGGACACGCACACACCCAAGATGTGATGACCGCCGCTGGCGATCTGCTGCCGGTCGATACCGGCTTCATCGTTCACAATCAGCGGACCTACCCGAAACTGCTTCGGCTATTCGCCGAACTCGGAGTCGAAACCCAAGAGTCCGAGATGTCGATGAGCGTGCGGTGTGATGGCTGCGGTCTGGAGTACGCCGGCGCCCGCCAGTTGCCTGGCCTTTTCGCCCAACCTGCGAATCTGGCAAATCCGCGCTTTGTCCGAATGCTCATGGAGGTCAAGCGGTTCCACCGTGCGGCGCGCGCCCTCTTGTCTCAGGCTCCGGACGAGGGCGAAGCGCACGATTTGACACTAGGAGAGTTCCTCAATCGAGGTGGCTACAGCCAGTACTTCACCGACCATTTCATGCTGCCGTTGGTGTCGGCCGTCTGGTCAACCGGCCCAACGGTAAGCGCGCTTCAGCCGGCCCGAAATCTGTTCGCCTTCTTCGACAACCACGGCATGCTTTCGGTGTCAGGGTCGCCAAGTTGGAAGACGGTCGTCGGTGGATCTCGGTCATACGTGGACCGGGTCACGAAACAACTTCCCGAACTTCGCTCATCCACTCCGGTTCGAGCCTTGATCCGCAATTCCGAGACCGTCGAGATCCGCGGCGCCGACGATTCGACTTGGCAATTCGACCGCGCCGTTGTAGCGACGCATTCTGACCAGGCCTTGGCCTTGCTGGCCCAGCCGACTGCGCTTGAAAGCAAACTTCTAGTCGCCATCGCATACAGCGACAGCGACGCTTGGCTGCACCAAGACACCGGAGTCTTACCCCAGGCCGACCGCGCCCGGGCTTCGTGGAATTACCTAAAACGCAGTTGCGCCGAGACCGACGAGCGCGTACTTGTGAGTTACGACATGAACCGCCTGATGCAGCTTCCCGATAGCACGCGGGTGGTTGTGACGCTCAACGGATCCGACGAAATCGACGACTCAAAAGTGCTGCGCCGGATGCGGTACCAACATCCGGTCTTTACACCGGAAGCGGTTACCGCGCGCGACCAATTGCCAGAACTAAATGTCGGCCCGGTTAGTTTTGCTGGTGCCTACCATGGGTGGGGCTTCCACGAAGACGGCTGTGCTTCGGGAGTTCGCGCCGCCGCAGCATTGGGCGCGACATGGTGACTTCGACCCCAGCGCTATACGCAGTGACCATCGGACACGTGCGAACGGCTCCGTTCCTGAGGACTTTTCAGCACCGTAGCCATTACTGGCTGGTCGACATCGACGAATTGCCATCGGTTCCCCGCGCATTGCGCTATTTCGTAAAATTCGAATCACGCGACCACTTCTTCAATCCCCAGCAGAGTATCCGTTCAAACGTCAACACATTCCTCGCAGAGCACGATATTGACCTTGGCAGCGGACGGGTCCTAATGCTGGCAAATGCGCGCAGCCTGGGTTACGTGTTCAATCCCCTAAGTCTGTTCTGGTGCTACGACGCAACTGGAGTACTGCGTGCTGTGATCGCCGAAGTACACAACACCTACGGCGGTCGGCACGCATACTTGCTGAAGACCGATGCCGCCGGCGCCGCAGGCATGTCCAAGGTCTTCTATGTCTCGCCCTTCTTCGACGTGTCGGGCAACTACGAGGTCATGGCACCCGAGCCCGATGCGCAAGCACATATCGCAATTTCGCTTCTCCAGCACGGCGACAAGGTGTTTACTGCCTGGATCGAAGGCCAGCGCCGTCCAATGACTCTCGGGAGCATCCTGCGCGCGTTGTTGCGCCATCCGCTCGGAAGTTACCGGGTCGCCGCGCTAATTCGTCGGCACGGGATTACGTTGTGGTTGCGTCGCCTGCCGGTGATTTCGCGGACGACCGTGGACTCGATTGGAGGACGCTCATGAGTCAAGACACAACCACGGGCCAAGTCAGCGTTGACCTACGCCCAGTGCCCACAGCGGTCAGACCTGCGCCGCTTCGGGCCCTTATAGCGCGCACTATTTTTGTTCGCTGGACCCGGAAACTCCCAATTCGCGTGACTGACGTCACCGGCCGATCGTGGGGAACCGGTGGGCCCGAGAGCCCGGTGCTCCACATCGTCAACTCGACCGAGGTTTATCGGCGCCTCGGTCGCGATGCGAACATCGGGTTCGGTGAGGCCTTTCAAACTGGGGCCTGGACCTCGCCAGATCCGGCCGCGGTACTCACGACTTTCGCGACCCACCTGACAACTCGCGTACCTCCCAGGCTCCAAGCGCTGCGGATGTGGGCTCAGCGCATAAAAGGTCACCTAGAAACGAATACTCACGAAGTTGCAAAACGCAACATTGAAGCCCATTACGACTTGTCCAACGAAATGTTTGCAACTTTCCTCGATGAAACGATGTCGTACTCAGCGGCTTGGTTCGAGCCGGGCAACAACCTGGAACAAGCCCAACTGCGCAAGATCGACGGCATCCTCGACTATGCAGGCGTCTTCGATGGGACAACCTTGCTTGAGATCGGAACTGGTTGGGGGGCGTTGGCCATTCGCGCCGCCCAACGCGGTGCCTTTGTCACGTCCTTGACTCTCTCGGTGGAACAACAGCGACTGGCGGAGGAACGAATTCAGGCCGCCGGAATGAGCGACCGAGTAACGGTGCTGCTGCAGGACTACCGCGATGCTCAGGGCACCTACGACGCAGTTGTGAGCGTCGAAATGATCGAAGCCGTGGGCGGGGAATATTGGGCGGAATACTTCGCCACTATCGACCGCCTCCTCAACTCCAACGGCCGGGCAGCCCTACAGGCCATCACCATGCCGCACGAGCGAATGCTGGTCAGTCGGCGCGCCTACACCTGGATCAACAAGTACATCTTCCCAGGCGGCTTGATTCCCTCGGAACGCGCGATCGAGGAATGTCTGCGCGACAACACGCACCTTCACGTTGCCCAAACCCGCGAACTTGGGCAGGACTATGCCGAAACGCTAGCCCAATGGCGACGCAGGTTCCTGTCCAACTGGCCTACTGTCGAATCACTCGGATTCGACGAGACTTTTCGTCGGACGTGGGAGTACTACCTCGCCTACTGCGAGGCCGGATTCCGGACCGAGTACATCAACGTGGTCCAACTTCAACTGACGCGGTAGGCAGCAAGTTCGTCGCTTGGTAGTGCAGGTGCGTAGAAGAACCCTTGCCCGCGGCTGATGCCCAATCGAAGCAATGATTCGACCTGTGCTTCCTTCTCGATCCCTTCGGCGATCACTTCCAGCTTCAGCCCACCGGCAAGAGTCACGATGCTTGCGGCAATTGCCTTAGCCACGTCCCCTGAGTCCAGTTCAGCTACGAACCCACGATCTAACTTGATCGCGGCTACCGGGAAACGACTCAGGTACGCAAGGGATGCGTGTCCGCTTCCGAAGTCATCGAGAGCGACCGCTACCCCGGCACTCTCGAGCCGAGCTAGGACGTCGGCTGCCACATCGGGGTAGTGCATGAGTGCGACCTCGGTGACCTCAATTCCAAGTTGAGCCGGGTTAGCCCCAGAGCTCGCAAGGGTGTCGATGATCCGATCCACAAGCGAAGGCGAAGCAAGCTCAGTCGCAGAAACGTTCATCCACACTCGCCCCGCACTGCCAAGGGGACCTGAGTCAGCCCAGTCAGCCAGTTGGGTGCAGATCCGGTCGAGCACCCAACGGCCCAGTGGAACGATCAGTCCGGTTTCCTCGGCCAGTTGGATGAAGTCTTGCGGCGCGATGAGACCGCGCACCGGGTGATCCCAACGAACAACCGCTTCCGCGCCGACGACAGTCCCGGTAGCCAGATCAAGTTGCGGTTGGTAGAGCACCCGCAACTGGTCGTTCTCGATCGCCATGCGCAGCTCATGCTCGTCCTGCATTCGATCGGCGGTCTTCGCCGCCAAGGAATGATCGAAGATTGCGTAACGACGGATGGCGTTTCCCTTGGCCAAATACATGGCAGCGTCCGCATTCGCGATCAGCGTCTCGACGCCAACGCTTTCCTGGGAATCAACTGCAACGCCGATACTGGCCGATGGGTAGATGGTCTGGCCGTCGATCCGCAGCGGCTCATCTAGGGCCTTAAGGATGCGTTCCACGATCACGACCGCCTCGTGCTCGCTAGACACCTGTTCGCACAGCACCAGGAACTCGTCGCCCCCGAGCCGGCCAACAGTGTCGCCATAGCGCACCGATCGCCGCAAGCGCTCCGCCACCGCAACAAGCATCGCGTCTCCTGCGGCATGACCAAAACTGTCGTTGACCATCTTGAAGCGATCCAGGTCTATGAACATCACAACCGTGTTATGACCGCGTCGTCCAGCCTTGGTCATCGCGTGCGCAATTCGGTCATGCAGCAGTGCGCGGTTTGGAAGCCCGGTCAGGTCGTCGTGGAGTGCCCTGACTATTAGCGACTCTTCGGCCTGCTTGCGGTCAGTGATGTCGGTGTGAGTCAGTAGCACGCCGCCGGCCTCATGCGCCAATGGTTCGACACCAAGCTCAAACCATTGTTCACCGTCTACGCCTAATACGGAGTAGTCCATGGTGAAGCGAGCCCGCCGACCTGTCAGGACCGACAGGATCCCAGTGGCAGCCCGGCTCCCACCCCACCACGCTGGTGCGTCGTCAGTACTAACAGCCTCGAAGTAATTGTCGCCGATACCCAGCCCGATTCGCACCCGGCGAAGCGCCTCGTAATCCCGCCAGGCGCGGTTCAGCGAAACCACCGCGCCGTCAACGTCAAGGACGACTGCCCGGGCGGTGATGGCGTCGAGCAAGGTGGCGCTCAATTCAACGGCAACCTCGGACACTTAAACCACCCCCCAGTTCGCCAATCCCAGCCGCACCCCTCGGGTACTTCTCATGAATCGGCACCATTTGGCCTAACTGAAGCCGAATTGGTGGACAACCTAGGGCCCATCGGGGTAGCCGGTGTGGCCCTAGACTCTGGGCTGCCGAATCCCACCTGGGTTGGCTGGCGCCCGTAGCTCAATGGATAGAGCATCCGGTTTCTACCCGGACGGTTGGGGGTTCGAGTCCCTCCGGGCGCACCAAAACCGCCTCTCACCTGCGACGAAGCCAGCGGACGAGTTCGTCTACCCCCCACACGATCAGCGCGAACCCTGGCAGAGCTGCCATTTGCGGCCACGGCGGTAGGGCCATCCCGAGCACGGTATTAGCCCAGGGCGTTACGACGATCAACGTGGCGAATACAAGTTCGAAAGCGATACCTAGTAGAAGCAGGCGATTGCTGAATACCCCGATGCTTCGCAGCGACGCATGTTCGGTGCGAGCTGCGAACGCAGTGCCTACCTGACACGCGACGATCGCGAGGAAACTCATGGTGGTCGCTTGCAGATAGGTGTGGTGCAGCGGTGATCCAACACCAACATCCGCACCAGAGGTCCAACCGCCGGCCTTGAGCACCCAGAAGTAGGCAAGCACCACCAACGCTGCCGATACACCACCAAGTAGCACCCAAGCCCGGAAGAGCAGGTGGCGGTCAATCACGTGCTCATCGGAGGTCCGCGGAGGCTTTTGCATCCCACCGGGTTCGGCCTGCTCCCGGCCGAGCGCAAGAGCCGGCAACGTCTCGGTCCCAATATCGATCGCAAGGATCTGCAAAACCGTCAGCGGCAACGGGATCCGCCCACCGGAAAGCGCGAAGATCAAGAATGGAACTACTTCCGGGGTGGCGTGCGCAAAGATGTAGAGAATGAACTTGCGGACGTTGTCGTACACCCGTCTGCCAGCCTGGATGGCCTCCACGATTGTGTGGAAGTTGTCGTCGGTCAACACCATCGTCGCGGCCTCACGCGCGACATCTGTTCCGTTCATACCCATAGCGATACCGATGTCGGCCCGACGTAGCGCCGGAGCATCATTAACGCCATCACCTGTCATTGCCACGACGTGGCCGCTGGCCTGTAGCGCGTCCGTCACCCGAAGTTTGGTCTCGGGCGAACTCCGTGCCAAGACCAGTTCTTTGGTGCCGGCAAGCAGTTGATCGAGGTCCGCGTCCGACATCGAGTCTAATTCGCTGGCATCGAGAGCGACCGGGGTCTCGCCACCGATACCGACCTGGCGCGCAATCTCACCCGCAGTCAGGCGGTGATCGCCCGTAATCATGATGACCCGAATTCCAGCCGTGTGACAGGAGGCAATCGCTTCGGAAACCTCGGGGCGCGGCGGATCGAAGAGGGCCATCACTCCAAGGAATGTCAACTCCGACTCGACAGCCCTTCGATTCTCGGGTCGCGGAATCGAGTCAAGTTTCCGGTCGGCCGCCGCGATCAGTCGCAATCCTCGCTTGGCGTACTCATCGATGGTGCCGAGGAAGTCAGTTCTTTGCAGTTCGGTGAGTTCGCGCTCTTCGCCGGCGGCGTCCACGTAGACGACACATCTCGGCAGGATCTCTTCAGGCGCGCCCTTCGTATGGGCAAACAGATTCGGACCAACGACATCGACAGTCGTCATCATTCGCAAGGTGGGATCGAAATTGAAAGTCGCCTTTCGTCGACCCGTGCGCCCAGCAGGATCGATTTCGGTTCCGAACCGTTGCGCAGCTTGCAGGAGGGCGATCTCCGTGGGGTCTCCAGTACCCCAGCCAGGAAGTGAGCGATCGAACTCCGCGGTGTTGCAGGCGGCCATCGCGTCACACAGCCGACGAATCCCCCCAGTCGCGGGCAAGGGATCAGCGCCGATCAGCGTGGCGTCGGCGACCAACGGCGAAGACTCACCTGCCGACGTCCAGACCAACACCGTGCGCATTCGGTTGGCAGTCAGGGTCCCCGTCTTGTCAGTACAGATAACACTTGTAGAGCCCAATGTTTCGACCGCACTGAGCTTCTTGATGAGGGCGCCACGTTTGGCAAGTTCGCGGACGCCAACGGCAAGAGCCAGAGTGATTGTCGGGAGCAATCCTTCGGGCACGTTTGCGACTATCAGGCCGATCGCAAAGTTGATCGAATTGCGCAGTGATAAGCCAGCAAGCATCGCCCCGATCGGAATGAAGACGACGGCGGCTACTACGGCAACGGCGCCGATCAGCCAGGCGACTCTTCGCACCTGCAACTCGAGCGGGCTGGGTTCGCGCACTATTCGTTCGGTCAACGCTGCGATTCGGCCCAACTCAGTCTGCATGCCGGTCCGCACAACTAATGCCGTGGCGCGACCACCCAGGCATGTCGTCCCGCTGAACACCAAGTTCGTCGACTGTAAGAGCGCACCAGCAATGTCGCCTTCGGTCGCCGAGCGATACGCAGGAAGTACCTCACCAGTCAGCGTCGACGTATCAATGTCGAGGCCACCTTCGATAAGGCGACCATCGGCACAGATGCGATCGCCTTCTGCTATTAGCAATACATCACCGGGCACCAGTTCCCGAGCCGGAATATCTGCCGGGTGACCGTCACGGATCGCAGTGACACGTTGCGGGAGGTACTGACTTAGCGCCTCAACAGCGCGTTCGGTTTGACGCTCCTGAACGAACGCAAAGATTGCGTTGAGCAAAATGACTAACACAATTGCAGCGGCCAAAGCCGGTGTTCGAGTCACCAGCGAAAGTCCTGCGGCGAGCCACAGCAACAGGGCAAGCGGGTGGATCAGTTGGGTTGCAAACTCTCTAATCGGATGCGGACGAGACGTGCGGTGCAGTTCATTTGGGCCATAAGAAACCAAACGACGCGCAGCTTCACGCGAACTTAAACCTCGGACATCTGATGACAAGTCGCGGAAGAGGAGCTGAAGCCCAACGGTTGGGTCAACTTGCGGCGCAACGCCTCCACCATCGCCTTGACCTGACTGCGGCCCCTGCGTCATTACGCCTCCACGGCCACTCTTGCCAACCTAAGGCCCATTCGCGGCGACCTGGTGGCCCAAAAACAATTGGATCCCAGAACGTCCCTAGGCGCTAGGCCCTTAAGTCCGTGCGCTGCGGATAAAGACCCTGTTGTCGTGGTACGTCGCACCGTGGCCAAGATCGGAATCTCTATCGGCCGTTGTGACATTGACAGATGATCCACCGCCAAGTGAGGAACCGATTCCCTTACTGGAAGCTGCCAATCCTGGGCGCACGTCGGTGGTGATCCGCACGACGGCACGGAACTCGCCCCGCTCGTTTCCGACAATAGCCACTTCACCTTCGGCCAATCCGGCCAGATCGGCATCGCGCGGATGGACTGAAACCAGTACTTCGCCGGACTTCCTGTGGAGTGGGCTCGCAGTGAAAACCGAGTTGGTCAAGTAGTGATTCGCGGCGGAGATCAACGAAACCTCGATTCCGCGACTGCCTGCTCCAGCAGCGTGCGCAGCGCGACCTGAGCCGACTCCCAAGGCTTCGTGGGGCGGCACGAAGTGTGGGAAACGCCCGGCCGCGTCGCCAGCGCCGCGATCCGACGAAAACTCGAATCGGCCCGACGGTGTGGGGAACTCCTCCGCGAATGGCAAGTAAGGGTCGGGCACCGAAAGCCTCACAAAGCCCTCCGCCTTCAGACGTTCAAGCGTCACTCCAGCAAACTGCGGTGCAGTTCCTGAGAGCGCATCGCGTACCAGGTCGTCGTCTGGCGTGTAGAGCTCCGGTTCGGTAAGTCCCATCGCCGTGGCTAATCCACGGAAGATGTCGTTGTGTGAACGGCACTCACCCGGCGGCGCGATCGCGGGTTCGTTCCAATTAACAAACAGATGCGAATAGGAGTCGTGCAGTTCGGCATGCTCGAGTTGGGTTGTGCCAGGAAGCACAATGTCGGCATAGGCGGACGTTTCGGTATGAACGTGATCGACAACAACCGTGAACAAGTCCTCTCGCGCTAACCCTTCGCGCGTGCGATTCTGGTCCGGGTTGGAAAGCACCGGATTAGCCGCCCAAACCACCAGAGCTTGGACGGGCGGATCCTTGCGTTCGAGCAGCTCGCGGCCAAGGCTGGTCATCCGCAGCACCCGCCGCTCTCCGGGCGGCGCAAGATCCGGGCGCAGCAGAGCATCCTCGTTGAAGCCGTACGCATCGCTGGTCGAATAGACGATCCCGCCGCCAACTCGCGCAAAATCGCCGGTGACTGCTGGGATCATCGAGATGGCGCGCAGAGCTTGGGCTCCTCCACCGTGACGCTGGACTCCCATAAGACTGCGAATCCCGGTGGGCCGGCTCGATCCGATGGCGTCGGCGAGCCACTGAACTTCGGCCACTTCTAGGCCACAGATTTCGGCCGCCCGTTGAACGCTCCATCCGGCCAGTTCCTGATCCCGGAACTCCGCCCAGCCATGAGTCATCGTCGCCACGTACGTTTCGTCGACGGCGCCCATACGAACAAGTTCTGCGATCACTCCGAGCGCCAGCGCGCCGTCTGTACCGGGTTTGGGTGCAATGTGCCGGTCCGCCTGCGCGGCCGTACGAGTTCGTACCGGGTCAATCACCACCAGCGAAGCACCCCGACCACGCGCCTTCGTGACGTGCCGCCACAAGTGCAGATTCGTCGTAAGGGTGTTGGTGCCCCAAAGCAACACCAAAGCTGAATGTTCGAGGTCTGCCGGATCCATTCCGGACGCACTGCCGGTCGTGTATGACATCCCGACGTGACCTGACACAGAACAGATGTTGCAGTCGTGAATGCTGGCGCCCAGAATGTTGAAGAGGCGCTGCCCGATTGCTGACTGTCCCTGCATAAGACCGATTGAGCCAGTGCCAATGAACGGCCAAATTCCCTGCGGCCCGTCGGACTCAATGACACCGGCAAGGCGGGTGGCTATCTCGGTTAGAGCAGCACTCCAGCTGATGCGCTCAAACTTCCCGGAACCCTTCGGTCCGACCCGCCGCAAAGGAAACAGCAATCGATCTGGTGCCGCCGCGTACTCCAGATAGGGATTGACTTTTGCGCACAATCCGCCGCGAGTGAACGGGTGAGCCGGGTTTCCGGCGAGCTTCACCGCTTGCCCGTCGTCGACTGTCACGACCCAAGAGCAGGTATCAGGACAATCAAGGGCGCAGGCCCCAACTACGTCATGGCGCATCGCGGCAGTCTGCCAGAAATACGTCGCCAGCCGGTCGCCTAGGCGCCAGTTCCAGCCGATAGCTGCTTCAGGTGGGCAATAATCTTCGAGATCTCTTCGTCCTGCGCCGCTAAGTGCGCCTGGATTTGTATTGACTCTTCCAGCACTGCGGCGGCGTCCTGATAGGTGGCCTCAGCGCGAGCGTCTGCGGCCGATGCTTGGACGTTCTGCCCGACGATAATGATCGGCAGGAGCACAAGTTGAAGAAAAGTCTGAGCAATCCAAGCCACGATGATGATCGCGTTCGCACTCTTTAGCGCCGCCGGCAGACTGATCAGAGCGAGCAGAGTAAACAGGTAGGCGCACCACATCGTGCCAACGATCAAGGTGATCTTGAAACCAACCTTTGCGTTGATCTTTCCGATTAGCGACGGGCCGTGCACCTTGGCGACGGCATCCTTGACCTTTGGTGGACCGTCAACCTTGCGCTGTTCAACGTGGGGATGGGGTGCGTAATCAAAGAGAGCCATGGCGGCAGTCTGGCACGTCGGATCGCAATAGGGGGGCAGGAACCGGTGTCACCAACCGACGATGCGATCCCTGACGCTGGCGTCCGGGACGGCGGCGCGAAGTGTGGCAACAGTTTCGGGTGGGACCACGACAAGGATGTTTGGATGACCTGGCAACAGGTGCATGACGACCTGCCCGGCCACTTCTAGGTTCGAGATGAACAGCGGCGGCACGCTCCCGGCCAACATATATCCGTTGGTCCAAGTATTGGTCAGAGCTCGGTACCACTCAATGACATTCGCCGCATTGTCATCATCTTTCGGTGCCAGCGCTAGGTACACAACCACCTTGTCCGGGTGTGCGAGTTGGACTGGGATCGCCTGAACGAGATGGGAAGCAACCGAATACGGGCGAGCTGTCTGACTCGGTGTTTCTAGCAGTAGGCGTTCGCCCGGAGATAGAACCACTCGATAGCCAGCATTGACCAGCGCGCGAAGCGGGCGTACATAGCTAGGCAGGAAGTACCCAAAGAACTGAGTTAGGGCCAACAGGCCAGCCACACCAAGCGTTACGCCGAGGCGTCGAGACAACCGTGGCGGGCGCCGATCCACCTGATGCGCCAGTGCCACGGCTAAGACGACGATCGAAACTAGTTCCAATCCCGACAGTACCTTCCAGAAGTAGTAGGACAAATGATGGGCTTGGTGAAGCTCAAGCGCCGCTAGCCCACCGGCTATCAGCAGGCCCATTGCCGGCACACTTGCTTGACCCGCAAGCCGAAGCGTGCGCCCGACGGGTCGCCCCAACGCGGAAGCATCGTTTCCGCTTTTGGAGGGGTTGCGTGGCAAGGCCAGCAGACAGCACACGATCGCTAGGCCGGAGATCGCCAAAGTGCGCCAAGCTGGCGCGGCCGGAGTAAATCCCGGAATCGATGCGAACGCCGCAGAATGTACCGAAAGCAAGACTTTGGCCGAGTGCCAAACGCCGATGGCCACGCCAAACCCAATTGCCACCAACCATGGGACGCTCTGTGCGGTTGCCCGCAACCGCCGCCGCCGCCATGGCAATAGGACGCAGGCGGTGCTTGCAAGCGCTACAAAAACCAACAAGGACCACCCGTTGGCAATTCCGACCAATGCGCCGGCCAAGGCGCCGGCAACAATCGGTGCAGTCGGATTCGACGCAACTACGACCAGCTGGACCAGGCCGATACAGAGCGCAAGGGAAAGCAGGAAGTTCAAGTTTCCGTTGATTAAGTAGGCAGCACCAGGCCCAATGACGAAGAAGATGGTGACGGTCGCCACTGTCGCGCCCGTGAGGAAGAAGTGCCGGCGCAGTCGGGGCAATGCGCAGATGCCACCCGTGATCATCAACATTATTGCCGCGAAGCACAGCGCCTCGGCCCTGACGAAACGAACTAACTCAAGCGGCGCCGTGCCCGACCGTGGGCCGTAGAGCAACTCGGAGATAGTCGCGATGACCGTATGGAAACCTTGGGGGTAATTCGCAAGAGGCCACCCAGAACCGTCCGGACCGAGGCCTTGGCCATCAAGGGTTACGCCGGCCTGCCTGATCATGTAAGTCATGCTGAAGTGAGCAGCGTTATCCCAACCACCGGTAAGCAGAGATAACGCGCCCGCAGGAGCCTTCACTGTCAGCCACGAGTGCAATAAACCAGCACCACTGGCTCCGGCAAGGAATGGCCATACATCGACCGCGCGCCAGTCCGGCATTATCAGCCGGATTCGGCTACGCCAATCACCGCCAAGGGTCCAGCCCGCCAATCCACCAGCTAATACCGCCAGCAAGATCGTCACCCGGCCGTACTGCCCCACCGGAAGCCGCCACCACCACAGCAGCGGCAACCACCCGAACAGCAAAAGCCCGGACAGGAGCAGCCGCCGCGACAGTAACCGGGAGGTTGGCAACGCCAAGATCAAGATGGCTGCAGTGACCAGCCCAACCAACCCCTGGAGGTCCCCGGCGCGCCGCAATAACGCCACCGCTGCGGCAACCGCAATCCCAATGCCGACACCTCTGAATCTGGACACGCGGTCACTATGCCAGCCCCCCGTCATTTTCTCGTGACCTAGGTCCCTGTGGTTCGTGACATGCGACGCATGGTCAGTCCGGCTCAGGGGGCGCAAAGTGGAGGCAGCCAAGGCGGGGGCGGGACTGCCGGACCATAAGGAGCATCCGCGCATGTCGAATCAGAACATTTTGCCGGACTCCGGACCTGTCGTGGTCGGAGTGGACGGCTCGCCCGCTAGTGGGTTAGCTCTAACTTGGGCGGTCGAAGAAGCATGGCTGCGCAGTGCGGACCTTAAGTTGATCACTGTCCTAACTACCGTGATTCCGCCACCAACTTTCGGATATGTGCTTCCGCAAGACGTCGCCGACACTTCTCGTTTCGCAGCTGAAGCCGCCGAACGACTTAAGGTGGCCGCGGAGATCGCCGCTCATCAACGGCCCGACGTAACAGTCACCACCGAAGTCTCAGAGGGCCTGGTGGCAGCAAGTTTGCTAGCCGCAGCAAAGGGCGCCCAGCTACTCGTGATCGGGACGCATGGTCATGGCGAAATTCACGACCTCATGCTCGGATCGGTGTCACGCCAAGTTGCAGCGCACGCGCCATGTCCGTTAATCGTCATTCCGCAACCGCGCAACAGCTCAGTGGCCGGACCGGAGCTGGGCAGGGTCGTCGTTGGAGTAGATGGCAGCGCCGCTAATGAGTCCGCAATCGCCGCGGCATTCGCCCTAGCGGACCGTCGCGGGTTGCCGCTAACCGCAATCCACTCATGGGATGTTCCTTCGTTTGACTCCGTCGGCCTAGGCGCCCCAATCGTTCTTGCGGATGCCAATGAGATCGAAGACGGCGAATTACGGGCCATGGCCGAGTCGTTGAGTGGGTGGCGCGCGCAGTACCCGACCGTCGCAGTACGTCAACGAATTGTCCACGGAAGCCCGGCCCAAGTTCTGGTGGAGGCAAGCCAAGGGGCAGCGGCGCTGGTCGTTGGCACACGCGGTCGAGGCGGATTCGTAGGTCTGCTTCTGGGTTCCGTAAGTCATGCATTGCTACACCACAGCGGGTGCCCAGTGATGGTCGTCAGGTTGAATTCATGACGGCATCGGTGGCAGCGGCTCCGACTCTGGTTGGCGACTTGATGTCGCGACCTGTTCTTACGATCGACGTGAGCGAAAGTCTGTGGGATGCGTGGCAACTTCTCTTTGTGTCCGGTCTGCGCCACCTTGTAGTCCTCGACGACGGCGTCTGTCTCGGGGTAATTTCCGATCGCGGCATTCTGACTGACTTGCCAGTCACGGCCGACCACATGGCCCAGCGCAAGATCGACGACGTCCTTCCCCGCGTGCCAGTGGCCACGATTCACACCACCGACACGGCCGGAGAAGCAGCCCGCGTCATGCTCCGGGTCGCGACCGACGCGCTTCCTGTACTGGACCCAGACGACAAACTCGTCGGGATTATCACCGGATCTGACTTAGCTCGCCTTCTTGCCGACCACCCGTGATCGCCCCAGCACCCTCCCCACCAGGTGTCCCGCCTAGGCTGACGGCATGACGCTGCGGAACAACGATCGACTGGTCTGGGTTGACTGCGAAATGACTGGCCTTGAACTCGGCCACGATGCCCTGATCGAGATCGCTGTCATCGTCACCGATGCTGACCTAGTGGAACTCGACGCTGGCATCGACATCGTCATCAAACCACCGGCAGCGGCGCTTGAAACCATGCCCGAGATTGTCCGCACCATGCACACCGAATCCGGCCTGCTCGACGAACTGGCCGCTGGCGTCGATCTGGCAACCGCCCAGGAGCAGGTGCTCGCGTACGTCCGATCCCACGTCCCCGAGGCTCGTAAGGCTCCCTTGGCCGGCTCTAGCGTTTACGTCGACCGGGGCTTCATCGCCCGAGACCTGCCCGAACTCGACGCGCACCTGCACTACCGCCTTGTCGATGTCTCGAGCATCAAGGAACTTACCCGCCGTTGGTACCCGAAGGTGTTCTTCGCGAGCCCCAAGAAGACCGGCAATCACCGAGCCTTGGGTGATATTCAGGACAGCATCGCCGAACTGCGCTACTACCGCGAGACGGTGCTCGTCCCGCTCCCTGGACCGGATACCGACGTGGCCCGGGCCGCTTCCCAAAGGCACTCGAAGCAAGCAGGCGGCTAGCAGATACACTTGCCCGGCCGCGGCGACCCCGCGGCGCTTGGTGGGTGTAGCTCAGCTGGTAGAGCACCGGGTTGTGGTCCCGGGTGTCGCGGGTTCAAGCCCCGTCACTCACCCCAAGTTTTAGGTGTGGCTAGATGACGAAGTCGGCTTCCTGCCACTCGCCGGATGAGTTTAGGTAGAGCTCGGACATCGCATGGGTGCCCGAAACTGAATCCTCAAGGGCGTCGACGCGTGCGAGCAGGGACTGCAGGGCCCGGGTGACCGGATCAGGGTCAGACTTACCTCGGCCGCTGGATGCAGGATCCGCTCCGGAGGCTAGGACCTGGCCCGGAACACCAACCACAATCGAGTGTTCAGCGACCGAGCGCACCAACACGGCGTTGGCACCGATCCGCGAGTCGTCACCGACCTTCAGGTTGCCAAGTAACTTTGCTCCAGCCCCGATGATGACGCGATCACCAATCGTCGGGTGGCGCTTGCCCGGGTCGAGACTGGTGCCTCCGAGCGTCACACCGTGATAGATGGTGACGTCGTTGCCGATCTCTGCCGTCTCGCCGATCACCACGGCAGCACCGTGATCGATGAAGAGTCCTTCCCCGATCTGCGCGCCCGGATGAATCTCGATACCGGTGGCCCACCTTGCCGTCTGGGACAGAGCTCTGGCAGGGAACAGGGCGCCCTTCCCCCATAACCAGTGGCTTGCCCGATGCGCCCAGAGCGCATGCAGGCCGGGGTAGAGCAGCGCGACTTCCCATTGCGTCCGAGCCGCCGGGTCACGCTCGACGACGGCCCGCAAGTCACGCTTGAACCGACTCAGCATGATTGCGGCTCACCAGATTCCGAGTGCATCTAGTCGGCCAACCCAGCGAAGAGCACAGTGCTCAGGTAGCGCTCGCCGAATGACGGAATGATCACCAGAATGAGCTTGCCCGCGTTCTCCGGACGGGCTGCGACTTGCGCGGCTGCCCAAAGCGCTGCGCCGGAGGAAATTCCGACGAGCAACCCTTCTTGAGTGGCCGCTAGCCGCGCAGTTGAGAGAGCGTCATCATTGGCAACCGTGATGACTTCGTCGTACACGGTGGTGTCGAGAATCTCGGGCACGAATCCGGCGCCGATCCCCTGAATCGGGTGGGGACCCTTGGCTCCACCAGAGAGCACGGGCGAGGCAGCCGGCTCGACGGCGATAATTTGCACCGAAGGCTTGCGCTGTTTGAGTGCCTGTCCTACACCAGTGATTGTTCCACCGGTTCCGACGCCCGAGATGACAATGTCAACGGTGCCGTCGGTGTCGTCCCAGATTTCCTGAGCGGTCGTGCGGCGGTGAATCTCGGGGTTCGCCGGGTTCGCGAACTGCTGCGGCATGAAGTACTTGGGATCGGATGCTGCCAACTCCGTGGCCTTGGCGATCGCTCCGCCCATGCCGTCAGGTCCAGGCGTCAAGATCAGTTCGGCACCGTAGGCGCGAAGCAGAATCCGTCGTTCCACACTCATCGTTTCGGGCATGGTAAGCACAATCGGGATACCTCGAGCCGCACACACCATGGCAAGTGCGATCCCAGTGTTGCCGCTGGTGGGCTCAACAACGACCGTGTCCGGTCCAATCAATCCGGCGGCCTGTGCAGCGTCGATCATTGCGACACCGATGCGGTCCTTAACACTGTGCGCCGGGTTGAAGAATTCAAGCTTCGCGACAACCGTCGCCGCGGTATTGCCCACGACGCGATTCAGGCGCACGAGTGGGGTGTTTCCGACTAACTCTGTAACGTCATTTGCAATGCGCATTGCGAATACCTTCCGGTAGGTCGAAGTTTGGCTTGCCTCTAAGGCCGGAGTACGCGAAATGCGATGTCGACGGCTGAGACGGCGAATAAGTCGAGCAGAAAATCAGAAAGTACGACAGGTCATGGTTGAGGTTCGGCAGTAATCGACCTCACGGCAACGCACCAAGACGCGGGCAGCAACGGCGCACAGTCTGGCGTCAGCTTGATCCAACATTGCGCACCTCCCTATCTGGTCATCGGCCGAGGTCAATCTACTACGACCCGAGAGGTGCCAAGGCTACTGCCAGCGAGCCGGGCAGGCATGTCAGGATTCGAGGCATGCAGGACCCGATCCCGGCCGCCTTCATTGCCGGCCTTCCCAAAGCCGAATTGCACGTCCACCATGTCGGCTCCGCCTCGCCACAAACGGTCGCCAAATTGGCCCAACGCTACGCGGGGACGACCAATGTCCCGCAGGATCCCGCCGCTCTGCGTGACTACTTCGCGTTTACGGACTTCGCCCACTTCGTAAGGGTCTACTTGTCCGTTGTCGGTCTCCTTAGAGATCCGGAGGATATTCGGCTGCTGACCTACGAAGTTGCCGCCGGCCTAGCCGAGCAGAACGTCCGATACGCCGAACTTACGATGACTCCGTATTCACACGTGCTTGCAGGCATGCCTGCCGGCGGATACATCGAAGCCATTGAGGACGCCCGCGTTGCCGCCGAACGTGATTTCGACCTGACACTCCGGTGGTGCTTCGATGTCAACGGCGATGACGGCGTCGAAGGGGCCGAGAGCACTCTGGCCATAGCCGTAGACCACCAACCCGCAGGCCTGGTGAGTTTCGGATTAGGAGGCCCCGAGCTTGGCGTGCCTCGGCCACAGTTTGCGCCCGTGTTCGCGGCGGCCCGAGCGGCCGGATTGCACTCGGTGCCGCACGCTGGGGAAACAACCGGTCCGGAGACCATCTGGGATTCGCTGCGACTACTTGGTGCCGAGCGGATCGGTCACGGCACATCAGCCGCTCAGGATCCGGAGTTGCTTAGACATCTTGCTGAGCAACGAATTGCGCTCGAAGTTTGTCCCACTTCGAATCTCCGGACTCGGGTTGTGCCGAGTTTGGCCGAACATCCGCTTCGCGCTTTTGTCGACGCCGGCGTAATTGTGACCATCAATTCCGACGACCCGCATATGTTTGGCACCACCCTGAACCGCGAATACGAGATTGTCTCCGAGTTGCTCACACTCGACCACCACGGGATCGCAAATCTTGCGCGCGCCGCCGTGAACGCATCGTTCGACTCAGAAGCTGGGAAGCGTCGACTGTTGGCTGAGATCGACGACTACACCGCGAACTAACGCTTGCTGCGACCTGATTCGCGGCGGCGCTGGTACATCGCAGAATCAGCAGCCGCAATCAGTGACTGCAGATCCGTACTGGTGGCGTCCTCGACCCCTGCAACTCCTATGGTCACAGTGGCTGGCCACAGTTGCAGAATCTCGCTAGGCAGTCGTTCCAACCGCGCATGCAGGCGGGACTCAAGAGAATGTGAGTCCGGAGCTGAGCCGGGTCCGAGGACGATGAACTCATCACCTCCCCAACGGGCGAACAAGTCTGTATCCCGGGCGACCCTTTCAATCGCTTGGCCAACTGCCACGAGGACCCGGTCACCGGTGTCATGTCCCAGCTCGTCATTGACGGCCTTGAACCCGTCTACGTCAACGAAGCCACACCAGATACCCCCGCCGCGAAGTTGCGCCCTTGCAAGAACTTGGGGTGCCTGTTCGATGAAGCCGGCACGGTTGGCCAGACCCGTCAACACATCGGTGTGCGCCGCCGACCGCACAGTCCCGATCAGGCCACGATTGACGTGCCGCTCGGTAGCCGTGATCAGCGATACTGCCGCCGAAAGTCCGCAGGCCACTGCCCAGGTGGACAACCACGAACCGATGCGGAAATTGATCGGATGCGTAACTTGCACCACTGCAAGCCACGGGACTAGGTAGGTCACCCATACCAGGAATTGCAATCGGTGGTTTCGAATTACCAAGCCAGCGATCGCGACCATGAGACACGCCTGCGCGGTTAGGTGATCAGCATCTTTCGGATGCACGAGCAACTGTTGGTAGTTGGTAATCGCAAACAGGAGTAGCGCAACAAAGGCAGCCCGATCGATTCCCGGCGGGGTATCGATTCGTCCTATCGAGATGCCTCGAGCAATCACGGCGCACGGGATTGCCGCTAGGACCAGCAGCGCTGAACTTCCATTGGTCCAGTCGGCACCACCAGAAGAAATGGCCGACCCTAGACCTACTGCAGCGAACAGGAGTGCCGCGGCCACCGAGGCCACGAAGACCGATGCTGCGTGAGAGTTCCCACGCACCCGGTGCGGAAGTAGGTCGATCAGTTTCATCTGGCGCTTTCTGCTTCATCGCCCTAGCCCAGTCGGCAGCAGGCGATTCGGGACGATCCTTCCACTTCCCTACCCGGAGAGTCCGAAGTCAGGCCTTCACCACGCTGAATGTCACCAATCTGGACCCCGAATGTTGCATGACACTGAGCCAAAGGGGTAGTAGTAGCTCCGCGGCTCTTGCCGTGGACAGCGGCCCGAGGTCGGTGATTCGGTCGTTGTGCCAACCAGTGGTCAGCAGCAGATCGACGACGACCTGCTTGGCGGCCGCATCGTCGCCAGACACAAACACATCATGTTCGCCATCGCCGACCGCTTGCGGCGCAACCATTATTTCGACCGGCATGGTGTTCAAGGACTTGACGACATAGGCGTCCGGAAAGGCGCGCTGGATCTGCTCGGCCAGGCTGTCGTTGGTTCCGACAGCGAGTGCCGGTGGAAAGCCATTGCTGAAGTCAAGTGCGTTGGCTACGTCAAGAATCACCTTCCCGCCCAGGTGTGCCCGCGCCTGCTCCAACGCGATGAGGCTGACTTGTCCCGGGGTCGCATTCACGATCAGCTCGGCATCGGCTGCGACGTCCTGGAAGCTTCCACACGTTGCCGGCCCGGAAGCGCCGGTTGCCCAGCGTTGGCCCTCTGGATTGCCCGACGTGCGCGAACCAAGCCCAACTTCGTGCCCCAAGCCTAGCCAGTGTGTGCCCAAAGTCTGCCCGACAATCCCAGTCCCCAAAATACCGATTCGCATGCTCGCTCCCCCAACTCTCAACATACCCCCATGGGGTATACTCGAAACGACCTCAGGAGGTCCAATGTCTCATCCGGTGGGGTACGCCGACACTAAAGACCGACAACTGGTCCGGTTGCGGCGAATCGAGGGCCAAGTTCGCGGCCTAGCCCGAATGGTCGAGTCCGAGACCTACTGCATTGACGTACTGACGCAGGTGTCGGCCACCACTCGGGCCTTGGAGTCTTTCGCACTATCCCTATTAGACGAACACCTTTCCCACTGTGTCACCCACGCGATCGAAGCCGGCGGCGAGGAGGCCGCAGCAAAACTTGCCGAAGCGTCAGCAGCAATCGCTCGTCTTGTCCGAAGCTGAACCGAACCCGAAATGGAGTAATGATGTCGACGATCGATCTGAGGGTATCCGGAATGACCTGCCAGCACTGCGTGTCAGCAGTCACCAAGGAATTCACGGCTGTGCCTGGCGTGACGGCCGTCTCGGTCGATCTGGTTGCCGATGGCGTCTCTACCGTGCACGTAACCAGCGATTCGGCACTGGCCGACTCCGCGATCGCCGCAGCCCTCGACGAAGCCGGCTACGAACTAGCCGCGAACTAGTGACATGACCGACACCATCGAGTTAGACATCGGCGGGATGACGTGCGCTTCCTGCGCGTCACGCATTGAACGCAAACTCAACAAACTCGACGGCGTCACCGCAACTGTCAACTACGCGACCGAGAAAGCGCGGGTCAACTTCCCCCAAACCCTGACGCCGAGTGACCTAGTCGACGTCGTCGTCGCAACCGGGTACACAGCAAAGGTACCGGTGCCAGACGCTGCAGTTGCCGACGAATCCGGAGTGCTGCGCCGTCGACTGATTGTCTCGGCTGCACTCGCGGTGCCGGTGTTGCTTGTCTCGATGATCTCTGCTCTGCAGTTCTCAGGCTGGATGTGGTTTGCGCTGACTCTGGCCACGCCCGTGGTCGGGTGGGGGGCCTTGCCTTTCCATCGAGCTGCTTGGCGCGGAGCGCAACATGCAAGTGCATCGATGGACACCCTCGTCTCGATCGGGATCATCGCCGCCTACTCCTGGAGTTGGTACTCGCTGCTCTCCGGCGGAATGAACGTCTACCTAGAAGTCGCATCGACGGTAACTGTGTTCCTGCTGGGCGGAAGGTACGCCGAAGCCCGAGCAAAGCGACGCTCCGGTGCTGCGCTGCGAGCGTTGCTCGAACTGGGGGCTAAGGACGTAGCCGTACTGCGCGACGGCGTCGAAGTGATCGTGCCGATTGGCGACCTCCGCGTCGGTGAGACGTTTGTCGTCCGGCCTGGCGAGAAGATCGCGACCGACGGCGAGATTGAGTCGGGGACAAGCGCGATCGACACCAGCCTGATCACAGGGGAATCAGTACCAGTCGACGTGGGCCCAGGCGACGGCGTCACCGGCGGGATGATCAATGCAACCGGGGCGCTGCGTGTGCGTGCCACCAGGGTCGGCACCGATACGCAACTTGCCCGATTCGGTCGAATGGTCACCGAAGCCCAAAGCGGCAAGGCCGAAGTACAACGCTTGGCAGATCGAATCGCCGGAGTCTTCGTCCCGGTGGTGCTTGTCCTCACGGTCTTGACGTTCTTGGGTTGGCTGCTGTCCGGGGCTGCCATCGTGCACGCAGTCACCGCAGCAGTTTCAGTACTCGTGATCGCTTGTCCTTGTGCATTGGGGCTTGCCACTCCTACTGCTCTATTGGTCGGCACTGGCCGTGGCGCGCAGTTGGGCATCTTGATTCGCGGACCACAAGTGCTCGAGTCCACTCGTCGCGTTGACACCGTCGTGCTCGACAAGACCGGCACCGTCACATCCGGGCATTTGACCCTGCACGGGGTTCGCCCAGCATCCGACGTCAGTTCCGAGGAGCTACTCCGGCTGGTTGGGGCGCTGGAGGCTGCTTCCGAGCACCCGGTTGGCCGGGCCATCGCGGCGGCCGCAGCCGCGATCGGCGACCTTCCTGCCGTAACTGATTTCCACGCCTATGCCGGTGCTGGCGTAGGCGGCATGGTGGACGGTAGATCGCTGATCGCCGGACGACCTGAATGGTTGGCCGCCGATTGGTCGCTGTCGCTACCCGCCGAACTGGCCGACGCATTCACCGCAGAGACAGAACATGGTCGCACCACGATTGCCGCAGCTTGGGACGGCGCAATTCGCGGGCTGCTTGTCGTCTCGGACACTGTCCGGCCGTCGTCCAAGCGGGCGCTAGTCGAACTGCGCAAACTTGGGCTGCGACCGATTCTGCTCACTGGCGATCACCCGCAAGTTGCGCGTGCTATCGCCGCCGAGGTGGGGATTGCGGCCGACGACGTGCGTGCCGATGTTCGGCCCGAAGGCAAGGCCGCTGCCATCGCCGAACTACAACGTGAAGGCGCAACCGTCGCAATGGTGGGTGACGGCGTGAACGACGCGATCGCTCTTGCCACGGCCAACCTCGGACTTGCGATGGGCAGCGGCACCGATGTCGCGATCGAGGCCTCCGACATCACGCTGGTGCGCTCGGATCTGACGGCAGTAGTCGACGCAATTCGATTGTCGCGCGCCACCTTGCGCACCATCAAGGGCAACCTTTTCTGGGCGTTCGCCTACAACATTGCTGCCATCCCGCTTGCGGCCGCCGGGCTGCTAAACCCGATGATCGCCGGTGGAGCCATGGCGTTCAGCTCAATCTTCGTGGTCACCAATAGCTTGCGACTTCGCCGATTCCGGCCGCTAGACCTGAACCGATAACGTGACAGGTATGCATGGTTGGGATGAGGACTCTGAGGCGCTCTTCAAGCAGATCGTCGAGTTCGTGTCATTCCGCATGCGCATGGATCCGCCGCCGCTCGATCGCACTTACTCCCCAGCCGAATTGATGGCCGAAGCCGGCCACACCATCACCCCCGAGGGTCTTGGTGGTACCGCCGCACTAGACGTCTTCGCAAACGTGCTAGCCCGGGCAAATCTGTCCACCGACCATCCGCGCTCGCTCGCCTTTATCCCGAACGCGCCGACCGAGGCCGCATCAATGTTCGACCTAGTGGTTGGGGCGTCGAGCATCTTTGGTGGCTCTTGGTTGATCGGTTCGGGAGCGGTATACGCCGAAAACCAAGCGCTGCGCTGGATTGCCGACCTCATCGGATATCCGGCAGGTGCAGGGGGCGTCTTCACTCCCGGCGGCACGCAAGGGACGTTGGCAGCCCTAGTGACTGCGCGCGAACTTGCACGCAATCGCCGTAAGGCGGCGGGGCTCGCGATGCCCCGGCGTTGGATCCTCTTGACGAGCAGCGAAAGCCACTCTTCGGTCAGACAGGTCGGCGACGTGATGGATGTCGATACCGTCACGGTCGACGTTGCCCACTCAGCGATACCGGGTGTGCTTACGGGCGCGCAGGTGGCTGCGGCGCTAGATCAAGTTGATTCGGCGGACGAAGTCTTCGCGATCGTGGCAGCTGGTGGCACCACCAACTACGGCATCGTCGACGATCTAACGGCAATAGTCGATGTCGCCGAGCCGCGGCAAATCTGGGTCCACGTAGATGGCGCGTACGGCGGCGCTGCCCTGGCCGCTCCAAGCGTTAGTTGGCGTTTCGCCGGACTGGACCGGTGCGACTCGTTCATCGTCGATCCGCACAAATGGCTGTTCGCACCGTATGACGCCTGCGCGCTCCTGTACCGCCACCCAGAATTTGCCCGTGCCGCCCTGACTCAACGCGCCGGGTACCTAGATGTCCTCACAGAGTCCGACGAGTGGAATCCGGCTGACTATGCCGTGCACCTTTCGCGGCGCGCTCGCGGCCTTCCGTTCTGGTTCAGTCTTGCTACGCACGGCACAGATCGGTACACGGCGGCCGTTGAGCACACCTTGGCGGTGGCCGCCTACGCCGCCGCCGAAATCCGAATTCGGCCTGAACTCGAGCTCGTGCGAGAACCTCAGTTGTCAGTCGTGGTGCTCAGAAGGGTCGGTTGGGATTTGCCCGACTACCAAGACTGGTCGGCCGACCTACTGGCCAGCGGCACCGCTTTCGTCGCCCCGACCTTGCACGAAGGGGCTCCGGCAACCCGACTAGCGATCGTCAATCCGCAGACGCAAAGAGCGGACATCGACGTCGTGTTGGACTCAATGCGCTGACAACCGGTCCAAAATCCTGCCGGGCGGTCCAAATGGGTGGGCGGATACCCCACCTGTGCGTCGATGGTTGGCTGCTATTCTCGGCCGCACGCGCCGCTAGCTCAATTGGCAGAGCAGCGGACTCTTAATCCGCGGGTTCGGGGTTCAAGTCCCTGGCGGCGCACCCGGGAGCCCGGTCCACCAAGCGGTGGATCGGGCTCATCCCCGTAGAAGTGGCCTAAATCATTAGATTCAGTCACTCGTTGGTCAAAACCGACCGCCACTTTCTCCGGTACCCAGTGCGGTCAGTAACATCTACGCGCGGGCTACCCCGCACCGTTTCGGCGGCACCCCTTCCACGAAGGCGAGAATCGGTGCGGAATCACTCCGTAGTGAAGTTGGCAATCCCGCTAGTCATCGGCGCCATTGCCCTGTCTGCCTGTGGCAGCAAGAGCAGTCCGACGCCAAGCGGCGGCGGAAACGCGACTGCCACCATCGGCCTGATCGCGCCAATTACCGGCAGCCTCTCAGCAGTGGGCCTCGGCATGGAGCACTCGGTCGATTTGGCCATCAACGAGGCCAACGCCGCGAATACGATCCCAGGCTGGACTTTGAAGTTCAGCCCGCAGGACGACACGGCCGACCCGACCGTTGGCCAGCAGGCTGCATCGACGCTGGCCAGTGACACCACCACCATCGGCGTCGTCGGAACGCTCAACTCGTCGGTTGCCCTGACTGTGGTCCCGGTACTTGAGCAGGCCAACCTCACAATGGTTTCGCCAGCCAACACCAACCCGACACTTTCGTTGGGCACCGACTGGTTGACCGCCCCGGCTCGCCCGCACAAGAACTACTTCCGCGTCTGCGCCACCGACGCAATTCAGGGCCCGTTCGCAGCCGACTACCTGATCTCTCAGGGCATCACCAAGGTCGTCACGATCGATGACCAGAAGACCTACGGTGCTGGCCTGGTCGGAACGTTCACAACTGAGTTCAAGGCCAAGGGCGGCACGCTGCTCGGACACGACACAATCACCGACACCGACACCGACTTCTCGGCGGTCATCACCAAGGCCAAGGCGCTCAACCCACAGGCCATCTACTACGGCGGTGAGTACCCGCAGGCCGGCCCGCTGTCCTCGCAGATGCACGCCAAGGGCCTAGCTGTTCCGCTCATGGGCGGCGACGGCATCTTCGACCCGAAGTTCATTCAGCTCGCCGGTGCCGGCGCTGAGGGTGACTTCGCCACTTCGGTTGGTGCTGACACGGCCACCTCGACAAGCGCCCAGGCGTTCGTCGCGGCCTACAAGGCAGCCAACTACCCAGACGCCTACAGCGCTTACGGCGCCTACGCGTACGACGCAGCCAACGCGATCATCAACGCCGCCAAGGTTGCCCTTGCCGGTAAGACGGCCGTGGACGACTCGGTGCGTCAGGCAGTCATCGCCGCCATGGCCAGCGTTAGCTTCACTGGTGCAACCGGTGCAGTTGCGTTCGACGCGAACGGTGACACAACCAACAAGGTTCTCACCGTTTACGGCGTCGTCAGCGGCGCCTGGGCAACCAAGCTCACCAAGGCTTTCTGAGCCTGAACTTGGTCGTCAGTCTTATTCCTGTACAAGGGACCAAAGGCCTCGAATTCCACCGTCAGTTGATCGTTTTCGTAACGATTGCGCATTCTTTTCAATATCTTCTGCCGACTTCGCTTAGTACGGATACCGTGCTCGAGCAACCCAGCGGGGTCTTCCCCGCGCCGTTTCGGCGGCACCCCTGCGACGAAGGAGAACTTGGTGCGGAATCACTCCGTAGTGAAGTTGGCAATCCCGCTAGTCATCGGCGCGATTGCACTGTCTGCATGTGGCAGCAAGAGCAGTCCGACGCCAAGCGGCGGCGGAAATGCGACTGCCACCATCGGCCTAATCGCGCCAATCACCGGCGGCCTGTCAGCTTTGGGCCTCGGCATGGAGCACGCGGTCGACTTGGCCATCAATCAGGCCAACGCGGCCAAGACCATCCCGGGCTGGACGTTGAAGTTCAACCCGCAG
>CAIKAW010000080.1 GCA_903825575.1 uncultured bacterium | reverse complement strand
TACCTGCATCTTCTCAACCGAATTTGCGCTTCGCTGTATGGCGGACATCCAGGAATGGTTCATCGACAACTCGGTGCGCAATTTCTACTCAGTCTCGATTAGCGGCTACCACATTGCCGAGGCCGGGGCCAACCCGATCTCGCAACTCGCGTTCACGCTGGCCAACGGCTTCACGTATGTCGAGGCCTACCTAGCGCGTGGCATGAAGATTGATGATTTCGCGCCGAACCTTTCATTCTTCTTCTCAAACGGGATGGACGCCGAGTACTCGGTCATCGGTCGAGTGGCCAGGCGCATCTGGGCCGTTGCGATGCGTGATAAGTACGGCGCCGACGAACGATCGCAGAAATTGAAGTACCACATTCAGACATCCGGTCGTTCCCTGCACGCGCAGGAAATGGACTTCAACGATATTCGCACCACGCTGCAGGCTTTGTGTGCCTTGAATGACAACGCGAATAGCTTGCACACCAATGCATTTGACGAGGCCATCACCACTCCCTCTGCCGAATCAGTACGGCGAGCCTTGGCGATCCAGCTCATCATTGATCAGGAATGGGGCCTGTCGATGAACGAGAATCCGCTGCAGGGGTCTTTCATCATCGAGGAACTAACCGACCTGGTCGAACAAGCAGTCCTTGAAGAGTTTGAACGGATAGCGGATCGAGGCGGTGTGTTGGGCGCGATGGAAACCGGCTATCAGCGCGGCCGCATCCAAGATGAGTCCATGGTCTACGAGCACCGCAAGCATGACGGCTCACTGCCGATCATTGGTGTGAACACGTTCTTAGCACCGGCGGGAGACCGGACACTAGCGACCGTTGAGTTGGCCCGAGGAACGGAATCCGAGAAGCAGTCGCAATTGGCTCGGGTCGAGGACTTCCAGCGGCGCCACGCTGACGAGGCACCTGAAGCGTTGGCGCACCTCAAGGCCACAGCGACAGCGGGCGGCAACGTCTTTGCGGCGCTACTTGAAGCCGTCACATGCTGCAGTCTTGGACAGATCACCGATGCCTTCTTCGAAGTGGGCGGCCAGTATCGGCGCAACGTGTAAGACCAGAAGGTCAGGTGGGTTGGTGCCTAGGCTGCTGGCGTCGGCTGAGCGTAGATCTCTAGTTCGGTTGCTTTAACGCTCGCCCATACGTCGCTCCCAACTTGGAGTCCGAGGGCAGCCACTGCTGCGGGAGTTACGTCGGCAAGCGCACTTGGTGCCCCATCGAGTTCTAGGCGCACGCGGTCCGAAAGCAAACTGATTCCCTTGACTGTGGCCGCCCATTCGTTCCGAGCACTTGACGTTGTAAGGCGGGTCTGGGAAACCGTTATTGCACTGGGGCGCAAGGCAACTAGGACGTCTCCCTGCGGTGCGCCTGGTGGTGCCTGCAAAACACCGCCGCGAGAAAGGTCCACGGTTTCGCCGGTGCACGAACCCGCGTACAGATTCAGGCCGACCAGACGAGCTACATAGTTGGTAGCAGGTCGCGTCGTGACTTCGCCCGGTGTGCCCAGTTGTACTTGTCGACCGGCCTCGATGATCAGGATTCGATCGGCCAAGAGCAACGCTTCTAGCGGATCGTGCGTAACGAGCACCACTGGGCCAGCAAAGCCCGAAAGGTGCTGACGGATTTCAGAGTGGACAACAACTCTGGTCTGAGCGTCGAGGGCCGCAAACGGCTCATCAAGTAACAGGTAAGCCGGCTCGCGGGCGAGCGCTCGGGCAAGGGCAACGCGTTGTTGCTGTCCGCCGGAAAGATTCGCGGGTCGTGTTTTGGCAAGGTCTGTCAGGTCGAGTCTCGTCAGCCATTCGCCCGCCCGTTCGCGCGCGGCTGCTCGTGATAGCCGTTGTGCTCGCGCGGCAAACGAGACATTGTCGGCCACATCTAGATGTGGGAATAGTCGGTAGTTCTGAAAGACGTATCCCACCGGTCTTTCCGCTGCGGCCACGAACACTGAGCTGGTTACGTCATCAAGGTTTCGGGCGCCTACCTTGATGCTTCCTGAACTAAGCGGAAGCAGCCCGGCTAGCGCTTGGAGCACAGTCGATTTACCAGCGCCATTGGGTCCAAGAATCGCCAGCACTTCACCGGGGGCCACCTCGAAGTCGAGCGTCAGTTCGAAGTTGGACCGTGTGATTGACCCGCTGAACGACAGTGTGCTCGGCTGATCTGAATGGGCGGTCGAAGTGTCTGCATTGTGGCGGCGAGTCATGTGCGAACTCCGCGATCCTGCAGCCCAGATCCCACCGGGAACCAACTATCACGTAACCCAACGAGCACACATAGCGAAACAACGAGCAGCACCAGACTTAGTGCGATGGCTGCGGCTGGATCATTCTCGAGCGCGTAGTAGACCGCGATCGGCATTGTTTGGGTACGCCCCGGGAAGCTGCCGGCGAAAGTGATCGTCGCACCAAACTCTCCTAACGCCCGGGCCCAGCACAGCACAGCACCGGCTGCCAGCGACGGCGCGATAAGCGGCAGGCTGACTCGCAGAAACACCTGCCAAGGCTGCGCGCCGAGGGTTTCTGCGGCCGATTCGAGCTCACCGGTGCTGCTGCGCAGCGCGCCTTCGACTGCGACGATCAAGAACGGCATAGCAACGAACGTCTGCGCCAAGATCACAGCTGCGGGTGTGAACGGCAGGCTAAAGCCGAACGAGTTATAGAGCCAGTGGCCGAGCACGCCGTTGCGCCCAAACGCGAGCAAGAGCGCAACACCACCGACAACTGGCGGCAACACCAGCGGGAGAATCACCAATGCTCGCAGCAAGCGTCGACCGGCGAACTCACGCCGCGCAAGGATCCACGCCAACGGCACCCCGATGATCACCGATATCGCGGTCGCGCAAGTGGCCGTCCATAGCGAGAGCCACAGCGCCTGAACCGCTGCTGCACTTCGCAACTCAGCCCCGAGGTGACTCCAAGGCGTGCGGATAAGCAAGCCGGCCAGTGGCAAGATCAGCAGCGCCACCCCGAGGACTGCCGGTACTAGAAGCGGACGCGGAATCCGATTTGCGCGGATGCGACGAGTGCCTCTGGGCGGACTCACTAAGGCCCGGCGAATCCGGCAGCAGTCAGCACTGCCTGTCCGTCCGCTGACGTGACGTACGCCAAGAATGCTTGAGCCAAGGCCGGGTTCGTGCTGCCGCTAAGTGCCGCGATTGGGTAGGCCGTCGTCGCGTTCACGGAGCTGGGAATGGTGATCCCGAGCACCTTGCTGCCGGCTGCGAGTACGTCGGTGACGTAAACGACCCCCGCGTCCACTTCGCCGAGTTCAACCTTCCCGAGCACCGACTTAACATCAGGTTCAAGAGTCACCGCACTGACCGTAAGTTTGGCGGCCTTGAACACCTTTGCAGCAGTGCTGCCGCAGGGCACGGCAACTTGACAGAGCGCAACCTTGACTCCGGACTGGGACAGATCGGCCAGCGCTGCAATGCCAGCCGGGTTCGTGGGCGGTACAGCAATTTCCATCGTGTTCTTGGCGAAGGTCACCGGGCTAGAAGCGAGCCCGGCCGAAACGACGGTCGTCATCGTCGTAGTGCTTGCGGCTGCGAACACATCGGCAGGCGCACCCGACGTGATCTGGGTAGCGAGGCCCGAGCTTGCGGCAAAACTGAAGAGGATCTTTGTGCCCGGGTTCGCGGCTTCAAAGGCTGCACCAAGTTTGGTGAACGTTTCCTTCAATGACGACGCAGCGAAGACGGTGATGGTGCCGGACAAGGCAGCCGGCTTGGCCGCGGTCGGGCTCAACGACTGGGTCGGCGACTGGCTGGGTGACTGGCTGGGTGACTGGTTCGAAGTGGCGCACCCCGCGAGGCCCACGGCCGCCAGGCCCACGGCCGAGAGGGCCATGGCCGCGCCAATGCTGATCGTGCGTCTTCTGATCGTCATTTCGATTCCAACTCGATGCTTACGTTCGTCGCTTTGACTGAGGCGACTGCCAGCACGCCTGGTTCTAGGCCCAGTTCGTCGGCTGCCTCCCGGCTGATCAGCGAAACGACGCGGTACGGACCGGCTTGGATCTCGACCTGAGCCATGACCGTGTCACGGACGACTCTGGTGACCAGACCGGTGAAGCGGTTGCGGGCGGAGTATGAGTGCGTCCCGGCGCCAGCTCCGGGGCTCTGGGCAACTTCCTGTGCTAATCGAGCCAACTCCACGCCAGCGACGGTCTGACGGCCTGCAGCGTCGGTGCTCACTTGGATCCGCCCAGCCTCGATCCAGCGACGCAAGGTGTCGTCGCTGACTCCGAGCAGCGCCGCAGCGTCCTTGATTCGGTAGTCGGGCATGGGTAAAGTGTAACCGTAGATGAGGCCATGGGGCGCGTGGGAGACCGCAGATGCGGATTTAATAGCGGATCTTCTCCGATTTCGCGCCTAGGCTTGCCAGGTTCCCGAGCCTCACAGACCTGCCAGATCTTTCCCCGACAGTTTCGGAAAGCCTGGACCGGCTGCGGCATGATCGGGACATGCTCGGTCCAATACGCATCCGCTCGGTTGTCATCCCCGAGGGCGAACTCCGCTGGCGGTTCTCGAAGTCATCTGGTCCTGGGGGCCAGTCTGTGAATACAACCGACTCACGGGCCGAAGTTCGTTTTAACGTCGCAACGTCGCCGTCGCTAAGTCCGTTCTATAAGGGGCGCGCACTAGCGCGATTGGCCGATCGGCTCGTTGACGGAGAGATCGTGGTCGTTGCGCAAGAACATCGGTCACAACTTCGCAATCGCGAAGCGGCAGCGGCTCGCCTACATGAGATTCTGACGGCGGCATTGGCACCCGAGCCGCGTAAACGTCGACCAACGAAGGTGTCGAAGGCCGCGGTTGAGCGCAGGCTCAAGGAAAAGAAGGTCCGCGCACAGGTGAAACGTAACCGCCGTCCGGACGCTGACTGAACACCGGACGCGGGCAGATCAGGGACACTTAGGTCTTTGGGCGTCGGCCGATCGGACGTTCCTTTGTTGGTGAGACCTGAGCGCCGATGCCGTCTACCTCTTCAACTCGAATCGACAACTTCCGCAACAGGTGAGCGAGTTTGAGAACTTCATCAGGCTCAAGTCCAGCCGCCAGTTCGGATTCGACGGCGTTGATTGCTGGGAAGAGTTTGGTCATAAGCCGCGTTCCGGCCGGGGTCATTCGGACAAGTACCCGCCGGCGATCTGCGTTGTCCTGACGTCGAGCAAGTAAGCCGCGAGTTTCCAACGTGTCGACGACGCCGGTGAGAGTTGCCTTGCTGATACCGGACTCCGTTGCGACGTGGCGTGCTTCAATCTCGCCCCAGATCCAAACCACCCACAAGACTTCCCAGCCAGTCCAAGTTAAATCGTTTGGGGTGAGCACGGAACGTTCGATGTGGTTTCGTACCGTTCCTACGGCGCGGTACAGGTTCCCTACCGCGGCCATGGCGGGCAGATCGACGGCCAACTCGCGGAAGCGCTCGGCCATCGCGTTCTCGCTGCGTTCCAAGGCCAGAGTTTCGCCCTTGCCGCCGCCGAAGGCCCGCGTGTATCGGCTTAGCGCGCAGGTGCCGTCGTCACACGGGCAGGTAAACGGGTCGCACTCCACAGGCGGGTGGCGACGCTGAAGTTCCAACGCGAGCGCCGCTTTGAGTGGCTTCACCGTGCGCGCAGTGGCTTTGCCGGGGGTTGGTGCCTTCCCGGCTGCAGTCGATCCTTTTGCAGGCACGTACCCAGCCTAATTGGCTTTTGGACCCATCCGGCCTAGTCGACCCTAGGAATAGTTCGGAGCCGAACGGATTGGGTTGCTGTCCGGGACTTTGGTCCCTACCCTGAGGGGTGAGCTCGCGGGTCGGCCATCGTCGTCCTTGCAGGGCTGTCTGGTCTGTTTAGCTGGGGGTTCCATGCGCAAGTTGTCTGGCCACGTGTCGATTGCTGCCGGAGTGGCGGTGGTTGCCGCTTTGTTGACGGGCGCTCCAGCTAATGCCGCTGTATCAGGCTTGCCACTTGCACCCACGGCGTCGTCGGCAAGTGCTGTG